>NZ_JBHTUR010000031.1:0-65694 GCF_042793755.1 Nocardia sp. NPDC056564
GCGCGACACTGCGCACGGGCCGCCGTTGTCGTGGGCACTCAGGCGCCGATGCCGAGCTTTCCGGCGAGCCGGCCGAGGTAGGCGCGCACTTCGTCGGTGGTGCGATCGGGCATCCCGAAAACGGCCTCGGTGACGCCGGCCTCGGCCCACTGCGCCAACTGTTCCGGATTCGGTTTACCGGCGAGCACCACGACCTCGGGGAGACCTTCGCGGCCGTGTTCGCGCCAGACGCGGTGCAGCAGCGCGATCTTGTCGTCGACCCCGTCCTCGGTGGGGGTGGTGATCCAGCCGTCGGCGTTCTTGGCGAGCCAGGTGAACGACTTCTCCGTACCCGCCGCGCCGAGCAGCACCGGGATCCGCTTCTGGATCGGCTTCGGCCAGGACCAGCTCGCGCCGAAGTTCACGAATTCGCCGGCGAAGCTGGCCTCCTCGTCGGTCCAGAGGGCACGCATGGCGTCCAGGTGCTCCCGCAGGATGGTCCGGCGCTTGGCCGGGTCGACGCCGTGGTGGGCGAGTTCATCGGTGTTCCAGCCGAATCCGACGCCGAGACTGACCCGGCCGCCGGAGAGGTGGTCCAGCGAGGCGATGGTTTTCGCCAGGGTGATCGGGTGGTGCTCGGCCGGCAGCGCCACCGCCGTGGACAGGCCGATCCTGGTCGTGACGGCGGCGATGGTGGCCAGCGCCACCCAGGGATCGAGGGTGCGCAGATACCGGTCGTCCGGCAGGCTCGCATCGCCGGTGCGCGGATGCGCGGCCGCCCGGATCACCGGGATATGCGTGTGCTCCGGCACGTAGAACGTGTCGAAGCCGGCACCCTCCGCGGCCACCGCCGCGTCCGCGGGCGTGATGCCTCGATCGCTGGTGAACAACACAATCCCGTACCGCACCGTACGCGCTCCCATCCAGTAAACTAGAACAAGTTCTACCACCTTTCCCGGTCGGTACCAAGGGTTTGCCGGTCATCGATCCGGCGCGCTGAACTGTTCGGCCGCGGCATTCGTGTCATCACCGTGGGTTCGGCAGTGGCAGGAGAATGCGTGTGAACACCGAGATGGCCCGGTTCGATCCGCTGACCCGGGTGTTGCATTGGCTGATGGCGGTGCTGGTGGTCGCCGCGCTGATCGCGGGGGCGGGGATGGTGCGTTGGTGGGGCGAGAGCGCGGCCGTGCGCACGTGGCACATGACCATCGGCATCGGTGTGCTGGCGTTGGCGGTGGTGCGGGTGGTGAATCGGGTGCTGCGCCGCGGGCCGGGGGCGTTCGCACGGCTCGGACCGATCGAGCGGAGGGTCGCCGCCGGGTCCGAAATCCTCATGTACGCACTGCTTCTCGCGCAGCCGCTGATCGGCTGGGCGATGGTGTCCGCGGCGGAGGGAAGCGTGCGGTTAGCCGGTGGGGTCGAGCTACCCGCACCCGGGTGGGTGGACTGGAACCGGTACGAGCGGCTGCGGTCGCTGCATACCTACTTCGGCTACGCCCTGCTCCTGGTGTTCACCGCGCACATCTGCGCGATCGCGTTCCACGCGCTGGTCCTGCGGGATGGGCTACTGCGGCGCATGCTGTTCGGCGCGCCCCGGCCGGTCGAATAACGCTTGCGCCGCCCAGCAGAGCGCGAGTACCGTCGCGATGGCTATCGCGGCGCCCCCGACGATGTCGGTGGGCAGGTGGTAGTCGAGGCCGATCATGCCGACGGACGCCGCGAGCATCGCCACCAGGGCTACCGCGAACGTGATCAGGCGCGCGCGCACCGAATCGATCAGCACGATGAACGCCGTCGCGATCGCGACCAGATGCACCGTGTGCCCGCTGGGATAGGCGAGATAGTCGTGTAAGTGCCTGTCCCAGAGCGGCTTCCACAGCAACGCATTGAGGCCGAGGGCGAGTTCGGGGACCAGGACCATGATCGCGGCCCGCCGCCGGTGGCCGCGGTAGCCGAACCACGCACCCGCGAGCAGCAGCAGCGGCACCAGGATGTAGCCGTTGCTGGGCACCACCAGCGCCGAGTAGACACCGGGCCGCGCGTCGAATGCCGCGTGGATCGGCGCCGCGACCGCGCGGTCGAACGCGGTCGCGCCGCCGCCGGGCGGGAAGGTCAAGGGCACTAGACCCGCGACGGCGGCGCCCAGCGCGATGCCGGCCGGCCGGAGCGAGCCCCCGAGCCTGGTGTCTTGCGGTAGTCCGAACACCGGTTGACGATAACTACTGACAGGTTCTTGCTAACCGACCGCGGGGCGGCGGAGAAGTCAATGGTCATCCGACCGAAGCTGGTCGTTACCGCGTGACTGACGAAACCCTCGCAGCCCCAGGTCAACTCGGAGTATTGCTGAACGCCTCGCAGTGTCGCGAGGGCTTGGTATGGTCGTATTCGATCGGTGAACATCAAGGTTCGCCGATCGATCTCTCGGCTCGGTCGGCCTGGATGCAATGTGGCTCGGGCGTATTTCGTGCGGTCGTCTTAGCCGTGGCAGTGACTGAGAGGTACCCATGGTGGGCGATGACCTCCGGCCTACGCTGGCCGGAACATATCGGCTCCCGACGATTGTCGGGCGAGCGGCAGAGCTCGCGGAACTCGGTCGACTACTCCTCGATCGCCGGGTCAGGTTGCTCACCCTCACCGGGACCGCCGGGGTGGGCAAGTCCAGGCTAGCTCGAGAGGCATTGCCGGACAGCGGATTCCGGGCAGATCGGGACGCGATGGTGGATCTCGGCGAGTGCGTCGATCGAACCGGTGCGTGGAACGCGGTGCTGGAGAAGGCAAGTCATCGTTCACTCGCCGCCGCACCCCGATACTTCGACCCGGTCGAGGCCTTGGCGGCGCTGGCCGCGATGATCGGCGCCAGTCCGGTAATTCTGTTGCTGGACAACTGCGATCGAGTGGTCGAGCAGATCTCCACCGATGTGGCAAGGCTTTTGGACCACTGCCCGAACCTGACCCTGGTGGCGACCAGCCGGATCCCGTTCAACCTGTACCGCGAGTGTGTGCTGTGCGTGCGCCCGTTGAGCACCGGTTGCGACACCGGCGACTACTACCCGGGTTCCGCACCCGCCGCCCAGCTGTTGCTCGACAGCATCGACAGCCACTACCGGGGAACCGCCGCGGTGGCCGATCGGCTCGTGCTCGACGAGATCGTGCGCGAACTCGACGGCGTGCCGCTGGCCATCGAACTCGCGGCGGGTTCGATCGCCCGGATCGGCCCGGTGCGCACCCTGCACCGGATCGAGGCGGGCGCGGACCTGAAGTCCACGTCCTATGTCGACGTGCCCGCCCGGCATCGGACGCTGCACGGCGCGGTCGAATGGGGTCTGGACGACGTCGCGCCCGAGGTGCTCGAGCTGCTGCTGCGCCTGTCGATGTACGAGTCGGTGATCGACACCGACATGGCCTGCCTCGCGGCCGCGACCACCGACGAAGAGGCGACGACCGCGATGACCGAGCTGGTCAGGCGCAGCCTGCTCGATCACGTCTCCAGCGGGCCGCACGGCAACGGCTACCGGCTCTTCGCCACGGTGCACGCCTACTGCCGGCAGATACTGGCCGCCGACCCGGCGCGTGCCACCGCGATGCGCGACGACCACGTGGACCGGCTCTGCCGGCTCGCCGAGCAGATCGGCCCCCGGTTCGACACCCGCGAGCACCGCACGACCGCGCTCGACGCCGCGGGCAAGCGGATCGTGGACTTCATCGCGGCGGTGCACTATCTGATCGACAGCGGGCGGCCGGAACGCGCCGTTCGCCTGGCCGCCGACCTGGAATCGGCGTGGATCCAGTTCGGCTACCAATCCGAGGTGGAGTCGGTGCTGGCCAAAGCGCTGGAGATGAGCGATCGCAGCACGCTCTCGCCCGGGGTGACCGCGCCGCTGTGTCTCGAGGTGCTCGGCACCTGGGCAGGGCGCTCGGGGCGCTTGCGGCGAGCGGTCGACCTGCTGACCAATTCCATTGCCGCGTACCACCGTTTCGACCGCCAGGTGGACGCGGCCAGGGTCGCGGTGGTGCTGGGCCCGGTGCTGCTCGCGGTCGGCGACCGGGCGGGCGCCAAGGACCGGCTGAGCGTCGCGGCGCGCTACGCCGACGAGCTCACCGGGCCGTGGCCGGGCCGGTTGCAGGGCTCGCTGATGCTGCTGCGCATCCCGGACCCGCCCAACCGGGACACCGAGATCTGGGGCAGGATGCGCGACCGGGCCAGGTGCCTGGACAGCACGGCCCGGCTGATCGGACTGAATACGCTGGCGCGCACGCAGATCGGACCGCGGACCGCGGACCGGGCACAGATGCTCTACCGGGAGAACCTGGCCGAGGACGGCCTGGAAGAGCATGTGCTGCAAGCGATCGTCGCGCTGGAGGGCTGCGCGATGGCCTACGACGCGGCCGGGGTCGAGCATGCCGAGGCGACGATGACGCTGATGTACGCGGCCCGGCAGTTGCGCGCTACGCACGGCATCCCGCAGCTGGGCCCGGCCGATCCGGCGCCGCGTGCGGCCGAGCACCGGAATGCGCTCGGCGAGGCCAGGTTCCGGGAAATCATGCGGACGGCGGGGGAGATGTCGCTGGCCGAGGCGGTGGCCTACGCGTGTGCGAGCCCGACGCTGCCCGATCCGGACGACTCACCGCTGGCGGCGCTGACCAACCGGCAGCGCGAGATCGCCCGGCTGGTCGCCACCGGCATGACCAATCGAATGATCGCCACCCAGTTGGGGATCTCCGAGTGGACCGTGGTCAATCACGTGCGCCAGGTGATGCTCAAGCTCGGCTGTCCGTCCCGGCTGCACGTCGCGTTGCTGGTGGAGCGCGACTCGCAGCCGGTCGCCGACCCGGCCGCCGACGAGCCGACGGCCGAGCTGCCGCGAATCACGGTGGCGCGCAAGGCCTGAGCCGAATCAGGGCCCGTAGGTCAGGACCGCGCTGATGACGAACCACAGCACCCAGGCGAACGCGATCAGCATGCCGACCGCCAGGGTGATCCGCATGAAGGCGCGACCGAAGTCCATGTCCCTGGTCTCCCGCGGATACAGCTTCCACGGGCTGTACCACGGCGCCTCCACCGCGTAGACCGGCCGGTGCGCCTCGCGCTCGGCCTGCGCCAGCTCCTCGGCATACGCCTCGGCCTGGGCCTGGTTCGGCCCGCCGTGCCACAGCGTGATGTCGATCGGGCCGAGGAAGCCCTCGTTCAGCAGCTCCTGCGGCGCGGGCAGGTAGGGCAGGATGCCGAGGCCGCGGAAGGCGATGGCGACGTCGTTGGCCGTCCAGAGGTGCTTCTCCTCCTCGGCCAGCGCGTCGAAGTAGTGCCGCAACCGGCCCGGGTCGTCGCCGAGGATGACGTCGAAGCTGGGGTCGCTCCACGCCTGCTGGATCTTCAGCTCGGCCCCGCGCAGCGGGACGACCAGCGCGAGCCCGTGCACCGCGCGCTGGCCGAGGCCGCGGGCGGCCAGCCAGTTCTGCAACGCGAAGGTGTGCTCGCGGGACTTCTCCAGCGGCGTGCGCCGGTCCCGGCCCTCCATGGCGGCCGGGTCGCCGTTGATCGTCCACTGGCCGTTGAGCGGGATCTCCAGCACGCCGTCCTGGCGGGCCACCAGCGCCTCGGCCTCGATCACCACGCAGCTGGTCGGCGTCCACACCACCGCGTCGAACTGGTGCAGCCGATCCTTGTGGAACAGACTGCAGTTGATCGTGGCGACGCCCTTGGGGCTGTCCGCGTCCTTCCAGGTGCGTAGCCAATCGATCAGTGCCCGCTCGGCATTGGTGCCTGCGGCGTTCTGCACTCGCACGAGCATTAACGACCGCCCTTCACGTCGACACTCGACAGTGCACAGGATACGAGGTGCGCGGCCGAATTCGCCGCGCCGGTGGTAACAGTCGGCGTGTTGGTGTCGCGTTCACTCCGGCTCTTCGGCGGCGATCTTGCCCGCCGTTACCGCCTCGACCAGTGTGGCATGGTCGGCCTCGGTGCGGTCGGCATAGCGCACGGCGAAATCGGCGACCGCGTCGTCGAACCGCTCGTCCTCGCCGAGGTAGCCCGCGAGCAGGCGCGGATCGAGCGAGCGCGCGTGCGCTCTGGCCAGCAGCGCGCCGGCCAGCCTGCCGTAGTCGTCGAGGTCGGCGGCGGACAGGCCGGCCGGGTCGATGCTGCCCTTCAGATTGCGGAATTGCCGCACGATGAACGGCAATTCGACGCCGTCGCCGGTCGGGTCGACACTGGTCCAGCCGAGCAGGATGTCGCTCTCGGACTGAACCAGCCTGGCGCCCCGCACGATTCGCTTGCCCTCGTGCTTGGGCGGCGGCGCGGGCAGATACGGCGCGAGCGCGGACGGGTTGGCCTGCTTGATCTGCAGCACCAGATCCTCACCCTCGTTGCCGTGCAGCAGCGCGACGTAGGTGTGCAGGCCGACGCTGCCGGTGCCGACGATGCGGAAGGCGATGTCGGACACCGCGAATCGGGCCAGCAGGTGGCGCCGCGACCGGCGCAGCGTGTCGGCGTAGCGCTCCAGGCCGTCGGTGATCGCCGCGGCGACCCGGTCCTCGACCGGGGTGAGAATCGGTGGGTCGCTGATGAATCGGTGCTTCTTGATGCCGGTCTGGTGGTCCTCGAGGTGCTCGGTCCACTTGGCCACCACCTTCGCGCTGGTGTTCTTGCGCGCCTTCTTCGCGGCCTTCTTGAAGTCGTCGATGAGGTCGTGCGCCGCGGCGTCGTCGAGCACCGACTCGTCGGGCAGCGCGCTCCACGATGCCAGGAACGGCTGCTCGGCCAGCCGCGCGACGGCCAGGCGGTAGGCGCGGGCGGCGTCGTGCGCGGCGGCGCGGCAGTCGTCCTCGCCCGCACCGCTTTCCCGCCCCGCGAGCACCAGGCTGGCCGCGAGGCGGTCCAGATCCCACTCCCACGGCCCGGCGATGGTCTCGTCGAAATCGTTGATGTCCATGATGATTTCGCCGCGTGGCGTGCCGTACAGGCCGAAATTCGCGGCATGCGCGTCGCCGCAGAGCTGCGCGGTGAGCCCGGTGTCCGGTCCGCCGGCCAGATCGGCGGCCATCAGCCCCGCCGCGCCGCGGTAGAACGTGAACGGGGAGGCGATCATCCGGCCGATTCGCAGCGGCACCAGGTGCGCCAGCCTGCCCGCGTTGCTCGCCTCGATGAAGTCGAGCACCTCGGGCCGGTGCGCTCCCTCGGCCGCGCGATCGCGCATGGTGACCGGCACCCGGTCGCGCAGGGCGGCGCCGCGGGCGCGCACCTCGGCCGCGGGCAGGTAGGAACGTAGATCGATACCACTGTCTGACACGACGCCGACGCTAGCGGGTATCGGCCCCGCCGATGGTGTCGGTTTCGCCACGTTCGGGGCCGGTCGGGTATGCCGCCCGGTGGGCTCAGGTGGCGGGCACCGGGGGATCGACCGGGGTGATCGGCAGCCGCAACGCGCCCGGCGCGGCGGCGGGCACCGTCGGCCGGTTCGGCGCCACGGGCGCGATGCGCCGGTACGCGGTCCCGAGTTCGGGCCGCGGATCGGCCTCGTTCTTGTTGGGCCAGAACGCCATTGCCCGCTCCGCCTGCGCGGTGATGGTGAGCGACGGGTTGACGCCCAGGTTCGCGGTCACCGCCGAGCCGTCGGCCACATGCAGGCCGGGATGGCCGAACACCCGCTGATACGGGTCGACCACACCGGTCTCCGGGCTGTCCCCGATGACGCACCCGCCGATGTAGTGCGCGGTCGCCGGAATGTTGAACACGTCCATCACCAGCCCGTGCGTATCGCCCTGCACCTTCTCGCCGAAGCGGCGCCCGATGTCGTGCGCCATCGGGATCCAGGTCGGATTCGGTTCGCCGGTGCCCTGTTTCGTCTTGAGCAGCCCGCGCCGGCGGAACGAGGTCAGCGAGTTGTCCAGCGACTGCATGACCAGCAGGATCACCGACTTCTCCGACGCGTGCCTGGCATTGAGGCTGCGCAGGAAGACCAGCGGGTGCAGCACCATCGCCAGCAGGAAGCGCAGGAACCGGAACGCGCCGCCGTCCACGATCGGCACCGACATCGGGAACAGCGCGTTCTGCCCCTTGCCGTAGTGGCAGACCTCGATGTGGGTGTCCGCGGCCGGGTGGATCGAGGAGGTGATCGCGATGCCCTCGGCGAAATCGCGGCGGGAGCGGCTCACCACGTTCAGGATCGCCTCGGAGTTGCTGCGGGTCAGCTCGCCGAGCCGCGGCGACAGATTCGGCAGCACCGCGTCGTCGCGCATCTTGTGCAGCAGCTTCTGGGTGCCGAGCGCGGCGCCGGCGAACACCACCTGCTCGGCGGTGAAGGTCCGGCGCTGCTTGCGGATCCACCAGTCCGAGCGCTCGGTCTCGACGGCGTAGCCGCCGTCCGGCCGGGGCCGCACCGACGTGGCCGTGGTCAGTGGATGCACCTCGGCGCCGGCCTGTTCGGCCAGGTAGAGGTAGTTCGTGGTGGTCGTGTTCTTGGCATTGTTCGGGCAGCCGGTGAAACATTGCGCGCAGTGCACACATCCGCGTCTGCGCGGGCCGACGCCGCCGAAATAGGGGTCGTCGACCTCGGTGCCCGGATCGCTCTCGTTGAAGAACACCCCGACGTTGGTCGGGTGGAAGGTGTCGGCCACGCCGAGGTCGTCGGCGATCTCGCGGATCACCTCGTCGGCCGGGGTCATCCGCGGGTTCGGCGCCACGCCGAGCATCCGTTGCGCCTGGTCGTAATACGGCGCCAGCTCGGCCCGCCAGTCGGTGATGTGCGCCCACTGCCTATCGGTGTAGAAGTTCGGCAGGGGCTCGTAGAGAGTGTTGCCGTAGATGAGCGAGCCGCCGCCGACGCCCGCGCCGGAGAACACCGCGCACTTGCCGAGCACGCTGATCCGCTGCGGCCCGGTCAGCCCCAGTCGCGGCGCCCAGATCGACTTGCGCACATTCCAATTCGTGCGCGGGATGTCCTCGGCCTGCCAGCGCCTGCCCGCCTCGAGCACGCCGACCCGATACCCCTTCTCGGTCAACCGGAGGGCGCTCACGCTGCCCCCGAAGCCGGAACCGATCACCACCACGTCGTAGTCGAATGCGGGCATGACTTCCTCTCGCTCACCGGACGTTCACCGTACCGACAGATGAGATGATTTCATACTCATTCTGTCACCGCCGGTCTGTGGCGGAAACCATCCTTGCCCGCCGATATCGAGAAAACCGGCGTGCCCGGATGGCGTCGACCGGGGTCGATGCGGTAAGCACTGGGCGTGACAACCGAATCGGGCACCACGGAGCCGGAGGAGCGCGCCGGCGCCGGCGGCGTCTTCGACGACCGCATCCTCACCGTCCCGAATGTCCTGAGTGTCGTGCGCCTGCTGGGTGTTCCGGTGTTCCTCTGGCTGCTGCTGGTCGAGCACGCCGACGGCTGGGCGTTCGTGCTGGCCTTCGCCAGCGGCCTGACCGACTTCCTGGACGGCAAGCTGGCCCGCCTGCTCGATCAGTCCTCCCGCCTCGGCGCCCTGCTCGACCCGTTCGTGGACCGGTTGTACCTGGTGACGACGCTGGTGGCGTTCGTGATCCGCGGCCTCATCCCGTGGTGGGTCGCGGTGCTCCTCGTCGGCCGCGATCTGGTCCTCACCGGCACGCTCTCGGTCTACAAACGCCGCGACCTACCCCCGCCCGACGTCATCTATCTGGGCAAGGCGGCCACCTTCGCGTTGATGTCGGCGTTCGTCTGGCTGCTGGCCGGGGAGATGGATTGGGCGCTCGACGGTTTCGGGCGTGCCTTCGGCGGGGCATTACTGGTCTGGGGCACGGCGGTGTATGTATGGACCGGCTTGCTCTACACCGGTAAGGCGATCGCCGTCGCTCGCTCGATACCGGCTGTGGCACACCGGACGACCTGACCGAGACGTCGAGTCGAAGATCGGCTCGAGCCTCGCATAGAGTTGCGCCCACACGATCACAATGGAAAGGACGGACGGCCTGTGACCCAGACCCCCGAAGATCTGCGCTACACCGAGGAGCACGAGTGGGTGCAGCGGATCGGCCCGACCCGGGTTCGGGTGGGCATCACCGATTATGCCCAGTCCCAACTCGGTGACGTTGTGTTCGTGCAGCTGCCCGAAACGGATAAGGACGTCGCCGTGGGGGACAGCATCGCGGAGGTCGAGTCGACCAAGAGCGTGTCCGACATCTACGCGCCGATCGCAGCGAAAGTTGTTGCGGTGAACGAGGTTCTGGTGCAGGAGCCGGAGACGCTGAACACCGATCCGTACAGCGACGGATGGCTGTTCGAACTCGAGGTGGCGGACGCCGCCGGCCTCGACAAGACCCTTGATGAACTGTTGGATGCGGCAGGTTATCAAGGAGTTATCGGGGGCTGAATCAGCCTTCCCGGTTCTACCTGCACGGGCACGCCCTGGCAGGGTACGGTCAATGCCAACAGATGCGCCGACAGTCATTGTCGGGAATCTAGGGACTCGACGGCAGGTCGTGGTGCCACAGGTATCACCTGCTTGCATGGATAATCAGGTTCGAGGAGGAGAGAAACGGTGAGCGAGAACAAAGACCCGGGTTACGGGGAGACCGCGGCCGAGACGACGTCGGTCTTCCGCGCGGATTTCCTGAACGAGGTCGACGCGTCGCGCTCCGGAGAGCCGACCGGCGAACAGCCGGTCCAAGGGGTCGAGGGTCTGCCCGTTGGTGCGGCCCTCCTGGTCGTCAAGCGCGGTCCGAACGCGGGCTCGCGGTTCCTGCTGGATCAGCCGACAACGTCGGCGGGCCGCCACCCCGACAGTGACATCTTTCTCGACGACGTCACCGTCAGCCGTCGGCACGCCGAGTTCCGTCAGGACGACGATTCGTTCCAGGTTGTCGATGTCGGCAGCCTGAACGGCACCTATGTGAATCGGGAGCCGGTGGACTCCTCGGAACTCCAGAACGGCGACGAGGTGCAGATCGGCAAGTTCCGCCTGGTGTTCCTCACCGGACCGCGGGCGCAGAACGACTCGGCGGGTGCAGGGAGCCTATGAGCACGCGGCGCTGGGTTCTTTCACCTCATGAAGGGCTCGGGGTCATGAAGGACTCAACGCCGTGACAGGTGCGGCGCAGTGGGCGCGCGGAGGCATGTCGATCGGCTCCGTGCTCGACCTGCTGCGCCCGGACTTTCCGGACGTCACCATCTCGAAAATCCGCTTCCTGGAAGCGGAGGGCCTCATTCGGCCGGAGCGCACGCCCTCGGGTTACCGCAGATTCTCCGTCGCCGACTGTGAACGGCTCCGGTTCGTGCTGACCGCGCAACGCGATCAGTATCTGCCGTTGAAGGTGATCAAGGAACAACTCGAAGCGATCGACAGCGGTGCGGCGACGCTCGGTGTGCGGGAAGCCCGCGCCCGGGCGCATTCGGGCCATACGGGTGCGTCGGAGTCGGCGGCAACGACCGCCGGCTCCGAGCATCCGGTCGCGCCCGGCGGGAACAGAAACGGCGCCACGGCGCCGAGGAGGCTCGGCGTGGTGCCCAGCGAGATTTCCCCCGACGATCTGCGCTTCGATCACGAAATCCGGCTCACCCGCGCGGATCTGCTCGCCAAGGCCGACATCGACGAGACCTTTCTCAACGATCTGATCCGGGCCAACCTGATCACCCCCGGTGCCGCCGGATTCTTCGACGGCGACGCGGTGACGCTGGCCGAGACCGCCAAGGCGATGGCCGAATTCGGTTTGGAGGCACGGCATTTGCGCGCGTTCAAGCTGGCCGCCGATCGCGAGGCCGCACTGGTGGCGCAGATCGCCGCCCCGATCGCGAAGAGCCGCGACGCCGGTGCGCGGGCGCGCGCCGAGGAGACGGTGCGCGAACTCGCGGCGCTGTCGCTGACGTTGCACGCCTGTCTGGTGAAATCGTCGGTGCGGACGTCGCTGGGCGGCTGAGCATCCCGTTGGTGCGCTGACCCGGAATCCGTGTCATGTTTCGGTCATCCAACACGCCGATTTCGGCTTGCACACCGATCGCTGCACCCGCGTGGGTTCGCCTAGACTCGTTGGTACGGCGAGCTGGGCGGTGGTCGTGCCGGGCGGCCGGCGGATTATGGGAGGCAGTGCGGTGAGTGAGCGAAGCGAACGAATCATGTCACAGCGTGCATCGCGCATGCCGGAGCCGAGCGCTAGCGAGGTGGAGGCATGAGTGAAATGCGCGTGATCGGCATTCGTGTCGAGCAGCCACAGAATCAGCCCGTGCTGTTGCTCCGCGAGGTGTCGGGGGACCGGTATCTACCGATTTGGATCGGGCAGGCCGAGGCAACGGCGATCGTGCTGGAGCAGGAGGGGGTGACCCCGATCCGCCCGCTGACCCACGATCTGATCAAGATCCTGATCACCGAGCTCGGGCACACCCTCAAGGAGGTGCGCATCGTGGATCTCCAGGAGGGCACGTTCTACGCGGATCTGGTCTTCGAGAACGACCTGCACATCTCGGCGCGGCCGTCGGACTCGGTAGCGATCGCCTTGCGGGTGGGTTGCCCGATCTACGCCGAGGAGCCGGTGCTCGAGGAGGCCGGGCTGGTGATGCCGGACGAGCGCGAGGACGAGGTGGAGAAGTTCAAGGAGTTCCTCGAGTCGGTCTCGCCCGACGATTTCAAGGCCACGGATAGCTGAACAGGACCTTTCCGGCAATCCGGCGTTTTCGCGGGCTGACCGGGGGATCGTCCCTTAACCAGAGCTTGAGACTTTAACCGCGCGTCGCGTTTGGCCTGACGATGGTGCTCCCTGGACAATCAGGGGAGTAATCTCGATAGTTGGGCCACGTCCGTTTTGGCCAGGTCGTCAGTATGAGTAGTGGTCGAAGCGGAGCCGGGTCATCGATGAGGCCAGCGGTCGGCGGAGCAAGGGAGTGGTCAGTGGCAGAGGAATCGCAAAATGTGGTGCAGCCAGGCCTGTTCCCGGACGACTCGGTTCCCGACGATCTGGTCGGCTACCGGGTTCCCAGTGCATGCCAGGTAGCGGGGATCACCTACCGGCAGCTCGATTACTGGGCGCGGACCGGATTGGTCGTGCCCTCCATTCGCAGCGCCGCCGGCTCGGGCAGCCAGCGCCTGTACTCGTTCAAGGACATCCTGGTCCTGAAGATCGTGAAGCGGCTGCTCGACGCGGGCATCTCGCTACAGAACATCAGGATCGCGGTCGACCATCTACGCAGCAGGGGAGTGCAGGACCTCGCCGGGATCACCCTGTTCTCCGACGGCACGTCGGTGTACGAGTGCACCTCGGCCGAGGAGGTAGTCGATTTACTGCAGGGCGGGCAAGGCGTGTTCGGCATCGCGATCAGCGGTGCCATGCACGAGCTCACCGGCGCGATCGCCAACTTCCCGGCCGAACGCGCGTCCGCGGTGACCGAACGTCCGGAGGACGAGCTGTCCTACCGGCGTAAGGCCCGCATGAGCCGCAAGACCGGTTAAAGAATAGTCAGCTCACAACACCCCGCCTCCCCGGCGAAACCCAGGGTAGCGGGGTGTTGTGCTGTGTGGCATCTGGTTTTCGGCGGCATCGGCGCGATCGAGCTGAAACATGGTGTTAAGTAGATATGCGCATCTATCCATGTAATCGCCTGGAGGCCCGCGCACCGACGTGACCAGCGCGACACCCGCAGGGAAGGGACCAGTGACACGTTCTGGCGTGTCGTCGGCTTAAACTGGTGTCGCGCCAACGCCGTGCGGGAGAGTCCCGGGTTCGACAGAGTCCGGGCGCCGAAGGAGCAGCACCTCCCCGTCAATCTCTCAGGCATCAGGGACCGTGCGGGCTTGGGCGCCTCTGGAAAGCGGTGGCTTCGGGCCGCCCGCCCATGGGGAAAGGGGCTCGACCTTCATTGCGGTCGCGCGTCCGAATCTCTCAGGCAACACGACAGAGGGGGAGGGCTGGTAACCGTCGACAGGTGTCGACCCGCCCGAACCCTATGGGAGCTGCCGTGACTCGCTCATTCGCCGATCGCCACATCGGACCCGACCGGGGCGAAATCGCCCGGATCCTGGACGTCGTCGGCGTCGGCTCGCTCGACGAGCTGGCCACGAAGGCCTTGCCCGCCACCATCCTCGACGGGTCCGGCCTGGCCGGATTGCCGCCTGCCGCAACCGAACACGAGGTGCTGGCCGAACTCGCCGGGCTCGCCCACGCCAACACCGTGGCCACCTCGATGATCGGGCTCGGTTACTACGACACCCTGACCCCGCCGGTGCTGGTACGCAACCTGCTGGAGAACCCGGCCTGGTACACGGCGTACACGCCCTATCAGCCGGAGATCAGTCAGGGCCGGCTCGAGGCGCTGCTCAACTTCCAGACCATGGTGTCCGAACTGACCGGCATGGACGTGGCGAACGCGTCGATGCTGGACGAGGCCACCGCCGCCGCCGAGGCGATGACGCTGCTGCAGCGGGCGAGCCGGTCCAAGTCGGCGCGGCTGGTCATCGACACCGACCTGTTCCCGCAGACCAAGACCGTGCTGACCACCCGCGCGCGGCCGCTCGGCATCGAGCTGGTCCCGGCGGATCTGTGCGCCGGAGAACTGCCCGACGGTGAATTCTTCGGTGTGCTGGTGCAGGCGCCGGGCGCGTCCGGGCGGGTAGTGGACTGGACGTCGCTGATCGGCGCCGCGCACGAACGCGGCGCGCTGGTCGCGGTGGGCGCGGACCTGCTGGCCATGACGTTGATCGCGTCCCCCGGCGACCAGGGCGCGGATGTCTGCTTCGGCACCACCCAGCGGTTCGGTGTGCCGCTCGGCTTCGGCGGCCCGCACGCGGGTTATCTGGCCGTGCGCACCGCGTATGCCAGGCAGCTGCCGGGCCGGTTGGTCGGCGTGTCGGTGGACGCGGACGGCGACGTGGCCTACCGGCTGGCGTTGCAGACGCGCGAGCAGCACATCCGCCGGGAGAAGGCCACCTCCAACATCTGTACTGCGCAGGTGCTGCTGGCCATCGTCGCGGCCATGTACGCGAGCTATCACGGCGCCGACGGCCTGCGCGACATCGCGCGCCGGGTGCATCGGCACGCCGCCACCATCGCCGCGGGGCTGGACGGTGCGGTCGTGCACGACACGTTCTTCGACACCGTGCTGGCGCACGTGCCCGGCGGCGCGGAAGCCGTTGTGGCGAAGGCGAAGTCGCGCGGGATCAACCTGCGCCTGGTGGACGCCGATCACGTCGGCATCGCCTGCGACGAGGCCACCACCGAGGCGCACGTCGCGGCGGTGCTCGAATCCTTCGGCACCGCACTGTCGGCCGAGCGGCGCGACCCGGCGCCGGTCGTCGCGATCGAGAACCGGACCTCCGAGTTCCTCGACCACCCGGCATTCACCAAGTACCACACCGAAACCGCGATGCTGCGCTACCTGCGCTCGCTGTCCGACAAGGACATCGCGTTGGACCGCAGCATGATTCCGCTCGGCTCGTGCACCATGAAGCTGAACGCGACCGCCGAGATGGAGGCCATCACCTGGCCCGGCTTCGCCCGTGTGCACCCGTACGCGCCGGTCGAGGACGCGCCCGGGCTGTTGCAGGTGATCCACGACCTGGAGCAGTGGCTGTCCGACATCACCGGTTACGACTCGGTCAGCCTGCAGCCGAACGCGGGCAGCCAGGGCGAGTACGCCGGCCTGCTGGCGATCCGCCGCTACCACCTGGATCGTGGTGACACGCACCGGGATACCTGCCTGATCCCGTCCAGCGCGCACGGCACCAACGCGGCCTCGGCGGCGATGGCCGGGCTGCGCGTCGAGGTGGTCAAGTGCCGCGACAACGGCGACGTCGACCTGGACGACCTGCGAGCCAAGATCGCCGATCACGCCGACCGGCTGGCCTGCATCATGATCACCTACCCGTCCACGCACGGCGTGTACGAGCACGAGGTCGCCGAGCTGTGCGCGCTGGTGCACGACGCGGGCGGCCAGGTGTACGTCGACGGCGCGAACCTGAACGCGCTTGTCGGACTTGCCCGTCCGGGCCGGTTCGGCGGCGACGTCAGCCACCTGAACCTGCACAAGACGTTCTGCATCCCGCACGGCGGCGGCGGGCCCGGTGTCGGTCCGGTCGCGGTCCGGTCGCACCTCGCCCCTTACCTGCCCGGCGATCCGCTGGTGACCGACTCGCACGCGGTGTCGGCGGCCAACTACGGCTCGGCCTCGATCCTGCCGATCACCTGGGCCTACATCCGGATGATGGGCGCGGACGGCCTGCGCGACGCGACGCTGACGGCGATCGCCTCGGCGAACTACATCGCCCGCCGGCTCGACGAGTACTTCCCGGTGCTCTACACCGGCGAGCACGGGATGGTCGCGCACGAGTGCATCCTGGATCTGCGCGAGATCACCAAGCGAACCGGCGTCACGGTGGACGATGTGGCGAAGCGGCTGGCGGACTACGGATTCCACGCGCCGACGATGAGCTTCCCGGTCGCCGGCACGCTGATGGTCGAGCCGACCGAGAGCGAAAACCTGGACGAGCTGGACGATTTCATCGAGGCGATGATCGCCATCCGCAAGGAGATCGATCAGGTCGCGGCGGGCGTGTGGCCGGTGACCGACAACCCGCTGCGCGGCGCGCCGCACACCGCGGCCAGCCTGGTCGGCGAGTGGGAGCACCCGTACAGCCGCGAAACCGCCGTCTACCCGCGGGGTCTCAACCACCCGCGGCCCAAGGTGTGGCCGCCCGTCCGCCGCATCGACGGCGCCTACGGCGACCGCAACCTGGTCTGCTCCTGCCCCCCGATCGAGGCCTACGCCGACTGACCGTCGGCCCCGAGGGCGCCCTTCGCCGAGTCAGGCGGAGGGCGCCCGTGTCTTCGAGCCCGCCGCACCACTTCTGATTTCCCGCACCGAAAATCGCATGCGAATCTCGGTGCGGGAAATCAGACGTGGTGCGTCTTTACGGGGTGGTCAGCGACTGGACGACCGCGGAGCCGAAGCTGAGGTCGTCGGAGGTAGTGACCTTCGTGTAGGTGCCGCCGGACTGCTCGGCGATGCTCTTCAGCGTCTGTGTGCCCTGGCCGCCGATGACGATGATGTCCACCCGGACCGGGTGCGACTTGTCGATCGCGGCGGCCAGGTCGGCGGCGAGTTTCGCGCCGGTGACCGTCGAGTCGTCCTCCGGGCCGTCGGTGATGAGCAGCACGGAATTCGTTCGGCCGGGGGTGTATCCGTTGACCGCGCTCTTGTACGCGGCGATCAGCGTGGGGTATGCCTGGTCGGCGCGGACGTCGCCGGCCTTGATCGTGCCGAGTGCGTTGCTGATCTTGGTGCGTTGCTCGTCGGTGAGCGGGGCGGTGGCGGCCTGCACCTTGTAAGGCGTTGTGCCGTCCAGGTTCTTGCCGTAGGTCCAGAGGCCGAGGCCGAAGTCCGGCGGCATCACCGTCAGCGTGGAGCTCAGCGCGCCGATGACATTCGCTAGGCGGGTCATCGAACCGTCGGTGGTCGACATGGACGAGGAGACGTCGACCAGCACGGTGGATTGCACGCCGAGCACCGGATTGGCCAGGGTGGCACGGACTTTGTCGAGGGCGGCCCGCGGCGGTGCGGGGGCGGCGGCGGGTGCGGTGGTGAATCCTGCCGCGCTGAACGCCTGCGCCTGTTCCGGTGCGCGCAGGTAGTCCGCGAACAGCCCGCCGACGAGGTTCTGCGTCTTGTCGACCCACGGTCCGGACATCAGTGCCGCCGGGTGATCGGCGACCGGCGCGGCGCCGGACGGCCGGAAGACCGTAAGTCCCGCTTGGTTTTTCACCTGCTGCTCGGTGGCGGCCACCGCGTGCACGGTGGCCGTTTGCGGGGCGCCGGCGATGATGCCGAACGCCGCGGCGGTGTCGGCCGCCTCCGGCGCCTCGGCGGCGAGACCGGAGATCGCCGCGACGGCCTGGCCCGACTGTGCGGCCTGCTCGGTGAGCGGTTCCGCGCCGGACACCGCGGACCCCACCGCCGTGGCGGCGGCGAGCGAGGCGTCCCCGGGCGGCAGCGCCATGCGCAGACCGCCCCAGCCGGACAGCCCGACATCCTTGAGCGAACCTTGTTGCAGCCGTGGCAGATCCGCCCACGTGGTGTTGGCCTGTTCCAGCGCGCCGCGCAATTCGTCCGGCACCGCGAGCACGATCGGGCTCACCGCGATCGGCGCGGGCGTGCCCTCGATCATGCCCGGGACCCGCATGGACTCGATCGAACGGGTGGAATCGGGGATCCACAGCACCGGCTGCGGGCCGAGGTTCTGATCCCACGGCTTGCCGTCGGTGAACGCGGCGACGATCGCGGCGGACGGCTGCGCCGTCACGACCACCTGCGCGCAGTGATCGCGCACCTTCGGCTTGGTCGCGTTGTACCGGTCCGCGGCGGCTCTGACCGGCACGGCGATGTCCGGATCGGCGGTGACGTAGAGCGTCGACGCGCCGGAGACGCACGCCGCGGCCGCGGCGCTGTCCTCGTCGGCCGCCCGGTCCCGTAACTGGAACCAGCCGACGACCCCGGCGACGAGCAGCACGATGGCCACCACTGCGATAACCGGACCTTTGCTGACGCCCCGGGATCTGGTTCCGCTGCGATGAGTGCCCACGCTGCACAGTGTAGGTTCACCTGCGGTTTGCGGCCGCGTCGAGGTTGCCCTCACCGGCGTGCCGTAAGTCGTGTCCGTCGGCCGCCGTGTCCGGGGCGGACACGGCGGCGCGCGTCACGGGCGGATCAGCTGTCCGCGGTCGAACTCGTGACCGCCCCAGACGCCGGACTGGCCGGTGCGGGCGGCGAAGTCACCGCAGGCCGCGCGGATCGGGCAGCCCGCGCAGATGCCGCGCGCGTAGTCGAAGTCCTGCGACGGGTACGGGAACCACGCCTCGTGCTGCGGATCACCCCGGCAGGCGGCCCGATGCCACTCTCGGGAGTCCGAGAGCGGAAGCAGCTCGGCCAGGGTCAGTTCCACGACCGCGCTGGTCTCGGTGCGGATGGTCATCGCGATCCTCTCCTTTCTCGGATGGGTTCAGGTGGCGGCGAGCTGCTTCCAGATCCGCCGCTGTTGCCTGGCCTGGTGGTTGGGCGCCTTGGGTTGCCACAGCAGCCGCATGCCCGCCTCCTCGGGGGTGCGGTCGGCCTTGGTCGTATTGCACGGGCCGCAACAGGCGACGAGGTTGCTCCAGGTGTTCGGGCCGCCCCGGCTGCGCGGCCGGATGTGGTCGACGGTGCGGGCCCAGGCGGCGCAGTAGCCGCACCGGTGGCTGTCCCGGCGCAGCACGCCCGCCAGGGTGGCGCGGCTCTCGTCGTGCACCCTGGTGGCGTGCTCGAGGTAGACGTAGCGGAGCAGCCGGATGGTCTCCGGCAGCACCAGCTCGACGTGCTGGGACCGGATCAGGAAGTGCGGGGCCCGGTCGGCGATCGACTCCGCGGCGCCGGTCATCAGCAGCACGATGGCCCGGTCGGCGCTGATCTCGTCGAGCGCCTCGTAGGAGGCGTTCAGCACCAGCACTCCGGCGTGTATCCAGTTGTCGGCGGTCAGTGTCGCCGGGTTGGCGGCATAGCGGAATGTCATGGGAATCACCATGTTTCGAGAGAGGTCGAGCGGGGCGAAGGGGCGGTCAGTTACCGGCCGGGAGGCGGCCGTCGTCGTTTGCGCTGCGCAGCTGTCGGTCGAATGCTGGTTTCCTGGTCGACAATCGCTGTGCCGCTTCGGCGTTCGCCCGAATCGGGTCGTACTCGTGCATGGCCACCTCCTCCTTCCGCGTGCTCGTGGATCACCGCTACCTGGTGATCATCATCGAATTCCATGGTGACACAGCGGGCCTACCGCTGTCGGGTCATTTATTTCCGGGCGCGGATCAGGCGTTGTGCAGCTGGGCGGCGCCGAAGGAGACATGGAACCGCTGGCACCAGATGGTGACGCTGGTGAACGCGGTCAGATCGATGTCGGCGGGGAGCACGTAGTTCTGGCTGCCCTTGTTGCCCTTGAGACTGCCGAGGTCGGTGTGCCGGCCGTCGTCGAACACGAACCAGCCGGCCTTGCCCTCGACCACCTCGGCGTCGGTGAGCCACACGTGCAGGTCGGGGCCGTCCGAGGTGTCGAGGTCCTCGAGCCGCAGGACCCGGGTGCCGTCGGGCAGTTGGAGGATCCGCACGGTGCCGGAGGTATCGTGCTCGTGTGCGATGAGGGTGCCGCCGGCCAGGGTGCGTGGCTGCGCGGGCGCGCCCGGCGCGGCGGGTGCGGTGGCCGAGGGTGCGGCCTCGTTGACGGTGGTATTGGTGAACAGGCGCCACGGCTGGGCCAACACCATGCCGACGCCGAGCCCGACGATCAGCAGGACGGCCAGGGTCCACGTGATGGGGGATCGGGCGATCTTGCGTGCGGAAACCATGGTTGTCCTCCGGATGACGCGACAGACGTTGTCTCTCATTGAACACGGGCGAGCGGCGATTTCCAGGTGCTCAGTTGTGACCAATTGCTGACGTCAACCGGGTCGTCGGCGTGCGGTCGCGTGCGATTCGGCAGGGCGACAGCTGAATTCGGCCGTATCGATCCGGCGATGCCGGTCGCCGGTGCGACGACTCCGGGCCTCGACGGCATACCGTCGAGGCCCGGTTTTCCGGCGCTTACAGGTTGCCGACGATGTGTTCGAGGCGCTCCGCCACCAGCTCCCGCGCCTTCTCGCGCAGGGCAGGGCGGTAGCCGCTCGGGTACACCGGATCGCCGGGCGCGTAGTCCTTCAGGACCTCCTTGGCCAGGGTGATCTTGTGCACCTCGGTGGGGCCGTCGGCGATCGCCATCACCTCGGCGTAGTTCATCATGTCGACGAACGGGAGGTCGGTGCTCACGCCGATGGCGCCGTGCAGGTGCAGCGCGCGCTGGGCGATGTCGTGCATGACCTTGGGCATGGCGACCTTGATCGCGGCAATGTCCTTGCGCACCTTCAGGTAATTCTGTTCCTTGTCGATGCGCCACGCGGTGCGCAGGACGAGCAGGCGGAACTGCTCCATCTCGATCCAGCTGTCCGCGATGCGTTCCTGCGTCATCTGCAGGCCGGCGAGCGGGCCCTTGCGCATCGGGCGGGAGACGACCCGTTCGGCCATCATGTCGAAGGCCTTGCGCACCAGCGCGACGGTGCGCATCGCATGGTGCACGCGGCCGCCGCCGAGGCGGGTCTGCGCCACGATGAAGCCCTGGCCCTCGGCGCCGAGCAGGTGGTCGGCGGGCACGCGGACGTCGGTGAAGCGCAGGTGTCCCTCGTGCTCGCTGAACCCGTGCACGTGGAAGTTCTTGACGATCTCCAGGCCGGGGGTGTCGGCGGGCACGATGAACATCGACATGCCTTGGTACGCACTGACTTCGGTGTTGGTCACCACCATGACGATGTGGAAGCTGGCGAACTGCGCGTTGGAGTTGAACCACTTCTCGCCGTTGATCACCCAGTGGTCGCCGTCGCGCACCGCGGTGGTCTTGAACGTGGTCGGGTCCGAGCCGCCGGTGGGTTCGGTCATCACGTAACAGGAGCCGATCTCACCGGCCAGCAGCGGCTCCAGGTACTTGGCCTTCTGCTCCGGGGTGCCGTAGTGCGCGAGGATCTCGGCGTTGCCGGAATCCGGTGCCTGGCAACCGAATACCGACGGCGCCCAGAACGACGTGCCGAGCACCTCGTTGAGCAGGGCCAGCTTCATCTGCCCGTAGCCCTGGCCGCCGAGCTCCGGACCGAGGTGGCACGCCCACAGCCCCTGCGCCTTGACCTGCTCCTTGAGCGGGCGCATGAGCGCCATCGCTTCCTTGTCGGTGCGGTCGTACGGGTTCGGGTAGAGCAGATCGAGCGGTTCCACCTCGGTGCGGACGAATTCCGCCGCCCAGTCCAGCTTCTGCTGGAAGTCCGGGTCGGTCTCGAAATCCCAAGCCATGGTCAGCCTTTCGTGTGGTTGTCGGTCGTGGTCACCACGCCGTCGAGGAACGTGGTCGCGAGAATGTCGGCGATCTCGGCGGGGGTGTGCCCGCCGTGTGGTCGATACCAGAAGGTCACCATGTTCAGCATGCCGAGCACGCTGTTGGTCACCACGTGGTCGTCGGTGCGCAGCAGTCCGGCGGCGTGGCCGGCGTCGATCGTCCGCTGCCAGCAGTGTTGCACGCGGTCGCGCAGCGCTTGTAGCTGTGCGCCGCGTTCGCCGCTGAGCGCGGTGACGTCGCGGAGCTGGATCGCGACCTCGCGGCGGTGATCGATGATCAGGCCGACGTGGCTGTGGATCAGCTTGCGCAGCTTGGTGACCGGGTCGTCGGCGGCGGAGGTGATGCGTTCGGCGTCGACCAGCATCAGCTGGATGTAGTCGTGCAGGATCTGCCAGAGCAGTTCCTCTTTGGAGCCGATGTGGTAGTACAGCGCGCCGCGCTGCACGTCGGCGCGGTCGCCGATCTCCGCGACGCCGGTGCCGTGGAATCCCTTCTCCGCGAACAGCTCCACCGCGGCGCGCACGATGCGTTCGCGGGTGTCGCCCGCCGACGATTCGGCCGCGGGCGGGCGGCCGCGCCTGCGGGTGGGGGCGATGTCGGAACCGCTCGTCATGGGCCGGAGCCGCTCTCGCGGTGCGCCGCGGTGCTCATCGCGCCGGGTCCAGGACTACTTTGCTCACGCCGTCGGCGCGTTCGGCGAACAGCTGGTAGGCGTCCGCGCCCTCGGACATCGGCAGCGGATGGGTGACAACGACTTCCGGGCGCAATCGGCCCGCGGCGGTCAGCTTCAGCAGGGTCGGCAGCTCGTACTGGATCGAGCACAGCCCGATGTGGAATTCGAGCTCCTTGACCTGGGCCAGCGGCATGTGGAACGGATAGGCGCGGTTCTGGTTGACGCCGATGACGCTCACCCGCCCGCGGTGCCCGACCGCGCTGATCGCCAGCTTGATGGTGGCATCGGCGCCGACCGCCTCGATCGCGACATCCGCGCCGCCGCCGAGCATTTCGCGGATGGCGAGCTTCGGGTCGTCCGCCTCGACCGGTTCGGCGCCGAGTTCGGCGGCCTGCTTGCGGCGTTCGGCGATCAGGTCGACGCCGAGCACGCGCGCCGCGCCCATCGCGAACGCCGACTGGATCGCCATCAGCCCGACCGGTCCGAGCCCGATCACCACCACGGTGTCGCCGGGCGCGATGCGGGCGCGGCGGGCGCCGTACCAGGCGGTCGGCGCGTTGTCGGTGAGCACGACCGCGGCCGCGTCGCTGACGCCCTCGGGCAGCCGCACCAGGTTTCCCTCGGCGTGCGGGACCGCCAGCAACTGCGCCTGGCCGCCGGGCAGCGCCCCGCCGAGCCCGTAGCAGGCGTCGATCGCCAGGGGAGTGCGCTCGCAGGCCGCGACGATGCCGACCCGGCACTTCGCGCATCGGCTGCACCCGGCCGACGCGGACACCAGCACCCGGTCGCCGATCGACAGGCCGCGCACCTCGGGGCCGAGTTCGACGATCTCGCCGACCGCCTCGTGCCCGACGCTGTAGCCGACCTTGTCGGTGAACCCGTGGCCGCCGTAGATGTGCAGATCGCTGCCGCAGATGCCGCTCGCGGTGACCCGGATGATCGCGCTGTCCGGCGCGGTGAGGATCGGGTCGGGCACGTCGGTGTACGAGATCTGCCGGGGGCCTTGATAAGTCAGTGCCTTCATCGCCAGCCACCGTCCAGCGCCAGGGTGGCGCCCGTGCAGAAGGATGAGGCGTCGGTGGCGAAGAACAGTGCGGCGCCGACGATCTCGCCGGGTTCGCCGACCCGGTGCTGCGCGTTGAGCGAGGTGATCCGGGTGCGGACCTCGTCCGGCCAGGCCTTGGCGATGTCGGTGGCGAAGGCGCCGCACTGAATCGTGTTGACCCGCACCGTCGGTCCGAAACTCTGCGCGAGACCCGCGGTGAGCGTGTTCAATCCGGCCTTGGCCGCGGCGTAGGGCAGCGCGAACGGCGCGGGCCGGGCCGCCTCGATCGAGGAGATGTTGATGATCGAACCGCCGCCCGCGGCCGCCATCCGGGTGCCGATCAGCGACGAAAGCCGGAACGGGCCTTTGAGATTCACGCCGATCACCTTGTCGAACAGGGCCTCCGAGACCTGATCCAGGCTCGGGTAGAGCGGGGAGAGGCCCGCGTTGTTGACCAGCACGTCGACCCGGCCGAATTCGGCGTACACGGTCTCGACCAGCGCGTCGCACTGCGCCCAGTCGCTCACATTGCAGGCCACCGGCAGCGCGCGGCGGCCGTGGGTGTTCTGCACCTCGTCGGCCAGCGCCACGCAATCGTCGAGCTTGCGGCTGGCGATCACCACCTCCGCGCCCGCCGCGGCGAACGCGAGCACCATCTCCTTGCCGAGACCGCGGCTACCCCCGGTGACCACGACGACCTTGTCCGTGAGCGACACGCACACTCCTGCCGATCAGAAAATGTTCCGATCAGTACATTAAATCCCCGCGCGGATAGAATCAAGGAGTTGTCCGGCCGACCGCCGACAAGGCACGACGCGCCGACTGATCGATCCCCTCACGATCGGCGCGCCGGAACATATCGGCGAGACGCCGCGTTCGACCCGCTACAGGGTGGTATCACTACCCACGGGTAACATGTATGCGTCTTTCCCACCCGGCTTTCTCAGAAGTGAGGCAGTAGATGACAGAGCGGATTCAGGTCGGCGGGCTTCAGGTGGCCAGCGTTCTCCACGAGTTCATCGAGAACGAGGCGCTCCCCGGAACCGGCGTAGATTCCGCCGCGTTCTGGGCCGGAGCCGAGCAGGTCATCAACGATCTCGCGCCGCGCAACCGCGCGTTGCTCGCCGAGCGCGACGAGATCCAGGGCAAGGTCGACGCGTGGCACGCCGAACATCCCGGCGCCAACTACGACAAGGCCGCCTACAAGAACTTCCTCGGCGAAATCGGCTACCTCGGTCCGGAACCCGCCGATTTCCAGATCACCACCCAGAACGTGGACACCGAGATCGCCACCACCGCGGGCCCGCAGCTGGTGGTGCCGGTGATGAACGCGCGCTTCGCGATCAACGCCGCCAACGCGCGCTGGGGTTCGCTCTACGACGCGCTGTACGGCACCGATGCCATCTCCGAGGCGAACGGCGCGGAAAAGGGCAAGAGCTACAACAAGGTTCGCGGCGACAAGGTCATCGAGTGGGCGCGCAACTTCCTCGACGACGCCGCGACGCTGATCACCGGCTCGCACATCGGCTCGACCTCGTACAAGATCGTCGACGGTGAGCTCGAGGTCGGCCTGGAGGACGGCACCGAGATCGGCCTGGCCGATCCGTCGCAGCTCGTCGGCTACCTCGGCGATCCGGAATCGCCGACCTCGGTGCTGCTGAAGCACAACGGGCTGCACATCGAGATCCAGATCGACCCGGAATCGCCGGTCGGCAGCACCGACACCGCGGGGGTCAAGGACCTGGTGCTGGAGTCCGCGGTCACCACGATCATGGACTTCGAGGACTCGGTCGCCGCAGTGGACGCCGAGGACAAGGTCCTCTGCTACCACAACTGGCTCGGCCTGATGAAGGGCGATCTCACCGAGAAGGTGAGCAAGGGCGACAAGACCTTCACCCGCACCATGAACCCGGACCGGGTCTACACCGCGCTCGACGGCGGTGAGCTCGTGCTGCACGGTCGTTCGCTGCTGTTCGTGCGCAACGTCGGTCACCTCATGACCAGCGACGCGATCCTCGACAAGGACGGCAACGAGGTCCCGGAGGGCATCCTCGACGGCCTGGTCACCTCGCTCATCGCCACGCACTCGCTGCGCGGCGACACCGAACTCAAGAACAGCCGCACCGGCTCGGTCTACATCGTGAAGCCGAAGATGCACGGCCCGGACGAGGTCGCGTTCACCAGCGAGCTGTTCGGCCGGATCGAGGACGTGCTCGGCGTGCCGCGCAACACCCTCAAGGTCGGCATTATGGACGAGGAGCGCCGCACCACGGTCAACCTCAAGGCCTGCATCCAGGCCGCCGCCGAACGCGTGGTGTTCATCAACACCGGCTTCCTCGACCGCACGGGCGACGAGATCCACACCTCCATGGAGGCCGGGCCGATGGTCCGCAAGGCCGACATGAAGACCCAGCAGTGGATCAAGTCCTACGAGGACTGGAACGTCGACACCGGCCTGGCCGCCGGGCTGCCCGGCAAGGCGCAGATCGGCAAGGGCATGTGGGCCATGCCGGACCTGATGGCCGACATGCTGGTGCAGAAGATCGGGCACCCGAAGGCAGGCGCGAACACCGCGTGGGTGCCCTCGCCGACCGCAGCCACCCTGCACGCGACGCACTACCACCAGGTCAACGTGCTGGAGCGGCAGCAGGAGATCCTCAAGGGCGGCCGGCGCGCCACCGTCGATCAGATCCTGGAGATTCCCCTCGCCGCGGCCCCGAACTGGACCGCCGAGGAGAAGCAGCAGGAGCTCGACAACAGCGCGCAGTCGATCCTCGGCTACGTGGTGCGCTGGATCGACCAGGGCGTCGGCTGCTCCAAGGTGCCCGACATCGAGGACGTCGCGCTCATGGAAGACCGTGCGACCCTGCGTATTTCGAGTCAGCTCGTGGCCAACTGGCTGCGCCACGGCATCGTCTCCGAGGCCGAGGTGGTGGCCAGCCTGGAGCGGATGGCCCCGGTCGTGGACCGGCAGAACGCGGGTGACCCGAACTACCGCCCGCTGGCCCCCGACTTCGCCGGCAGCATCGCCTTCCAGGCGGCCAAGGAGCTGATCCTGGAGGGCACCAAGCAGCCGAACGGTTACACCGAGCCGATCCTGCACCGGCGTCGGCGGGAAGCCAAGGCGGCCTGCAAGTAGCACCGTCGAATCCCTGAAAAGTAGCGCCTAGCAACTCTTTTCAGCTCGAGGCCCCGCACCGGAGTACCCCGGTGCGGGGCCTTTTCGATTATCGGCTCCGGGATCATTCGGGGTGGTCGGCGTGAAATCGCAGCCCACCGAGCCCCTGGGCACAGGGACCCTATGCTTCACCTGCTCGGGGGAGCGCTGTGTTTGGGGACAATCCCATGACCCTCGATCGAGTTGTAGTCGGGTGCCAACCCGGGTGCGGCCGATTGCCAGCACACAGCCGAGATCGCTATCGCAGCGGCTCGGGGCTCAGTTCGGTTGTGGGACAAGTTTTCTATGCGGCCCCGCGGTGGGTCAGTCGGCGCGTGGCTGGTCGACCTGGGGGAGTGGGCGGCGGCAGATCTTGTGGGCCTCTTCGGCGGAGAGGCCGAACATGCGCAGCAGGTCTTCGGCCACTTGGTCGGCGGCCTCGGCGTCGTCGCGTTCGGGGTGATCGTGGAGTAGTCGTCCGAGGCACAGGGCCGCGCCGGCCACGATGGTCATCGACAGTTCTGGGTCATGGATGGTGAAGCGCCCGGCCGCGGCCGCGGCCTCGATGTCGCGGCGTGCGCGGGGTGCGAGTCCGCGGTCCGAGTTCGCCAGGTGCAGGCCGTCGTTCAGCAGGACCTTGCTGAGGGTGGGATGCCTGCGGTGCAGGCGGCCGGTGAGCCGGAAGCTCTGCGCGAAGACCTGAGCGGGGTCCTCGATGTCTTCGCACAGCAGGTCGAGCAAGGCGCCGTGCCGGTCGAGCGCTTCCTCGACGGCGGCCTGGAACAGTTCCTCGCGGCTCTGGAAGTGGTTGTAGAACGAGCCCATTCCGACGTCGGCGGCCTGGGTGATCTCGAGGATCGGCACGTTGATCTTGCCCTCGGCCAGCAGTGATTGCGCCGCGCCGACCAGCGCGGCGCGCGTGCGGGCCTTGCGGCGTTCCAGGCGATTGGGTCCTGACCCGTTGCTCGCGGTCATCGATGCACCTCCTGCTGTCGAGACTGACCATCGTAGCCGTTCGAGTCAATATTGACGGAATCGTCAGATAGTCCTTGACTGACTCCCTGCTCGTAAGTGACGATATCGTCAGTACTTGGAAGGGAGTGGTCGATGAGCGGCCATCACGACGTACACAGCGGTCTGCACAGCGAACATGGAGCCCGCGTGGGGGAGCATCCGGGCCGGGTGCGCAATCCCGTAATCAAGGTGCTGGACCTGGCGTGGCTGGAGTTCGAGAAACCCGACTTGGACCGCGCGGAGACCTTCGCCCACGCCTTCGGCTTCACAACGGCACTGCGCACGCCTGACGAGTTGCAACTGCGCGGGACCGATCCGGGCGCGCCCTGCGTGCTCATCCGGCGTGGCGGCCGCTCGCGCTTCGTCGGTCCGGCCTTTCGTGCCGCCGATTCCGCCGATCTACTGCGCCTGGCCGACGCGGCCGGTGCGCGAGCCATGCCGTTGCCGGAGTCGCTCGGCGGCCTGACCGTCGACCTGGTGGATCCGAGTCGTCTGCGGGTGCGAGTGGTCGCCGAGACCCACGATCTGGAGGCTTTGCCGACGCAGCAGCCTCATATCTTCAACTTCGGGCACGAGGTGGCCCGGGTGAATACCACGCAGCGACCGCTACGCGCACCGGCACGCGTGCGCCGGCTCGGGCACGTAGTGATCCAGTCGACGCGATACCGCGAAACCCTCGACTGGTATCTGCGGAATCTCGGCCTGATCGTCAGCGACTTCCTCTATTACCCGGGTCAGCGGGAGCGTGGTCCGGTCATGAGTTTCGTTCGGTGCGACCGGGGTTCGGTGCCGGCCGACCACCACACGCTCGCGCTGACGCTCGGGCCGTCGAACCGGTACGTGCACTCGGCCTATCAGGTCACCGACCTGGACGCGCTCGCCGCGGGTGGTGAATATCTGCGCGAGCAGGGTTATCGCCGATCGTGGGGGATAGGCCGGCACATCCAGGGCAGCCAGATCTTCGACTACTGGCGCGATCCCGACGGGTTCATGGTCGAACACTTCAGCGACGGCGACATGTTCGATTGCACCCTCGAGCCGGGCTGGGCCCCGATGAGCGCCTCCGGTCTGGCGCAGTGGGGTCCGCCCGTGACCAAGGACTTCCTCGGCATCGAGCCCGGCGCCGAATCGCTGCGCGAGTTGCGCTCGATCCTCGGCGCGCTGCGCGAGGACAACGAATTCGATATCCGCCGCCTGCGCGGCCTGATGAAAGTGGCCAATTCATGAGCACATCCATCCTTCGCACCGCCGACGCCTGGTGGGTGCTGACCCCCGCCGGTGCCGCCCGCATCGATACCACCGCGACCACCACGCGGGAACTGCTCGCCCACCGTGCGGCGATCGCCGCGGCCGCGTCCGGCACGGAGACCGTTGCGGTGGAGAGCCTTTCGCTGATCTCACCGGTGACCGCGCCGTGCCGGATGGTGGCGCAGATGACGAATTTCGCCTCGCACGTGCGGGATTCGGGGATGGATCCGAAGACGGTTCCGCTCACGTTCTTCCGCAAGACGTCCGGATCGATCAGCGGACCCCACGACGACGTCATCCGGCCCGCGCATGTGCGGCTGCTCGACTACGAAGTGGAGATCGGCCTCGTGTTCGGCCGCGACATGCCGGTCGGTTCCGACGTCTCGACCGAGAACCTCGCGGACTACGTCGCCGGACTGGTGGTCACCAACGACATCTCAGCGCGGGACGTGCAGCTGCCGAAAACCCAGTTCTACGAGTCCAAGTCGTATCCGACCTTCACCCCCGTCGGCCCGGCGCTGGTGCTGCTCGACGCCGATGAGCTGAAGCGGTTCGGGGACCTGCGGCTGCGGCTGTGGGTCAATGGTCAACTGCGGCAGGACATGACGGTCGCGGACATGATCTACCGGCCGGTCGAGACGCTGCGCGCGCTGACCCGTTTCCAACGCATGGACGCCGGGGATCTGCTGCTCACCGGCACCCCGATCGGCACCGCACTCAGCGCCCCGCCCAAGCCGGTGGAGATCATCGGCTCGCTGCTGCCGCCGAAGGTCAAGTGGAAGATGTTCTTCCAGGGGCAGGCGAAGAATCCGAAGTATCTGCACGAGGGGGACGTGGTCGAGGCCGCGATCGGCACCGACGACGGCGCCCTGGACCTGGGCCGGCAGCGGACGGTAGTGAGGTATGCCCGATGACCGTCCACTCGACAGTCGAGGCCTCGGCCGCGGACTTGCTCTGGCCCCGGTACACCGCTCCGGAGGACCTGGCCGCTATCGAAGCGGTGCCGCTCGCGGCGCGCGGCCTGCCCGAATCGACCTATGCCCTGCTGGTTCGCGCGGCGACCCGGTGGCCGGAACGCACCGCGATCACCGTACTGCCGGATGCGGCGCGGTGGCGAGAACCAGTGCGGCGCAGCTACTCCGACCTGCTCGCCGACGTGCACAAGTACGCGAACCTGCTGCACGAGTTGGGTGTGCGCCGCACCGATGCGGTCGCGCTGATCGCACCCAACTGCGCCGAGCTGATCCCGGCCGCCCTTGCCGCACAGCTGGCGGGCATCGCGGCGCCGATCAATGGCGGCCTATCGCACGAGCACCTCGCCGACCTGCTGCGCCGCTCGGGCGCTCGGGTCCTGATCGCCGCCGGTCCGGAACTCGCACCCGAGACCTGGACCGCGGCAGTCGAACTCGCGGCGCGCGGCCTCGTGGATGCGCTGCTGGTGTTGCGTCCGACGGCCGCTGTGTCGCCCGCGGTTACGCCGAACGTGACGTCGGGCTCGGCCCCCAACGCCCCGGAGCTACCTGGCATCGTGATCGGTTACCTCGATACCCTTGCGGCCGAAACGGATTCGAGCCATTTCCACGGAGAGCCGCCGACGGCATCGGATCTGGCGGCGCTGTTCCATACCGGCGGTACCACCGGGGTGCCGAAGCTGGCGGCGCACCGTCATTCCGGCGAGGTGTCCAATGCGTGGATGATCGCCGCCAACTCGCTACTCGATGAGGGATCGGTGGTCTTCGCCGCGCTGCCGCTGTTCCACGTCAACGCGCTGGTCGTCACGCTGCTCGCGCCGCTGTTCCGCGGTCAGCCGGTGGTGTGGGCTGGTCCGCTGGGATACCGGGACCTCACGCTCTATGCAGAGTTCTGGAATATCGTGGCGCACTACCGAATTGCCACGATGAGCGCGGTGCCGACGGTGTACGCGGTACTGGCCCGATGCCCGATCGACGCCGACATCACCAGCCTGCGCTACGCGATGGTCGGCGCGTCCCCGCTGCCGCTCGCGGTCCGCGAGAGCTTCCAGCTGCACACCGGGGTCACGCTGGTGGAGGGATACGGCCTCACCGAGGCGACGTGCGCGTCCGCGCGCAGCTTCCCGGATGTTCCGCGGCCCGGCGCGGTGGGGCAGCGCATGCCCTATCAGCAGGTCGCGGTCGTCCGCACAGCCGAAGACGGCGTGTGGGAGACGTTGCCCGCCGGGGAGACCGGTGTCCTGGTCATCAGCGGCCCCACGGTCTTCGCCGGATACGTGACCGGCCACGACGAACACGGTCACCGCCTCGATGGCCTGGGCACGGTGGTCGACGGCCGGCTGAGCACCGGCGACCTGGCCCACATCGACGACGAGGGATTCATCCATCTGCACGGTCGCGCAAAGGATCTCATCATTCGCGGCGGCCACAATATCGATCCCGCGAGCATCGAGGACGCCCTGCTGAGCCACCCGCAGGTGAGCGCGGCCGGCGCGGTCGGGCGACCGGATGCGCACGCCGGCGAGGTCCCGGTCGCCTACGTCGCGCACATCGCGGGCGCCGAGGTCACCGAGGACGAACTGGTGGCGTGGGCCGCCGAGCGGGTACCCGAGCGCGCCGCCGCCCCCAAAACGGTCACCATTCTCGACGCGCTGCCCGTGACCGAGGTCGGAAAACCGTACAAGCTGGGTCTGCGCGCCGATGCCACCCGCCGCGAACTGGTCGATGCGCTGGCCGAGACCGCCGGTGTGGCCGGTATCGCCGCCGCGGTCGAGGACGGCGCGATCGTCGCCACCGTCACGCTGGACCCCGATGCAGACTCGGCCGCGGTCGAGGCCATCCTGGGCCGCTATGCGCTCGACGCGAGAATCGAGGTGCGGCAATGAAAACCGTGCGGACGGTGCTCGGTGGCGTGCCGGCGGCCGAATTCCTGTCCCTCGGGACGGGCGCGGTCCCGCCCACGCACGAGCGTGCGGCGCATCTCGGATACCCCACCGCCGGTTATCGCGGCATCGGCGCAGTCGGGCTCGTCGCGGCAGGTGGGGTGCTGAGGGGACCGGTCCGCCCCGCGATCGGCCGGAGCGGGATGGTGCGGTTGATGATCGGTGCGGTGGCCGGCCCTCGCCGAAACGGCGGCGGCACAACTGAAATCGCGCCCGCGGCCGGCACGACTCTGGATGTCGCGGCCACGGTGACCGGTGGGTCCCGATGACTTCGCCGGCAGTTCCGGTGGTGATCGTCGGCGCGGGCCCCGCCGGGCTCACCGCGGCCACACTGCTGGCCCAGTACGGCATCGAATCGCTGGTCCTCGAGCGGTGGGAGGGCGTCTACCCGCAGCCGCGCGCGGTCCATCTCGACGGTGAGATCCGGCGGATCGTGGAACGTCTCGGCATCGGCGCGGGATTCGACGCGATCGCCCGGCCCGCCCTGGGGTTGCGCCTAGTGGATCCGCGGCATCGCGTGCTTGCGCAATTCGATCGCGATCCGGACGGGGGCCGCAACGGATTCCCCGAAGCGAATCTGTTCGACCAGCCGGAGCTGGAGGCGCTGTTGCGGGCGAATCTGGCGCTGTATCCGGCTGTCTCGCTGCGCGGCGGTGTGGAAGTCACCGGGCTGATGGCTGAGAACGACTGTGTCCGAGTGGATTTCGGAGATCGCGAGACAGGACGGACCGAGTCGGTGCGCGCCCGCTACGTGCTGGGTTGTGACGGCGCGAACAGCCTGGTGCGCACCGCGATCGGCGCACGCATGCGGGACTTGCGATTCGAGCAGCGCTGGCTGGTCGTCGACCTCGTATCCCCGATCGACCCGGGGCATTGGGGCGGCGTGCACCAGGTGTGCGACCCGCGTCGGGCAGCGACCTATATGCGCATCGGAGCGACCCGTCACCGGTGGGAATTCCGTTTGCGGCCAGGCGAATCCGCCGATGTCTACCGTGATCTCGACCGCCTGTGGCCGCTACTGACCCCCTGGCTTTCCGACGCTGAACGCGGGGGCTTGGAACTGGTCAGGGTGGCGGATTACACCTTCCGCGCGCAACTGGCCGATCGGTGGCGGGCCGGGCGGGTGTTCCTGCTCGGGGACGCCGCTCATCTCACCCCGCCGTTCATCGGGCAGGGCATGGGCGCGGGTGTGCGCGATGCCGCCAACCTCACCTGGAAGCTGGCCGGGGTACTGCGCGGTGAGCTGCCGGAATCGGTGCTCGGCAGCTACGAAACAGAGCGGAAACCACACGCGCACATGATGATCCGTCTGGCCAAGCTAACCGGCTCGACGATGGCCGAGGGCGGCGAACTGGGCAATCGACTGCGCGGCCTGCTCGCCCCGCGACTGCACCGGCTGCCCGGGCTGACCCGGACGATCAGCAGCGGCGAATCACCGCCGCTGCACCGCTCCGCGCTGGTCGCCGCACCGCCGCTGCGGCGAGGCCTGGCCGGACGGCTGGTGCCGAACGAACGGATGGCCGACGGCCGCCGGGTCGACGACCTCATCGCCGGGCGCTACGCCGTCATCACGACATCCGCCCCGTCACCCGCCGAGGCGGCGACCGCCGAACAGTGCGGCGGTGTGATACTGCGTGCCGTGCCGGGCACCGCGCTGCACCGCTGGCTCCGTGGCGGGCGCGCCGACGCCGTGCTCGTGCGCCCCGACGGCACCGTGCAGACGTGCGGGAGAACACTGTCGGATCTGTACTCGGCACTGCCGAGTTTCACGCCGAGCACACGCCCGGCGCAGACCGGCTCACCCACCCCGAAAGCCGCCGATCGATCCGAATGACGCGCGGTGTCCCACAGGCGGGAAGGTGCATGATATTGTTCACCGCCCGTTCGGCATCTCGGCGACCTCGATGCGCGCGACGCTGTCGATCAGGGCGCGGTGTGGTCGGGGCTTCCACACGAGCCATTCGGGGTGGTTGTCGGCCTTCTCAGTCATTCCTCACGTTTAGTTGCGCCTCAGCAAGCGCCTGAAGTTCGGCATGTGGGAAGGGCTTGCACCACTTCTTCAAGTAGCCGTTATCGCCGTGTTGCTGTGCCACCACCTCGAACGCCCCGACCACAGTGCGCGCGAGGTGGTTCAGGGTCTGGGTGGTGGACCACAACTCTGTTCCAGCGTCGTCCGGCTCATCGCTGTTAGCTAGTTTCACCAATTGGATGTCCACATTGGCGCCCGTGCGGTCGAACAGCCAGACGTAAGTAGTAGGTTCGGCCTCGAAATACGTTCTGGCAGTAGAACTTCCGCTGAAGAGGCTGAGTACGGCGTTGAGCAGGTCTTCCGGTGCGTTTGTGAGGTAGGAGGCGAGAACTTTGGCCTCGTTGCCGTCGTCGGAAACGTGGACATGAACCCACCCTGTCGCCCCGAGCTCCCAGGTCATGGTCATGTCCGCCATCTGCACTCCTTCGAAGCCATCAGCCGTCCCGGCTATCGCCGGTCGGGAGGGGGATGATTCTTCCGCAAATGCGCTTACGACCGCTGGCAGTACGCGCTCACGCCGATGTGCGGACACCAGCGGTGCCGGTGATGCGGCGCACTCACTGCTATCCGCCGCGTAGTCCCCATTCGCCGAGACCGCCGTTATAGTCGGCGGACGAAACCACCGTCATAGACGCGGGCGACCCGCAGCCTGGGTTTGTCGAAGCCTACGGCCTCCCCGGTATGGATGGCGATCAGCGAATCCGGGCCTCGCCACCACGTATCGGCGAGGCCGCGAACCTCGGGCACGGGTTCGAAGGCGCGGGGCGGTAGGTCATCGATCGCGTGACCGCGAATTGTGGTGATCTTTTGCGCCGAGGTGGATGCGTGGTGAGCCAGCGCGACCGATTCGATCCAGCCTTCGATGCTCGCGTGCAAGGGCACCCACGGGCCTTCGTCGATGGCGAATTCCCCGGCGGGACCGATCATGAACGAATAGGCCATCGACACGCGATGCAGACCCGCGTAGAACCATCCGGCGCGCTCGGGCTGCTCGGCAGGCATCTCGCACCACAGCATTTTCGGTCCGCCTTCGTACTCCGCATACGGTGGCAGGACCAATCCACCCCAACGCCGTTGAAAATCCAGCATGCGATCGACATGCGCTGCGGGAATGCCGAACTCGAGCCACTGGTCTCCCAGCTTCTCGAAACCGGGCGATTCGACGCGAACACACTGCGACGAAATGAACCACTCGGCCCGATGTGTCAGTTGCTCAGCCGAATCGATGGAGGGCTGCATATCCACGCGGCCGACAGTAGCCGACTCCCGCGAACGCGCGGACCTGGAGCGTATCGAGCGCTGCATCGCAGCCGAGATCGACTGCGGCGCAACGGCGCCGATGAGGAGGGCGAGTTCGGCTTCGGCCGCGATCGTCAACGACGTCTTCGGCGGCGATCTGATGGTCGGTGAGGTGTGGCTCGATACCGAGCAGCACGGACTTCACTGGTGGAATCGCTTGCCCAGTGGTGTCGAACTCGATCTGACCCGTGAGCAGTTCCGTCTTGGCCAAGTCATCACTGCTGCTCGCGTTGTCGAACGTCCGCCTGGTCGATCGCCGTGGCGGTGCGATGAGTATCTTCTTTTGCGCCAGCGCCTCATCGACCATCTCGGCCACCTGCCCGAACCCTCCCGGGCCGTAATTACGCATGGCGCCAGCGGAATCGGTGGACAGGGAAGCTGAGCTCGCTCGTGCTAGCGCCCTTCTCGGCAGCCAAGACGGCATCTGGGAGATCGGCCAGGGCAGAAGTAGCTGGCGATTGAGAAGGTGCGCGGGCGATCGCCGAACGCACGGATGAAATGGTGGCGGGTTTCGCCGCACAGATTCCGATGCTGCGTATCGGGACCCCGGAGGAGGTCGCGCGGGCCGCCATTTCCTCGCCTTCGGCGCGATCTACACCACCGGCGCCGAACTCGCGGTGGACGGCGGCGGCACCCAGTTGTGACACTGCCACGCGAACACTGTCACCCATGCGAAGTCACGCTTACCTTGCGCCAATACGGCCCAGCCTCCGGCGCCGGCTGCGAGTTTGACGTGTCCGTGCAGGTCACGCGGCGTGATTGGCTTGAATCGCTACACCGAACCGATGCTGCACCGGCGTCGGCGGGAGGCCGAGACGGCTTGCAGATAACCTTGGAGTGCCTGAAAAGTAGCGCCTAGCAACTCTTTTCGGCTGAGGCCCCGCACCGGCGACCCCGGTGGGGGGCCTTTTCGGTTAGGCGACTGGAAGGTGCGCGGGCAGTCGAAGGCGCGCCCTCGATCCGGGTTTGCCAGGGGCCGACATGTCCCGCGTTATTCGACTATGGGGCGGGGAGTGGTTCCCGCCTGCGAAATCCATGCCGGCGATGTTTTCGGGCGCGCGTCGACCGCCGCCGCCGGGAGGGTTCGTGCAGCTGACTCTGCCGTAGCTGTAAGGATGCCTGAACGGCCGACATTGCTCGGGGAAGCGCGAATATCGGCTGGCCTGCTAGCGACTACTTCTCTGCGTGACTTGCTGGAGTAAGTGAAAACTGCCTGATAGAAACGCTGGCGTGGTGCGGTCTGATTTGAGTTTCACGTTCATTAACATGCGACTGCCAGCTGAGGTGGGCGGCTGGATCGGGGTAGCCATTGGGATGCTGACGCTGAAATGAGGAGGCCGCTGTGCAGAAGGACCTTGATCTACGGGTAGCGATTGTCGGTGCTGGGTTCGGCGGCCTCGGTATGGGCGCCGCGCTGCGGAAAGCGGGGATCGAGGACTTCGTGATCTTCGAGAAGGGCAGCGACGTCGGCGGGGTATGGCGGGACAACATCTACCCGGGCTGCAACTGTGACGTCCCATCGCATTTATATTCGTTCTCTTTCGCGCCCTATCGCGATCGGCGGACGCGCTACCCGGGGCAGGAGCAGATCTTGGCCTACTTGCGTGATGTCGCCGGTGAGCAGGGGCTGGTGCCACATCTACGGTTGGGAACCGCCATTACCCACGCCACCTACCTCGACGATCTCGGCAGGTGGGAACTGCTGACCGAGGCTCGGGAGCGGGTGTTGGCCGATGTGGTCGTCTTCGCGGTGGGTCAACTGCATCGCCCTGATCTTCCGGTCATCCCTGGACAGGAGGCGTTCGAGGGGGCCGCCTTCCACTCGGCGCAATGGAACGACGACCTACAGATGAGTGGGCGCGATGTCGCCGTGATCGGCACCGGGTCCAGCGCCGCACAGATGCTGCCACAGATCGCCTCGGTCGCGCAGAGCGTGGCTGTGTACCAACGGACCCCGCACTGGGTATTGCCGAAACCTGGCGCCGATTTCGGTGTCGTCTCGCGTTGGGCGTTGCGAATACCGGGAGGGCATCGACTCTATCGGCAGGCTCTGCACTACGGCGCCGACTTCGTGCTCGCGCCGATCATGCGCCGTGGGTGGTCTGCGCCACTCGCCGAGTGGGCGGCGCGGCGGTATCTGCGTAATCAGGTCGCAGATCCCACGCTGCGCGCGGCACTCACCCCGAACTACCCGATAGGCGGCAAGCGGATCATCTTCGACAGCCACTATTTCCCGGCGCTGAACCGGGACAATGTCGAACTGGTCAGCAGTCCCATCGCCCGGATCACCCCGGATGGGATCGAGACGAGCGACGGTGCTCACCGCCGCGCCGACATTGTCGTATACGCCACGGGCTTTCGCGCGCCGGAATTCCTGGTGCCGGTGACGGTGCGTGGTCGAGGCGGCGTGCTGCTGCACGAGCAGTGGTCCGCCGGCGCCGAGGCGTTCATGGGTGTGGCGGTGTCCGGCTACCCCAACGCGTTCCTCATCGCGGGACCCAACTCGTTCAACCCGGCGGGCAGCAACCCGACCATGAAAGAACATCAGATCGCCTACATCCTCGCGTGTTTACGCTGGCGTGCGGAAATCGGCGCCGCCGCAATCGAACTCGATGCCGATGCGATGCGCGATCACCGGCTGTGGATGCGCCGGGAGTTGGCGAAAACAGTGTGGCCGACCGCGGTGCGGAGTTGGTACAAACACCCCAGCGGGCGGGTCACCAATCCGTGGCCCTCCTCCGCGCGAGCGTTCGCACGGATGCTGCGCCGCCATCCCGCCCACGACTTCACGGTGGTCGCCGTGCCGAACGTCGGCCTGCCTTCGCCCGGTGCGGCCGCTCGGTCCGTGGCGGAGCCGCTCTGACGACGTTGACACCGCGCTGATCGCCTCGGCCGAAGTGCGGTGCCGTCGATTCCGAGCCGGCACCGCAACGGGTGCTCGATCGAGGTCGCGGAATGCCCGAATGCTGGTGCCCGAGTTATCGATTCAGCGGTGCGCGGGGCGCGAATCTTGTACTCTCTTGGCACAGATCGGCATACCAGCTATTTGCGACCGCCGCAGCGTCTAGTCGGTTGTGGGCCGCGCGACGCTTGCGAGGAGCAAACCCTATGGTCGAGGACAACGCCCCACTGCTCCGGACCGACATCCCCCATTCGGCGCGTATCTGGAACTACTGGATGGGCGGCAAGGATTACTACGAGATCGATGAAATCGCCGGTGATGCCGGTATCGAGATCGACCCGGACATCACCGCCATGGCGATTCAGTCACGGCAGTTCTTGATCCGTGCGGTCACCTACTTGGCCGCTGAAGTCGGCATCCGGCAGTTCCTCGACATCGGGACCGGGTTGCCCACCATGGAGAACACCCACGAGGTCGCCCAGGGGGTGGCGCCGGAGTCGAAGGTTGTCTACGTCGACAACGATCCGCTGGTACTCACCCATGCCAGAGTCCTGCTCACCAGCACCACTCCCGCGGGCGTCACCGCCTATATCGATTCCGATTTCCATTCTCCGGAAAAGATCATCGCCGACGCGAGGAACGTCCTCGACTTCGACCAGCCCATCGCCGTCATGTTCATGGGCGTGCTGGGCCACGCGAAATCATACGAGGAACTCTTGCGCGTCGTACGCACCGTGATGGGCGCGGTACCGTCGGACAGTTACCTGGTCATGTGGGACGGCACCGACGACAGCCAGGCCTATGTCACGCTGTGTGAGAACTACGCTACTTCCGGCGGGGTGCCTTACACCCCGCGCCCCGCGGCCCAGATCCGGGCCGTGTTCGACGGTATGGAACTCGTCGATCCCGGCTTCGTCGAAATCACCCGGTGGCGCCCGCCGTTCAACCAGATACGCCGAGTCCGGCCCCTCGCCGCCTACGGTGCGGTGGCGCGGAAAGTTTAGGTCGGCCGGAAGCGGCGCCGGAGACGAGCTGCCGGAGCGGGCCGCAGCCCGACCGCGGACAAACCCGCGATCGGGGTGACCAGTCTGTGAACCGAAAGACGGCAGCTCGGCACCCGCGCGGTTACCTCGCCGACCGCCTGACCGGCGCTGAAGTTGCTCACCGGAGTCGGTTCTCGGCCAAAGGTTTGAACAGGTCGGTGAGAACGTCTTCATCATCGTGCAGGCCGATAATGACCTTCGTCATGAAACCGACACCCGGCTCACGGACGACGAAGCCATCTGGACACCAGAAGTAGGCGCCACCCCCATGCTCGCCGGTCTGTTCCCATTGCGCCATGCGACGCTTCACCACGTCGACAGTGAAGATCGTTGCACCCCAACGCGACCTCGTGGCCGCCGCGGACCGAGATCGCCAGCCCGCTCGCGCGCCTTCTGGCAGTTCACGACGCACTTGTATTCAGCCGCGACGTCATATGGCGAGCTGCTGGTGGCCGGAGTGTGCGTCGCGTGCGTCCAGTAGAAATTCGGCCAGTGACATGGCGTCGGCGGAGCCCGGGGCGGCCGTGAACACCACCGCGGTCAGGTCGCCGTCGGGAATGTGGATGGTGTCGCAGTCCAGTGCGATCTGTCTCAGATCCGCGTGCTGGAGCAGCATCCGGCTGTCGTGTTGTGCGGGGGTGGGCGTGCTCGCCCAGAGTTCGGCGAACGTGGGGCTGGCGCGTTGGAGGTCGGCGATCAACGACGCCAGGTCTTCGTCCGCGGGGTAGCGGGTCGAGGCCGCTTGCAGTTCGGCTACCAGCAGGCGCTGGAAGCGGGCTTGTTCCTCGGGCGACCGCGTCACCTGGTGACCCTGGCCGACGAACACCCGCCAGGGGATGTTGCCCTCGCGTCGGTCGAGCGAGGGCACCCCGCAGGCCAGCGTTTCCCACGCCCGGTTCCAGCCGACGACCGTCCATGAGGCGTCGAGCACGCACACCGGCGTGCTCTCTATCCGGTCCACGAGCCGGCGCGCACCGGCACTGAGCTGCCGTGGCACCCGCCCGTCCGCCGGCGCGTAACCGGCCAGCGTGCAGAGGTGCTCGTACTCGGCCCTGCTCATCCGGAGTGCGCGGGCCAAGGCGTTCAACACAGCGGGGGAGGGATGCCGACGACCCTGCTCCATGCGTTTCAGGTGGTCTGTCGACAGGCCGGCCAATTCGGCGAGCTCCTCCCGGCGCAGCCCGCCGGTGCGCCTGCGGCCGTGCGAGACCACACCCACTTGCTCCGGTCGGGTGCGTTCACGTCGCTCCCGCAACACCGCGCCCAACCTGCGCACGTCCGACATGACCGAAGAATATCAACGGCATTCGGCAGTGGGGGACATCCTGGCCCCTGCTAAGGCGGCCGGAGTCCGGAAGAGTGACCGCAGGGGGCGGAGATCGTGGACGCGAAGCTGTGTGGACACGCACTCCCGCCCCGATGGTCTACCGATCATGTTCTCGCTGAAGGGATTTCATGACTGATGTCAATTACCTCGCCGACCGGGTCGCGGTCACCGAGACCGTGGCCCGGTTCGCTTGGTCACAGGATCTCGAGGACTGGGAGGGTCTGCGGGCGATCCTGGCCGATACCGTCACGCTGGACGTCTCCGAGCACCTGGGCGCGCCGCCGCAAGAATTGAGTGCCGATGATTTCGTGGTCGCCAGCCGGGCGGTGCGGGAAGGGTTCCACAGTACGCACCATTCGACCTCCAACGTCATCGTCGAGATCGAGGGTGACCACGCCAACTATCGCAGTTTCGTGGTGGCCTATCACCACGTTCCCGCCGAAGCAGTCGACTGGCTCGTCATGCGCGGTTTCTGGCACGTCGACCTGCGGCGGGTCGATAAGGAATGGCGGTTGAGGCGCATTCGTGTCGTGCGAAAAGCCCCGTTCGCGGGCAATTCCGAGCTCTACGCGATCGCCGCGGGGGCCACAGACAAGGCTGGCGTGAAATGAGTGCATCGACCGACGAAGTGCGGGTCGTTCCTTTTCGAATGGCCGCGGCGATGTCCGATCGTGACGTCGAAAAGCTGGTGCTCAATTACATCGACGACTTCGAGTGCGTGGTGCCGGTCCACCCCGAGCGCTCCTTCCGCGGTGTCGACCGGGTTCGCGCGAACTACACCATCATCTTCGCCCGGTATTCGAACGGCTTGGACGCCAAGGTCATCGACTCCGTGGTGGACGGTGACCGGGTGTGGACGGAGTGGGAGATGATCGGCACGCGGGCCGACGGGGTGGTCGAGACCATCCGCGGCACAGTGATCATCCGGGTCGAAGACGGCCGCGCCGCAGCGGTCCGCTTCTACCTCGACCCGATCGATACCCCGGATGCTTCGGCGCCGCCGAACATCCTCGACTGAATCCGGCTCGGTCGATTACGCCGCAGGCGGGCGCACCTCGACCGTGCGCCTGCCCGCGCGGGCCTTCCCAGGAGTAGATTTTCATGCAGCTCACCGTCCTCGCCGCGTCCGGCCCGACCGGACTCGCCCTCACCCGGCAGGCACTCGAACGCGGCCACATCGTCAGGGCCATTGCCCGCGATCCGGACCGGATCACCGTTCCGGACGCCCCGGGGCTGACCAAGATCGTCGCGGACGTGTTCCACACCGACCAGATCGCCGCGGCGCTCGAAGGCAGTGAAGTGGTGCTGTCCGGACTGGGCGTGCCGAAAGGGACGAAGCCGGGCGTGCTGACCGCGGGTGCCCGGTCGGCGGTGGCGTCGGACGCCCGCGTCATCTGGCTGGGCGCTTACGGCACCGGCCCCTCGGCCGCGGTGGCAAGCGCGCTCAACCGGCTGATCCTCAACGGACTCGGGGCGGAGATCGCCGACAAGATCGAGTCGGACGCCGTGGTCACCGCGGCGGGCGGAACGGTTTTCCACGCCGGCCCCCTGTCGAACAAACCGATCAGCCCGGACCGCCGCACCGTCGGGCTCGATGCCTCCCCCAAGAGCATCTTCCGCATCATGGTGAGCCGGGACACCGTGGCTGCCGCGATGCTCGACGAAGCGGAGCACCCGCGGTTCCCCGGCCGGATCGCCGTGCCGCTCACCCGCTGACCGGGCGTTGCCCAGTCATCTGCCCGGTGGACCTTCTGCAGATCCTTATCGAGAGTGCGAGTCAAGTGCACGTCGTCCACATCCCGCGAGAAGCCGCGTGATCCGGGCATTGAGGTGGCAGTGCGCGTCGGCCGGGTGGGTGCGATGACGCGGTGGCAGATCAGCGGGATCTGGTGATTCTCGAGATGTTTGAGACAACGGGTGTGCGGATGGCGGAATTATCGATGCTCGTGCGTGGCGGCGACCATGCTTCGTTGCGGAAGAACTGTTCGGCTGTGGCGTCGAGGGGGTGGAACAGCTCGACGCGCATTTCGTCCAGGGCGATGTCGGACGCGAGGTCGAAGCGGGTGGTCAGTTGGATCGTGTGAATTGTGGTGCCGCCCAAACGGAATGCGGGACACGGGAGCGGATGATGGGCGCCGGTGTGCTCGGGGAGGGGGAGGTCGGCGACGGCCGGGGCGGTGCGGTCCAGGAGGGCGCGCAGGCGGGAATCGAGCGGAGCGCGGTCGAGTTGGGCGCGCAGGCGGCTCAGGAGCGCGCAGGCGATCTCGGGCCAATTCACGATCAGATCGCGGGCTGCGCGATCGACGACGAGACGCTCGATCAGGTTGTCGCCGAGCAGGTTCGGGCCCAGTAGGCGCTCGCACGCGCGATTGGCGGCGACGATTTCGGAATGCGGATCGAGCACCAGCGCCGGGAATGGCTCGTGGGTACTCAGTAGCCGCTCGACGGCGGCGGTGAAGGCCGCCAGATGCGGCGGATCGATCGGCGCGGCGGCCTGGACGGGGGCGAGGCCGGCGCCGCGCAGCAGATGATTGTGCTCGCGCGGCGGAATGCCGAGCACCTCGGCCAGGTGCAGCACCGTGGCTCGGCTCGGTCGCGAACGCCCGGTCTCCAGAAACGAGATATGGCGCGGTGTGGAGCCGGCGCGGCTGGCCAGCTCCAACTGGCTGAGCTTGCGCACCAGTCGCCACTGCCGCAGACGGGCCCCGAACGGGCTGGCCGAGACGGAGGTCATGCCTGCCAGTCTGTCGAATCTCGTGGCCGGCCACCACTCCCGGAAAGGGAATCGTCTCGATGCCGCGGCGCGACCATGCTCGAGCTATGACGACAACGCAGCCGGAGGCGCGGAAATCGCGCACTCCGCAACATATCTCGGGACTCAACCACGTCAACCTGTACACCCGCGATCTCGAACGGTTCATCGAATTCTACTGCGGGATATTGGGATTCGAGGTGGTGGTCGCGCTGCGCGACGACTTCATCGACGGCTCCGACATCCTGGCCCCGGACGGTCGTGTCGCGGCCAGGGCGGGGCAGATGACCAGGCCGCGGCATTACGTACTGCGGGTCGCGGATCGCAGTTACCTGGCCGTTTTCGACCAGGGCCCGGACTTCGACGGCCCCGGCGGCGGGTTCCATCATCTGGCCTTCGCGGTTCCCGACGAGCAGGCGCTGGCCGCGGCGGGCGACCTGCTGCGCGCACACGGTGTGGCGGTGAGCGCCGCCGTCGATTACGGGCCGTATCACTCGCTCTATTTCCTCGATCCGGACGGGCGCAATCTCGAACTCTGCGTACAGCTTCGAGATCTCGGGCTGCCCGAGGACCGCACCGATCCGGATCCGCTACCGCGGGTGTGGCGGCCGAGCTAGCTCGGCTCTACGGCAATTCCACACGGCGCGGTGAGCCGGTGACGGCGGGAGTAGACATTCGGTAATGGCGTCAATATCGGGTTTGGCGGTTTGCTGAATATATGCTGTTTTATCTCGACATTCGCTCTGATGCCGAGAATTTAGCGCGTGTGCGGTGAAAGCTCGATTGCTACGTCAGTGCCTCGAGTGCGGATGTGTCCGGTCGGAGGAAGTCCGAGCGCTGCGCCCTTGGCGAAGGTCGGCAGATCCCAACAATGGAGGTCGAGATGTTCGGTATGGCGCAGCGACGCGTCCGCGGGTTCGGCGTTATCGCGGTCGCCGTCCTGGTGACGTTGGCCGGGCCGGCGATTGTTTCCTCGAGTACGGCGGGCGCGGCGCCGCCACTTCCGCAAGTGGATGAGTTCTATCAGCCGCCAGCCGGTTTCGAGGCCGCGGCCCCCGGCGCTATTCTGCGTTCCCGGCCGATCGAGTTGGTGGCACCGTTCCCGGCGCAAGCCTGGCAATTGCTCTACCGCACGACCGACGTGTTCGAGCAGCCGGATGTCACCGTCACCACGGTGTTCCTGCCGCACAATGTCCGGCCGGATCGTCCGTTGGTGTCGCTGCAGATGTTCGAGGACGCCTCCGGCCCGCAATGCGTCCCGTCCTACGGACTGCAGGCCGGTGCCCAGTCCTCGCTGGAGACCACCGGGCAGCTCAAGGATCTGCAAACCATGCTGCAGAACGGCTGGGTGGTGTCGGTGCCCGATTTCGGCGGGCGCTCCGGCCATTTCCCGGTCGCCCAGGAGCCCGGTTTCATGGCGCTGGACGGCATTCGCGCGGCGACGCGATTCGCTCCGCTCGGTCTCGGCGCGGAGAATCGCGTCGGCCTGTACGGGTATTCGGGTGGCGGATTCGCGACGGGGTGGACGGTTGAGCTGCAACCCAGTTACGCCCCGGAACTCAACCTCACCGGCGCCGCGTACGGCGGGCCCGGAGCCGATATCAATGCGGCGTTGTTCACCACGAACGGCGGGCCCTTCTCCGCCATTGTCGGTAGTGGCCTGTCGTCCTACTACGCCACCTATCCCGAGGTGAAAGCGTCGATGCTGCCGCACCTGACCGCCGAGGGGGCGGCGGTGATGGATCAGATCCAGACCCAATGCCTGTCGACCACCCTGGCCCAGCAGTTCTTCGGCGACTGGAAGCGGTACTTCGACATCCCGCTGGATCAGGTCCTGGCATTGCCGCCGCTGGCCGAGGTGATCAACAAGGCGCGATTGGGTACCCGCGCGCCGTCCGCGCCGCTGTATGTCTTCCAAGCCGTGCAGGACGAGGTGATTCCGGTGGGCTCGACGGACCGGATGGTCGAAGAGCTGTGTGCTCGCGGGGCTCGGGTCACCTATATCCGTGAGGAAATGGCCGAGCACATGAGCACGATTTTCTCGGCTTCCCCGGGCGCGTTCTCCTGGCTGGGGGAACGCGTCAACTCCGACGCTCCGGTGCCGGCGGGATGCAGTACCACCACCGTGCAGTCCCAATTCCTGACCCCGAAGTAGACGACGGGACAGTGCGCCGGGCCCCACTGATGCGGTCCGGCGCACTGTCAGCACACAGGCGGAACAGCCGTCGTCCGGCGACGGTTCGAATAGGTGGGCCGTCGAGCTCGTCGAGCGGCGGTCAATCGTCGTCGTTGCCCGAGGGATTGCCGGTGGACAACGACGTATCTCCCGATTTGCCGCCTCGCCTGCGGAACACCAGCACTGCCGCGACCAACACCGCGATACCGAGGATTACGAGTAACTCCATACGAGTGGCCTACCCGTATCCCGATGGTCGAACCCGAAGTCAGCAACACACTCGCTAAGCCGATCGAAGGTGGCGCGCTGCCGGGATTGAATCGCGAGACCGCGGGTATGCGGCCCCGTGGGGGAAGGGAGAACGGGTTCATGGACAAGAATGCGCGCCGGGCCGGTAGTGCGGCCAAGACCATGCCTTCCGAGGTGCGAGGCAAGCTGACCGTCTTCGACAGGTTCGCCACCGGCGCCGCTGAATTAACCGCCAAGGCAGGGTTTTTCGTCTTCTGTGTGCTGCTCGTGGTGCTGTGGGCGCCGACGTTCCTGCTCTTGCCGAGCATCGACACCTGGCAACTGGTGATCAACACCGCGACAACCATCATCACTTTCCTGCTCGTCGCCCTGCTGCAGAACACCCAGTCCCGCTCCGACGAGGCCGTGCAGCAAAAACTCAACGCCATCGCCGATGCGCTGTCCGACTTCATGGGCGAGTTGAGTGCCGAGCATCCCGAACTGGAACGGCACCGCAAGGAATTGGCCGACGCCGTCGGTCTGGAGGAGCGCGAGTCGGCATGAACCCGCGGTGATTCAATCCGGCGGTGCTGACGGGTCCTCGGCGGTTCCGCGGTCGGCCGCGTCGGGCGGTTGCGGTGCCGCACCGGTACCCGCGAGATCAGGCGCGGCGCCGTGCTCGGGCGCACCCGGGTCGGTCCCGGAATCGGCGTTTTCGATCGCTGCGCTCAGTTCCTCGCGCAGGCGATCGGCAGTGGCCTCGTCGCCCGCGTCGGCGGCAGTGGTGATGTCTTGGCGCAGTCCAGCAGGCACTACCCGCCACACTCGGCAGTAATCGCGTACGGCTCCATTCCGGCCAGGCTGAATCCACGATCGGCGGGCTGCGGGAGAACCGGCTAGTGGGGCATGCTCATCGAGTGCCAGCGCTGGGTGGCGTGGTCGTAGGTGATGTGGCCGTTGGCGGCGAAGGTGTCCAGCCAGCCGCGCATCGGCCAGTGGCCCCAGCGGCGGTGGAAAATGGTTGCGTTGGTGAGGATGTCGTCGAGGTGTTCGATCGGCGGGTCGGAGACGGGGTGGTATTGGTGGTAGGCGTCGGCGCCGCCGGTCCAGCGTAGCCGCGCGCCGATGGCGGCGGCCTTGTAGGCGAAGTCGGTGTCTTCGCCGCCGTAGCCGTGATAGCGGGTGCAGAAGCCGCCGATGCGGCGCCAGGTGTCGGCGGTGAGGGCGAACGAGAGCGACCAGAAGAGGTCGAAATCGGTGCTGTCGGAATGGGTCTGGCCGGGTGGGTCCGGCCGGGCCGGATGCGGTGCGCGGTGCCGGCGCAGACCGGGGAGGTCGTATCCGGCCGGTGGGGCGGGCGGGAGGTAGGTGACCGGTCCGCACAGCAGCAGGGGTTCGGTGGTGGCGGCGGCCCGGTAGCGGGCGATCATCCACGGGTCGGGAACGCAGTCCACGTCGAGGAACACCAGGAGTTCGGCACCGCGCGCGATCGCGGCCCTGGCACCGAGATTGCGAGCGTGGGCCAGCGGTAGCCGGGGCGTCGGCGCGTCGATCCACACCGTGTGTGCACGGTGTCGCCGCGCGAGGTCGACGACCTCCCGGTCGCCCATGGCGACGACGATGTGCTCGTCCGGTGCCGTCGTGCTCCGGGCCAGTCCGCGTATCTGGTTGCGCAAGTGCGTGATTCGGTGCGCGGCCAGGGTGATGACGGCGGTTCTCACGCGGCGGACGTGCGCGTCCGGCCGGCGGGGGAGACCGCCCGGGCGACTCGATCGATGACGGCCGCGGCCCGGCCCGCGGCCCCGTGGGTCCGCCACTGCCGCCATCGGCTGGTGTCCAGGCGCAGCGCGGCGTCGATCAGCCCTGGCCATTCGTGCAGGCCGGGCCACTCGTCGACGGCGAGCGCGAGGCCCGTGTCGGCGAGCGCGCTCGCGGTGGCACGCTGCTCGCCGAACGGACGCTGCGCCGGGATGAACACGGCGGGCTTACCCGCGGCGGCGATATCGGCGACGGCTCCCTGCCCCGCGTGGGCCACCACCACGTCCGCACTGCTCAGCAGCGGCCACAGATCATCGGTCCAATCGCCCAAACCGGCTGTGCGCCAGTGATACTGCGGATGTCTGTCCGCGCATTCGCGAATGGTCTCCGCGGTGAATCCGCTCCCGCCCGCGCCGGCGAGGACCAGGACGGCCGGCCGGACCGCGGCATCGCGGGGCGCGATCGGCGGATGGGCCGCGAATCGGCTGACGCCGCCGATGTAGTGCGTCTTGTCCGCGTACGGGTGCAGCCAGGTCGGGTCGTACACCGCTCGAGGCCAGGCGGCGATCAGCGCGTCGGCGATGTCGTGCACCAGGTTGTGCGGGGCGTCGGTGCGAGTGCCCGGCAGGACCATGGTGACCACGGGCACGCCGTGCAACCTGGCCAGCAGCGCGACCTCGACGGACACGTCCACCACGAGGGCGCGGGGCCGTTCGGCGGCGATCCATTCCGAGATGGCCGCCATCCGATCCCGCAGTCCCGCATCGGCTTTGGGGACCCAGTGCAGGCGCTCCGCCGCGGTGGGATCCACCACCTCGGCCGCGGCATCGTCCGCGGGCAGTGCGACAGTTCGCGCGAAGACCGGGTCGTCGACCGGGAGGGAGGTGAGAACGGTGACCGGCGAAGCGATTTCGGCGCAGATGGTGCGGGCGCGCACGAGGTGACCGGCGCCATGATGATGGATGTAGTAGCCGATCATGCTGCCCCCTTACGGGTTTCGCCATATCGCGGCGTGGCGATGAGCTGCTGGTAGTGCCGGAGATAGGCGTCGACCATCGCGGTGATGCCGCACGAGGCCACGGCGCGCTCGCGGGCGTCGGCGCGCGAGAGTGTCGCGGCCTCCGCCGCGGCCGCGGCCATGGCGTCGACGTCGCCGGGCGTGACGAGCCTGCCGCAGGCCGGATCCATGATCTCCGGAATGCCGCCGCGTTCGAACGCGACCACCGGGGTGCCGCAGGCCAGCGCCTCCGCGACGACCAGGCCGTACGGCTCGTCCCACAGCGGGGTGACCAGCGCGGCCGCACACGACCCGACCAGGTCGGCGAGCGCCGCCTGATCGAGGTGGCCGTGATAGCGCGTGTTGTCGTCGAGGTCGGGCTCGATGACGTCCCGGAAGTAGCCGGCATCGCTGATCGGGCCCGCCAGATGCAGCCGCCGCTCGGCGCGGCGCGCGGCGGCCACCGCGACGTGCGCGCCCTTCTCCGGGGTCAGGCGCCCGAACCAGACCAGGTCGGTGCCGCCGGCGCCGCTCGGCCAGGCCCGCAGGTCGATCCCGTTGGGCACGACGCCGACGGGACGCACGACATGCCGCCACGCGTGCGCGGTGTGCCTGCTGACGGCGACGAACGCCGAACCGAGTCCTTTGCTCACGTCCAGGGCCGATTCCAGCCACGGCGTCGGCGGCGTGTGCAAGGTGGTCAGCATCGGGACGCCCACCGCGGGGGCCATGGCGACGGGGAGATAGTGCAGGCTGTGATTGTGGATGACGTCGAACGTCCCCGGTCCGATCGCGCTGAGGTCGGTCATCACCGTCAGATAGGCATGGTGGTCGGCGAGGAACTGTCGCGGCTGCATCGACGAGTCGGCGGCGGCCGCGGCGCTCGGGCTGAAGGCCCGCACCCGCAACGCCGACTGCGCCGCCTGCGCATCGCTGCCGTCGGCGGCGAACAGGGTCACCCGGTGACCACGCGACTGCAGGGCGCGGGCCAGGTGCCACACGTGCGCTTCGAGCCCGCCGGCGAAGGGTTGCCTGATCGGATGCCGGTTCGAGGCGAGCAGGGCGATGGACAACCCGCTGCGCGCGTTCATCCGGCGAGCGCCCTGTCATAGATGGCGCGGTGCGCGGCCGCCAACTCGATGCGCTCGACCCGGCGCGCGGACCACTGCGCGCGCTCGGCGCCGCCCTCGTACACGGAGCGGACCGCGCGTTCCAGCGAGCCGGGGTCGAACCGCGTCTCATCGAGAACGTAAGTCGCACAAGGTCGTTGCTCGGCGTAGCAGCCGCAGCTCGGCGCCACGACCGCGGTGCCGAGGTCGTAGCAGGCTTCCAGCCAGCCCGAATGGGTGCCGAAGCGGTACGGCAGCACGGACGCGGACAGCGACGAAAGATACTGCCACAGTTGGTCATCGGTGAAGTACTCATGGACCCGCACCTCGACTCCGGGACGGCGGCCGAAGTCGACCAGCGCCGCCGCGGCCGCCGGGGCATACCAGTGGTTGTCCGGGTCGAAGAGTTCGTCGTGCAGGTCGATGCGCAGCACCGCGCCCGGCAGGTCGCCGATGACGTCGGCGAGGACGTCCAGGATCGGCAGCGGATCCATGTTGGGGCGCAGGCTTTTCGCGTGCACGCCGAGCACGAACGGCTGGGCCGGGCGGGGCAGATCGATGAGCTCGCGCTGCACGACGTGCGGATGGCTCAGCACGTGCGGTCTTCGATTCCATAGTCGGTCGATCTGCGCCGCCGCGGTGGGGGTGAGCGTGATGATCTCGTCGGCGGCCGGAATGAGGACGTCCAGTTGCGCCCGGTGCCCGCGGGGATCGGGCTGGTGCGGATTGCGCAGATCGTGGGCGGTGTAGACCAGCGGCTTGCCGTGCGCGCGTAGTTCGCCGACGATGTCGGCGAGCGTCTCGGTCTCGACCGAGTCGAAGCCGAAGTGCACGTGGAACACGTCGAAGCTGCGATGGTTGCGGCGAATCCACTGCGGGTCGAGCATGACCGGGGGCCACCAGCCGCCCGGCACCGTACGCCCGTCGGCCGGGCGTGGATCGGGCAGCCGCACCACGCCGTCGCCCCCGTCGACGGCCGAGAGATGCCGCACGTAGACGTGCGAGGCGGGCACCGACGCGACCCGCACGGGGGTGGCGTGCGTTCGCGCATCGGCGGCCCGGTGCGCGCCGGTGTCGACAGCGTGGCGAACACGCCGCTCACCTTCGGAGATCTGCATGGCCGGCACCCTTTCCCAAACGATCGTGTGGCTGAGTCGTTGCCGATCTACCCTGCGTTGTCTGACGCAAACCGGGCGGGTGGGTTCTTCGCCGCGATGTGGTGGCGGCTTCTGGGCGCGAGATGGCCAGGCCGGCAGATGATTTCGGCGGCCCCGTGGATCGGTCCGCGGATCGTCGGCCACATCGCGCCCGCACGCGGTCGCGGGCGGCCGGCAGCGGGCGCGTGGCCCGCGGAAAGCGGATAGCCGCCGCGACAAGAACCAAACCTGGCGGCCTGTTCCGAACCGTTCACCAGTCGACCGGAGCCGGGCAGGCGGCGTTGCGGTCCGGCTCAGCTGTCGAACTGGCGCGGCGCGGCCGGTGTCTCGGGTGGATGCAGCGCGCCGGATTTCGCCGGGTCCGTGGGGTGGGTGTCCTGTGCGGCGACGATGGCTTGGGCCTGCTCGGCAGGGGTGACGCCGTGTGCGCAGGCGAGCTGCGCCAGCCGGGTGCGGGCGTCGTCGACGTCGAGACCGAAGACCTGGGCCAGGATGCCGATCGCGAGGGCGGTCACGGTGGTGCCGTGCAGCACGGCCCGCACCGTTTCGATGGTGCTGGCGCGGCGGCCGTCGACCCGCCCGAGGGAGAGCGCGATCGCGGTGATATCGGCCAGCATTTGACCGAATTCGTTGGGCCGCAGGGACCCCCACGGCTCTTCGGTGTGCACGATCAGTGACCCGAGCGGCGTGGCGAGCGCGGTGACCGGGTAGGCGCGCACCGCCCGCATGCCCGCCGCGATCGCGTGTTCGCGGTAGCTGGGCCAGCTCGTGTCGTTCTGCGCGTCCAGGTCGGCGATCATGGTCACCGCGCCGTCGCGGGCACTGGTGTAGCCGGGTCCGATCGAGTGCAGCTGCGGGTCCGCCGAGTGTCCGTCGGGGAGCGCCTCGGCGACGATGTACGGACGCTCCTCGCCCTCGGGGTTGCGTCGGTCGAGCAGTACCAGCACCGCCGAGTAGGCGTCGAAGCAGTCGCGGGCGTGTTCGGCGATCGTGTGCAGCACGGTCGGCACGTCGAAATCGGTGGTCAGTGTCGCGGTCAGCTGCGCGACCGCGAGTCGCGTTTGCGCGGTGTCCATCACTGCTCGCCTTCGGTTAGGTCACGTTGGTCGCGCAAGGACAGGCTGCCCGCGGCGATATCGGCCGCCACCGCCGTGATCGAGCGCCCCTGGGCGTAACTGTAGGCGCGTAAACGGTCCAGCCCCTCGGCCGTGGTCACGCCCAATTGCACCGACACCATGCCTGCGGCGAGGTAGACCTCCGTCCGGGAGAATTCGACGCTGTCCGCCGGATGTTCCCCGGCGGCACTGAGTTCGATGGCCTGGTCCACGCTGCCCGCATCCCGCACGCGCACAGCCCAATTCGCCGACAGGGTGCCGCCGACGGCGTCGGCGCAGGCCGCGGCGAACCGGCGCGCGTGCCGGTCCAGCTCACCGGCCGAGCCGCGGTAGAGCTCGAGCACCCCGATCGGCGACTTCCGGCCGAACACCGGGAAGGCGAACGCGGCCCGCACGCCGAGGGCTAGCGCGTCCGAGGTGAACACGGGCCACCGGCGGCTCGCGCGCTCGTCGGCCAGATCCGGCCACAGTTCGGCCTCGGCGCGCCGGTAGGCGTCCAGGCACGGCCCCTCGCCGATGACGAATTGCAGCTCGTCGATCTGCTGTGCGGTGGGGTCCGTGGCGTAGACGAGTTCTCTGGCCTGCGACCCGGCGCTGAGCACCGCGACCGCCGCCCCGCCCGCGCCGGTGAGGCGCACCGCGGCCGCGCAGAGGGTATCGATACCGGTGAACAAGGAGCCACTGTCGGTGTCGCGCCGAGCCGAGCCGCCGACTATCGGATGCTCTCCTTCGGTGCGCCGCCCGGGATCGTCTCCGGACACGCTGGACTCCTGTCTGTTGATAGCAACCCTAATCCAGAACGGCTCGGCGGCTCGATACCCGGGGCGGTGTCGTGCCGTGCGTCGGTTCCGCGCGCCGAGATCGTTGACCTGCGCACCGGGCGCCGCAGGTGCACCGTGGAGGTCACCACGGTCGGATGCCCGCGCTTCCCTGGTCGAAACGGCGGTGGTCCCCGGGTAGGGAGATCAGGAGGCGGCGCGGCGGCGCCTGCGGTGGCTGGTATCGCAGAGCGGGTAGATTTTCGAGCGCTTGCACAGGCACAGCGCCACCTGGAACCGGTCGCAGTCGATCGTGGCGCCGTCGGCGGTGACGATTTCCACCGGGCCCTCCACCAGCGCGGGACCGTCGGCGGTGAAAGTTATTCTCCGCCGGTCATTTTCGGGTCTTGTCGGCACGGATCACCACCAATTCCTCGTACTGCTGTCCCGGGGTGATCAACTCCTCGGCGATCAGGTGCGGGATGCCCCGGCGCATCACCGGACCGAAGGGGATCGTCGCCCGCGCCACGACCGCGGCCTTCAACCCGCCGTCCCGCAGGTGGGTGATGGTGCGGTCCGGGTCGGCGACCGCGGAATGCACGATCAACGCCGTGCCGTGCGGGTTCAGCAGGGCGGGCGTGCGCGCGCAGAGGCGGTCGAGAAAGGACCGGCCGTCGGTTCCGGCATGCCACGCCCGGCTACGGCCGCGCACCGGCTGTCCGTGCCGGTGCGGCACGTACGGGGGATTGGCCAGCAGGATGTCGAATCGCCGGCCGCGAAGCGCGGTCTCGAAATCGCCGCGCAACACTTCGACGTCGATGCCGCGCAGCCGGCAATTGGCCCAGGCCGAGATGCCCGCCGCGCGGGAGATGTCGACCGCGGTGACCGAGGCCGCGCCCGCGAGCCCGGCGTGTACCGCCAGCGCGCCGGTGCCGCAGCACACGTCGACCACGTCGCCACCGGGCGGAAGCGCGGCCTCGGCCAGGGCGGCGGCCAGCAACCAGGTGTCCGTCTGCGGGCGGTAGACGCCCGGGGTACGTAGCAACATCACCGAAAGGCAATGCCCGGCAGCGACGGACCTAATCACGATCAACGGCGAGTAGCGGCTCGCGCAACGAGGTGCGGTCCGCACGCCAGCTACCGAGCACGTGGTCGCCGAACCGGTCCTCCAGGAGATCGGTGACCTGGATACCGAAGACGACGGACGCGCACAGCTCCGGTTCGCGCGCGAGCAGGTCGGTGATCACCTCGCGCAGCACCTGCTCGTGCACCGCGTCGGCTTCGACGTGCTCGTGATAGAACAGCGCACAGGCCGGGTCGAATTCGTCCCAGCGCCCCAGTGCCTGCGCCATCCGCAGGGCGCCGGGTGGCGAGGTGATCTCGACGGCGGCGAAGTGCCCGACCAGCGCGCCGCGCCAGGCCCGGTGCAGGCCGAACAGCGACATCATGTCGACCAGCGCGAGCATCGGCGCCGGCACGCGATCGAGGTAGCGCAGATAGCCGGGGTCGAGCCCGGCGCCGGCCAGGAGGTCGGCGTAGAGCTGAGCGTGGACGCGTTCGCCGCGGCCGCCGCCGAACTCGTCGAATTCCACCGCGACCAGCGACGCCTTGGCCTGCCCGCGCAGGCGCGGGATGGCCCAGGCGTAGGGGTCGGCTTCCTTGTGGTGATAGACGGAGCGGTGCACGAAATACTCGCGCAGTTGCCACGGCAGGCCCTCGTCGCGCAGGAACGCGCTGACGCCGGTCTCCTCGGCGGGGGTCAGCAGCAGACGCTCGAGTTCGGCGTCGAGATCGGCGCCGCCGGGGACATCGTCGTGCAATGCCCGCAGGTACCGCTGCTCCATCGCCGAGCGCAAGGTGAGCAGGCCGGGGTCCCATTCCCAGCCGGTGTCCACCGATCCGTAACCGTGGTAGTGCAGCTCGTAGCAGGTGTGCAGGGCGAGCTGGAAGTCCTCGCCGTAGGGATCGAGCTCGGGCAGCCGCGGGACGGAACTGCCCGGCGAGCGGGACAGCACATCGTTCACGGCCGCGGACAGCTCGCCACGCGGGGCGGGCAGAACGCCGACCTCGGCGACGGAAGAGGTAGTCATGAGGTCGGCGTACCCAAGATCGGCGGCTCGACGCGGATCAGGCGAGTTCGGCGGCCCTGGCCCAGACCCGATGCTCGGGCAGCGCGGCCGCGAGCAGGTCGAAGGCCGCGCCGATGCCGTCCGCGGCGTCGACCCCGGCCGAGCTGTCGGCGATCCCGGCGGCGTGCACGGCCGGCTGCCCGTCGGGGGTGAACGCGATGCCCTTGAGGTGCCGATGCGCCTCCTGTATCAGCACGGTGAGCCGCGGGTCGGGCGCGGTGGCGGCGATCAGCAGCGCGTCGAACTCGATCGACCGCGCGGTGGCCAGGGTCCGCGACACCGTCACCTGCTGTGCGCCGCTGCCGAGTTCACCGCCGTGGGCCGCGATGACCAGCGGCGTCATCGACTGCTCGGCGATGGTGCGCACGGTGGCGGCCAGCGCGGCGAGATCGGACTTCTCGTCGGCGAAGATGCCGATGATCCGCCCGTCGCTCGGCCAGCTGCCGCCGAGCTGCGACAACGCGGGGGAGGGGGTGACCTCGACGGTCTTGGTTCCCTTGCCGCGCAAGGCGATTCCCAGACGCCCAGCGACGGTCTGAGCGAGCTGCTCGTCGATCTCCCGCAGCACCGTCACGGCGCGTTCCTTGATCGCCTTCTCGTAGCATTTGCCCAGCTCGAAGCTGTAGGCGTCGGCCACGTGGGCCTGCTCGATCTCGGTGAGGCTGGCGTAGAACAGGCGGGCGCTGCTGAAGTGGTCGTCGAAGGTCGCCGGCGCCTCCCTGACCTTCGCCCCGGCCACCTGCTCGGGGAATTCGATCAGAGTCGTGTCCGCGCCCGCGATGAAGGGGCACCCACCGTCCAGGCTGTTCGGCCGATACGGCGCCACCCCGGAATGCACTGCGGTCTGGTGCATTCCGTCGCGCAGCAGGTCGTTCACCTCGGCCTGCGGCCGGTTGATCGGGAGCTGCGCGAAATTGGGCCCGCCGAGCCGGGAGATCTGCGTGTCGAGGTAGGAGAACAAGCGGCCCTGCAACAGCGGGTCATCGGTGACGTCGATGCCGCGCACCAGGTGGCCCGGATGGAAGGCGACCTGCTCGGTCTGGTCGAAATAGTTCACCGGGTTCCGGTTGAGCGTCATCGTGCCGATCACCTGGACCGGCGCCAGTTCCTCCGGCACGAGCTTGGTCGGGTCGAGCAGATCGATCCCCTCGAACATCTGGTCCTCGGTGTCGGGGAAGACCTGCACACCCAGATCCCACTGCGGGAACGCGCCCGCTTCGATGGCGTCGGCCAGGTCCCTGCGGTGCATGTCCGGATCGACGCCGGCCGCGATCTGCGCCTCCTCCCACAGCAACGAGTGCACGCCCAGCTTCGGCTTCCAGTGAAACTTCACCAGGACGGTCTTCCCGCGCGCGTCGACGAGCCGGAAGGTATGGACGCCGAAGCCTTCCATCATTCGATAGGAGCGCGGGATCCCCCGGTCGGACATGTTCCAGAGCGTGTGCGCGGTGGCCTCGGTGTGCAGCGACACGAAATCCCAGAAGGTGTCGTGCGCGCTTTGCGCCTGCGGGATCTCCCGGTCCGGATGGGGCTTCGCGGCGTGGATGATGTCCGGGAACTTGATCCCGTCCTGGATGAAGAACACCGGAATGTTGTTGCCGACCAGGTCCCAGACGCCCTGGTCGGTATAGAACTTCGTGGCGAAGCCGCGGGTGTCCCGGACCGTGTCGGCCGAGCCGCGTGAGCCGAGAACGGTGGAGAAGCGCACGAAAACCGGTGTCTCCTTGCCCTTTTCGAACACCGACGCGCAGGTGATCTTCTTCGCCGCGCCATTGGCGACGAATACCCCGTGCGCCGCGGCGCCGCGCGCGTGCACCACCCGCTCGGGAATCCGCTCGTGATCGAAGTGGGTGATCTTCTCGCGCAGGTGGTGGTCCTGCAACAGGACCGGTCCGCGCGGACCCGCCTTGAGCGAGTGGTCGGTATCGGGTACCCGTGCTCCCTGCGCGGTGGTCAGGAAGGCGCCCTGCTGCGCCATCGCCCGGGGGTCCGCGTCGAGCGGATGGCCGGTCGGCGACACCGGTCGGGGCGCGACCTGGTCGGGTTTGGCGGGCAGCGGCTCGCGGGGTCGCGTCGGCTCTTGCGCCGCGGGCGGCTCGACGCCCGGCACCCCGGGGAGGATCGGCTGGGGAGTGGTCTTCGACTTCGAACCGCGGGTGGATGGAGACATTTCGGCGGTACCTCCTGTAGTCGCGAGTAGGGCCCTGCCGCGCTCGCGCGGTGCGCCTCACAGCGCACGGGGCGGATTCGAGCCTGGCCATACCCGGCCCGGTACCAGCCAAACGGCGAGCCGCACCCGCTCGGTTTCGCCGCGGCCAGAATCGCGCCGGTGCGCGTCAACGGAGATCATCCGGGTATCGGAGGAACATGGCCCTGGCGTTGAACCGATCGGTAAGTACCCGCCTGCTGTTCTTTTTCATCCTCGGTGACACCCTCGGGGCCGGCATCTATGTGCTGGTCGGTGCGGTGGCGCGGGAATCGGGCGGGGCGATCTGGTTGCCCCTGCTGACCGCACTGGTGCTCGCCACGCTGACCGCCGGTTCCTATGCCGAACTGGCCACCAAATACCCACGGGCAGGCGGTTCCGCGCACTACGTCACCGCGGCGTTCGGGCCCGCGGCCGGGTCGCTCGTCGGATTCTGCATGCTCGCCGCCGGGCTGGTCTCGGTGGGTGCGCTGGCCCGCGCGTTCGCCGGCGACTACCTGGCGGCGCTGGTGTCCTGGCCGCTGGCGGCGGTCGTGGTGGTGTTCCTGGCGGCCCTGGCCGCGCTCAACATCCGCGGGGTGACGGAGTCGTTGCGGGCGAACCTGGTGGCGACCCTGATCGAACTCGGCGGCCTGGTCCTGATCATCGTCCTCGGCGCCTGGATCATCGCGCGCGGCGACGCCGACCTCGGACGTCTCACTGATCTCGGCACGGCCCGGCACGGCGGATTCGACGCCGTGCTGGCGGGGACGGTGCTGGCGTTCTACTCCTTCGTCGGATTCGAGACCTCGGTGAATCTGGCCGAGGAGGTCAAGGATCCGCGCCGGTCCTATCCGCGGGCGCTGTTCGGTGCGCTGTTCACGGCCGGGGTGGTGTACGTGCTGATCGGTGTCGTCGCGAGCGCGAGCGTGCCCACCGAGCGACTGAGCGAGTCCAGCGGCCCGCTGCTGGAGGTGGTTCGGGCCGCGGGCGACCTCCCGGACTGGGTGTTCAGCCTGATCGCCCTGGTCGCCGTGGCCAATGGTGCGCTGCTGACCGGCATCATGTCCTCGCGCCTGGTGTACGGCATGGCGAACGACGGACTGCTGCCGCGGGTGTTCGGTCGGGTCCTGCCCGGCAGGCGGACGCCGTGGGTGGCCGCCCTTGCCACCTCCGCGGTGTCGCTGGTCCTCGCCCTGACCGGCGAAATCGACTCGCTGGCAGCGACATTGGTGCTGCTGCTGTTGGTCGTGTTCGGCTCGGTGAACGCCGCGGTGCTGGTGCTGCGCCGCGAGCCGGGCGAACCGGATCATTTCCGGGTGCCGGTCGCCGTCCCGTGGCTCGGTCTCGGTTCGTGTCTGTTCCTGTTCACCCGGATCGAGGGCACGGTCTGGGTGCGCGGGCTGATCCTGGTCGCGGTGGGTGTGTTGCTGGCCGCCGTCAATGCCGTGCGGGCCCGCCGGGGCGGCTTGGCCGTCGAATCCGAAGCGGACGGGCTCGAGCCCGATTCGGTTCGGGGATAAGGATATTCGATGCGGCGGGGATCAATTCTCGGTGGTCAGGGCGCTGTCGCGGAGGTGGGCGAGTGTCCTGCTGAGGATGCGGGAGATCTGCATCTGGGAGACGCCCAGCCGGTCGGCGATCTGCGATTGGGTCTGGCCGCCGAAGAACCGCAGGTGCAGAATGAGGCGTTCGCGGGGCGGGAGTTCGTCGAGCAACGGCGCGATGGTGAGTGCCTCGTCGGTGAGCTGATAGCCCGCGTCCTCCGCGCCGAACGAGTCGGCCGCGCTCGGGGCGTAATCGGAATCGCTGTCGTGGGCCGAGGTGTCGAGCGAGTCGCTGGTGTAGGCGTTGGCCGCCAGCATCGCCTGGGTCACCTCGAGCAGGTCCACCCCGAGTTCGATGGCGATCTCGACGGCCGTGGGCATCCGGGCCAGCCGGTGACACAGGGATTCGATCGCGGGGGCCAGGGTGAGCTGAATTTCCTTGGTACGGCGCGGAACTCGCACCGCCCAGCCGTGATCGCGGAAGTGACGGCGGACCTCGCCCATGATGGTGGGCACGGCGAACGCGGTGAACGGGGTGCCGCGCGCCGGGTCGAAACGGTCGATCGCCGCGACCAGGCCCAGGCAGGCGACCTGGTAGAGATCCTCATAGTATTCGCCGCGTCCGGTGTAGCGGCGCGCGATGTGGTCGGCCAGCGGCAGGCACCGGCGCTGGATCTCCTCGCGCAGGCGGGAGTGTTCAGGAGAGCCGGGAGCCAGGTCGGCGAGCGTGGCCAGCGACGTTTCGATCCCGTCGTAGGAGTCGGGGCCGCGCCGGCGAGCGGTGCGGGCGTCGTGGGTAACCAGACTGGAATGGTCGGTCATCGGAATCGTCCCTACGCCGCAAGTTTGCGCTGAGGTTCTGCTCCTAGTCGTGAACATCCTCAATCGACTTGCCGCCCTCCCAGCATCGCAGTGCCGGACCGCCGGCGTCAGTCCCGTTTACGAAGACGTGCTCGGCGCGCGGGACAGAAAACGAAGGACGCTCTCGGGCGTTTGGGTCGCGAGCGTGCGGGTAAACGCCCGAGGAGCCGTCGCGTCGACGCGTGCGGCGGGAGCGATACCTCGATCCGACGAAAGGTACGTTCGGCAGGGCCGACAGGAACGAGGACGATCGTGCGAACTCTGGTATTCGACAGTGACGACCTCGGCGCGATCGAGGTCTTCCTCAACAGCGCGTACACGACGATGCGCATCGGAAGTGGCGGCCCGCAGCCGGCCTCGGCGCACATTCGCCGAGACATGCTCGGCCCGGTCAGCCTGGATCAATTGGACGTCGGGTTCGACCTGAACTACGACGCCGATCCGCTGGCGAAGGTGTGCCTGTGCGCGGTGCAGAGCGGCCGCGTCGAGGAGACGTACCGCGGTGCGAACGTCGAGGTGTTCAGCCCGGGGGAGGTCGGGCTGTTGTCCTCGGAGGCGCCGTATCGCGGGACGATCCGCTCGGCTCGATACAGCGTCACCATGTTCGATCCGGCGTTGCTCGCCAGGGTGTGTGATCCGGCCGCTCTGGGCAAGCCCGTCCGGTTCGCCGGCCATCGGCCGGTCAGCGCGAGCGCGGGGCGGCGTCTGAGCCGCGCGATCGAGCATCTGCAACTGGTCGCGGCCGGTCCCGAGGTCGCGGTGGGCGATATCGTCGCGGCGAGCCTCGCCGACTATCTGGCCGCGACCGTACTGGACACCATGCCGACGACCGGGGCGCTCGAGCCGACCGCCGCGGACCGCGGCGACGCCCATCCGGACGCGGTCCGCCGCGCCGTCGCCTACATCGAGACCCACCTCGGCGAAGACATCGCCGTCGCCGACATCGCCGAGGCCGCGTTCGTGACGATCCGCGCGCTGCAACTGGCCTTTCGCAAGCATCTCGACACCACGCCCTTGGCGATGCTGCGCCGACTGCGGCTGGCCGCGGCGCACGAGCAGTTACGCGCGGCGGTGGCCGGCGATCTGGTCACCGTGACCTCGGTCGCATACGAGTGGGGGTTCGCGCACACCGGGCGGTTCGCGCACGCGTACAAGAACGCCTACGGCCACCATCCGAGCCGAACACTGCGGGACTAACGACTGGTCTGCCAATCGCGCCCGATCGACCGGATGGCGGACGGCCACACGATCAGCCGCCGGAACGGTGCGATCGCCGCCAGGTAGATCGCCCCGAGCACGCCGTTCGGCTGCACCAGCATGGCCAGCTGCCCGCGGTAGCCGCCGGCCGATTCGTCCGGCACCCAGCCGATGTGCAGCACCGCGTGCACGGTCCGGTTGGCGCTCTCCAACGCCCACTCGTCGTGGGTCAGGTACACCGACGTGAAGGGCAACGCGCGCAGATCCGGACCTGCGGGCAGGGCGCGTAGATCGAGCGGCACTCGGTCGCGCAGCGTTCGCACCCGCGCGCCGAGGCCGGAATCGGCGCGGTCCCAGCCGAACAGCGCGCCGAGTCGCCAGCGAATCGCGAACAGCGCGCGGACCGGTGCCGATCTGTGGGTGCCTGCGGCCAGTCGCCGCACCAGGCGCGGGAAATCGTCGGGGCCGCCCGGTGTGGGCAGCGCCCACACATCCTCGACCCGGAAGTCCTTGGTGATCTCGTGGATTCGCCACGGGTGGCCGGTGTGCGCGGTCTCCGGAAGCCGCATCGCGTGACCTTCCCTTCAGCGACCACAGTCGTGCAGGTCATCGACGTCGAGGACCGGAAGCTCGGCTCCACGATAGACGCCGCGCGGCGTTCCCTTTGCGACCCTCGACGACGCCGCGCGTGCCGCGCGGCCTACAGGAATCCCGCGAGTTCGAGCAGGCGGCGCGCGGGCAGGCTCGGCGACGGAATGGCTATCGTGTGTCCGGTTGTCGACAGCCGGGCGGTCAGCGCGACCAGCAGCCGCAGCGCGACACATCCCAGGAAGGTGACCTCGGCCAGGTCGACCACGACGTCGGCGGGGGCGAATTCGGCGAGTTCCCGACAGGCGCGGTCGAGCTGGGGCTGCGTAGTCAAGTCGATGTCGCCGTACATCGCCACCCGCGGCGGATCCTCCTGCGGGAAACACCGCACCTCGCCGGGTACGACATTCGGATACCGCTGGGACATAGGGGCATTCGCCAGGATGGCGCTGGGTGAACTCACGACCGGCCTCACCTTCTCCGGGGACCGGTTCGGTGCGATCCGCCGAATAATTGTCGCACGACAAATATTCAGAAGCTAGTTACCGGGCACGCACGATCGGGGCGGTCGGGCGTGATCGGTGTCGTCAACAGCACATCAGGCGAAAAACCTTACCGCCCCATGGCTCGGTAGCTGCGATCGGGGTGGGGGCGCGGTCGAGCCGCGGCCTCGCAGCCGGTGGCTGTAATCCACACTAGGGCACAAGGTCTCGAATCCGGCGTCGCATGGTACGCGAGGTATGTCGAGTAAGTTTCTTGCTATACGGAAAATGTTGGCAATGGTTCGAGCCGGTCAGGCTCGACGCTCCTGCCGCGCGACCTCGGCGCTCCGTTCGACGCTCGTACTGAACTCCGCCAGGCCCGCCAGCAGGGCCGCTCGCCCCGCGACGCTCATCCCCTGCAGCACCTGGGCCAATTCGCGGCGCCGGTTGTCGCCGGCCTGGGTGAGCAGACGCTGCCCATCCTTGGTCAAGGCGAGCATCACCTCGCGACGATTCGCCGGACTCGCCGTGCGGGCAAGCAATCCCGCGGCTTGCAGCCGGTCGCACAGCCGGCTCGCCGAGGACGGCATCGCGTCCAATTCGGCGGCCAAGCCGTTGAGATTGATCTGCCCGTGCCGTTGCACGATGGTCAGGGCCTGGAGTTGCGAGGGCGACACGCGGGTGCCTACGGCCTGCTGTGCCCGGCCCCATAACGCCATCAGTTGGGCCGCCGCTTGTTCGACCGTTGCGGCGAGATCGGTCCCGGATCGGTCCGGCCGCCGCGCACTGTTCATGCCATTACTGTGACACGTCGCCCCAGCCGGGCGACACCCCTGGCACGCGGTAATCTCGTCGGTCCGTGTCGCACGACAATCGTTGCGATCGGCCGCAGCCACGTAGCCCCCGGGGGCTCGACTCTCGGAGGTCCACATGATCCGCACCGATGACTCGCTCGGTCGTGCCGAGAGAGCGCTGCGCGCGAGCGCCCCGCACGCCCTGCTCGACGTCGTCCGCGCCACGCTGCGGGCCGATTTCGCGGCGACCTCGGTGGACCTGCTGCTGGCCGACTACCGCTTGTCCGTGCTGCAGCCGGTCATCGAATTGCCGCACACCGCAACGCCTTTGCCGATCCGGACCACGACAGCGGGCCGGGCCTTCACCGCCCAGCAGGTGCTCTTGGAACCCGGCCCGAACGCCGAGGGGGTGACGGTCCACCTGCCGGTGGCCGTGCGCGGCGACCGCCTCGGCATCCTGCGCGTCCACCTGCCTGCGGCGCCCGCCGGTGACCGGCAGGACGCGCTGGCCGCTGTGGCCACCGTGCTCGGCCACGAACTGATCGTCGCCGAACGCGACACCGACCTCTATCTGCAAGCTCGTCGCCGGGAACGGCTCAGCCTCGCCGCCGAGATGCAATGGCAACTGCTGCCGGGACGCGGCTGCGCGCGCACGGAGTACTCCCTCGGCGGGCAACTCGAACCCGCCTACACCATCGGCGGCGACAACTTCGACTGGAGCACCTCGGCGGACTATCTGACCGTCACCGTGTCCAACGGCATGGGGCAGGGCATCGGCGCCGCCCTGCTGACCAACCTGGCGATCAGCGCCCTGCGCAACGCCCGGCGAGCCGGTCTGGACATCGCCGACCAGGCATGTCTGGCCGATCAAGCCCTTTACGCCCAGTACGGCGGCCGCCAGCATGTCTCGACGCTGTTGATGCGCTTCGAGGTGGCCACCGGCCGCGTGGGCGTGATCGACGCGGGCTCGCCGCGCGCGCTGCGGCTGCGTGCCGGGGCGGTCGAGCTGATCGAGTTCGAGCAGCAACTGCCGCTGGGCATGTTCGACGGCACCGACTACCGCGAACAGTCCTTCCAGGTCGAACCCGGCGACCGGCTGGTCATCGTCAGCGACGGAGTGCACACCGCCCAGGCCCCCACCGGGGTCGAATACGGTTCCACCAACCTCGATCTCGCGATCCACGCCTCCAGCAACCTGCCCGCCTCCGAGGCGGCGCGCGCCATCATCACCGAGTTGCTCGACTATCACGAGGGCACCGATCTGCTCGACGATGCGGTCGTGGTCTGCATCGACTGGAACAGTCCTCGCGCCACCTGAATCGGTCTGACCAGGTGAATTAACCGTCTATGTCCGCACTCGAAAATCTACTGTGGCGGATGTAGACATTCCGCTGAGGCTGCGGTAATGTCTCTCTTGTTCGAACAGTAAGTCCAGAGGTTGGGCAGATGAACTGCCCGGAATGTTGAAGTTCCACCCCGTCACCCCTCCGGCGGAGAAGAGAATCCGGTGCAATCGGCCGGACCGCCGGAGGGGGGACGGGAACAGAAAACGACAGGCAACGTTCGAGTTCGCCGGCAGTCCCAGGAGGTGGTCACTGAAGAGTCATCTATCGGATCCGCGTCCCGGCACGCGCCGGATGCGGTGTGAAGTAACGGCCTTCGTGGCCGGTGACAGTTGAAGTCAACCCCCTCTTCCTAGATCCAAGGCCCCGGCGCAACCGCGCCGGGGCCTTCCGAGCGTTGAAATACGAGAGGTGCAGTGCAGCAACCGAACATCGATCCCGCCGACGGCGCCAGCGCCGCGGACAAACTCGACGACGACACCTATCCCGCCTACAGCATGGGCCGGGCCGCGGAGATCCTCGGCGTCACCCAGGCCTTCCTCCGCGGTCTCGACGCGGCCCACCTGCTGACCCCGCAGCGATCCGCGGGCGGCCACCGCCGTTACTCGCGCTATCAGCTGCGCATCGCCGGGCGCGTGCGCGAACTCGTCGATTCCGGGAACACCATGGACGCGGCCTGCCGCATCGTCATCCTCGAGGATCAGCTCGCCGAGGCCCTCCGGCTCAACGCCGCCCTCCAGCACACACTCGACCAGCGCGACGACCCCGCCTGAGACCGGCGATCGTGGGCGGCGCCGGATCACCAGTGCATCTTTCGTGAGCTGCCGGGTAACTGGCGGATATGACGCCGACACCGGATCCGAGGCTGGACGATGACCAGCCCACCGCGGACGCCTATGACCCGCGCACGGTCGAGGCGGTGGGCAAACTCACCGAGGCGCTGGAAATGATCGAAGTGGCGCGCGGCCACCTCTACAGCTTTCACCGCGAGACCGGAAGCGCGGATTTCGCGATCGAGCGCGCCGCGGAGTTGTTCCGCACGGCCGGACACACTGAGCTCGCCGCGCGACTCGACCGAGAGCTCGTGGGGCGCAACGTGTTACCCGGTCGCTGGACCTTCCAGGTAGTCGAGGACTACGACCAGACCTACTACCGCTGCGTCCGCGAACTCGAAGAACACGCGCGTCGGCTCACCGGCGGGCACCGTCATCTGCACGAGGCCGAACTCAAACGGCAGCGTCGCACCCAGGGGCAGCCGGCGCACGAAGCCGCCCCGGACGAGCGAGCGAAGTAGCCGCCGCGGCATGAGCTGCGCCGAGACCGTGATCTGCCACGCGCGCAACCGGATTGAGCACGAGCGACCGGCCGGAACGGCCGATGTGTAGGTCGGGCTCGACCGGGTACTGCGAGACGGCAAGAACGATGCGCGAATGATGCACTCCGCGTCAGCTCGTGGCGTCCATCAGCCGAACAATCAGGAGGTAGCGATGAGCACCATCACCGAGTCGGTCGACGTCGAGGTTCCCATCACCCACGTGTACAACCAGTGGACCCAGTTCGAGACATTTCCCGAGTTCATGCAGGGCGTCGAGGAAATTCGCCAGATCGACGACACCCACACCCACTGGGTGACCGAAATCGCCGGTGTCACCAGGGAATTCGACGCCACGATCACCGAGCAGCATCCGGAGGAGCGGGTGGCGTGGAAATCCGACAACGGTCCCGAACACGCCGGGGTGATCACCTTCCACCGCCTGGACGACAACACGACCAGGGTCACCGCGCAGATGGATATCGACCCCGAGGGCTTCGTCGAGAACGCGGCCGACAAGCTCGGCCTGCTGAATCACCGGGTCAAGGGTGACATGGAGCGGTTCAAGAAGTTCATCGAGCAGCGCTCGCAGGAGACCGGCGCCTGGCGTGGCGATGTCGCCCGCCCGGACGCCTGAGCGGACCGCCGTTTCGCGCCGCCGCGACGGATATCGACACCGTCGCGG
>NZ_JBHTUR010000032.1:0-65263 GCF_042793755.1 Nocardia sp. NPDC056564
GGGGCGGCGGGGCCCGGGCGGGGCTTTATCCCGCTCGTCGATAGCCCCGCGCCGGAATCTGTTGGCGCGCATTCCCGTCGGCACGGGAGTGCACGGGTTGGCCGTCCGGCCGCAGTCAGTACTCCACCGGGTTCATGCGGTAGATGTTGCCGCCGCGCACATTTCGCGGCGTCAGCTGGACACGCGTCGGCCGTGGCGACGCGCGGGATCAGCGAGCGGTGGCGCGCAGGCCCAGGGCGCCTTCGACGAAGCGATGGACGGTGGTCAGGCCCGCTTCGAGGGCGGGCTCGTAGCCTGCGCGGGCCCAGCCGGTGAGTTCGGCGGTGCCGTCGCCGGTGGGACGCGCAACTACCTCGGCGACCATTTCCGCGGTCGTCGGTTCGCAGACCGCCCAGGAGAAGTGGGATTCCTCGGCCCAACCGGCGGTGCGCAGCGCGACGTAGCCGGGGTCGGTGATGCCGCCCGCGGCGAGTGCGGGGCGATCATCGATGCGGTCGTCGGCGCGCAGGGCGCGCAGATACCAGGTACCGGCGTTGATCTCGATCGGTTCCATCAGCGTCCGCGCTCGTCGCGGTGCCTCGGGGGCGCTTGCTCCATACCGCGAGGCTAGCCGTCGCGGTCGAACACGTTGCGAGCATCCCGCCGTCCCCGCGCTCGACGCTCAGTCGATGGCGTCCTGGCCGCGGTTTCCGCGGTCGCCGCGGTGCCGTCGGCGCTCGCGGCCGCGGTCGTCCTGGTTGTGCCTGCTGCCGAACAGCAGGGCGCCCATCAGCGGGATGGCCAGGAACCACAGCCAGCTGCCGGTGAGGAAGAACAGGATGACCGCGAGGATCGGGATGACCGCCATCACCCGCTCCGGCCATTCGGAGAGGAATCCGGACGCCGGTTTGGCCGGCACCGCGGCGGCCTTGACCAGCGGATCCGGCAGATCGGCGAATACCGGCGTGATGTCGCCGCGCGTGACCGCGGCCGCGACAACCGCACTGCGCTCGTCGAATTCCGCGACACTGAGCCGTCCGGCCGCGAAATGATCGGACAGTCGCTGCATCGCCGCTTCACGCTCCGCGGTGCCGATACGAATATCGGGTAGGTCCTCCATGAGGAAAAGGCTAGCGGGAGGTTCAGCACTATGGGTGAGACGTGGTTCGGCCACTATCGCCTCGATCGATTGCTCGGCAGCGGTGGCACCGGACAGGTGTGGCGCGCGCACGACAGCATCGCCGATCGTGTCGTCGCGTTGAAGGTGTTGTCCGCCACGGTGGCCGACAATCCGACCTACCGTCAGCGGTTCACCAGGGAGGCGCGGCTGGCCGCCCAGGTGCGCGGACCGCACCTCGCGGCGATCCACGCGTTCGGCGAGCTCGACGGCAGGCTCTATCTCGACATGGAGTTCATCGACGGCACCGATCTGGCCACCCTGCTCCGGCGCGAGGGGCAGCTGTCGCCCGCGCGGGCGGTGGCGATCGTGGTGCAGATCGCGCAGGCGCTCGACGTCGCGCACCGGGCGGGCATGGTGCATCGCGACGTCAAACCCGCCAACATCATGGTCGACGCCGCCGGACTCGCGCATCTGATCGACTTCGGCACCGCGTACCGGGCCGACCAGCCCGCGATCACGACGAGCAGCAATGTGGTCGGCACCCTGGCCTACATGGCGCCGGAACGGTTCGTCGGCGCCGGCGATGCCCGCTCGGATCAATACGCGCTGGCCTGTGTGCTCTACGAATGTCTCACCGCGCAGCGGCCTTTCGGCAACGGCGACGCGGCGCAGTCGCTGCACGCGCATCTGATGACCTCCCCGCCGCTGGCCGCGGACTGGAACCCGGCGGTGCCCGCCGGATTGGACGCGGTCATCACCAGGGGGATGGCCAAGGTTCCCGAGCAGCGTTGCGCGAGCGCGAGCGAGTTCGCCTCGGCCGCGTACGCCGCGATCACCGGGCTCGACGTGCCGACGGTGCAGATCGCGGCCGCGGCACTGCCGACGACCGCGGTGTTGCCGACGACAGCGGTGCTGCCGCAGGCATTTCGCGGGGCGGATACGGCGATGATGGGGACGAACGGTTCGGGCGCGATGCGCGGTGCTCTGGGCGGCGGCGGGGTGACCGCCGACCCCGCGGCGGGCGGAACCCGCGGTCCGCGTTCGGTTTCCGATGCGCGCTCGGGCAGTGGTGCACGGCAGCGGACGCGATCTCGGCTTGCGGTCGCCGTGCTGGCAGCGCTGCTGGTGGCGGTGAGTGCCGCGCTGTGGTTCGGGCGGCCGGGACCGCACGGACAGGAGTCGGCGGCGCCGGCGACCACGGTGGCCGGACCGACGTCCGAGTCCCGGCCGCAGGTCGTTCCCGCGCAACCCCCGGCGACACAGGTATCGACGCCGGTGCGGGCCGCTCCGGTGGTCGCGACCGCGCCGGTTGCCTGGCAGTCGTGTGACCCTGAGGTGGACGCGCGCGGCTTCGCTGGGGACGGCACGCCGTTGCAATGCGTCGCCGCCGGCGGCGGGCTCGCGAATTGGCGGCCGGCGACGGCAGGTAACCCGGCAGCCGCGCCGAAGCCGGACCTACCGAAGGCGGACCCGCCGAAGGTCGCTTCGCCGAAGCCCGGGCGAGCGGACCCGCCCGGCGAAGGCAACGGGAACGGGAACGGACATGGCAAACACGGCAACGGTAAATAGCGCACGGTCGGGGTGTTGCTGACGACACACTGGCCGGTCGCGCGGGGCGGGGTTAGGCTCCGAAGGAGGTTGGGTTCTCTGGTGTTCGCGGCGTGAGCTGGTGTTTTCCGGTGTCGCCGTGGCTGATCGGAGACCGGCGGGCCGGGCCTGGGCAAGTCGACGACGACTGGAGGTTCGCGATGGGGGAGGTGCGATTCGGGGGCTACCGGCTGGAGCGGTTACTCGGCCGGGGTGGCATGGGGCAGGTCTGGCTGGCGTATGACGACGCCGGTACCCGCTGGGTGGCGTTGAAGCTGCTGCCGAGCGAGCTCGCGGCGGATGCGGGGTACCGCAAGCGATTCGAACGCGAGGCCGAGGTGGTGGCCGAGCTGCGCGATCCGCATATTCCGCGGATCCATCGGTTCGGGGAGATCGATGGGCGGTTGTTCATCGATATGGAGTTCGTCGAGGGGCATGATCTGGCAAGCATGGTGGCCGCCGGGAAGCTGGCGCCCGCCGCGGCCGTCGGGATCGTCGGGCAGGTGGCGGTCGCGCTGGATGTGGCGCATCGGGCCGGGCTGGTGCATCGAGACGTCAAGCCGTCCAACATCGTTGTGCACGCCAGTGGGTTCGCGTATCTGATCGACTTCGGTATCGCCCACGGGATCGGCCACACCGCGGTCACCACAACCGGATTGGCGATCGGGACGCTGGCCTATATGGCGCCGGAGCGGTTCACCGGTAAGGCCGATGCGCGAGCCGACGTCTATTCGCTGGGTTGCGTTCTCTACGAATGCCTCACTGCCGCGCGGCCCTACGGTGATACCGATCCCGCGCGGCAGATGCATGCGCACCTGATGACCGACCCGCCGCGGGCCGGGTCCCGCAACGCCGCGGTCCCGGCCGCGCTGGACGCGGTCATTGCCCGTGCCATGGCGAAGAAGCCGGACGATCGTTATTCCACCGCAGGAGATTTCGCCGCCGCGGCGCACGCCGCGCTCGGCACCCGCCCGCCTGCTGCGCCGAAACCGCCTGAGCTGACCAAGGTTTTGCCGGAATCCGGCCCCACACCCACTCGGGTCGAGACTCGTCGAGCGGAACCCGCGCAGTCGATCGGGGCGATGTGGGGCGTGCCATCATCCCGCCCTACGCCTACCCGGGTGGAGGCGAAACCGCTTGCGCCGACGAAGGTTATGCCCGAGCCGGGCCTGCCGCCGACCCGGGTGGCGACTCGGCTCGAGGTGCCGCGTGCGAGTTATCCTCCGCCGCAGTCTCCTCCGGGGTCGCCGCGCGCTGGTTCACCGTATCGAGGGTCCGCGTATCCGGTGGTTCCGCAGCGCGGTGCGGCGGGGTGGGGCGCAACCCCATCGAATCTGGTTCCACCGCGGCAAGGTTCGATGGCGCAGCAGGCAGGGTCCGTGGTTCGGGAATTGCTTGCGCTGGTGCGGCCGCGTTCGGTTCCGTCGAAGCCGGGGCCGGTCGGACCGGCGGCGGAAGGCCGGGTGGCGCAGTCGCGACCGGGTGTGCCGCAGCAGCGTTATCCGGTCGGGTACGGGCGGAAGGTTTTCCCGGCTCCGGCGAAACCACCCAGGTATCAGCGGTATTCCGATCCTCGGCGGCCGAGCGTGCCGGTGCGCCGTCGGCGGCGTAAGCGCGGCGGGGTGCTGGCCAAGGTGATCGGGGCGCTGGTGGTCATGTTCCTGACGCCGTTCATGTTGGCGGCGGGGTGCATGGCGCTGCTGGCAGGCACGCGCGCCGGTGATTCGGGTGGGACCGGTGCGCCGCCGCCCACGGCGATGGCCGAGGAGAACCCGGCACCGCCGCCGGACCGGCCCGAGGCGCCGGGACTTCCGGTGGCGGGCACCCCGGTGCGGGACGGGAAGTTCGAGTTCGTCGTGAGCGATGTCGACACCGGCGTGCACCGCGTGGGGCTCCAGTCGGCGACGGGCTCGTTCGTGATCGTCACCTTGAACGTTCGCAACATCTCCGCCGAGTCGAAATGGTTCCTCCCCGTCGGTCAGCGCCTCTTCGACGCCCAGGGCACCGCCTTCGAACACAACGCCACCGCCACCATGTGGCAGTCCGCCCAGCACAGCTTCAACTATTCGTTCGAGCTGCCCCCGGGTGAATCCGCCACCACCCAACTGGTTTTCGACGTCCCCGCCGACACCGCCCCGACCCATCTGGAGCTACACGACTTCGTCCTCTCCAATGGCGTCTCGGTCCGCTTGGACTGACTCGCGTACCCGGATCTATATTCGCCGCGAGCACGCTCAGCAGGCAGCGGATGTACGCACCAACCCGCTACGCGGACAACAGGATTCGCACTCGGGATGCGCATGCGGGCGGATACGAGCGGCTGTAGCAATGCGCCCTGATCCGCAGTGTTGCCACCGCTTCGAAATTACCTGCCGTCAGGGCTCTATTCCCGGTACGGACCCCGAGTCATATTGCGAATGAACAGCTTCGGCGCGGTCCCCGGGACCTGCTCAGGCGACGCGGGCGGCGTCGGACAGCACCGACATGACCGCGCGGTGGCCGATGTCCAGCGCGGCGGCGAGCAACGTGGTGTCGCGGGCGGCGCTGTCGATGTCGGGGGAGCCGAGCGGCGGGTGGATCTGCAGGACGGCGTCGCCGAGTTCGGCGAGGGCGCTGTCTTCGATCGCCTGCTGATGCGGACGCTGGACCCATGCGCGGTAGGCGCCGGGGGCGATGGCTCGTAGGTAGCTGCCGCCGACCACCCGGTGCAGCAGGGAGGCCGGGGGCCGTTGTTCGTCGATCCGGCGGGTGCGCAGGACGAGCGCGTGGGTGGCGCCGCTGCGCACCGCGGTGCGGATCGGGACGGTCTCGGTGAGCCCGCCGTCGAAGTACTGTGCGTCGCCCAGCGCGACCGGCGGCCCGGCCAGGATGGGTAGGCCCGCGGAGGCCCGTAGCGCGCGCATGAGGGTGCGTTTGTCGACGATGTGCGGGTGCAGGTCGACCGCGTGACCGGTGCGGATGTCGGTGGCGATGGGGTGAAAGGTGGTGGAGTTGGCCAGGATCGCCGGGAAGTTCATTCCCTCGACTCCGTCGTAGACCTGATGCACCAGATAGCGCAGGTCGAACGCGGGCCGTCCGCGTAGCAGCCGGGCCGGGTCGATGGCGCGGCGCATGATCGCCGGATCGGTCCAGGAGCGCATGCCCGAGCGCGCGCGGCCGCCGAGCAGCCAGGCGCCGTTGATCGCGCCCGCGGAGGTGCCGTAGACCGCGTCGAAGACCGCGCCGAGGCCGAGTTCCTCGATGGCCGACACCATGCCGCTGGAGTAGACGCCGCGACTGCCGCCGCCCTCGATGACGAGCACCAGCCGGTTGCCGTCGTCGCGGTTACTCGCCGCGCGACGGGCGCGGATCATCTCCGCGACAACGGAGACGGTCTGCGTACTGGTCACCGGACCACGATACGACAGAGCGGGCGCGGACGTCATTGTCCTGCGCCCGCTCGAAGCGGAGTTCGCCCTGCGTTTACGCGGGCTACTTGATCTCGGCGAGCACCGTTCCCTGAGTGATCGCGGCGCCGGCCTCGACGGCCAGTCCGGTGACCACACCGGCCTTGTGCGCGTTCACCGGGTTCTCCATCTTCATGGCCTCGAGCACCACGATCAGGTCGCCCGCCTCGACGGTCTGTCCCTCTTCGACGGCCACCTTCACCACGGTGCCCTGCATCGGCGCGGTGACCGCGTCACCGGAGGCCGCGCCGGCGCCGGCGCCGCCACGGGTACGCGGCTTCGGCTTCTTGCGGACCACACCGGCGCCGTTGCCCGCGGCCGCGCCGCCACCACCGAGGCTGAACTGCCCGGGCAGCGACACCTCGACGCGACGCCCGCCGACCTCGACCACGACCTTCTGCCGGGGCAGCTGCTCGTCTTCGTCGGCAGGCGCACCGGCGGTGTACGGCTCGACGGTGTTGTTCCACTCGTTCTCGATCCACTTGGTGTAGACGTCGAACGTGGTGCCGTCACCGATGAACGCGGGGTCCTCGACGATCGCCTGGTGGAACGGGATGACCGTGGCCAGCCCCTCGACCCGGTACTCGGCCAGCGCGCGCCGGGCCCGCTCCAGTGCCTGGGTGCGGTTCTCGCCGGTGACGATCAGCTTGGCCAGCATCGAGTCGAACTGCCCGCCGATCACGCTGCCCTGCACCACGCCGGAGTCCACGCGCACGCCGGGGCCGGTCGGCTCCTGGTAGACGGTGACCGGGCCGGGGGCGGGCAGGAAGCCGCGGCCCGCGTCCTCGCCGTTGATCCGGAACTCGAACGAGTGACCGCGCGGGGTCGGGTCTTCCTTGATGGTCAGCTCTTCGCCGTTGGCGATGCGGAACTGCTGGCGCACCAGGTCGATGCCCGCGGTCTCCTCGGTGACCGGGTGCTCGACCTGCAGGCGGGTGTTCACCTCGAGGAACGACACCGTCTCGCCCTGCACCAGGTACTCGACCGTGCCCGCGCCGTAGTAGCCGGCTTCCCGGCAGATGGCCTTGGCCGAGGCGTGGATCTTCGCGCGCACGTCGTCGGACAGGAACGGCGCGGGCGCCTCCTCGACGAGCTTCTGGAACCGGCGCTGCAGCGAGCAGTCGCGGGTGCCCGCGACCACGACGTTGCCGTGCTGGTCGGCGATGACCTGCGCCTCGACGTGGCGGGCCTTGTCCAGGTACTGCTCGACGAAGCACTCGCCGCGACCGAACGCGGCGACCGCCTCGCGGGTGGCCGACTCGAACAGCTCGGGGATCTCCTCGATGGTGTGCGCGACCTTCATGCCGCGGCCACCGCCACCGAAGGCGGCCTTGATCGCGACCGGCACGCCGTACTCCTTGGCGAACGCGACGACCTCGTCGGCGTTCTTCACCGGGTCCTTGGTGCCCGCGGCCATCGGCGCCTTGGCCCGCTCGGCGATGTGCCGGGCGGTGACCTTGTCCCCGAGGTCGCGGATGGACTGCGGCGACGGGCCGATCCAGATCAGCCCGGCGTCGATCACAGCCTGGGCGAAGTCGGCGTTCTCGGAGAGGAATCCGTAGCCGGGGTGGATGGCGTCGGCGCCGGAGCGCGACGCGGCGTCGAGGATCTTGTCGAACACGAGGTACGACTCGGCCGAGGTCTGGCCGCCGAGCGCGAACGCTTCGTCGGCGAGCTGCACGAAGGGGGCTTCGGCGTCGGGCTCCGCGTACACCGCGACGCTGCCGAGGCCGGCGTCCTTGGCCGCCCGAATCACGCGCACGGCGATCTCGCCTCGATTGGCTACGAGTACCTTCGTGATCCGTGCGCTGGCGTGGCTGGGCACTGAGCCTCCTGTGTGAAATCTTTTTGGTCGCCCCGTGGTCGACGAAACTACGTCTGGGCGAGTGTAGGCAGTCTGCCAACAGACGCCGAACTCGGCCAGTCCTACTGAACAGTAGGTCGTGGATCACAACCATGCCATCCAGATGGAAGTACCTGCGTGCGTTACCTGCCGCGGGCCCGGCGTCCGCTGCCCGCCGGCGCCGCGCCGGGTTCAGTCCCCTTGGCGATCGGCATGCGCACCGAGTTGCCCCATTCGGTCCACGAACCGTCGTAGTTGCGCACCGTGTCGAAGCCGAGCAGATAGGTCAGCACGAACCAGGTGTGGCTGGAGCGTTCGCCGACCCTGCTGTAGACGATCAGGTCGTCCGTGCTGCCCAGCGCGCCGTAGATCGCGTCCAATTCGGCGCGTGAACGGAAGCGGCCGTCGTTGTTGAACGCCTCGGTCCACGGAATGTTCGCGGCGGTGGGGATGTGGCCGCCGCGCAGCGCCGCGTCCTCCGGGTTGATCGGCGGCTGGATCAGCTCGCCGGAGTACTCGTCCGGCGAACGCACGTCGATCAGCGGCTTGCCGAGGTGGGCGAGCACGTCTTCGCGGAACGCGCGGGCGCTGCCGTCGTCGCGGGTGACCGCCGGATAGTCGCTGGGGGTGAGGTGTGGGGTGTCGAAGGTGGTGTCGCGCTCCTCGGAAATCCAGGCGCCGCGACCACCGTCCAGCAACCGCACATCCGGGTGTCCGAACAAAGTGAAAACCCACAATGTGTGCGCCGCCTGCGCGTTGCCCCGATCACCGTAGATCACCACGGTATCGTCTCGCTCGATTCCCTTGGCGCGCATCAACTCGGTGAATCGGGCTCCGTCGATGTAGTCACGTGTGACCGGATCGTTCAGATCGCCCCGCCAATCGATCTTGGTAGCGCCGGGAACATGTCCGATGTCGTAGAGCAAAATGTCCTCGTTGGACTCGACGATCTTGAGTCCTGACGTGCCGATGTTTGCCGACAGCCACTCCGTGGTTACTAGTCGGTGAGGATGTGCGTAAGAACCAAATGCGGGATGAGGGTCCGGAGCAGCGGGCACGATGTGGGTCCTTCACGCGTGGTAGACGGTGGTTTCAGCGGTTCGGGTCTCACAGCGATGGTATGTGTGAGGCGTTAGTGGCTCTCGTTTCAGATCACAAATCGGCTGAATGAGCGAATAAATCGCACCTGCATCCGATAAAGTCTCCCGGGAGGAGGGGTGAGCTATGTCCGATTCTTGGCCGCGGCGGCGACTGCTCGCGATCCTACGTGGCGCCAGCGAGCCTCTCGACGCCCAGGAACTGGCCAGAATCACCGGACAACACGTCACCACGGTTCGGTTTCATCTGGACGTGCTCACCAGGGAATCCCTGGTGCGGCAATTTCAGCAACCGCCCCGCGGTCGCGGACGTCCGCGCATCGGATACAGCGCGGTGCAGCGATCGGTCGGTTACCAGGAACTCGCGCAGGTGCTCGCCGATCAACTCGGCCCCGATCCGCGTCGCCGTTCCGAGGCGGCCATCGCGGCCGGGCGCTCCTGGGGCGCCAAGCTCGACGCCGGTGATCATCGGGTCGAATCGCTGGAGGACGCCAAAGACGTCGCCATGACGGTGCTTTCGGAGCTGGGCTTCGCGCCGGAACGCGATCCGAACGAGACCAGCGAGCAGGCGCTGATCCGGCTCACCGCGTGCCCGCTGCGCGAACTCGCGCGCACCCACTCCGAGGTGGTCTGCGGTGTGCACCTCGGCCTGATCAAAGAGGTGCTCGACCGCAGCGGCGCGCGCGGGGACGTGAACGTGCGCCTGCATCCGTTCGTCGAGCCGGAGCTGTGCGTGGTCCGGCTGGAGATGATGGCGCGGCGCGAGCAGGAGCTGCGGCGCGAGCCGGACGGGCGTGAGGTGGTCACGGTGCCCGCGACCGGGGATGCGGCCGGGTCGGAGCCGCTGATCACGCCGCCGTCAGGTGGCCGGGTGGCCCCACAGCTGCGTAACGGCGACCCCAACGTCGCCAAGCAGTCGGCGCAGCAGTGGTAGACCGATCCCGATCACGCTGGACGGATCGCCGTCGATCCGGTCGACGAACCAGCCGCCCAGTCCGTCGAGGGTGAACGCGCCCGCCACCTGCAACGGCTCGCCGGTGGCGATGTAGGCGTCCAGTTCGTCGGGCTCGGGCTTGGCGAAATGCACTGTGGTGGAACTACAGTCGATCGCCTCGGCGGTGATCCGGCCGTCGTGCAGGCGCAGGACGCAGTGCCCGGTCACCAGATCGGCGCTGCGCCCGGCCATTTCGCCCCAGCGCGCCCTGGCCACCTCGGCGGTGTGCGGCTTGCCCTGTAGCTCGCCGTCCACCAGCAGCATCGAATCACAGCCGACGACAACACAATCGGCGGCGAGTTCGGGAATCGTCGCGGCGACCGCCGCGGCCTTGGCCTTGGCCAGCTCGACGACCACCACCTCGGGCGCGGTGCCGTCGGGCAGCGCGGCCTGGATGGCGTCCTCGTCCACGTCCGACACCCGGACGATCGGATCGATGCCCGCCGAACGGAGAACTTCCCGGCGGGCAGGCGACGCGGAGGCGAGAACGAACCTCGTCACCCGCGCAGGTGCGACAGCTGAGGGAAGGCGTAGGGCGAGAACGGGGACGTGCCCCGGTGCATGAACGTGGGCCGGCCCCACAGGTCCGCCGGACCGGACGGGGCGGCGGCGCTGTCCGCGGCGGCGGAGAGCACGCACACCAGTGCCGCGATCTCCTCGTCGCTCGGGTTGCCCTTCACCACGGTGAAGAACGGCGCGGCGGCCGCGACGGCGGACTCGGCGACCGCCGCGTTCGCGTCGGCCACCTCGACCTGGTCGGTGATCGTACCGACGGTGAGGTCCAGTTCGGCGGCGGTCAAAACATCGTCTTCTGCCACGGTCGTCACAGTGCCAGATCCCTTCTTTGCCTGATCAGGCGTGTTCCTCGGTCGCGATCAGCGGGCCGGTGATGCGATCATCCTCGGATCCACTCATTGCGTCTCTACATCCAGTGTGCGCGGCCTGTCGAGCGTATCGCTGGAGCACCGCCGGGTGTTGCGGCCGGAATCACAACGGGATGTTGCCGTGCTTCTTCGGCGGCAGCGTTACCATCTTGCGCTCCAGCAGCCGCAGCGCCGAGACGATCTGACCGCGGGTGTGCGAGGGCGGAATGACCGCGTCCACATAGCCGCGTTCGGCGGCGATGTAGGGGTTCACCAAGGTGTCCTCGTACTCGTTCTGCAGCTGAAGCCGCAGCGCATCGACGTCGTCGCCGTTCTTCGCGGCGTCGGCCAGCTGCTTGCGGTAGACGAAGCCGACGGCCCCGGAGGCGCCCATCACGGCGATCTGCGCGGTCGGCCAGGCCAGGTTCACGTCGGCACCCATGTGCTTGGAACCCATGACGTCGTAGGCGCCGCCGTAGGCCTTGCGGGTGATCACCGTGATCTTTCCCACAGTTGCCTCGCCGTAGGCGTAGAGCAGCTTCGCGCCGCGCCGGATGATGCCGTTGTACTCCTGGCCGGTGCCGGGCAGGAAGCCAGGCACATCGACCAGGGTGAGGATCGGGATGTTGAACGCGTCGCAGGTGCGCACGAATCGCGCGGCCTTCTCCGAGGCGTCGATGTCCAGGCAGCCGGCGAACTGGGTGGGCTGGTTGGCCACGATGCCGACGCTGCGGCCATCGATCCGGCCGAAGCCGACGATGATGTTCATCGCGCGCTCGGCCTGCACCTCGAGGAACTCGTCGTCGTCGAGCAGGCGACGGATCACCTCGTGCATGTCGTAGGGCTGGTTCGGCGAATCCGGGATGATCGAGTCCAGCTCGCGATCCTCGTCGGTGAGCGAGTCCTCGATGGCGCCGTCGATCGGGTCGGTGGCCGGGAAGCGCGGCGCCTCGGCGCGGTTGTTGCTCGGCAGGTAGGACAGCAGGTCCTTGACGTAGTCGAGCGCGTCCTGCTCGCCGGAGGCGACGTAGTGCGCCACACCGGATTTCACCATGTGCGTGTGCGCGCCGCCGAGGTCCTCCATGGTGACGTCCTCGCCGGTGACGGTCTTGATCACGTCGGGTCCGGTGACGAACATCTGGCTGGTCTGGTCGACCATCACCACGAAGTCGGTGAGCGCGGGGGAGTAGACGTGGCCGCCCGCGGCCGCGCCCATGATCAGCGAGATCTGCGGGATCACGCCGGAGGCCTGGATGTTGCGGTGGAAGATCTCGCCGTACAGGCCGAGCGAGACGACGCCCTCCTGGATGCGCGCGCCCGCGCCCTCGTTGATGCCGACCAGGGGACGGCCGGTCTTGAGCGCCAGGTCCATCACCTTGACGATCTTCTCGCCGTAGACCTCGCCGAGGCTGCCGCCGAACACGGTGACGTCCTGGCTGAAGATGCAGACGTCGCGGCCGTCGATGGTGCCGTAACCGGTCACCACGCCGTCACCGAGCGGGCGGTTCTCCGCGAGACCGAAGTTCACGCTGCGGTGCCGGGCCAACGCGTCGAGCTCGACGAAGGAGCCCTCGTCCAGCAGCGCCAGGATCCGCTCGCGGGCGGTCATCTTGCCCTTGGCGTGCACCTTGTCGACCGCGGCCTCACCCATCGGGTGCTGCGCCTCATCCAGCCGATTCCGCAGGTCAGCCAGCTTCCCGGCGGTGGTGTGGATGTCGGGGGCGCCCGCTGGATCTTGCGCGGACTGCTGCTGGACACTCGTCATGGCTCCGGAGTGTAACGAGTGACAGTGCTTCCCACTAACCCAGTAGGGGCTACCAGTGGGTAAAAAGCGCAGCTAGATCGGGTTGCCGAAAAGAAACTCCACCGCTTTTGGCGGCTTTGCGCCGGTAGGAAATCGGTATCAATCCACGTGGTTGGCCAGATAGTCTGGAGGAGTCCGGTTTTCGTGCTCAGGGGGAGGAGCCCAGATATGTGGGAATGGAGCAAAACCGTCGCGGAATACGCGGCTGCGGCGTCATGGACGAGCTGTCACGAGCTCGAGCCGAAGCCGACGATCCTGGATCCGGACTATCGGAGCGAGGCCACGCATGGGGACGGCGAAGGCGCCGACGGTGCGGCCCGCGCGCCGAGCGACGAGATGTACATCCTCGTCGGTTAGTCCCGTGCCGACCTGGTCCGGCAGGCGGCCGCGCACCAAGTAGCCTGCCCCTGTGACCAGGTCTCCTTTGGATGCAGAGCAGTTGCGGCGCAGTCTCACCGAATTGCCCGAGCTGTCGTTCTTCCGCCACATCGAGGTGGTGGAGTCGACCGGGTCCACCAACGCGGACCTGATCGCGCGCGCCGGCGAACCAGACGCCGACCGCGCGGTACTCCTTGCAGAGGCGCAGGAGCAAGGGCGCGGCAGGCACGCACGCACCTGGATCAGCCCGCCGCGGGCGCAGATCTCGATGTCGCTGCTGGTGCGACTGGACGGGATCGAGCCCGCGGTGCTCGGCTGGCTGCCGCTGCTCACCGGCATCGCCGTGGTGGACGCACTGCGCGCGACCGCCGGTGTGGCCGCGAATCTCAAGTGGCCCAACGATGTGCTGATCGATGGCCGCAAAGTGGCGGGCATCCTCGCCGAGGTCGCGACCGGCAACGCCGCACCGGCGGTGGTCATCGGCATGGGGCTGAATGTCAGCCTCACCGAGGCGGAACTGCCGGTGCCGCACGCCATTTCGCTGACCATCGCGGGCGCCGAGAACACCGACCGGACGCAGATCGTGCAGTCGGTGCTGACCGAATTCGCCCGGCGCTTCACCGCGTGGCGCGACGCGGGCTGGCGGACAACGGATCTCGCCGCCGCCTACCGCGAGCGGTGCGCGACGCTCGGCGCCAACGTGCGCGCCGAATTGCCCGGCGGCCGGACGCTGACCGGCATCGCCACCGACATCGACGACGCGGGCCGCCTGCTGATCGGCGACCACCCGGTCTCCGCCGGCGACGTCACCCACCTGCGCGCCGAGTACTGAAACAGCCGCACACCTGCTGATTTCTCGCACGGCGATTCTCGTGCGGACCCGCGTGCGGGAAATCGGAAGGTGTGCGGCCGTTGGTGATCAGACGGGTTGCAGCGCGGCCTTGGCGGCTTCGCGGGCGAACATGCGGTCACGCTGTTCCTCGAACTTGAGCACATCTTGTTCGAGTTTTTCGATGAAAACGCCGAGTTCCTCGCGGGCCTGTTCGCCGCGTGGTCCGAAGTCGTTGCGGTCGAAGATGTTCCACTGCTTGAGCACGGGCGCGACGACGTCTTCCAGGTGCTGGCGCAGGTCGTAGATGCCGTGCTTGGCCATCAGCACGCCGTTGCGGCGGAAGTTGGGCATCCCCGCGCCGGGCATGATGAAGTGGGTCAGGATCTTGGTGATCGCCATCATCGCCTGATCCGGCGCCAGCTCGAGGCCCGCACCACACATGTTGCGGTAGAAGATCATGTGCAGGTTCTCGTCCGCGGCGATGCGTTGCAGCATGCGATCGGCGATGGGGTCGTCGCACACCCGGCCGGTGTTGCGGTGGGAGACGCGGGTGGCCAGCTCCTGGAACGTCACGTAGGTGACGCTTTCCAGGAATCCGCCCCAGTTGTCCGGCGCGGCAACCCCGTTCGTCATGTGGATCATCCGCGCCTGTTCCAGCGCGACCGGATCGACGCCGCGGGTGACCACCAGGTAGTCGCGGATGGCGATGCCGTGCCGGTTTTCCTCGGCGGTCCAGCGGCCGACCCAGGTGCCCCAGGCGCCGTCCCGGGAGAAGTTCTCGGCGATCTCGCGGTGGTACGAGGGGAGGTTGTCCTCGGTGAGCAGATTGGTGATCATGGCGACCTTGGCCACCTCGCTCAGCCTGGATTGCTCCGGCGCCCAGTCCTGCCCGCCCATCGCGGCGAAATTGCGGCCCTCGTCCCACGGGATGTAGTCGTGCGGGTGCCAGTCCTTGGCCAGCGCCAGGTGCCGGTTGAGATTCTGCTCGGCCACGGGCTGCAATTCGGTGAGAATTTCCAGCTGCGTCAGGTCTTTGGTCACACATTCCTCCACGGTCGTAATCGGCGACTTCGTTCGAGCAGAACTGCTTGGCGACAGAGCGTTCGAGCCAGATCGAGCGGAGAACCCCGTGCGCGGTTTCGGCACACGCGGGCAGACGATTGTGCAGCACGACGCGGTCCGGTGTCCGGCATTTCGGCATCTTCACGCGGTAGTGTTCCGGCCATGGGTTATCCGGAGGATGTGCTTGCGCCGGAAGAGCAGCTGATCCTGCACCGTCATCCGCACTGGAAGATGTTGTTCTGGCCGATCGTGACGTTGATCGTCATCACCGCGCTCGCCGGTTTCGCCGGAGGACTCGCTTCGCGCAAGGCCGAGGGGACGGCACGGACGGCACTGCTCATCACGGTGCTGGCGATCTGGCTGATCGTCGTCGTGTGGCGTTGTGTCGCACCGATTCTCAGCTGGAAGTCGACGCATTTCATCATCACCGACCGGCGGGTGCTGGTCCGCCAGGGTGTGCTCACGCACACCGGCATCGACATTCCGATGAGTCGCATCTCGAGCGTGCAGTTCCGGCACGGGCTGTTCGACCGGATGCTCGGCACCGGCACGTTGATCATCGAATCGTCCTCGTCGGAGCCGCTCGAGTTCGACGACATCCCGGCGGTGCAGAAGGTGCACGCGCTGATGTATCACCAGGTATTCGATGTGGAAAACGGTGATAACGGACGGGGCGAGCACTGGAACGAGCGCGGCGAATACCGATGAAAGCGGCAACGCGGACGGCGCCGACGAGGGGAAGCGGGCGGGGACCGGGTGAGCCGGTTAACCTGGGCGTATGACGGCCGTACTGCTAGCTGAAGACGACGAGGCGATCGCCGCGCCGTTGTCGCGCGCGCTGGGGCGCGAGGGGTACTCGGTCACCGTCGAGCGCTTCGGTCCCGCCGTGCTCGAGCGGGCCCTGGAGGGCCACCACGATCTGCTCATTCTCGACCTCGGCCTGCCCGGCATGGACGGGCTCGAGGTGTGCCGCCAGGTCCGCGCCCGCGGTGCCGACCTGGCCGTGCTGATGCTCACCGCGCGCACCGACGAGGTCGACTTCGTGGTCGGGCTGGACGCGGGCGCCGACGACTACGTGGGCAAGCCGTTCCGCCTCGCCGAGCTGCTCGCCCGGGTGCGAGCGTTGTTGCGGCGCAGCGGGATCGGTGACGACACGGTGGAGGTCGGCGGCATCCGGCTGGAACCGGCCGCGCGCCGGGTACTGGTGAACGGCGTCGAGATCGGTTTGGCGAACAAGGAATACGAGTTGCTGAAGGTGCTGATCGATCGGGCGGGTCAGGTGGTGCCGCGCGAGACCATCCTGCGCGAGGTCTGGGGCGACGCCGAACTGCGCGGTTCCAAGACCCTCGACATGCACATGTCCTGGCTGCGGCGCAAGATCGGCGACGAGGGCCCGATGGCCGAGCGGCGCATCGTCACGGTGCGCGGGGTCGGCTTCCGGCTGAACACCGCATGAGTGGGTCAAGGCCGGCGGCGGCAGCTGGTGTAACCACGCAGGGCTTAGGCATGGAAGTCACCGGCTGACGTGCGGCGCAGAATCCTGCGGTCGATGCTGACCGTGCTGACCCTGACCACGGTGGTGCTCGGCCTGCCGCTGATCTACACGGCCTGGCTGTGGGTCGAGGACATCACCCGCGACGACCTGCAAAGCAAACTCGAGCGGATCGCCACCGCGATCATCGTGCAGGAACAGAGCGACGGCATGGTGCTCGGCGAACTCGACACCCGCTCGGTGCAGCCGCTGCTACCGCAGGACGGCAAGCTCACCATCATCTATCCGGCGCCGCACGACAACGCCTCGCGCATGGACGTCGGCGTCGACCAGGTGTCCGACCCCCTGGTCGAGTCGCTGTCGATGGGCACCAAGGGGTCGCTGCGCCTGGAGGTGCCCTCGGCGCCGATGCACGCCAGGCAGCGTCAGGCGGTCGCGGTGGTGGCCTTGGCGGTGCTGGCCTCGCTCGGGGCGGCGGTGTCGGTGGCGGTGATCACCGCGCGCCGGGTGGCCGATCCGTTGCGCGATGTGGCGGCGCGGGCCGCGCGGCTGGCGATGGGGGACTTCCGGCCGGATCCGCGCAGGCACGGCATTTCCGAACTCGATCGGGTGTCCGACGTGCTCGACTCGGCCACGGTCGAGATCGCCGGGCGGTTGCAGCGTGAACATGCTCTGGTCGCGGACGTTTCCCATCAGCTGCGCAGCCGGTTGACCGCGGTGCGGCTGCGATTGGACGAGTTGTCCACGCACGCCGACCAGGAGGTGGTGCACGAGGCCGAGGAGGCGATGGCTCAGGTCGATCGGCTCACCGACGCCATCGACGACCTGGTTCGCGCCTCGCGCGACGAGGACGCGGCCGACCTCGATCCGGTGCCGGTGATGGCGGAACTGCGCGGCGTGGTCGCCGAATGGACGCATCCGTTCACCGAGAAGGGCCGTGCGCTCAAGCTCATCGGGGACGAGTCGTTGCTCGCGCCGATCACCGGATCGCGGCTGCGCGAGGCGGTTTCGGTGCTGGTGGACAACGCGCTGATGCACGGCGGCGGGACCTGCACGGTCTCGGTGCGCACCGTGCGACCGGGGGTCGATCGGGATCCGCTGGTGTGTGTGGAGGTCGCCGACGAGGGGGACGGCGTGCGGGACGAACTCGCGCCGCACATCTTCGATCGCGGATTCTCCGCGGGCGGCTCGACCGGCGTGGGGCTGGCGCTGGCCAGGGCGCTGGTGGAGGCCGACGGCGGGCGGCTCGAATTGCAACGGCGCAGGCCGGCGTTGTTCGCGGTATTCCTCGGGTCCTCGGCCTATCGCACGCAGAACGCGGTGGTCACCGAGCCGCGGTGAGCCGGTCAGTTACGCCGGAATTCCTCTTCGACCAGATCCTCGAATTCGGCGGCGATCTCGTTCATCTCGTCCGGGAACACCCAGCGGCGCATCGCCCAGAAGCGGAAGGCCATCTGCAGCAGATTGCCGATGATGAACGCGCTGATGAAGTCCGCGACATTCTCGACGGTGAAACTCACGTCGGGTTGGCGCAGGTCGAAGACGTAACTGGAGATCCACAGCGGAATGAACGCGAGTACCACGCCGACGCCGCTGACCCCGAAGAACAGCAGCGCTTCGTGATGGCGCTCGCGGCCGCCGCGATTCCGGAACGACCATTCGCGATTCAGGATGTAGGACGCGATCACCGCGATGACGCCGGAGATAATCTTCGCGGTTACCGGCTTCTCGGAAAGCACGGTCCATTTCAGCGCGTAGAAGATGCCGCTATCGATCACGAAGGTCGTCGCACCGACGATGGCGAACTTGATCAGTTCCCGATGCCGGTACGCGATCTCCGCGAGCGGCTTGGGAAGGACGCTCACCACGTCGTCGACGAATGACACGGGGCCGAGTGTACCGCTACCCGCTGGTGGTGCCTCGGGTCGCGCGGGTGCGGGCCGCTAGTGGGGACAATTCGGTCAGCGGCGCCCGCTGACGGATATTTCCGCCGGTTATGACAATATTGTCGAACGTGAGCCCCGGCCGGTCCTTCGATCCCTCCGTTATGCCCACCGTCACAATGATCGGCGGTGGCCAGTTGGCGCGCATGACGCACCAGGCCGCGATCGCGCTCGGCCAGCGGCTACGCGTCCTCGCGGAGAATCCAGACGATCCTGCTGCCCAGGTGAGCCCCGAGGTCGTGCTCGGCAGCCACAACGATCTGACCGCGCTGCGCAAGGCCGCGGTCGGGTCGCACGCGCTGACCTTCGATCACGAGGGCGTGCCGACCGAGCACCTGGAGGCGCTGGTCGCCGAGGGGGTGAACGTGCAGCCGCCGCCGCGTGCGCTGATCTTCGCGCAGGACAAGCTGGCCATGCGGGTCAAGCTGGCCGAGCTCGGCCTGCCGATTCCGGCGTTCACCCCGGTGACCGAGGTGGCCGAGGCGCTGCGGTTCGGTGCCGAGCACGACTGGCGGATCGTGCTCAAGGCGGTGCGCGGTGGGTACGACGGTCGCGGCGTGTGGATGCCGAAGTCGGCCGACGAGGCGACCGCGATCGTGACCGATCAGCTCGCGCACGGCGTGCGGCTGCTCGCCGAGGCGAAGGTCGACCTGAAGCGCGAGCTGTCCGCGATGGTGGCGCGCTCGCCGTTCGGGCAGGCCGCGACCTGGCCGGTGGTGGAGACCGTGCAGCGCAACGGTCAGTGCGCCGTGGTGATCGCGCCCGCGCCGGATCTCGATGACGATCTGGCCGCTGCGGCCGAAGGGCTCGCGCTCAACCTGGCCAAGGAGCTCGGTGTCGTCGGGGCGATGGCGGTGGAGCTGTTCGAAACCCACGACGGCACGCTGCTGATCAACGAGCTCGCGATGCGCCCGCACAACTCCGGGCACTGGGGCATGGACGGCGCCCGCACCGGACAGTTCGAGCAGCACCTGCGCGCGGTGCTGGACTATCCGCTCGGCGACACCAGCCCGCTGGCCCCGGTCACCGTGATGGCGAACATTCTCGGCGCGGCCGAGGCGCCCGCCATGTCGATGGACGAACGGCTGCATCATCTGTTCGCGCGGATGCCCGACGCCAAGGTGCACCTGTACGGCAAGGGCGAACGCCCCGACCGCAAGATCGGGCACATCAACATCCTCGGCGACGACGTCGCCGTGGTGCGGGAGAAGGCCGAGCGAGCCGCGCAGTGGATGTCGCGCGCGGTATGGACCGACGGATGGGATCCGCATGAGTGAGCACGAGAACGGCCCGCAGGTCGGCCTGATCATGGGCAGCGACTCCGACTGGCCCACCATGGAGGCCGCCGCGGAAGCGTTGGCGGAGTTCGGCATTCGCTTCGAGGTCGGCGTCGTCTCGGCGCACCGCACGCCGCAGCGCATGCTCGACTACGCCCGCGACGCCGCCGCCCGCGGTCTCCGGGTGATCATCGCCGGCGCGGGTGGCGCCGCCCACCTCCCCGGCATGGTCGCGTCCGCCACCCCCCTCCCGGTGATCGGCGTCCCCGTCCCGCTCAAATACCTCGACGGCATGGACTCGCTCCTCTCCATCGTCCAAATGCCCGCCGGCGTCCCCGTGGCCACCGTCTCCATCGGCGGCGCCCGCAACGCCGGCCTCCTGGCCGTCCGCATCCTCGCCGCCCACGACCCCGCCCTCCGCACCTGCATGGAACACTTCCAAGCCGGCCTCGAAAAGATGGTCCTCGAAAAAGACCAGGCCCTCCGCACCAAACTCCTCGGCTGACCCGAAACCCGCTGCGCAACAGCGGTATACCCTGCCGAGGCGGCATAAGCCGCACCCGCCATCAACGCCGCACAAGAAATGGTCTGTGGTCCCAAAAGGCCACGCGGACAGCAAAATCCGCACCCTTCTCCGACTTGGAGCCCTTTTCTCGGGTTTCGGGGTGTCCCGTTTCGGTATGCGTACTCAAAGACGTCCTGGGGCAGGCGATCCGCGGTGTTTGTGGCCTGGCTGAGGGGATGCCCGGGTAGTGCTGGGCGCGTCAGGTGGGGTCCCCGACCTGCTCTCCCGCGGCTTGGGTGGGCGAGGCGAGTGTTGTCGACGGGCGACTGGCTGTGGTGCTGTTCTCGAGATGGCCTGAATCGAGTCGAGTCGAATGGTGGTTTTGGAAGATCAACTAGCGACCATATGACTCACCTCGATTGTGGCGGCGGGTCCACGCCGCGACGAAGGCCATGTTCAGATGCCGAGGTCTTGACCGAGGCGGGCCAGCTCGTCCACCGCGGCCTTGCTCTTGGCCTCGTGCTGTTGTTGGTATGCCTTGAGATCCTCGTATCTGACCCGTCGGTGCCTGCCGACGAGACGGAACGGGATCTCACCGCCCTCGAGTAGCGCGACCACGTAAGGCCGAGAAACATTCAGCATGTCCGCCGCCTGTTGCGTAGTCAGCTCGGCATGCGAGGGGACCACCGATACGCCACGGCCCTCGGCGGCCTGCGCCAGGATGAAAGCCAGCAGGCTGACGGCTTCTCTGGGCAGGACCAGAGCCTCCTCGCCGGGGTGTTCCTGCATGACCCGGATGTTCTGCTCGGCGGGGTGCCGCATGAGGTAGTCCTTGATCCTCCGCATCGCGCGGTCGGCCACCGCGGGGTCGATCTTGCCGGGCTCGGTGCGCTTCACCGCCTTCATGTTCACCGCAACCACCTCCTTATTCGCCGCGCCGCCCTGGCGTGGCGGGTGGTCTCGCTACGGTGAAGGCGTGACTACTGGTGACATCCGCCCGCGTAGCGGGGACGACAACGCGCGGTTTCGGCTGACGGTTGTCGATCAGGCGTTGCGGCTGTTCGCCGAGAAGGGGTACGAGGCGACGACGGTCGATGAGATCGCGGAGGCGGCGGGGATATCGCGGCGGACGTTCTTTCGGCAGTTCCGGTCGAAAGAGGATGTGATCTTCGCCGATCACGAGTCGCAGTTGGCGCAGGCGGCGGAGTTCCTGGCGGGGGAGCCGGGGGATCCGTGGGAGACGGTGTGCGAGGCCGTGGTTCAGGTGTTCGAGCGGTTCACCCAGTGGCGGGAGATCGCGGCGCGCCGGTACCAGGTGGTGCGACGGGTGCCCGCGTTGCGGGAGCGGGAGATCGTCACGGTGTTCCGGTACGAGCGGCTGTTCACCGATTACCTGCGGGATCGGCTGCCGGAGGTGCCGGATCTGGCGCGGGTGCAATACACCGCCGCGGTGACCGCGACGCACAACTACCTGCTGCGCCGCATGGTGCGCGGCGAGTCCGACGCGGGCGCCGCGGACCTGCGCGTCGAACTGGCCGCGATCCCGCGCGGCACACCCCGCCGCCCGGTCGACGAGCTGGTGCTCGCGGTGTTCCCGCGCGACACCCCACCCCGGCAGGTCGCCGATCTCGTCGCCCGCAAACTCGGTAGTCTTTGATCGAGGTCAGTGCGACCAATCTGACACTGAGTGCCAGGAAGTATCCGCACGTTGCGGCCATCCCTGGGCGTATACTCAAGGGCGGTGTGGCACTGAGTGCCGACATGTACCGACGACCAGGAGTGAGCCCCATGGCGGGAAACCCCGATTTCGACCTGTTCAAGCTCGAGGACTTCCACGACGAACTGCGTGCGGCCATCCGCGGTCTGGCGGAGAAGGAGATCGCCCCGCACGCGAAGGACGTCGACGGCAACTCCCGCTTCCCGGAGGAGGCGCTGACCGCGCTCAACGCCGCCGGCTTCAACGCGGTGCACGTGCCGGAGGCCTACGGCGGCCAGGGCGCCGACTCGGTGGCCACCTGCATCGTGATCGAAGAGGTCGCCCGCGTCTGCGGTTCCTCCTCGCTCATCCCCGCGGTCAACAAGCTCGGCACCATGGGCCTGATCCTCAACGGCTCCGAGGAACTCAAGCAGAAGGTGCTCGCCGACATCGTCAACGGCGAGATGGCCTCCTACGCGCTGTCCGAGCGCGAGGCCGGTTCCGACGCCGCCAGCATGCGCACCCGCGCCAAGCAGGAGGGCGACGACTGGATCCTCAACGGCTCCAAGTGCTGGATCACCAACGGCGGCAAGTCTTCCTGGTACACCGTCATGGCGGTGACCGATGCGGACAAGGGCGCCAACGGCATTTCGGCGTTCCTGGTGCACAAGGACGACGAGGGTTTCGTGGTCGGCCCGCTCGAGCACAAGCTCGGCATCAAGGGATCGCCCACGGCGGAACTGTATTTCGAGAACTGCCGGGTGCCGGGTGACCGCATCGTCGGCGAGCCGGGCACCGGTTTCAAGACCGCGCTGCAGACCCTCGACCACACCCGCCCGACCATCGGCGCGCAGGCCGTCGGCCTCGCGCAGGGCGCGCTGGACGCGGCCATCGCCTACACCAAGGACCGCAAGCAGTTCGGCAAGGCGATCGCCGATTTCCAGAACACCCAGTTCATGCTCGCCGACATGGCGATGAAGATCGAGGCCGCCCGCCTCATGGTCTACACCTCGGCCGCTCGCGCCGAGCGCGGCGAGAAGAACCTCGGCTTCATCTCCGCCGCCGCGAAGTGTTTCGCCTCCGACGTCGCGATGGAGGTGACCACCAACGCCGTTCAGCTGTTCGGCGGCGCCGGCTACACCACCGACTTCCCGGTGGAGCGCATGATGCGCGACGCGAAGATCACCCAGATCTACGAGGGCACCAACCAGATCCAGCGCCTGGTCATGTCCCGCGCGCTGCTGCGCTGAGTGGCTCGATCGACGGTTGAGGCGGTGCCGAGATTCGTTCTCGGCACCGCCTTTTTCGTTGCCCGTCAGGATATTTCGGCGAGCGCCGACACGACGGTCCGGGCGACGGCGACCTGCCCGGCCGCCGAGAGGTGTACGCCGTCCGGTTCGAACAGGCCAGGGCGGGGGCGCGTGACCGCGAGCACGTCGACGGCGGGCTCCGGCCGGTCGAGCAGGAGCTGTGCGGTCTGCCCGTGATCCGCTGTGCGCCAGCTGATCCGCGCCTGCTGGAAGGGCGGGTAGGCGGCGATCAGCGTCTCGTCCATGTCGTGCGGGGTCAGCCAGATCCAGCGGGTGTCACTCGATCGCACGCCCTCGTCGTGCAACAGAGTCAGGTTGCGCGCCGTCTCTTCGGCGCTGACCACGCGCGGCCCGTCGCTGCCGAGGCGTTGCGCGTCATTGGCGCCGAGCTGGCACAGCACCCAGTTCGGCCGCTGAAAGCCCAGCGCGGCAATGCCTTTCAGGGTCTGGGTAGTCGTGGCTCCCGAGACGGCCAGGTTGGTGAGTTCGATCCCGTCGCCCGGTCGCCGCAGTTCGAGCAGGTGCCGCAGGATCTCGAACCAGGACAGTCGATCGGCGGTGCTGCTCTCGCCGAGGGCGACCACGTGATCGCCCGCCGCGAAGGGCAGGCGATCGACCTGGCCCGCGACCCACGCCTCGGTGAGCAGCCCGGCCGCCGCCGTGCGCGCTTGTTCGGCGAATCCCGCACGCAGCGAGTGATATTCGTCGGCGGTGAGGCCGAACAGCGCGGCGATATGCGCGTCGGCTATGCCATTCAGGAACGGCAGCGACAATTCCGGCCGCTGGAATCGGGCCAGCTTGGCCGCCATCTGGGTGTTCATGGTGTTCCTTCCCGGGGAAGCTATGAGCGAGGTAGCAGGAAGCCCGCGGCGATCAGCCAGGCCATCCCGGTGAAGCGAGCGATCGGCAGGAGGAAGGCGGCGGCGGTGACGGTCAGTGCGGCGGTGGTGCCCAGTGCGATCAGCGCGATCACCAGCCCCGCGATCAGCAGCCACGGCGCCAGCCGCCGTCGCGGCAGCGCGCTGAGCGCGATTCCGGCGATGAGCAGGCCGGTCGCCACGACATTGCCGGGTCCACCGCACAGGAACGCGAGCGTGTGCAGCGCGCGAACCAGCGCCGGGTCGGTGACCACCTCCGGCACGGTGAGCGCCCAGCTGACCACGGCGGAACAGATCAGAAAGGCCGCGGCGAGCGTGCCGCCGATCGGCGCCAGGGCAGGGGCGAACCCGTCGGCGATCCGCCGCACCCGCGCGCTGACGCCAGCCACGTACAGGACCAGCGGGATGGCGCTCGCGAATTGCAGCACCGCGCCGGTGCGGACGGCGCCGGGATGGTCGCGGAAGTAGGCGAGCGCATCGTCGGCCGATCCGAACGGCGACGGAAACGGGCTGCCGCCGGCCAGGACCGTGCTGAGGACGAGCCCGGCGACGAACAACCCGGCGGCGACGGCCGCGAGCAGACCGAGCGGTGGTTCGACGCTTATCGCGCGCCGATCCAGGGGAGTGGGTGCTGAAAGCGCCATGACAATCCGTTCTTGGCTATGAATCGTTCTCGCAAGTGAACGATTATCCGATGGGTACGATAGCCGCGTGGCCGAATCGGAGCAAGAGGTTGTCGAGCAGGCGCGCCCGATGCGCGCGGTGGCCTTCGGCCTTGCCCAGCTGGGCGCGCATGCGACGCAACGCTTTTCCGAACGCATCGCCGAAATCGGGCTCACCCCACCGGAAGTCGGCATCCTGCGGATGATCGCCGCCGAACCCGGCCGCAGTCAGCGCGCGCTCGCCGCCGCACTCGGCGTGGTTCCCAGCCGGGTGGTCGCGCTGATCGATCCGCTGGATGACAAGGGCCTCATCGAACGTCGCCGCAGTGCGACCGACCGCCGCAACCACGAACTGCATCTCACCCCGGCGGCGGGCGCGCTGCTGGCCCGCCTGGCCACCGTCGCGGTGGCGCACGAAACGGAACTGACCGCCGCGCTGTCGGACGCGGAATATCGGCAATTCGCCGACCTACTCGATCGTCTCGTCGCCGCGCGGGAGCTGGCGCCCGGCGTGCATCCCGGTTACCGCGACGCGGAATAGCCGCGGATAGTTGTGCCCTCGGTCAGGGTCGAACTGACACTGGACGGGTTTTGAATCCGTTGCCTCTGCCATTGGGCTACGTGGGCGGTACCGGTCACCGAATGGGTGACCTGGGAAATCAGCCGACCAGGTCGGCGTATTCGCGATGTTCGCTGATGTACTTCTCGACGTACCAGCAGGTCGGGATCACGGAGTACCCGTTCTTCCTGGAGTCCTCGAGCGCGTATTCGACCACCTGGGCGGCGACGCCGCGACCGCGGAATTCCGGGAACGTCATCGTGTGATGGAAATCGCGCACCTTCGGATCGTCGCGCTGGGCGTAGTCGGCGTAGCCGGCGAGGGTGTCGTCGAGATAGATCTCGAACCGGGTGTCGTCGACGTTGTGCTCGAGCCTGGTGGTCATGATCTGGTGAAACTCCTTCGCGACCGGGAATGTTCCGTGGACTAGAGAATTGCGCCCGGATTGAGGATGCCGTTCGGGTCGAGCGCGTCTTTGATCCGGTGGGTCAGGGCCATCACGTCGGCGCCGAGCTGATCGGGCAACCACGCCTTCTTCAGCCGCCCGACGCCGTGCTCCCCGGTGATGGTGCCGCCGAGCGCGATCGCCAGGTCCATGATCTCGCCGAACGCCCGGTGCGCGCGCTCGGTCATGGCCGCGTCGTCCGGGTCGTGCACGATCAGCGGGTGCGTGTTGCCGTCGCCGGCGTGCGCGATCACCGAGACCAGCACGTCATTGCGTTCGGCGATCGCGGCGACGCCGGTGACCAGGTCGCCCAGCCGCGGCAGCGGAACACCTACATCCTCGAGCAACAGCGTGCCCAGCTTCTCCACCGCCGGGATCGCGAAACGCCTTGCTGCCGTGAAGGCTTCCCCCTCTTCGGGATCCTCGGTATGGAAAACCTCCGCCGCGCCGGCCTTTTCGCACGCGGCGACCATGATTTCGGCTTCCCGCCTGGCGAATTCGCCCGGCGCGTCGGAACGGGCGACCAGCAATGCCGCGGCACCGCGATCCAGCCCCATGCGCAATTCGTCCTCGACCGCGTTGATCGACACCGAATCCATGAATTCCAGCATGGAGGGCCGCAATTCACCGGTGATGGCGAGTATCGCGTCGACCGCGGCGCTCAGCGAGGCGAAGGTCGCGACGACCGTGCTCTGCGGCGGTTGCGCGGGCAGCAGGCGCAGCGTCAGCTCGGTGATGATGCCGAGCGTGCCCTCGCTGCCGACGAACAGCTTGGTCAGCGACAGTCCGGCCGAGTCCTTGAGCCGCGGACCGCCGAGCCGCAGCACCGTCCCGTCGGCCAGCACCACCTCCATGCCGAGCACGTAATCGGTTGTCACGCCGTACTTCACGCAGCACAGCCCGCCCGCGTTGGTGGCCGCGTTGCCGCCGATCGAGCAGATCTCGAACGACGACGGGTCCGGCGGATACCAGAGCCCGTGCTCGGCGACCGCGCGCTTCACCTCGGCGTTCAACAGTCCGGGTTGCACCACCGCCGTCCGGGTGACCGGGTCGATCGTGATCGCCCGCATCCGTTCGGTACTCAGCACGAGGCCGCCGTCCACCGCGGTCGCGCCGCCGGACAGTCCGGAGCCGGCGCCGCGCGGCACGACCGGAATCCGGCGCTCGTGCGCCCAGCGCAGCGTCGCCGCCACGTCCTCGGTGCCGGTCGCCCGGACCACGGCCAGCGGTGTTCCGGCGTCGGGATCGCGCGCCCAGTCCTGCCGGTAGCTCGCGAGCAGATCGGGGTCGGTGACTACGGCGCCATCGGGCAGTCCGTCGATCAGGTCATGCAGCTCCACCACCCCACGCTAACCCGCCCGGGCGACGAGGCCACGCAAGCCGCCGAATGTGATGTCACCCGCCACAGTGGTGCTCGGGCGGGTTCGGGATAAGAATGCCGGGAGGGGCTCGTTGTTCGGGGCAGCGGGTTCTCCCGGCTCCACCCGACGGGGCGCCGGATTTCGTGTGCCGCGACCTGCCGTGCAGATCCACGCAGCGCCGCAACGCAACTCGGAGGGATGTTCGGATGCAGGACGAATCGCACGGTCGCCGCGAACTGGTGGCCGCGATGTTCGCCGGCGAGTTCGTCGAGGGCGGCATCGACCCCGCGGCGCTCCGCCGCATCCACGCCGGCGACCACGCTGAATGGCTGACCGCCCTGGACCGCTCCGGCATCTTCGGCAAGGAAGCCATCGCCGACCTCACCGCCCGGTGGCACGACAACCCGCGCGAACTCCTGGACACGCTGCTCACCGAGGCCGACGACGTCACCGCGCGCCGCTGCCTGACCGCCTGGGCCGGCCTCGACCGCGGCACCACGGCGACCTCGGCGGCCCAGATCAGCTGAACGCCCAGTTCGCTGGGTGATCACCTGACGGACACCTGGCGCTGGCAGGCTGGCCGCGTGCACGAGCTGGCGAGAACCACCGACACGGTCGCGGACCGGTTCACCCGATGGTGTGCCGCCGTGGTGGCGTGGCTGCCGTGGGGGCTGAATCGGCTGGTCGCCCCGACCTTCCTCGGTTTCGCGCTGATCAACAGCTTCACCTTCGCCGTCGATCTGGTGCTGCTGACCGTCTTCCACGGCTGGTGGGGACTGCCCGTGTGGCTGTCGATCACCATCGCCTACATCTGCGCGTTCGGCCTCAGCTTCGTGCTCAACCGCACCTTCAATTTCCACTCCCACGCCCCGGTCGGCAGGCAGGCCGCGGTGTACGGCGTGGTCGTCGCGATCAACTACGTCGCGTTCATCCTCGGCGTCGGCAGCGGCCTGACCGCGCTCGGCCTCGAGTACCACCTGGCCAGGCTGCTGGCAGGCGGGTGCGAGGCGGTCTACATGTACAGCGCGATGCGCTGGGTCGTGTTCCGCCGCGAGCCCGAGCCCGAACTCGCTCCGCACACGACGTGAGGTCTCAGCGACTCCCGCGCGGGGTGTGGTCGCTCATGACCCCGCTCGACCGATCAGTGCCTCGGTCCGGTCGCCGTCGACGATGATCGCGTCGTCGTCGGTGAGTGCCCAGTGGGCGACGCCCGCCGCGCGGTAGGACTCGGCGAGCGCGCCGCATTCGCCGGTCGGGTCGGTGGGCGAGTCCAGGTGCGGCACGATCGCGCGATCGACCAAACCCAGTCCGTCCCACCGCGGTTCGATCCCACAGGTGGGTAAGACCTCGGCGGGATCGTCCACCGTGTCGATCCCGTGCAGATCAGGCGTCAGCACGCAAGCTCCCGCGCTGTAGCCCGCGTACACCAGCGCGTCGGCGGCCAGCAGCTTGGGCAGCACGAGGTCCGCGCCGCTGCGGGCGAATTGGGCGCGCAGCACGAAGGTGTTGCCGCCGCGCACCCACAGCATCGGGAACTCGGCCAGCGTGCGCTCCAATTCCGCCGGGCTGTCGACGAAGTCGCGCAGGTCGACGGTCTCCGGGGCGTAGCCGAGTTTGCGTAGCGGCACCGTGTCGCTGGTTACCGCCCCCGCCCACATCTCCGGCCAGGCATCACAGGCGTTGGGAATCAACGCGACTCGCCCCGGCTCGCCGACCATGGCCGCGAGCCGGTCGTAGTGTGCCCCGAACCGGTAGCTGGACAGGAAGAGTCGCACCGGAACTCAGATGGTGAAGGCGAGGTTGCGGACCAGCCGCTGCCCGAGTTCGGTGTCGCCGCCGATGGTGATCTCGTCCAGGTGTTCGTCGGCCGTCGTGCGGCCGCCGCCGAGACGGACGAAAAGCTCGGAGGGCAGCTGGATTTCGACATCGGCCGGCTCGTCGAACGAGTCGACATAACCGGCCCGGCCCGCCACCTGGATGTGCAACGTCCTGGCCAACGAGCCGGTCACGGTGAACGTGATCCGCGAACCATCCGGCGCCGCACCCTTTTTCACCACGACCCGCGGCACGCTGCCGAGGAATTCGGCGAACGCCAGCTCACCGCACGGCCCGCCCTCCTCGACCCGAACACCCAGGGCGTCGGCGACGTCGAGCTCGTGCATCCAGCAGTCGAACAGCCGCACCCGCATGAACCGCCCGTAAGCGACCTGCCCGATCGGCGACTGCGTCAGCGCCTGCCACTCCTCGTCGCCCATGGCGGCCAAGGCCTTCCGCCTGCGGTCGACGATCTCGCGGTACACGTCCAGCAACCGCGCGCCCGGCATCGGCCGCAGCCGGTCCACCCAGATCTCGTTGAACACCCCGGTCTCGTTGCGCACATGCGGCAGCGTGCTCACATCGGTCTTCACCGTGATCGGGTCGTGCGGCGGCGGGCGCTCGCCGAGCAGCCACGATTCGGTGCCGACCACATGGGCGACCACATCGAACACCGTCCAGCCCGGCAGCGAAGTCGATGCGCGCCAGTGATTTTCGTCGATGTCGGCGACCAGCGCGGCGATCGCGTCCCACTGTTCGGACAGGCGCGCGGACAGTTCGGTCCGGTCCAGTGTCGGGTCGGTCATCCCTGCGCTCCTTCGTCCGGGGCATCCATGCCTAGTTTTCCACCGGTACCCGGCTTTTCGTCGCGCTCCAGCGCGGCGATTCCACCCCGGATGGCGGCCGCGGTGGACTGCGCGTCGTGCGGCCTGCGCAACAGCACGCCCGCGGCGAACCGGAACTTGTCGCCGTGCCTGCGCGGGATCACGTGCAGGTGCACGTGCGGGACGGTCTGGAAGGCGGCGGTACCGTCGTTGAGCAGCAGGTTCGCCCCGTCGGCGGCGAGCGTGCTGCGCCGCACGGCGAGCGTGAGCCGGTGCCCGGCGCGGAACACGTACGCGCCCAATTCGGCGTCGAGATCCTCGAGTTCGGTGGCGTGCTGTTTCGGCACCACGAGCATGTGGCCGCGGGCGATGGGCCGGATATCCAGGAAGGCGCAGAGGACGTCGTCCTCGTATACCTTCGTCGCCGGGGCCTCGCCGGCCACGATGCGGCAGAAGACGCAGTCGTTCACACCGCAGGACCTTACGGCGTACGAGCGGTGCGGAACACCCCCCGACCGCGAATCGCGCATGACGCACGTCACTTCTCGCAACCGCGTCCGCGCCCTGACCTGGTGTCGAACCTACGGGTAAGTAATAGACCCCCGAGTGCGCTCTTGTTCAGTGCACTCGCAGCGACAACCATCAGTAGCGGCGCTCATCCGAACAGCTGACAGTGCGGGAGGTGACCACAGTGTCCGCAGCCAACTGGAGAATCCGGCAAACCGGCGGAATCAGGCATGATCTTGTGACGGGCGTCTCAGCGTTCCGTACAAAGCGCCGGGTACAGTTGCGAGGATTTGGGCGACCTTACTCCGAAGTAACATCGTCCGGTCGTCCCATCTGATGCCGCAAGCTCAGCACGAGAAGGAACTGACATAGTGGAGACAACGCAGAGCGTAGGCGACGAGTCGCCACGCGGCGCGCGTGTCGGAGTCGTTCGCGAGTCCAACGCGGGCGAACGACGTGTCGCATTGGTGCCGAAGATCATTCCGACCCTGTTGAAGCAGGGCGTGCAGGTGGTGATCGAGTCCGGTGCCGGGCTCGGCGCGCTCATTCCCGACAGCGCCTACGAAGCGGCCGGCGCGACGATCGGCGATCCGTGGTCGGCCGAGGTGGTCGTCAAGGTCGCCCCGCCCAGCGACGCCGAGGTGGCCAGGCTGTCCGGCGGGCAGACCCTGATCGGCTTCCTGGCCCCGCGCAACGCGGACAATCAGATCGGCAAGCTGAAAGCCGCCGGGGTGCAGGCCTTCGCGGTCGAGGCGATCCCGCGCATCTCGCGCGCCCAGGTGATGGACGCGCTGTCCTCGCAGGCCAATGTCGCCGGATATAAGGCCGTGCTGCTGGCCGCGTCCGAGTCGACCCGCTTCTTCCCGATGCTCACCACCGCGGCGGGCACGGTGAAGCCCGCGACCGTGCTGGTGCTCGGCGTCGGCGTCGCCGGTTTGCAGGCGCTGGCCACGGCCAAGCGCCTGGGCGGCCGCACCACCGGCTACGACGTGCGTCCCGAGGTCGCCGACCAGGTGCGCTCGGTCGGCGCGCAGTGGCTCGACCTCGGCATCGACGCCGCCGGTGAGGGTGGGTACGCCCGCGAACTCACCGACGAGGAAAAGGCCAAGCAGCAGCAGGCTTTGGAGGACGCGATCAAGGGCTTCGACGTGGTGATCACCACCGCGCTGGTGCCCGGCCGGCCCGCGCCGCGCCTGGTGACCGCCGCCGCGGTCGAGGGCATGAAGCCCGGCAGCGTGATCGTCGACCTGGCCGGGGAGACCGGCGGCAACTGCGAACTCACCGAGCCCGGCGAGGTCGTGGTCAAGCACGAGGTCACCATCGCCTCGCCGCTGAATCTGCCCGCCACCATGCCCGAGCACGCCAGCGAGCTGTACTCGAAGAACATCTCGGCGCTGCTGGAACTGATGCTGGTCGACGGAAAGCTCGCACCGGACTTCAGTGATCAGGTGCTCGCCGATTCCTGCGTGACCCGTGAGGTGGAGGCCTGATGTACACCGAACTCCTCGCGAACATCGCGATCCTGGTGCTCTCCGGGTTCGTCGGGTTCGCCGTCATCTCCAAGGTGCCCAACACCCTGCACACCCCGCTCATGTCCGGTACCAACGCCATTCACGGCATCGTCGTGCTCGGCGCGCTGGTCACCCTGGGCAATGTGCAGGATCCGTCGATCCTGACCCAGATCATCCTGTTCGTCGCCGTCGTGTTCGGAACCCTCAATGTCATCGGTGGTTTCGTGGTGACCGACCGGATGCTCGGCATGTTCAAGGGCAAAAAAGCGGCCCCGGTGAAGGCGGATAAGTAATGCATACCTTCGACAATGTGAGCTACCTGGTCAACGGGCTCTACATCATCGCCTTCGGCATGTTCATCTACGGTCTGATGGGCCTGACCGGCCCGAAGACCGCGGTGCGCGGCAACCTGATCGCGGCCGTCGGCATGTTCATCGCCGTGGTCGCGACGCTGATCTCGGTGCGCCACACCAGCAATTGGATCCTGATCGTCGCCGGTCTGGTGGTCGGCATCGCCCTCGGCGTGCCGCCGGCCAGGTTCACCAAGATGACCGCCATGCCCCAGCTGGTCGCCGCGTTCAACGGCGTCGGCGGCGGCACGGTCGCGTTGATCGCGTGGTCGGAATTCATCAACAGCCAAGGCTTTTCGCACTTCGACGAAGAGCCGACCGTGCACATCGTGGTCGGCTCGCTGTTCGCCGCGATCATCGGCTCGATCTCGTTCTGGGGCTCGCTGATCGCGTTCGGCAAGCTGCAGGAGATCCTGCCCGGCCGCCCGCTCGGACTCGGCAAGTTGCAGCAGCCGCTGAACCTGCTGCTGCTGATCGGCGCGATCGCCGCGGCCGTGGTGATCGGCATCGGCGCCACCAATGACGGTGTCTCCCAACTGTGGATGATCGCGGTGCTCGTGCTGGCCGGCGTGCTCGGCCTCGCGGTGGTGCTGCCGATCGGCGGCGCGGACATGCCCGTGGTCATCTCGCTGCTCAACGCGCTGACCGGATTGTCGGCCGCCGCAGCGGGTCTGGCGCTGAACAACACGGCGATGATCGTGGCGGGCATGATCGTCGGCGCGTCCGGCACCATCCTGACCAACCTGATGGCGAAGGCGATGAACCGGTCCATCCCGGCCATCGTCGCGGGCGGATTCGGCGGCGGCGGAACGGCTCCCGGCGCGAGCGGGGACGGCGAGGCCAAGCAGGCCAAGGCCACCTCCGCCGCGGACGCCGCGATCCAGATGGCCTACGCCAACCAGGTCATCGTGGTCCCCGGCTACGGCATGGCCGTGGCCCAGGCCCAGCACGCGGTCAAGGAGATGGCGGCCCTGCTCGAGGCCAAGGGCGTCGAGGTCAAGTACGCCATCCACCCGGTCGCGGGACGCATGCCCGGGCACATGAACGTGCTGCTGGCCGAGGCCGAGGTCTCCTATGACGCGCTCAAGGAGATGGACGACATCAACGGCGAGTTCTCCCGCACCGATGTCGCCCTGGTCATCGGCGCCAACGACGTCACCAACCCGGCCGCCCGCGAGGACGCCAGCAGCCCGATCTACGGCATGCCGGTGCTCAACGTCGACCAGGCCAAGAGCGTCATCGTGCTCAAGCGCTCGATGAACTCCGGCTTCGCCGGCATCGACAACCCGCTGTTCTACGCCGACCACACCTCCATGCTGTTCGGCGACGCGAAGAAGTCCGTCGGCGCGGTCACCGAGGAACTGAAGGCGCTGTAGGGCAGACGGATTCACCCGAACGACCCTCCGCCGATCAGGGGCGGGGGGTCGTTTTCGATCGTGAGATAGTTTCTTCTGGACCTAATCGCCTCAGGGGGAAACAGCTATGTCGCAAGCCTTTCCGCCGCCTGCCGAGACCGGTGCCGGCGCAGCGGGTCTCGAGGTCGCGGTGCCGGTGCGCCGGAAACCGTGGCACGCGCGGTGGATCGTGAAGCTCGCCGTGCTCGCCGTCGGGGTGGTGGTGTGCCTGGTCGTCGGCGTCGTCGTCAACATGAAATCGGCTCCCGGCGAGGCGAAGATCACCGCCGGCAGCTGCGCGAAGGTGTGGGGCACGACCAGCGCCGCCGAACTCGCGCAGGTCGCGTGCACCGATCCGGAGGCCAACTATCGGGTGGCGCTGCGGGTGGACAACGACGTCGACGCCTGCCCCAGTGCGGATTACGCCTACTACAAGATGGCCGGGCCGGACGGTTACCGGTTGTGCCTGACCCTCAACGCGGTCGAGGGCGACTGCTTCGAGGACCTGCCCGGGTTCGTCAGCCGGAAGACGCCCTGCGCGCCCCGCAGCTACCGGGTGAGCAAGATCATCCCGGGCGCCCAGGACCGCCTGCTGTGCGGGCGCGACACCAGAGCCCAATGGGGCCTGGTCTATTCGACGCCGGAGCCGACCACGATCTGCCTGCGCGAGGTCGGAAGATGATCGTCCGCGAGTTAATCCGCTGGACACGGCCGGTCGGTAACCCTGATCATGCTCCAGGTGTCCGCACGTAACGAGCCCCTTCGGTTGATCGACCCGAGTGAGCCCTCGGCCGATCTCGCCGAGCGGCTCCCGTGGGCTGTCACCGTCGATTCCGCCTACACCACCCGGGACACGATCGACGCGCTCGCGGTGGCCCCGTTCCTGCGCGGCGATCAGCCCTGCGCGCACATCGCGCGCTTCGAGCGGATCAATCCGGAGGCGCTGCTGCGCCCGGAGCACGGCCGGGTGGTGCGGTCGGTGCGCGAGGACGACAGCCTCGCGACCCTGGTGGTCGGCCCCGGCTGGTCGCTGCGCGCGATGAAGTGGTCGGGCGGGTCGGCGATGGTCGAGGTCACCGCCGAGACCGACGAACTGGCCGCCGCGATACTCGCCGAGGCGATCAAGGGCGCGGCCGCGCAACCGGAGATCGGCGAGACCATCGAGATGGGCTTCTGGCACATGGGCGGGCACGGGCCGCAGCGCCGGGGACACGCCATCTCGGCGCCGGAGTGGCCTGCCATCCGCGGCAACTATCCCGCCGACGTCGCGACCGCACTGGATCGGCTGATGGCGTTGACCGCGGCCGACGTGCGCGGTCGCCTGGTGCTGCTGCACGGGCCGCCGGGCACCGGAAAGACCACCGCGTTGCGCGCGCTGGCCCGGGCCTGGGCACCGTGGTGCCAATTCGACTGTGTGCTCGACCCCGAGGTGATGTTCGGCAAGCCCGGCTACCTGATGGACGTGGCGGCCGGCGTCGACGGCGACGAGGGCGCCAAGCGCTGGCGCATGCTGGTGCTGGAGGACTGCGACGAGCTGATCCGCGGCGAGGCGAAAGAGACCGCGGGCCAGGGCCTTTCCCGCCTGCTCAACCTGACCGACGGCATGCTCGGCCAGGGCCGGGACGTGCTGGTCGCGATCACCACCAACGAGGACCTGTCCCGGCTGCACCCCGCGGTGACCCGGCCGGGTCGGTGCCTGGCCCAGCTCGAGGTCGGCCGGCTCTCGCCCGCCGAGTCGGCGGCCTGGCTGGCCAGGGAACGTCGCCCTGACACCCCGGCCGACGCCGTCTGCCCGGACGGCGCGACGCTGGCCGAGCTGGTGGCGCTGCGCGACGGCGACGCCAAGATCCGCTCGGTGCGTGAAGATCCGCTCAATTCCGGCCTCTACCTGTGACGCGGTCGGCGCTCGGCGACCGCACGGAATGCCGAAGGGGCGGCGGCTCAGGCGGATTCGGTGCGGGCCGGGGCGACCACCCCGGCATAGCGGCAGCACACCAGCACCGCGAGCAGCGGCACGGCGATCGCGGTGGTCAGGGGGACCACCGCGGTCAGCCAGCCGATCACGGCCGGGCCGGCGAGCAGGCCGAGATAGCCGACGCTGAACACCCTGGACATGTCGGTCGCGGCCTTGCCGGAGCCGAGATTGCCTGCGGCGGTGAAGATCTGCGGAACGCTGCCGGACAGGCCGAGGCCGGTCAAGGCCCAGCCGAGCAGGGTCAGGGGGATCCAGGGGGAGACCAGGATCAGGGTCAGTCCGAGCGCCGAGATGAGCATGCCGTAGCGGACCACGGCGACCCGGCCGAAGGCGCCGCTCACCCGGTCCGTGGCCAGCCGGCCCGCGGTCATGGTGACCGAAAACGCGCCGAAGGCCAGCGCGGCGGTGGCCGCGTCGGCGTCGAGATGCTCGCGCATCTGCAAGGTGCTCCAGTCGCCGGCGACGCCCTCGGTGAGCAGGACGGCGAAGGCGATCATGGCCAGCGCCAGTACTTTCCGGCGGTGTTCGCGCGCGCCGGTAGCGACGTGGTCCGCGGGTTCGACGCCGTCCGGGAGTGGCTCGGCAACCGACGGTTGGGGGTCGGTGTCGCGCAGTAGCCGCGGCAGCGCGGCAACGGTCAACGCCACGCAGCCGATTGCCGCGAGGGTCAACGTTATTCGGATGTCCAGCCCGGCGCGCAGCGTGGCGGCGCCCACCAGCGACCCGAGCAGGCCGCCGCCGGAGAACAGCGCGTGAAAGGCCGCCATGATCGGCCGCCCGTACGCCCGTTCCACGTGCACCGCTTGGGTATTCATCGACACGTCCAGCGCGCCGTTGCCGAAACCGAAGCAGGCCAACGCGATCGCCAGGCCGACCGGCCCGGTCGCCAGGCCGGGGCCGATCACCGCGATCGAAGCGATGATCGCGGCGGCGGCGACCAGCGTCCGGCTGCCGAACCGATCGGCGAGCGGGCCCGCGATGCGCATGCCGACGATGCCCGCGCCGGCCATCAGCAGGATGAACATCCCGAGCGTCGATTTCGCGACGCCGGTCCGATCGGTGATCGGCGGAATGTGCACGACCCACATGGCCAGCAGGAATCCGTTCAGGCCGAACACCGTGAACACGGCGGCCCTGGCGACGCGCGTCGGTCGATCGGCAGTCGGAGTCAGCATTATCTCGACGGTACCGATGATCGTTCGATCTTTGCCCCACCCCCTCGATGTCGGCCCAGACCGGCGCGACCACACGGCATCCGGGGCGGAACATCCTCGGCCCGCCGTCCGGAAGCCGGATCGCTCCATTGCGATCCGGCTCCACGGGTCGTCTGCACAGCCTGTACTGGGTCCAACGCCGCACTAGCCCTGGATGTTCCAGATTCCGGTCGATGCCGTGTCACGTGCGTACTCGGTGAAATCCCTTGGCTCCCGGCCCAACGCGCGGCGCACACCGTCGGCGGTCTTCGAGTTGCGTCCGTCCAGGATCGTGCCGAACAGGTAGTCGAGCAAGCTGACCACGTCGGCGGGCACCTGGTAGTCGGTCAGTGCCGCAACGAATTCCGTGCGGGAGACCGGGATGAAGGCGATGTCGCGCCCGGTCGCCGCCGAGATCTCCGCGACCGCCTCGGCGAAGGTCAGCGCGCGCGGCCCGGTCAGCTCGTAGATCTCCCCTTGATGCCCGTCCGCGGTGAGCGCGAGCGCGGCGACGTCGGCGATGTCGTCGGCGTGCACGAACGGTTCCGGCACCGCGCCGTTGGGCAGCGCCACCTCCCCGGCCAGGATGTACTCGGTGAACGCGCCCTCACTGAAGTTCTGCGCGAAGAAGCTGCACCGCACGATGGTCCAGTCGAGGCCGGACTCCTGCACGATCTCCTCGCACTCGACCGCCTCCGGCTCGCCGCGGCCGGACAGCAGCACCAGGGTGCGCACGCCGCTGTGCTTCGCCGCGGCGGCGAACGCGCGCAGGGTCTCGGGGGCGCCGGGCACCGCGAGGTCGGGCTGGTACGCGACGTAGACGGCCCGCACGCCCGCCAGCGCGGCCGACCAGGTGCCGCGGTCCGCCCAGCTGAACGGGATCTGCGCCGAGCGCGATCCGATCCGGATCGAATGCCCCGCCTGCTCGAGCTGGGCGGCGACGCGGCTGCCGGTCTTGCCGGTCCCGCCGGTGACGAGGATGAGGCCGGTTGTGTTGCTGTTTGTCATGACTCGAGTACATCGGTCTGGGGCGAGACGGGACATAGTTCAGCAGCTCATGGCCATGTGTGATCGTCTACTGTGGGTGGGGTGGATGCGCTCGCCAGTCTGCTCGAAGGTCCACGTGCCCGAGGCGCGTTCCTGATGTGTTCGTTGCTGAAGCCGCCGTGGTCGTTGCACATTCAGGACGAGGCGCCGCTCACCGTGGTGTCGATGGTGCGCGGTGGCGCCTGGGTGATGCTGGGCAAGAACTCGCCGCGCCGGCTGAGCGAGGGCGATGTCGCGATCTTCCGCGGGCCCGACCACTACACGGTCGCCGACGATCCGGCCACCGAGCCGCAGATCATCATCCATCCCGGCAACGTGACGAAGACGCCCGACGGCGAAGTTCTCTGCGAGACACTGAGTCTCGGCGTGCGGCAGTGGGGGACCGACGCCGACGGCGCGACCATGATGGTCACCGGCACCTACGAGTCGGCCGGAGCGGCCAGCCAGCGGCTGCTGCGCGCCTTGCCGCCGGTCATCGTGCTGCAACGCGGCGACTTCGACACCCGGCTGCTCGACATCCTGGTCGACGAGGCGATCAAGGACGAGCCCGCCCAGGGTGCCGTGCTCGACCGCCTGCTGGACATGGTGCTGATCGCCGCCCTGCGCGCCTGGTTCGCCCGCAACGACGCACCCGCCTGGTACCACGCCTACAGCGACCCGCTGGTCGGCAAGGCGCTGCGGCTGCTGCAACACAATCCGGCGCACGGCTGGACCGTGGCCGGCCTGGCCGAGGCGGTCGGGGTGTCCCGGGCCGCGCTCGCCCGCCGGTTCACCGACTTGGTCGGCGAGCCGCCGATGTCCTTCCTCACCGAATGGCGCCTCGCGCTGGCCGCCGACCTGCTCGCCGAGTCCGACGCGACCATCGAATCCATTGCCCGCCAAGTCGGTTACGGCAGCGCCTTCGCGCTGAGCACCGCGTTCAAACGCCACTTCGGCGTCAGCCCGCGCGACCACCGGCAGGGCGCCACGCCCGCTGAGCTATCGTCGGCCGGGTGACGCAGCAGTATCCGGTCCTCTGGCCGATGCCGACCCGCTGGGCGGACAACGACCACTACGGTCACGTGAACAACGTGACGTACTACTCGTACTTCGACACCGCGGTGAACGCCTGGCTGATGCACGCCACCGGCACGGACATCCGTGAGCTGCCCGCCCTCGGCGTGGTCGCGCAGACATCGTGCCAATTCGTCGGCTCCCTGAGCTTCCCCGATCAGCTCCAGATCGGCCTGCGCATCTCCCGCCTAGGCCGTTCCAGCATCACCTACGACCTGGCCATCTTCCGCGACACCGACGGCGACCTCGAACTAGCCGCCACCGGCGTCTTCGTCCACGTCTACGTAGACGCGAAAACCCGCAAGCCCATCGAAATCCCCGCCATAATCCGCACCGCCGCCACCACCCTCATCACCGACTGACCCGCGGGGGTTAGATGCGGCTGAGGAGGGTGAGGGGGTCCTCGAGCAGGGTGGCGGTGGTGGCGAGGAAGCGGGAGGCGAGTTCGCCGTCGATCATGCGGTGGTCGAAGCTGATGCCGAGGGTGGTTATCCAGCGGATGGCTAGTTCGTCGCGGAAAACCCAGGGGCGCTTGCGGATTGCGCCGAGGCAGAGGATCGCGGCCTCGCCTGGATTCACCAGGGGCACGCCGGTGTCGACGCCGAAGACGCCGACGTTGGTGATGGTGAAGGTGCCGCCGCGCAGGTCGGCCGGGCTCGCGGCCCCCGAGCGCGCGGTTTCGGCCAGCCGGCCGAGTTCGCGGGTCAGGTCGCGCAGGCTCAGTGACTGTGCCTCCTTGATGTTCGGCACCAGCAGGCCGCGGTCGGTGGCCACGGCGAAGCCGAGGTTGACGTAGTGCTTGGTGACGATCTCCTGATTCGCCTCGTCCCAGTAGGAGTTGATCTCCGGGAATTCGGCCAGCGCGGCCAGGGCCGACTTCGCCACCAGTGCCAGCGGGGTAAGGGTCAGTCCGGCAAAGGATTTGGTGCCGCGCAGGTGGTCGAGCAGTTCCATCGACGCGGTGCAGTCGACGGTGACGAAGGTGCTGGCCTGCGGAATGGTGCGGGCACTGGCCAGCATGGCCGCGGCGGTGCGCTTGCGGACACCGCTGATCGGGGTGCGGACCTCGCGCGACGTTGATCGGATCGCGCCTGTGTCGGTGCCTGTGTCAGTGTCGGTCACGGCCGGTGCGGGGGCGGCCTGCGACCGACTCGCCACCGTGCGTGGCTGCGCTGGTTCGACTGCGCCGCGCACATCCTCGACGGTGACCGCGCCGTCCGGCCCGGATCCCGCGACGAACCACAGATCGATGCCCAACTCGCGGGCCAGTCGGCGGGCGGCAGGGGTGGCGGCCGCCCTCGTTGCGGTCAACGGCGGGCGGAGGTTGCGCGAGATATGCTCTGCGGCTTGGTATTCGGGATCGAGCGAACCGGTTGCATCGGCTGAATCCTGCTGCATGGCAATCGATTCAGATTGCGCGGCGGGAGATTTGGATTGTGCGGCGAGTGATCCGAGCTGCGCCGCGGGCGATCCGGGCTGCGCCGCGGGTGAACCGGGCTGCGCTGCGAGTGAACCGGGCTGCGCTGCGGGTGAACCGGGCTGCGCTGCGGGTGAACCGGGCTGCGCGGCGAGTGATCCGAGCTGCGCTGCGGGCGATCCGGGCTGCGCTGCGGGTGAACCGGGCTGCGCTGCGGGTGATCCGGGCTCCGCGGTAGGCGATTCGGATTGCCCAGCGGGCGAACCGGTTTGCGCAGCAGGTGGATCGCCCTGTCCTGCAACACCGGATCGGTCGACGGCACGACCGCCACCATCAGCCGTCTCCGCCCGCTGCCTCGAATCCGATTCCCGCACAACGGATGCCGAACCCCGTCGCCGCCGCGACACCGCCTCCCCCTCCGGTCCATACCCCACCAGAACCGCGGTCCGCCCGGCACCCGGCGCATCACTCACCACATCGGAGCCGTTCTTCGCATTGCTCTGGCCGGTCGGCGCCTCATCACTCTGCACCCGGATCAACGGCGCCCCGACCAGCACCGTCTCCCCGGGCTGCGCGAGTAGTTCCACCACCCGTCCGCCGAATGGCGAAGGCAACGCCACCACCGCCTTCGCCGTCTCGACCTCGGCGATCGTCTGGTTCAACTGCACCTCGTCGCCGACACCGACCGACCAGGACACCAACTCGGCGTCGGCCAGCCCTTCACCCAGATCCGGCAGTCGGAACTCCAGGACATTCCCCGGCTGGTGGGCACGATCTTCCACGTGGGCACCTCTCACTACGGCGGACCGGCGGTCAGGCGGCGAGCGTTCGGTCGACCGCGGCGAGGATGCGGTCGGGGTCGGGCAGGTGGAACTTCTCGAGCTTGGCCGGGGGATAGGGGATGTCGAACCCGCCGACGCGCAGCACCGGCGCCTCCAGGTGGTAGAAGCAGCGTTCGGTGATCCGCGCGGCGATTTCCGCGCCGAGACCGGCGAAGACGGGCGCCTCGTGGGTGACGATCAATCGGCCGGTCTTGGCCACCGACTCCTCGATGGTGTCGAAGTCGATCGGCGAAAGACTGCGCAGATCGATCACCTCGAGCGAATGCCCTTCCTCCGTAGCGATTTTCGCAGCCGACAACGCGGTGGCCACGGTGCCGCCGTAGGCGACGACCGTGGCATCGGTGCCGACGGTGCACACCCTGGCCCGGTCGAGCGGCAGCCCGCCGTCACGGTCGAGCGCGAGGAAATCCACGTCGGCCTTGTCCCAGTAACGGCGCTTCGGCTCGAAGAAGATCACCGGGTCGTCCAGCGCGATCGCCTGGCGGATCATCAGATACGCGTCGGCGGGATTGCTCGGCGTCATCACCCGTAACCCGGCGGTATGCGCGAAATAGGCTTCCGGCGATTCCGAATGATGCTCCACCGAGCCGATCCCGCCGCCGAACGGGATGCGAATCGTGATGGGCGCGTTGACCTTTCCCTGCGTCCGATAGTGGATCTTGGCCACGTGCGAGACGATCTGATCGAAGGCGGGATAGACGAATCCGTCGAACTGAATCTCACACACCGGCCGGTAGCCGCGCAGCGCCATGCCGAAAGCCGTTCCGATGATGCCCGATTCGGCCAGCGGGGTGTCCACCACCCGGTTGTTGCCGAAGTCCTTCTGCAACGCGTCGGTCACCCGGAAGACGCCGCCGAGGCGGCCGATGTCCTCGCCCATGAGAATGACTTTGGGGTCGTCCTCCAGTGCGCGGCGTAGCCCGGTGTTCAGTGCGCCGGCGAAAGTGGTGATCATGAAGGGACTCCTTCCGGTCGCGCGGGCTCCTCGCCGGGATCGCCGGCCAGGTATTCCGCGTACTCCCGTCGCTCTTCGGTGATGAGCGCGTGCGGGGTGGTGTAGACGTGCTCGAACAGATCCATCGGCGCCGGGTTCGGCATCTCGATGGTCGAGGTGCGCACCTGCCGGGCGACCTCGTCGGCGTGTTCGGCGACCTGACGTTCGAATTGGTAGTCGAACAGCGATTCGCGTTCCAGCAGCCTGCGCAGCCGGTCGATCGGGTCGCGGCGGGCCCACTCCTCGGTTTCCGCGGACGCGCGGTAGCGGGTGGGATCGTCGGCGGTGGTGTGCGGACCCATCCGGTAGGTGAGCGCCTCGATGAACGACGGCCCGCCGCCGGAGCGGGCGCGCGCCACGGCCTGCCGGGTCACGGCGAGCACCGCGAGCGCGTCGTTGCCGTCGACCTGCACGCCGGGAATGCCGTAGCCGTAGGCCCGGCGCACGATCGGGGTCTGGCTCTGCACCCGGACCGGTTCGCTGATCGCCCAGTGATTGTTCTGGCACAGGAACACCACCGGCGCGCTCCAGCTCGCCGCGAAGCCGAGCGCCTCGGCGATGTCGCCCTGGCTGCTCGCGCCGTCGCCGAAGTAGGCGATGGTCGCGATCTCGGCGCCGTCCAGGTGCGCGGCGAAGGCGTAGCCGGTCGCGTGCAGGCCCTGCGAGCCGACGATGATGTTCGGGTTGGTCATGTTGACCGCGCTCGGGTCCCAGCACGAGTGCGCGACGCCGCGCCAGAGCCGGGTGATCTCGGTGGGATGCACGCCGCGGCAGTAGGCGACGGCGGCCTCGCGGTAACTACAGAACACGTAGTCGTCGGGATGCAGGGCGTGCGCGGACCCGACCTGGGTGGCCTCCTGGCCGAGCAGCGGGGCCCACAGGCCGAGCTGACCCTGCCGTTGCAGCGCGGTTGCCTCGGTGTCGATCCGCCGGGTGACGACCATGTCTTCGTAGAGCGCCCGTAGCTTGTCCGGGCCGACGTCGGCGACCAGGGCGGCGTGTTCTCGGTCGAGGACACGACGACCGTCGGGCTGGACCAGTTGCACCGGATACTCGACCTTGTCTGGCATCGGTGGTCGCCTCCTCACCATTCAGGTGTGCTCTACCTCACAGCATCCACGATAATGCGATGTGCGCAAGTGATCGACACGCGAATGCGCAGAATGCTCAATTCTTACCCCTTTGCCAATGTCATACTGCGTTGCATGACCAGAGAAAACGTCGACGTGACCTTGGACGCCACCGACGCCAGGCTCTTGCTGGAACTGGTCGCCAATCCGCGCGCCACCGGCGTGGAGCTGGCCGCCCGGCTCGGGCTGTCCCGCAACACCGTGCAGGCGCGGCTGTCGCGCTGGGAGGCGGGCGGCGTGCTCGGCAGTTTCGAGCGCCGGGTGCAGCCGCGCGCGCTCGGCTATCCGCTGGCGGCGTTCGTCGCGGTGGTGGTCGATCAGCACCAATTGGATTCTGTGGTAGACGAACTAGCGGAAGTGCCCGAGGTGACCGAGGTGTGCGGCATGACCGGGCTCACCGATCTGACGGTGCGGGTGGTCGCCAGGGACGCCGACGACCTGTACCGAATTGCCGGGCAGATCTTGAAGATTCCCGGCGTGGAGCGGACCAACATGGCGCTGGTGATGCGCGAATTGGTCGGCCCGCGTACCGCTCCGCTGCTGAATCGACTATCGCGCGGTAGCTGAAGCTAGGGTGCGGGGATGGAGATTTCGGGCAAGGTTGCGATCGTCACGGGGGCCGGTGCGGGGATCGGGGCGGCGCTGGCCCGCAAGCTGGTTGCCGATGGGGCGCGGGTGGTGCTCGCCGACCTCGATGCCGACGGGGCGGCCCGGGTTGCCGAATCCCTCGGTGCCGCAGCGGTTGCGGTGGGCGGCGACGTCGCGGACGAGCGAGTGATTCGCGGGTTGATCGAGCGCGCGGAGGCCGAATTCGGGCCGGTGGACCTGTATTTCGCGAACGCGGGCATCGGCGGTGGCGCCGGGCTCGACAGCACCGACGCGCAGTGGGCGGCCGCGCTGGAGGTCAACGTGCTCGCCCATGTGCGCGCCGCGCGGCTGCTGGTTCCCGGTTGGCTGGAACGTGGGACCGGCTACTTCGTCACCACCGCATCGGCCGCGGGCCTGCTCACCCAACTCGGATCCGCGCCGTACGCGGTCTCCAAGCACGCCGCCGTCGGCTTCGCCGAGTGGCTGTCGGTCACCTACGGAGACAAGGGCATTCGCGTGAGCTGCATCTGCCCGATGGGTGTCGACACCCAACTCCTCAACGGCGGTCTGGTCCCGGCCGAGCATGCCGCCGAAGCCGAACTCGCCGTGCAGGCGGTCAAAACCGCCGGTGCGGTCCTCTCGCCGGACCAGGTGGCCGAGGTCATCACCGCCGGCGTCGAAGCCGAACACTTCCTGATCCTCCCGCACCCCGAGGTGCTGAAGATGTACCGCCACAAGGGCACGGACTACGACCGCTGGCTCGACGGCATGCGCCGCTTCCAGGCGGCCCTGCGCAGCTGAGATATAGGTGTGATGTCACGCAGGGGAAACATTGCGGGCGCTCGATGTAAAGAAGACCGACTAGTTCTTTAGGTATGGCTGAGGCAGCGCATCTCGTCGATACCAGGTTGCCGTTCGGGCGGCAGCTCACCTTCGGTATTCAGCACGTGCTGATCATGTACACCGGGTGCATCACGGTGCCGCTGGTGTTCGGGGCGGCCGCGGGGCTCGACCGGGCCACCATCGGTTTGCTGATCAGCGCGGATCTGCTGATCGCCGGGGTGATCACGCTGGTGCAGAGCCTGGGCGTGGCGAAGCTCGCGGGGGCGCGGTTGCCGATCATCTGCGGTGCCACGTTCATCGGGCTCGATCCGATGATTCTGATCGCCAAGGAGTACGGGCTCCCGGCGGTGTATGGGTCGATGATGATCGGCGGTGTGGTCGGCGTGGCGCTGGCGTATCCGTTCGCGCGGCTGGTCCGGTTCTTTCCGCCGCTGGTCACCGGGACGGTGCTCACCGTGGTCGGGGTCTCGCTGATCGGGGTGGCGGGCGGCCTGATCATCGGCAAGAACCCGGCGGCGCCCGATTTCGCCGCGCCGTCGCACATCGGCCTGGCCGCGGTGGTCTTCGTGATCGCGGTCGGGTTCCTGTGTCTCGGTCGCGGCATGGTCGCCCAGCTCGGCGTGCTGATCGGACTGGTGGTCGGCATCGTGATCGCGGCCCCGATGGGCCTGATCGATACCGGCGGCATCGGCGAGGCCGCGTGGGTCGGCCTGCCGAAGCCGTTCCATTTCGGCGCGCCGGAGTTCCCGATCACCGGGGTGGTCGCGATGAGCGTGGTGATGGCGGTGGTGTTCGCCGAGTCGACGGCGAGCATGCTGGCGATCAGCGAGATCACCGGAAAGCCGATCGGCAAGGGCGATCTGGCGCGCGGCCTGGTCGGCGACGGACTCTCCGGCGTGCTCGGCGGCGTGTTCACCGCGTTCGTCGACACGATCTTCAACCAGAACGTCGGCGCCGTGGCGGCTACCCGCGTGTTCAGCCGCTATGTCACCGCTACCAGCGGCGCGATCCTGGTGCTGCTGGGGCTGCTGCCTCGCTTCGGCGCGATCGTCGCGGCGGTGCCGCAGCCGGTGGTGGGCGGTGTCGGGCTGGTGCTGTTCGCCACGATCGCCGTCGTCGGCGTCGACACCCTGCGCAAAGCCGACCTCGCCGACCGGGTCAACGCCACCATCGTCGCCACCGCGCTCGGCGTTGGCCTCCTGCCGGTCATGGCGAAGGACATGTTCGTCCACTTCCCGTCGTCCGCGCAGATCCTGCTCACCAGCGGCATAACCCTCGGTGCCGTAACAGCTTTCACGCTCAACCTGCTCTTCAACCACACCCCATTGGGCGTGCTCGCGCGCAGCGGCTCCACCCCGGCAACGGTCGAGCGGCCGACCGGCAGCGAACCGGAAGTCCACCGCGACATCGCCACCGCGGCCCCGTCCGCTCCGGCGCCCGCCTGACCGGCGCCGATCACTCGCGAAGGGCGAGCACCTTACGCACCACCAGGCCCGCGATCAGCGCCCAGAAGGCCGCGCCGACGCCGAGGAAGCCCACGCCGGAGGCGGCGATCAGGAAGGTGATGATGCCCGCCTCGCGGTGCTTTTCGGAGCTGAGGGCGCCGGTCAGCGCGGCGGCGAGCGTGGCAAGCAGGGCGAGGCCCGCGACGGTCTCCAGGACGCCCTTCGGTGCGACGGCGATGAAGGTGACCAGGGCTGCCGAACCGAGGGCGACGACGAAGTAGACGATGCCGGAGGTGAAGGTGGCGATCCAGCGCTTCTTCGGGTCCGGGTGCGCCGGCGGGGCGGCCGAGAGGGCGGCGCTGATCGCGGCCAGGTTGATCGCGTGCCCGCCCGCGGGCGCGCCGATGATGGTGCCGATGCCGGTGACGGTCATCGCGGCCCGCCACGGGACCTGGTAGCCAAAGGATTTCATGACCGCCGTGCCGGGGATGTTCTGCGACGCCATGGTGACGATGTAGAGCGGGATCGCGACACCGATCATCGCTTGCCAATTCCAGTGTGGCAGCGTCAGTTCCACCGAGGGCACCATCGCGGCGACGTCGAGGTGCCGGTGCTGCACGGCAATGCTGATGCCGGAGCCGATGGCCGCCGTGCCGAACGCCGCGATCACCGCCCAGCGCTTGGCCACCCGTTGCAGCACCAGCCAGACCAGGATCACCGGAATCACCACCGCCGGGCTGGACGGCACCGCCTTGACCGGCGCCAGGCACAGCGGCAACAGCACCCCGGCCAGCATGGCCTGGGCGATCTCCACCGGAATCGCGGCCACCAGCCGGCCGAGCCGCTGCCACACACCGGTGATCACGATCAACACCCCCGCGATCGCGAACGCGCCGACCGCGGCGGCCCAGCCGCCCGCCACCGCGCCGGTGCTCGCCAGCAGCGCGGCGCCGGGGGTCGACCAGGCCAGCGTGATCGGCATCCGGAACCGGTAGCTGAGCAGCACCATGCCGATCGCCTGCGTCACGCACAGCGCGAGCAGGCCGGAGGCGGCCTGGGCCGGGTTCGCGCCGACCGCGTTCAGTCCGCTCAACACCACCGCGAACGAACTGGTGAAGCCCACGAGTGCGGTGACCACGCCGGCGCCAACCGCCTGCGCGGACCCGGCCTCGGGGACGACCGGGGATTCCGGCTCGGCGGGCGCCTCGGTGGCCGGGGAAACGTTCGACATTGTGGCGATCCTGCCCGCGACTGGACTGGTCGTCACGGGCCAGTCGGCCGAAACTGGACCGAATTTCCGACTGTCCGCGACCAGGGGTGCCAGCCGCGGCCGGTCCCGGCGATGGACGGCCCGATCGCCCGCGCCGGCCGTTCTTACCGGCGAGTAGCGCTGGGGTGCAGCCACATTGCCCAGTTCAGATGCGTAGTGTGAGGGGTATTCGGTGCGCGAAGGTGCGATTACTGGACTAGGAGCCTGGGTTGAGCGCGGTACTGATCTCGCCGGTGGAGCTTCGGGAGGCGTTGTCGGACAAGCGGGTTCGCCTGCTGGATGTCCGATGGGCGCTGGGTGACCCGGACGGCCCGCAACACTATCTGGACGGCCACATCCCCGGCGCGGTGTTCGTCGACATGGAGACCGAGCTGGCCGCGCCGCCCTCGCCGGCCCGCGGCAGGCATCCGCTGCCGGACATCGCGCAGTTGCAGAAATGCGCGCGCAGCTGGGGCATCCGCAACGGCGATCCGGTGGTCGTCTACGACGCGACCGGCGGCATGGCCGCGGCCCGCGCCTGGTGGCTGCTGCGCTGGGCGGGGATCGCCGACGTGCGCATCCTCGACGGCGGGCTGCCCGGCTGGACCGACTCCGGCGACGAGCTCGCGACCGGCACCGAGCCCGATCCGGAACCCGGCGACGTCGAACTGAGCCCGGGCCACCTGAAGGTCATCGATGCCGACGCGGCCGCCCGCTGGCGCGGCGTGCTGCTCGATGCCCGCGCGGGCGAGCGCTATCGCGGCGAGATCGAGCCGATCGATCCGCGCGCCGGGCACATTCCCGGCGCGATCAGCGCGCCTACCGCCGAAAACCTCGACGCCGACGGGCGGTTCCGCGCCCCGGCCGAATTGCGCGACCGGTTCGCCGGATTCACCGCGGAACCGGTCGCGGTCTACTGCGGCTCCGGCGTCACCGCGGCCCACCAGGTCGCGGCGCTCGCGGTGGTCGGCATCGATGCGGCGCTGTACCCGGGATCGTGGTCGCAGTGGTCGAACGACCCGAAGCGACCGGTCGCGACCGGAAGCTGAGCATCGGGGGTTGAACACCCCTCGGTATGCCCGGCTCCTGCCGTCGCTCACAGTGGCAATGACCGGCCCGGCGGGAGGATGTGCACGGTGGTGTCGGGAGCCAGGTCGGCGGCCGCGTCGCGGTACCGCCCGGGATCGCGGGTCGCTTTGGTCATCACGCGATCGCCGAGGGGTCCGCTGGTGAAGGCGTAGTGGATGGGGACGGCCAGACGGGGACGCAGGGCGCGGGTGAGATCGGCGGCATCGACGGCGTCCATCACTACCTTGCGGTTGAAGGCGGGGCGGATGCGCAGCCCGTTGATCGGGAGCAGGGCCAAGTCCAAGGCCGGGAAGCGCTGCGTGATTTCGTCCAGCTCGGTGATCCGCAGGGTGTCGGCGCCGAAGAAGACGCTGCGGTTATCGGCGCGTAGGACGAAGGTCAGTTCGGGGACGCTGTGGCTGGCGGGTGTGGCGGTCACTTCGACGGGGCCGAGCTGGGTTCGTTGCCATGGGTCCAACTCGGTGACATTGCGGAATCCGGCCGCGTGCACCGCTTTCGCGAGCCCGCGCACGACCGCGAACGGGACGTTCTTGTCCGGGTAGGCGCGGAGCGCGTTCAGGTCGCAATGGTCGTAGTGGGCATGGCTGATCGCGATGCCGGCCAGCTCGGGCAACTCGGCTGCCGCGGCGATGCTGCGCGGCTCGCCCTGGTGGTAGAAGGGGCGCTCGGAAAACCAGGGATCGGTGAGGATCTTGGCGCCACCGAAATCGAGCAGGACGCTGGCGTGGACGATGCGAGTCACGCTGACGGACATGGGATTTCCTAACAAGACGGGTGTCTACTGATAGTGGTAAGTGGACACCCGTCTTGTTATCCTGTCAAGGTGACGGAGAAAGCTCCCCGGAATCGCAATCGGCGCGGTGACGGTGCCCGCTTGCGCGATGAAATAGTGACCGCGGCAAGCGGATTGCTGGAAACCCTGGATGGACAGGACGCACTGTCGCTGCGTGCCGTGGCGCGCGCGGTGGGTATCGCGCCGCAGAGTGTCTATCTGCACTTCGCCGACCGCCGCGACCTGCTCACGGCGGTCTACGAGGTCCGATTCGCCGAGCTGCGGGCCGCGCTTTCGGTCGCGGACGCGGCGGACGGGCCTGCTCGCCTTGCTCGAATATGCCGTGCCTACTGCGAATACGGCCTGAGCAATCCGGGCCACTACCGAGTTCTGTTCGGCACCGCGGGCACACCCGGTTGGGAGCCGACCGGGGCCCAGCTGCCGGGCCTGCCGGTCTTCCAGGGGCTCGTGGACGCCGTGGCGGCGTGCGGCAGCGCGGATCCGACCGCCACCGCCATCTGCCTGTGGGCCGCGATGCACGGCCTGGTCACACTGCGCCAGGACCGGCCGAGCTTTCCGTGGCCGGACCTCGACGTACTGCTCGAAACGTTGATCACCGCACATCTCTGCGCTGTCCCGAACTCGGCGACCACGCGACCGCACGGTTGAATTCCCTCGGCGGAAGACCATGTCGACCGCTTGGTTCGCCGATGCTCAGGGGCAGGTGCGCGCCACGCCCTGCAATGTCCTGGCGTCCGCCTCGGTCAGCGCCAGTTCGTAGTGCACGGCCACGGAGAGGTACTTGCCCGCGTAGAAGCAGTGGTTCGCGCGGGCGGGCGGCAGCCATTCTGCCGGGGTCTTGTCACCCTTGGCCTCATTGGTGCGCCCATCGGTGGCGAGCAGGGTGAAGTCGACATCGTTGGCGAAGCGGATGCGCCGCTCGGGCGGCCAGCCCGCCGCGCCCAGATCCCAGGCGGCGGCCAGCGGAAAGACGTGATCGATCTGCACGTCGTTGGCGTCGGCCTTCTTGAACGGGATCTGCTTGCCGGTGTACGGATCGGTCAACGTGCCCCCGACGACCACGCAATCGTGCGTCCCCGGCCGGAAACTCACCCCGGCGAGCTGCCTGGCCAGCACGTTGTTCCGGGTATCGCAGCCATCGTGCCCGCCGGGACCGTCGTTGTCGTCGGTCCAGGCCGGCCCGAACACACACCCCTGTCCCGCCTTGCAGCCACGGTCGTATCCGCCGGGATGCGGCCGGTCCGGCACCACCCGCACGCCGGCGAGCAACTGCTCCAGCTCGGCCCTGGTCGGACTGCCCGGCGCGGGCGCGACCGGGCCGGCGCCGAGCTGAGCGCACCCGGCGGCGCACATCGCCACGAGCGCGCCGACGAGCCAACGCCGAATGTCCATGGCGCCAGATGTACACGCAGGGGCCGACATTCGTAATACCTGAAGGGCGAGCGGTGATCAGAGCTGGAGCGACACAACCCTCACAACCAGGCGCGGGCCAGCAGGTCGTCGTCGGCGACCTCGCTTGCCCGCGGCGGGAACCGGGTGGCCGAGATCGACTCGGAATTGGCGCCGTCGTGCCCGATCAGCCAGGAGCCGCCGCGCTCCTCGCACTCGGCGAGTTTGGCGAAGGTGGCGAGCAGGAAGGCGATGGCGTCGTGCGAGTCGGGGGTTCTGGCCAGGCGCTGCGATTCACCGGGGCGGGACAGGTCCAGCCACACGCCGGACTGACCGTCGAGCCGCATGCCGACGATCTTCTCGGCGTTGATGAAGGTGAATTTGCGCCGTTCCCATGGCGTCGTCGGCGTGAAGCTCTGCTCGAGGACCTGGAGCAGAATCGTCATGATTGCCTCCGTTGACCAGCGGATATTCAAGTATGTTCCGCCCGCGTCGAGAAATCCAGAAAAGTGTGATCGCGGCGCGTGGATCGGTGTCGGACCCACCTGCTTGGATGGGCTGATGCTGCACGGTCTGTGGTCGCCGGGGTCGGGGTTGCTGCTCTGGCACGATGCGTCCCGCACCGCGCCGGATCCGTCTACCCCGCCGGTCGCCGTCCCGCTGCCCGACCCGTTGGGCGGCGTATTGCGCGCGTCCAAATTCCGGCACCGGGCCGACGTGCTGGTCACCGGTCCTGGCGGCACCGGCACCGAGCAGGTGCGCGCGCACGCGCTGGCCCCGGCGGCCGCGGCGACGGTCCTGCGTCAGCGGCTCCCGGCCGAGTCGGTGGCGGGTGACCTGCGCTTTCTCGCGCACGTCGCACACGGTGTGGAGCGCTGGGTGCGGGCAGGCCGGATCGTGCCGGAGCTGCGCCGGGAGGACGGTCAGTGGTGGGTGCGCTGGCGGCTGGTCGGCGGCGAGCGGCAGCGGGCCTGGCTGGCCGAGCTGGCCGTGGCGATGCCCGCCGCGCTGCGGGTGGCCGGCCGGCCGAACGCGCTGCTCGACGACCTGGTCACCGAACTCACCGACCCGATCGCGCGAACGCTGATCGACCCGCTGGACGCCGATCACCCGCTGGTGGACGCGCTGGTCCGGGATATCCCCCTGGACGCGGGCAGCTATCGGGTCGCCGAAACGCTGGAGCAGTGGCGCGCCACCCTGACCGGGGACGAGCCGGAGCTGGTGCTGCGCCTGCTGGAACCGGACGGCGAGCTCGGCACCGCGGACGAGTCGGTGGCGCTGTGGCGGCTGGAGGTATGCCTTCAGGTTGACGGCGAGGCGCCGAATCCTGTTCTGCTGCACGCCGATCCGAACCTGCTGCGGATCGCGGTGGAGAAGCTCGGCGAGGCGCAGCGGGCGTATCCGCGACTGCGCGACCTGCCGAGCGACCCGCGCTCGATGGACCTGTTGCTGCCGACCGAGGTCGTGGTCGACCTGGTCGAGCACGGCGCGCACGCGCTGCAGGCCGCAGGCGTGCGGCTGCTGCTGCCGCGCGCCTGGAACGTCAGCGCGCCGACCATGCGGCTGCGGGTGGAGAGCGCGGTGCCCGCCGCCGAGAGCACCGTCGGCATGCCGGGACTCGTCTCCTACCGCTGGGAGCTCGCGCTCGGCGACACCATCCTCACCAAGGCCGAGATGGAACGGCTGGTCCGCAGCAAGTCCGATCTGGTCCAGCTGCGCGGCGACTGGGTGCAGGCCGACCACAAGGTGCTCGCCGCGGCGGCTCGCTACGTCGCCGCGCACACCGACACCTCGGAGATCACCTTCGCCGACCTGATCGGGGAACTCGCCGGCGGTCGCGTCGAACAGGTCCCGGTCACCGAGGTCACCGCCACCGGCTGGGCCGCCGACATCCTGGATCGCACCAGGGAGCTCGAGCCGATCGCTGCACCGGTCGGCTTGAAGGCTCAGCTGCGTCCCTATCAAGAACGCGGCCTCGCCTGGTTGGCGACCATGAGCCGCATGGGTTTCGGCGCGATCCTGGCCGACGACATGGGGCTCGGCAAGACCGTTCAGGTGCTCGCCCTGTTGGTGCACGAGCGTGAGGCGGCGGCGAGTGCCGGGCCGCCGAAGAAGAGCACGGCGAAGCGTCGTGCCGGTACCCCGGTAGACGCGAGTGCCGAAGGGGCGGTGGTGATTTCGCTCGACGAGGCGCGGCGGCGCAAGTCGGCCGGCGGAGCGGAGCAGGGCGTTGTCCGGTTCGACGCCCCGGAAGCCGTCCGGCCGGACGGCATGCCGGGTCCCACGCTGCTGGTGTGCCCGATGTCGGTGGTCGGCAACTGGCAACGCGAGACCGAACGTTTCGCGCCGGACCTGCGGGTGTGGGTGCACCACGGGGCCGGCCGGCGTTCGGGTGACGAACTCGATGCCGCAGTGGCCGAAGCCGACCTGGTGATCACCACGTACTCCCTGCTCGCGCGCGACCTCGACGAGCTGAAGCGGCAGTCGTGGGACCGGATCGTGCTGGACGAGGCGCAGCACATCAAGAACGCGGGCACCAGGCAGTCCCGCGCCGCCCGCGGCCTGCCCGCGCGACATCGCTTGGCGCTCACCGGGACTCCGGTGGAGAACCGCCTGGAAGAGCTGCGCTCGATCATGGATTTCGCGGTGCCCAAGGTGCTCGGCAGCCCGCAGACCTTCCGTGCCCGGTTCGCCGTGCCCATCGAACGCGAGCGGGACGAGAATGCGATCAGCCGGCTACGGATGATCACCCAGCCGTTCGTGCTGCGCCGGGTGAAGACCGATCCCGCGGTGATCACCGATCTGCCGGAGAAGCTGGAGATGACGGTGCGGGCCAACCTGACCGTCGAGCAGGCCGCGCTGTATCAGGCGGTGGTCGACGACATGCTGGCCAAGCTCGAGGACGCGAAGGGCATGGCCCGCAAGGGCGCCGTGCTCAGCGCGCTGACCAGGCTCAAGCAGGTGTGCAACCATCCGGCGCACTTCCTCGGCGACGGCTCCGGGGTGCTGCACCGGGGCAGCCATCGGTCCGGCAAGCTCGCCCTGGTGGAGGACGTGCTCGACGCGGTGCTCGCGGACGGCGAGAAGGCGTTGCTGTTCACCCAGTTCCGCGAGTTCGGCGAGCTGATCGCGCCCTACCTGGTCGAGCGGTTCGGCACGGAGATCCCGTTCCTGCACGGCGGGGTGCCCAAGGCGCGCCGCGACACCATGGTCACCCGGTTCCAGCAGCCGGACGGCCCGCCGCTGATGTTGTTGTCGCTCAAGGCCGGTGGCACCGGGCTCAATCTCACCGCCGCCAACCATGTTGTGCACCTGGATCGTTGGTGGAACCCGGCGGTGGAGAACCAGGCCACCGACCGGGCGTACCGGATCGGTCAGCAGCGCAACGTGCAGGTGCGCAAGCTGGTCTGCGTCGACACCATCGAGGAGCGGATCGACGAGATGATCAACGGCAAACGACAACTCGCCGATCTGGCCGTCGGCGCGGGGGAGAACTGGATCACCGAGTTGAGCACCGACGACCTGCGTGAGCTGTTCACCCTCGGTGCGGAGGCGGTCGGCGAATGAGTCCCTACATCGACTACAACGAGTACGGCAAGCGCCGCCCGGTGCGCGGCGGGGTCGAGGCCCGCAGTCGCCGTGGCGGTTTCGGCCGGACCTGGTGGGGGAAGGCGCTCATCGACGCGGTCGAGCGGATGGCCGACGCCGGGCGGATGTCGCGCGGGCGCACCTACGCCCGGGCCGGTCAGGTGGTGAGTTACCGGATCGAGCCCGGCTCGGTGACCGCGGAAGTGCAAGGCAGCCAACCGCGTCCGTTCACCGCGGTGTTCACCGTTCGTCCGCTGCGCGAGGAGGAACTCGAGCTGCTCATCGAGACCATCCGCGACGCACCGGGCATGCTCGCCGAGATCGCGTCCGGCGCGCTGCCGACCGCGCTCGGCCCGCTGCTGCTGCCGACCACCGCCGCCGACCTGGATTTCACCTGCACCTGCCCGGATCCGGGGTGGCCGTGCAAGCACGTGGCCGCGGTCTGCTACCTGCTCGCCGAACGCCTGGACGAGCGTCCCCGCGAGATCCTCGCGCTGCGCGGCCTGGACCTGGATACCCTCATCGGCGGCATCGAACGCGATCTGCAGGCGAGCGCCGATGTCGATGATCCGTACGGCGATTCGGCCCGGCTGCCGGACCTGCCGAAGCTCGAATTCCGGCCCGCCCCCGATGACCTGGACTCGATGCTGCTGCGCAAGGCGCTGCGGATGACCTCCGCCGAGGAACCGGTGGCCGCGGCGGGGCTGCGCGAACTGACCGCGCTGTATCGCATGTTCGAGAGCTGATCGAGCGTGGTGAGCATCCGGCGTCGGGGCTTGCGGTTGCCTCCGGACTCTTCGGGGCGGGATCAGGTCCGGTGACACAGGGACCGGGACTTCCCGACACCGGATGCCTCGTCCAGTCTGCGCGCATCGCACCCGCCCGGGAACTGCCCGAGGGTTGCCCAGCCGCTGCCCTTCGCGCCGAACTTCGGGCAGTGCCCCGGTCCGCCTAGGCTGGTGCGCGTGGCAGGCGAGGGTTCATTGCCGGACTCCGGCCCGGGCAGCGACGATCTAGGCGTCGCTGTCCCGCTCGCGCGGCCGCCGCGCCGGGTGGTGTCGCTGGTGCCCTCGCTGACCGAGGCGGTCGCGGTGAGCTGTCCGGAGATCCTGATCGCCGCGACCGACTGGTGCACGCAACCGGCCGATCTCGCGGTCGAGCGGGTGCGCGGCACCAAGAACCCGGATGTGCGCGGAATCGTCGAACTAGCGCCCGATCTCGTGCTGTGCAACATGGAGGAGAACCGGCGCATCGATGTCGATCGACTGCGGGCGGCGGGAATCCCGGTGTGGGTGACCAGAATCGAGACGGTGGACGCGGCGCTTGCCTCGCTGGCACGGCTTTTCACGGTGGCCCTCGGTACCGGCATCCCGTCGTGGCTCACCGAGGCCGAATCCGTCTGGGCGTCACCGCCACCCACGCCGCCGCGCGACGCGGTCATCCCGATCTGGCGTGATCCGTGGATGGTGGTGGGCCGCAACACCTTCACCGGCGACCTGGCCGGCCGGCTCGGGCTGAACCTGGTGCACGCGGACCGACCGGACCGATACCCGCGACTCACCGAGGCGGAGTTGACCACCGGCATCGATCTCGCCGTCCTGCCCGACGAGCCGTATGTCTTCACCAGAACCGATGGCCCCGAAGTCTTTCCGGACACCCGGGTGGCGCTGGTGGAGGGCCGCAGCCTCACCTGGTACGGCCCGTCCTTGGTCACCGCCCGGCAAACCCTCATCGAGCAACTGGCGGCCGCCTTCCCCGGCGGTGCTCAGCCGAGCTCGTAGTCGAACCACATGTGGTGCGTGCCGTCCGCGTCCACGCTGAGCCCGCCGGTGCCGGTGATCCCGGCCAGGTCGCCGGTTCCGCTGGCCGGGACGATGACGAACGATTCGGCGGTGCGGTCGGCGCCCGAGGTGGTCGCCGAGTGGGCGAAGTTGAAGCTGCCCTCGGCACCGTTCAACGCCCCCTCGAACGACTCCATCGCGACGTAGGTCCCGGTCCCCGTGGCCTGGTCGAATGCCGCGGTGAACAGGGTCGCCGAGCGGCCGGTGATCTCGCCGTCGAACTTCTTCTCGAGCTGCGCGACGCCGACCGGGAGCGCGGTGCCGATGGCGGGCTGGGGGACCACCTCGGTCGGGACGAACGAGACGACGGAGAAGGTACCGAGTGCTTTCATGCACCGGAGCGTAACGACGGCGACCGACAACTTCGCGGTCCTAGGCCGACGTCGCGAACCGATAGTCGGACAGGTCGAAGTGCCCACTGCGCCATGCCGCCTCGACCGTGGTCGAGGGCCGCAGCGGCACGTCGCCGTGCTTGTCGAAGTAGTAGCTGTTCGACACCGAGCAGCTGTCCTGCCAGAACACCTGCCCGCCACGCCGATCGAGCATCTCCTTGAAGAAGCGGTCGTTGGCCTCGCGGGTGACCTCGACGATCGTCGCCTTGCCCGCGCGGGCGTGCCGCAGGCAGCGCAGGATGTGCCTGGTCTGGTTCTCGATCAGCGCGAAGTAGGACGAGCCGTTGTAGCCGTACGGGCCGATGATGGAGAAGAAGTTCGGGAAGCCGGGAACGCTCACTCCCTCATAGGCCTGGAGCCGGTTCTCGTCCCACCACTTCTCCAGGTCGAGGCCGCCGATGCCGCGCAGGTCGTAGGTCGGCATATTGCCGGATTCCATCACCTTGAAGCCGGTCGCCAGCACCAGGATGTCGACCGGGTACTCGGTGCCGCTGACGGTGCGCACGCCGGTGCTGGTGATCTGTTCGATCGGGTCGGTCTCCAGCACGACGTTGTCCCGGTTGAACGTGGCCAGGTAGTCGTTCGAGAAGCTGGGCCGCTTGCAGCCCAAAGCGTAACGGGGCGTGAGCTTTTCCCGGATCACCGGGTCGTGCACCTGGCTGCGCAGGTGCGCGTGGCCCGCCCGCTCGCCGAGCGCGGCGGTCGGCAGATTCTTGTGATAGTGCGCGGCGATCGGGAAGGTGATCTCCACGTAGGTCTGGCTGATCAGCCGGGTCAGCGACCGCGCGCCGGGTATCCGCAGCGCCCACTGCACCGGCTTGGGCAGCGGCAGGTCGAGCCGGGGCAGGCACCAGATCGGCGTGCGCTGGAAGACGACCAGCTGCTCGACCTCGGGCGCGGTCTCCGGAATCACCTGCACCGCGGAGGCGCCCGTGCCGATGATCGCGACCCGCTTGCCGCGCAGGTCCTGCCGGTGGTCCCAGCGGGAGGTGTGCATGGTGACCCCGGTGAAGTCTTCGATGCCCGGAATCTCGGGCAGCTTGGGCCGGGTCAGCACGCCGGTGGCGCTGATGACGAAGCGCGCGGTCAGCTCGCCGCCGTCCGCGGTGTGCAGCCGCCAGCGGCAGCCGTCCTCGTCGAACTCGGCCTCGGTGATGGTGGTGCTGAACCGAATTCGCGGCCGCAGCTGGTATTTGTCCACGCAGGATTCGGCATAGGCCTTCAGTTCCCGTCCGGGCGCGTAGGTCCGGGACCAGCTGGCCCGCTGCTCGAAGGAGAATTGATAGCTGAACGACGGAATGTCCACGGCGATACCGGGATAGGTGTTCCAGTGCCAGGTGCCCCCGACCCCGTCGGCCTCGTCGACGATCAGGAAATCGTCGAATCCGGCCTCCCGCAACTTGATCGCGGCGCCGATCCCGGAGAATCCGGCGCCGACGATGATCACCTCGTGATCGATCCCGTTGCTGTTCATGCGACCTCCCGTGTCCGGTGCGGAGCTTCCGCTCGCGTCACCGCCCGTGCGTCCTCGGCCGTGTTCCGCGGCGAAGACGGCGGAGTCGACCCGTGCTGAGCGCGGCCGACGGTAATTGGCCGCACATGCCACCAATTAGGCGCGCGGTGCGGTAGTTTGTCAACCATGAGCCTGCGCGTACCGGCCCGGACCTGGGGCGGCCGCACCACCGAGGAACGCCGCGCCGAACGCCGCGCGCGGCTGATCGAGGCCGCACTGGACATCTGGATCGAGAACGGGTGGGCGGCGGTGACGATGCGCGGCGTCTGTCAGCGCACCGCGCTCAACGACCGCTACTTCTACGAGCACTTCGCCGACCGCGACGAACTGCTCGGCGCCGCCTGGGACGCGGTCTGCGCCGAGGTGTTCGCCGAGCTGGCCGCGATCTTCACCGAGCACGTCGAGCGGCCCGCGCTGGAGATCCTGCGCGCGGCGGTGACCCGCGCGGTGCGCCTGCAATCCGACGACAACGGGCGCGCCCGCGTCCTGCTGGCCGAGCACGCGGGCAGCGCCGTGCTCGAGCAACGTCGCAAGACGATGCTCGCCGACGGCACCGACCTGCTGGTCGTCACCGCCCGGCCCTACCTGCGCCCGGACGCGGACGAGCTGGAGTTCCGGATGAGCACCCTGGTCGGCATCGGCGGCTTCATCGAGCTGCTCACCGCCTGGCGCACCGGCACGATGGAGATCGACGGCGATCGCATCATCGAGCACACCTGCCGGCTCGGCGCGCTGATCGGCGCCCAGTACCTGCCGCCGGAGATCATTACCCCTGGGGGATAGCCGGTTTCGGCGTCACGCCTCGATCCGGTACACGCGCCGGGCGGTATTCCGGAAGATGTGCGCGAGTTCCGTCGCCCCGCCGCCGTGTCCGGTGACCGCGGTGGCGACCGCCGCGATGCTGTTGCCGATGGTCGTAATCGGCTTGTCCACCGGGAAATTCGAGCCCCAGATCAATCGGTCCGCACCGAACGCGTCGAGGGCGTGTTCGATGAGCGGGTGAATCCGGTCCACCAGCACGGGAACCGGGGTGGTGGTGCCGCGCGGCGGCACCGGATGGCCGAGGACCGGCATCATCAGCCCGCTCACCTTCGCGACCACGTTCGGCCGTTCGGCGAGCGCGGACAGGTCGTCGCGCCAGCGCAGATACAGCGCGCGCCGCACGCTCGGATTGCTTCCGGTGTGCTTGCCGATCGGGCCGAAAATCCCGGCGGGAGTGGCGAGATGGTTGAGCACGATCGGCACCTCCGGGTACCGCTCGGCCAGCGCCGTCACATCGGGCAGCGCGTGTGAGTACACCCAGGCCTCGAACGAGAGGTCGCGCTCGGCCAGCCGCGCGAATCCGTTCAGGAACTCCTTCGTGGCCAGCGCCCCCGGATGGTCGGCGTACGGCCGCACGCCCGGATCGGGATGATGGGCCGCGTGCGCCCGGATGCCGCGCAGCAGGGGCGCTGCGGCCAGGTGCGCGTCGAGCAGCGCGGCGAATTCGGGCGCCGCCGGGTCCGCGTTGCCGAGAATCGCTCCCAGTTCCGGATTGTCGCCGCCGAACGGGAGCCGGGCCACCCATGCCGTCTCGTCGGCCAGGGCCAGGGGGTCCTTGCCGACCCAGGCGACCTCGATGTGCACGATCGTGTCGATCGGCTCGTCGCCGGCGTCCGCGCGATAGTCCGCAGGCAGATAGGGGCGACTGAAAGCCGTTGGATCCCCGGTGAATTCGCGATCCCGCCGCGATGCGGCCCGTTTCGCCAGCGTCATCGGGATGGGCAGCGTCCGCAGCAATCGCGCCGTGCCGCTGAACGTCCGCGGTGTGGTGAACGGATCCCACTGATGAATATGTGCGTCGATGATCCGGATACCCGATAGATCCATGTCCGCCGTCCCAACGCGCCGAGGGCCCTGACCCGGCGATTGTCACACGGCAACCGTGCCGGTCGTTCGGAATCGGCGCAGCGGGCCGTGATTCGCCCACGCGGGCGCGGGGGTCAGCGCGCGCCGAACGCGGACAGGAAGGTGTCGACGGCCGCGTCGGCGATGCCGCGGCATTCGGCCGCGGGGACCTCGCGGGTGCCGAGCCGGGACCGCGCCTCCAGCGGCGCGGTGAGCAGGGCGAGAAGCTGTTCGGCGGCGACCGCCGGATCGCCGATCCGCAGCCTGCCCGACAGCGCCAGCCGCGCGAGCCGGTCCGCCAGCGCCTCGGCGATGCGCCGGGAGGTGCGCTCGAGCACCTCGTCGGTGAGGTCGGGGAAGGCCGCGAGCTGGGCGTAGGTCAGTGCGCGCAGCGCGCGGGCCCGCTCGCCCGCGCACACCGCGAGCAGGCCGGTGGCGACCTCGGTCAGTGCGGGCCGCAGGTCGTCACCCGGATCGCGGAGCCGGTCGGCCACCGCGAGCGTCTCGGCCGCGACCGCGTCGGCGGCGGCGAGCACGGCGTGCCGGAAGAGCGTCTGCTTGTCCGTGAGGTGGTTGTACACCGTGGGTTTCGCGACGCCGGCCTCGTCGGCGATCTCCTGCACGCAGGTCTTGTCGTAACCGCGCCGGGCGAAGACGGCGAACGCGACATCGAGGATCGCCTGCCGCTTGTCGATGCGCCCGCGCGCCGTCGTAGCTCCCGTCACCCCTGCACGATAGCGGCTACTCGGACCGAAATGAACTCGTGGGTTCACTCTTGTGGATCTACTGATCAGTTATCTAGATTGAACTCATCAGTTCAAATCGAGGAGGATCCATGATTGTCCACTTGCTGCGCTTCGGCTTCCGGGACGAGACGACCGACGAGCAGAAGGCCGAGGTGCTCGCGCTGATGCGGCGCACGGCGTCGGTCGAGTCGGTGTCGTTCTCGACCGTCGGGCAGAACCTGGGCGACAGCTCGGCGGGCCTGACCCATGCCTACTGCGTGGGCATCGAGGATCTGGCGGCGCTGGAGCGGTACCTGCATGACCCGGTCCACCTCGACGGCGACCCGCGGATCCTCCCGCACGTCGCGAAAATCGCGATCGGGCCGGATGTCTCGGACGCGCCGGATCCGGCCCTGCGGGAAAAGATCATGGCGCTGCACGAGGCGAAGCTGGCGAAGTACCCGGAGTGGGCACAGCTGATGCAGACCGTCCCCGAGGTGCAGATCTTCTGAGCCGCAGCGCCTTACACGTTGCGCCGGTACTGACCGCCGACGGTGAAGAAGGTGTCGGTGATCTGCTGCAGGGTGCAGACGCGGGCGGCGTCCATCAGGACGTCGAAGATGTTGTCGTCGGTGCGGGCGACGGCCTCGAGCCGGGCCAGGGCGGCGTGGGCGCTATCGCGGTGCCGGTGCTGGAATTCGCGGACCCTGGTCAGCTGGGACTGCTTTTCCGGCTCGGTGCCGCGGGCCAGTTCGATCTCGTGTTTCGGTTCGCCGTGCGGGTTGCGGAAGGTGTTGACCCCGACGATCGGCAGCGAGCCGTCGTGCTTGCGGTGTTCGTAGCGGATGGACTCGTCCTGGATCTTGCCACGCTGATAGCCGGTCTCCATCGCGCCGAGCACGCCGCCGCGTTCGCTGATCCGGTCGAACTCGGCCAGCACCGCCTCCTCCACCAGGTCGGTGAGTTCGTCGATGAGAAAGCTGCCCTGCAACGGGTTTTCGTTCATCGCCACGCCCCACTCGCGGTTGATGATCAGCTGGATGGCGAGCGCCCGGCGCACCGATTCCTCGGTGGGGGTGGTCACCGCCTCGTCGTAGGCGTTGGTGTGCAGGCTGTTGCAGTTGTCGTAGATGGCGATGAGCGCCTGCAACGTGGTGCGAATGTCGTTGAAGCTCATCTCCTGTGCGTGCAGCGAGCGGCCGGAGGTCTGGACGTGGTACTTCAGCTTCTGCGAACGATCATTGGCGCCGTAGCGATCTCGCATGGCCACCGCCCAGATCCGCCGGGCCACGCGGCCGATCACCGAGTACTCGGGATCCATGCCGTTGGAGAAGAAGAACGACAGGTTGGGCGCGAAGTCGTCGATCTTCATGCCGCGCGCGAGATAGGCCTCCACATAGGTGAATCCGTTGCTGAGGGTGAAGGCGAGCTGGCTGATCGGGTTCGCGCCCGCCTCGGCGATGTGATAGCCGGAAATCGAGACGGAGTAGAAATTGCGAACACCGTTGCGCACGAACCATTCCTGGATATCGGCCATCATGCGCAGGCTGAATTCGGTGGAGAAGATGCAGGTGTTCTGGCCCTGATCCTCCTTCAGGATGTCGGCCTGCACCGTGCCGCGCACCGTCGCCAGCGTCTTCGCCCGGAGATCGGCGGTCTCGGCTTCGGTCGGCGCCCGTCCCTCCGCGGCGGAGAACCGTTCCAGGGCTTGGTCTATCGCGGTATTGAGGAAGTAGGCGAGGATGGTCGGGGCCGGGCCGTTGATGGTCATCGACACCGAGGTGGTCGGCGCGGTCAGGTCGAATCCGTCGTAGAGCGCCTTCATGTCGTCGAGTGAGGCGATCGAAACGCCCGAGGTGCCGACCTTGCCGTAGATGTCGGGCCGCTCGGCCGGATCGTGGCCGTAGAGCGTCACCGAATCGAACGCGGTGGACAGCCGTTTGGCGTCGGCGTACTCGCTGAGCACCTTGAACCGCCGGTTGGTGCGGAACGGGTCGCCCTCGCCGGCGAACATCCTGGCGGGGTCCTCGTTGTCCCGCTTGAACGGGAAGACCCCGGCGGTGAACGGGAAACGTCCGGGCAGGTTCTCCGCGCGCAGGAAACGCAGCAGCTCACCGTGGTCGGTGTACCTGGGCAGCGCGACGCGCGGAATCGAGTTGCCGGACAGCGTCTCCCGGCGCAGCGGCGTGCGGATCTCCCGGTCGCGGATCCGCACCACCTGCTCGTCGCCACGGTAGGACTCGGCGAGCGCGGGCCATTCGGCGAGCAGCGCCGCGTTCTGTGCGGTCAGCTCGGCGCGGGCCTTGACGGCCAGTTCCGCGACGGCGGAATCGCCGGGCAGTTCGGCCGCGACCTGCTCGACGCGCTGCACCCGTTGTGCGGCAACGGCTTGCGCTGCCGTCGCCGCGTGATAGGCGCGGACCGTCTCGGCGATCTCGGCCAGGTAGCGCACCCGGGCCGGCGGAATGATCTGCGCGAAGCGGGTCGAGGTGCGGGTGTTCACCCTGGGCAGCGCGCCCTGCGCCAACCGCAGGCCACGCTCGGCCAGCAGCTCGGTCAGGTGCTGATACAGCGCGGTGACCCCGTCGTCGTTGAAGGTCGCCGCGCTGGTGCCGAATACCGGCATGTCCTCCGGTGCCGCGGTGAACGCCTCCCGGTTGCGGATCAGCTGGCGCGACACATCGCGCAGCGCGTCCGCCGCGCCCCGGCGCTCGAACTTGTTGATCGCCACCACATCCGCGAAATCCAGCATGTCGATCTTCTCCAGCTGGGAGGCCGCGCCGAAGTCCGGCGTCATCACATACATGGACACGTCGACATGGTCGGTGACCGCGGCGTCGCCCTGGCCGATGCCCGGCGTCTCCAGGATCACCAGGTCGTAACCCGCTGCCTTGCAGGCGGTCACGATCAACTCGATATTGTCCGGCAGCTCCCGCCCGCCCCTGGTGGCCAGCGAGCGGAAGAAGATGTGGTCGCCGTCGAGCGCGTTCATCCGGATACGGTCGCCGAGCAGCGCGCCGCCGCCGCGCCGCCGGGTCGGGTCCACCGCGAGGATCGCGACGCGCACCTTGTCCTGCTGGTCGGAGCGCAGCCTGCGCACCAATTCGTCGGTGAGCGAGGACTTTCCGGACCCGCCGGTGCCGGTGATGCCGAGCACCGGCACCGTGCGCGCGGCGGCGGCCCGGGTCAGTGCCTGCCGGTCGCCGTCGGACAGCGCGTCCTGTTGCAGGCAGGTGATGGCGCGCGCCAGCGCGGCGCGTTCACCGGCCAGCACCGCCTCCAGCACCGGCGGCTCAGCGGCGAGATCGACGTCGCAGGCCCGGATCAGCTGATTGATCATGCCGGGCAAGCCGAGTCGCTGACCGTCCTCGGGAGAGAAGATGGTCACCCCGGATTCGGCGAGGCGCGCGATTTCCTCGGCCACGATGACTCCGCCGCCCCCGCCGAATATCCGGACGTGTTCGGCCCCGGCCTTTTTCAACGCGTCGGCGAGATATTCGAAGTACTCGACATGGCCGCCCTGGTACGAACTGACCGCGACGCCCTGCGCGTCCTCGGTGAGCACCGCGTCGACCACCTCGCTGACCGCGCGGTTGTGCCCGAGGTGGATCACCTCCGCGCCCTGCGCCTGCAGGATGCGCCGCATGATGTTGATCGCCGCGTCGTGCCCGTCGAATAGTGCCGCGGAGGTCACGAAGCGGACGGGGTTGGTCGGCGTGTGCAGCGTGTGATCGGCCACGGCATTCCTCCGGGATATCCAGTCGGCGCCCGATACTAGGACGTCAAACTAATCCTACGGTGATGCCGATCACAGCGCCAGGTAGTACACGCCCGGTCAATTCGAGAAAGCCGGCAATCGAGGTTCCGCTCACCCTGAATGCAAATGGCGACAACCGGTGCCGGCTCGAGTTCCGATGTGACGCGATGCCCTAAATCCGAAATTCATCCGCACAAATCCACCAAAAGGAAGATCCATGGGACGGAACTCATATCGGCTCGCCGCCGCGGTAGCCGCCCTCGGCCTGTCGACGTTCGCCGCGCCGTTCGCGCACGCCGAACCCGCGCCGCTGAACGGTCTGTTCGCCCTGGCGCCCGGCGTCTGCTCCGGCGGCGCGGTGACCGGCAGCTTCTTCCGGATGATCCTGCCGACCGGTGACGCCGGCGGTCCCTACCTGGCCAACAGCGACTCGGCGTGCAGCGACCAGACGGTGACCACCCTGTCCGCGGGCAGCGACGGTGGCCTGGTCAGCGGCAGTTATCAGCCGCAGCCCGCGGCGGCCTTCGACGGCGCGGGCAACGCGCGATCGGGCCGGGTCACCACGCCGGTGCGGTTCTACGGCGTCGATTTCGCCACCGCGACCAACCCGACCGATCCGCAGACCGGCGGCGGCACCTCGGTGCCCGAGATCTACTCCGACGGCGGGCAGCTCTCCGGCGATCTGAGCAGCCTCGGGGTGACCTGGAACAACCAGGTGTTCAACCAGGGCGCGCCGAAGCCGGGCGGCGGTTTGCCGGGCAAGACCAGTCCGGTGCGCGGCACCATCGACGGCTCCGGCAACTTCGTGATCGAGTGGACCAGTCAGATCGTCGGCGGTCCGTTCAACAACTTCACCGGGCTGTGGCACCTGGCCGGGCAGTACCGCGGCGGCAGCGTCCCGCAGGCCGCGCCTGCCGCCGCGCCGATCGCCGCGCCGCCCGCCGCGCCCGCGGCCGCACCGGCGGCGCCGGCCCCCGGC
>NZ_JBHTUR010000033.1:0-58922 GCF_042793755.1 Nocardia sp. NPDC056564
GATATCGACACCGTCGCGGCGGCGCGCCCGTCGCCGATGGCGATGAATTCCCGCTGCGGCAAGCAGGTAGCGTTTCGTCCAGCTCGGTTACGTCCGTGTCCGAGTGATCAGTCGACCTAGATGTAGCGGAGAGGCGAGCCAAAACATGACAGTGGTGCCCGGTCAGCGGCCGAGCGGTGCGGTTCGGACCGTCGCGGAGGACGCGGCGGAGCAGGATCTGCGCGCCTTGTTCGGGCAGTCTCGCGTGGTGTTCGCCTCGCTCGCGGGCCCGGACCAGGTACTGGAGACCGCGAACCCGGCGTTCGTCGCCGTGCTGGGCGAGGACCGTGCGCGCAGTGGTCGCGCACTCGCCGAGATCGGGCCCGAGCTGGTCGATCAGGGTGTGCTTGCGGCGCTGGATCAGGTCTATCACACGGGTGAAACCCGAACGGGCCGTGATGTTCTGGTCGTGCTGGGCAGTGGTGCGCAGGCGCGGGAGGCCTGCTTCGACGTCACCTACGAGCCGCGGCGCGACGGCGCGGGCTCGGTGATCGGGACCCGGATGATCGGGGTGGAGACCACCCAGGCCAAGCAGGTCCAGCGGCTGCTGGCCGAACAGCGTGCCCTGGTGGAGCAGATCGCGCGCGCGGCGCCGCTGGCCGAGGTGCTGGACGGGATGGCGCGCTGCATCGAAGCGCTCGCGCCGGATCAGGTCCTCGTGTCCGTGCTGCTCGCCGATCGCGACGGCGAGCACCTGCGGCACGGTGCCGCGCCGAGCCTGCCGGAGTTCTACAACGAGGCCATCGACGGCATCGCCACCGGCGAGGGTGTCGGCTCGTGCGGCACCGCCGCGCATCGCCGGGAACCGGTCATCGTCACCGACATCGGTACCGATCCGTTCTGGGACGACTTCCGCGAGTTGGCCGTTCGGGCGGGCCTGGCCGCGTGCTGGTCGACGCCGATCCTGGCCCGCGACGGCAGCCTGCTCGGCACGTTCGCCATGTACCACCGTGTCCCGCGGGTTCCGCAGGACAGCGACTTCGCCCTCGCCCGGGTCTTCGCCGACACCGCGTCGCTGGCCATCGAACGCCACCACATCGAACAGGCGAAGGCGGTCGCTGAGGCGCGCGCCGAGGCCGCCCGTGACGAACTGACCCAGGCGCTGCGCGCGGAGAGCGCGTTGCGCGCCGAGGCGGAGCAGCGGGCCGAGGCGGCCGCCGAACTCGCCGCGCGGATGCGCAGCGCGGCGGCCGCGCAGGCCGGTGCGCCGCACCCGGACCGCTGTGAACTCGGCGGTCCCGAGAAATGCACCGGGGCAGCGGAATTGAAGATCGCCGACTCCTGGGGCGACTCGGCGTGGGGGTGCACCTCGCACGTCGAGGAAGCCATCCTCAACGTACGCTCGGTGTTCATCGCCAGCGAGGAACTCGGCGGCTTGGCGGCTTACGTCAACCGCTGACGCCGCGGATCAGGCGAGCCTGTCGCTCGGATCGGTCCGCGATCGGTCCCGGAACAGCGGCGGCAGGTAGTGCAGTATCAGGGCGGACCAGGTGAGGTGGGTCAACAGGGGCGCCTGGATGCCGCCGGTGGCGCGGCGTTGCAGGCCGAACAGGGTGCCCATGAGGACCGAGGCCAAGACCAGGGCCGGGTTGCGGGTCGCGGCGGTGGTGCAGGCGTAGATCCCGGTCGAGACCAGGACCGGGTGCCTGCCCGCGACCGAGTAGACGGCCCCGCGGAAGAAGATCTCCTCGGCCGCCCCGTTGGCCAGGGTGATCAGCAGTACCCGCGGCGTCGGTCCTTGTTCGGCGTAGCTCAAGACGCTGGTGATCGCCCTGCGCAGGAAGGGGATTCGGCGGGAGATCAGGCCGCAGCCGTAGAACACCGCGAATGTCCCGGCGCCGATCAGGACGGGACCGAGCACCGGGGAGCGCGGCTCGGTGTCCTCGACCCGGGATATGCCACCGCCCAGCGTCCAGGCCGCAGCGGTGGCGAGGGTGAGCCGGTAGAACCGGGCGGAATCGGGTTCGGCGGCGAACGAGGCACCGAGCAGTCCGGTGCCGGCGACCGCGACCGCCGCGACCCGGCGTCGTCGTGCGGCGAGCGGGCGGGCGGGTCGGAAGCTGCGGCTCATGCGGTCTGTTCGGCTTCGGTGCGCTCGTCGAGGGCCCGCCGGACGGCGTCGTCGTAGCTGAGCGGTTCGAAGGGCACCAGTGCGCGAATGCTGTTGTCCCGCACCACCACCTCGTTGGACATCGAGTCGACGAGCGTGCGTCCCGTCGTGGTGTCGACATCGGTCACCAACGACAGCCACAGTGACGACAGCTGCGGGGTGAGCAGCGGCACGGGCACGACCACCAACGGCCGTTTCTCGATTTTCGCCACTCGGCGCAACATGTCGGCGTACTCGAGCACGTCGGGACCGCCGATCTCGAACGTGCGTCCGGCGGATTCGGGCTTGTCCAGCACGCCGACCAGGTAGCGGACCACGTCGTCGACCGCGATCGGCTGGGTTCGGGTGCGCACCCAGCGGGGTGTGACCATGGCGGGCAGGTGCTCCACGAGTTGGCGGGTGATCTCCCAGGAGATACCGCCGTGTCCGACAATGATTCCCGCACGCAGCGTGGTGACCGGCACGCCCGCCGCGGCGAGCAGCCCCTCGACCTCGCGCCGGCTGCGCAGATGCGCGGACAGGTCGTCGCTGTCCTCGCCGAGGCCGCCGAGATAGATGATCCGGCGCACGCCCGCGTCGGCGGCGGCCCGGCCGAAGTTGCGCGCGGCCTCGGCATCCCTGCGCTCGAAATCGGCCTCCGCCAGCGAGTGCACGAGATAGTAGGCGGCGGTGCAGTCGGCCATGGCGGTGCGCAGCGAGGCGATATCCGCGACGTCCGCGCCGACCGGGGTGCCGATGCCGCGATAGGACTCGGGGTGCCTGGTCATGGCGCGGACGGCATGGCCCGCGCCGGCCAATTCCGGGCACAGACGTTTACCTACGAAGCCGGTCGAACCCGCGACGAGCACTGTCATCAGAGTGTCCTGTCCGTAGTTCTGGCGTGGAGTCGGCGGCTGCCGGGTTGGGCGAGCCGCATGTGCCACGCTACTCAGGACAACCCGTTATCGCATCAATCATGCATCGCTTGTCACACCCCAGGCACGGAGCGGCTATTCGTCACCTCCGGGTTGCTAGGTCGAAATGCGTTGCAGATCGCTGATCAGCCAGCGCCCGTCGGGTTGCTCCTCGGCGGTGACGACGGTCGCGATCAGGGCGAGCGCCGGGTTCGGCGCTAGATCGCTGGTCGAGGACTGTTTGACATAACCGATGCCGAGTGCGGTGGTGCCGGTGATCGCCCGCAATCCGCAATTGAATTCGATCACCTCGCTCCGGCTATTGGTGGCGAAAAGATAATCGCGGGTCGCTCGTTGTGTATCGATGAGTTGCTGGCGATGCGCACCGGTCGCCGAATCAATTGCTCCGGCAAAATATTCGTCGAGTGCTTGCGGATGATAAGTCCAGGTGTGATTTATGTAGTTATGAATGGAATGCAGAGCGGCGATATGGCGACTGCCGATGCGCGATATCTCCTGGGGCAGGTCGGCGGCCGGCACGCTCCTCGTCGTGATGGTGCTTGCCGCGGCCGCGCTGCTGGTGGGGGTGTTCGTGCTGGTAGTGGCCGTGGTGGCCACCTGGGCGGCGACGGAGTTCGCGTCCCCGGGATTGCGCAGGACAGCGGTCGCGCCGAGGGCGACGGCGCTCAGCGGTACCACGCCGACGAGGGCTGCCAACTTGCGTCGCCCGATACGCCGTTGGGCGGGCGGCACGTCGGGAAAGGGGGGAGGAGAAGCCGGAGCGAACGGGGGTGGCTCGTTTTCGATCACAGGATGATTCCTCACTGTTGGTCGGCCGACCGCGCGATAGTACCCACACCGGTGCGGGCCGGTGAAAGGTTTCATAAACTCCGTACCACGCTGCGCAATTCGGCCGGAAATGGGAACTATGCGTCGATCGGGAAGTTGTTCCGAATTGCGCGGTTTGCCGTCGATCGGTGCAGGTCGACGGTCCGCTCTGTGCGGGCGCCTGCTACCCCTCGGCGCCGCGTGCTGGGTGGTTGCCACAAGCACTGGGTCAATGCGGCCGGTGCGGAGCAACCGCGCGACGCCGGTCCGGACGCGGACTCGGCGACCCGTGTCGGCCGACGCGCCGGTACGCGTTTCGATGCACCGATTATGCATCGCTATTATGATCGGTTCATGAAATCGGCCGCGGATTCCTCACGTGGGTCGCCGGAAGCGCTCGGCAGCGCGGGGTGACCGACTCCAGTGACGTCGACGAGTCGGCGGCCGAATACACCGTGGGCGAGGTCGCGGGCAGGCTCGGCATTCCGGTGGCGACGCTGCGCAGCTGGAATCGCCGGTACGGGCTCGGGCCATCGGGACACACGCCGGGCCGGCATCGGCACTACGCCGCGGAGGACCTGGCGATGATCAGGCGGATGGTGGACCTGGTGCGGACAGGCGCCAGCCCGGCGAGCGCGGCCAGGGCCGCTCGCGCGACCGTCGCGCCGGTGCTCGGTGACGTGGCGCCGGTGCTGGCCGCCGGGCGACGGCTGGACGGCGTGGAACTGCTCGCCACGATTTCCGCGCACCTCGCCCGCTACGGGGTGGTAGCGACCTGGAACCGGCTGTGCCGCCCCGCTTTCGCGGAGATCGTCGGCCGCCAGGCGCGCGACGGTGGGCTCATCGATGTCGAACACCTGCTGTCCTGGGCGGTCGCGACCAGCTTGCACCGGACCGTCCCGATGCCCGGCCGCGGGGCCGAGCGCACGGGGATCGTGCTGGCCTGCACCGCTGAGGAGAATCACGCGTTGCCGTTGGAAGCGTTGCGGGCCGCGCTGGCGGAGCGCGGTCTCGCCGCGGTGTTCCTTGGGCCCTCGATGCCGGACAGCGGCCTGGCGGATGCCTTGTCCCGGCAGGCTCGGCCGCCGTTGGTAGTGCTGTGGTCGCAATCGGTGCTGACCGCGCAGCCCGGGGCGGTTCGGGTCGCGTTGGCGAGTTCGAGTGCCGTGTTGCTGGCCGGGCCGGGCTGGTACGGGAGCGATGTCCCGCCGGGGGCCCGGCACGTGAATTCGCTGGAGGACGCGGTCGAGCAGATCGTGGACGCGGTCGGCGCCCGCTGAGCTCCGTCGGCGTGATCGAGTGTCGGGCACCCCGCGCGCTTGTCGATTTGTTAAGTTTCTGAAATAGTCGCGATGGTGTGCATCGCTTCTGCATCATTTGACGTACGATGGTTCGTGACCGGATTCGCGCGGGGATGTCCCCGGACGAGTCGATGCCGCGCGCGGTGTGCAGTCGGGCCGCACCGGGCGTTGTGGCCCGCAGGGGTGCCGCAGGCGTCCGTCGGCGGTGCCGAGATGCGTTGCGACGGAAGTGATCAGGTCGCGTGCTCGATGACGACGTGGGCCGAATCCCGCTACCGGACGAGTGAAGGATTGTGAGGATGGCTCGGTATCTGCTGGGCGTGAGTGCGATACCAGGACACGTCGCGCCCATGGTCGTCGTCGCGGAGGAACTGCGCCGCCGCGGGCACGACGTGCACGTGCTGACCGGCGCGGCGTTCCGGGCGGACGTGACCGCTCGCGGTCTCGCGATGTCGGCGCTCCCGGCGGACGCCGAAGTGGCGCCGGTTGGGCCGCGGCGCGGGCGGGGGGCGGTGCGGCGCTGGCGAATCGGGCGCGCCGAACTGCGGTCGGTGTTTCTGGCGCCGCTGACCGCGCAGTACACGGCGTTGGGCTCGGCCCTGGCGGGCGCGGAATTCGATGCGGTGCTGGTGGATTCGATGTTCACCGGCGCGATCCCACTGCTGGTGTCGGAGCGGCCGCGGCCGCCGATCGTGGTGTGCGGCGTGGGTCCGTTGACGTTGTGCAGCGCCGACTGCGCACCGTTCGGGGTGGGCAGGCCGCCCTGGCCCGAGCGTGACCACTCGCGGATGAATTGGTTCGTCCGGCGTGTCCTCTTCCGCGCCGACCAGGCGCGGCTGGACACCATCCTGCACGGCGTCGGCCTGCCGTCCGCACCGGTCTTCCTGCTCGATTGGCCACGGCTGGCCGACCGCCTGCTCCAGTTCACCGTGCCCGGATTCGAGTACCCGCGGCGCGACCTGCCCGCGTCGGTGGTGTTCACCGGACCGATTCCGAGTTCGCTCGGCGCCGACCACGAAGTGCCCGCGTGGTGGGGTGTGCTCGATGGACGGCGGTTGGTCGTCCATGTGACGCAAGGGACTTGGGACAACGGCGATCTCGGTCAGCTGCTGCGGCCCACGCTGGCCGCGCTGGGGGATCGCTCGGATGTCCTGATCGTGGCCGGCACCGGCGGCTCTCCGGCACCGGTGGGACCGCTACCCGCCAACGCCGTCGCCTGCGACTTCGTCCCGTACTCGCGTCTGCTTCCGCACGTCGATGTGATGATCACCAACGGCGGCTACGGCGGGGTGCAGCAGGCGTTGCGGCACGGGATCCCGCTGATCGTGGCCGGCGAGACCGCGGACAAACCGGAAGTGGCCGCGCGCGTGGCGTATACCGGCGCGGGCATCAATCTGGACAGCGCCTCGCCGAGTCCGTCCGCGGTGGCCGCGGCCGTCGATCGAATAGTGCGCGACAACAGCTTTCGTGCCGCGGCCGGTCGGCTCGCCGCCGAAATGGCGCGGCACTCGCCGTTCGAGACCATCGCCGCGGTGCTGGACGACATCAGGCCTTCCGCAGGCGCGTCGCGGCACGCGGTGTCCGCCGACAGTGCAATCGCGATCCGGCAGCGAGGGGAATCGCTATGAGTACCAAGCCGTTCGACACCAGCTCGCCGTCCGTCGGCGATGCGCTGACGCCCGGCGCGGGATTCGAGGCCTGGTACGCGAGCAACCGAGCCAAGGTGCTGCACGAGCTGGACACCTTCTTGCGAAAGGTGAACATCGAGGATCTGCGCGACACCGGTGTCGACGCGATCCTGCGGCAGTACGCGGTCGGCGGCAAATGCGTGCGCTCGACGTTCATGTATCTGGGCTGGCTCTGCGGTGCGCAGCCGGATCCGGCCGCGCTGCGTGCGGCCGCGTCTCTGGAACTGCTGCACGGTTTCGCGCTGCTGCAAGACGATGTGATGGATGACGGGGTATTACGGCGCGGATCGGCGGCCGCGCATGTGCGCCTCGCCGACGGCTACCGCCGGCGCGGCCTGCCCGGCTCCGCCTCCCGGTTCGGCGAATCGGCGGCCATCCTGCTCGGCGATATGTGCCTGGTGTGGGCCGAACAGATGCTGCGGGACAGCGGCATCTCCGATGCCGCGCTGCGCCGGGTGTGGGCCGGTTACGACGCCATGCGGATCGAGCTGGCGATCGGCCAGTTCGCCGATCTGACCAACGACGTGCGCGCCCTGCCGACCATGGATTCCGTGCTGGCCATCGCCCGCGCGAAGTCCGGCAACTACACCGTGCTGCGACCGCTGGAGTTGGGCGCGACCATGGCCGGATGCTCGGAGCGGACGCTGATGATGCTGGCCCGCTACGGAACTCGGATCGGCGAGGCCTTCCAGCTCCGTGACGATCTACTCGGAATCTTCGGATCCGCCGCGACCACCGGCAAACCGGAGGACAGCGACCTGGGGCAGCACAAGGCGACCAGTGTGGTGGTCGCCGCGTTCGACACCGGCGATGTCACGGTCCGGCGGGAACTGACCGAATTGCTCTGTCTGCCCGAATTGGACGCCCCCGCGATTGCCCGATGCCGCGAATTGATCGCGGCCTCCGGCGCCCCGGACCGGATCGAAGCGATGATCACCGATCGCGTGGCCGAGGCGCGCGCCGCGCTCGCCGACGCCGGGCTCGACCGGGACGGATGTTCGGCGCTGGAACAGATGGCGTTGCTGTGCACCGCACGGCAACAGTGACGAGGAGGATCAATGCGTACAGTGACCGGATCCAGCGACCACGTGGTGGTCGTGGGCGCGGGCCTGGCCGGGCTGTCCACGGCCATCCATCTCGCCGGACGGGGTCGCCGGGTCACGGTGGTGGAACGCGCGGCCGTGCCGGGCGGGCGGATGGGCCGCCTCGACCTGGACGGGTATCGAATCGACACCGGCCCAACGGTATTGACCATGCCCGAGCTGCTCGACGAGGTGTTCGACGCGGTCGGCGAGCACACCCGGGACCGGCTGAGCCTGCACCCGGTGACGCCGGCCTATCACGCGGTCTACGCCGACGGCCGCACCCTCGACGTGCACAGCGACCCGGACGCGATGGCACAGGCCGTCACCGACTTCGCGGGCGCCGAGCAGGCAGCGGGATATCGGCGACTGCGGGACTGGCTGAGCAGGCTGTATCGCGCCGAGTTCGATCGGTTCATCGCGGCCAACTTCGAGTCGCCGCTGTCGATGCTGACACCGGCGTTGGCCCGGCTGACCGCGTTGGGCGGCTTTCGCCGCTGGGACCGCAAGGTCGCCGACTTCATCTCCGATCCGGACCTGCGCCGAGTCTTCACCTTCCAGTCGCTCTACGCCGGGGTCGCCCCGGACCGGGCGCTCGCGGCCTACGCGGTGATCGCCCACATGGACACGATGTCCGGGGTCTCCTTTCCGCAGGGCGGGATGCGCTCGGTTCCCGACGCGCTGGCCGCCGCGGCGGCCGCCGCGGGTGTGCGGTTCCACTACCGGAGCACGGTCACCGAACTGGAGCGCTCGGGTGGCCGGGTGACCGCGGTGCATACGGACCAGGGCGATCGGATCGCCTGTGACGCAGTGGTGTTGACCACCGAACTGCATCGCACCTACGAACTGCTCGGCCACCGGCCGCGACGTCCCGGCGGGGTCCGCTCGGCGCCGTCGGCGGTGGTGCTGCACCTCGCCTGCGACCGTCAGCCGGATCTGCCGCATCACTCGCTGCTGTTCGGCCGCGAGTGGGCCAACTCGTTCCGGGAGATCATCGACGAGGGGCAGGTGATGTCCGACCCGTCGCTGCTGCTGACCCGCTCGACCGCCGGGGATCCGGCCTTGGCCCCGGCCGGCCGCGACCTGTTGTTCCTGCTCGCGCCGGCGCCGAATCTGCGACGCGGACACATCGATTGGGCGAACCGGCAGGGCGCCTACGCCGAGCAGATCCTGGATATCGCGCAGCGCCGCACAGGTTCTCGCTGGCCGGAGCTCGAGGTGTTGCGGGTGGTCACGCCGGCCGACTGGGCGGAGCAGGACATGCTCGACGGCAGCCCGTTCGCGCTGGCGCACACCTTCGCCCAGACCGGGCCGTTCCGCCCGGCCAACATGATTCGCGGCCTCGACAATGTGGTGCTCGCCGGCGGCTCGACCGTGCCGGGGGTCGGGATCCCGCCGGTGCTGATCTCCGGTCGCCTTGCCGCCGACCGCATTACCGGACGCACCGATATCCGGCGCCGTGCCGCCTCACCCATCCGCCCCTCGTCCTGATCGGAAGACTATGACGCGCAGGGAACTAGCCGCGGCGGGCATCACCGATCCGTCGCTTCGAGAATCCTATCGATGCTGCCGTGCGCTGAATGCCCAGCACGGCAAGACCTTCTTCCTCGCGACCAGACTGCTCGCCCCCGACCAGCGGCCGGGCGTGCACGCGCTGTACGGATTCGCCCGCCGCGCGGACGACATCCTCGACGAGTTCGATCCCGCCCGCACGGCCGGCGATCGGGCGGCCGACTTGGACGCGCTCGCCGGGCAATTCGTCAGCGGCGACAGCGGCGGCGATCCGGTGCTCGCCGCGGTGCTGCACACGGCGGACCGCTACGGCATCGACGCGCACCTGTTCGATGCGTTCCTGGCATCGATGCGGATGGATCTGACCGTCACCGACTACCCGGACCGCGCCGCGCTCGACACCTACGTCTACGGGTCCGCCGAGGTGATCGGCCTGCAGTTGCTGCCGATCCTCGGCGTCACCGAATCCATCGCCGACGCCGCGCCGTACGCGGCCGCGCTGGGGAAAGCCTTCCAACTCACCAACTTTCTGCGCGACGTCGACGAGGACCTGGCGCGCGACCGGGTCTACCTGCCCGCCGACGAACTCGCCGCGCACGGCGTCGACCGAGACCTGCTTGCCTGGTGCAGCCGCCGTCGGCAGGCCGAGCCCAGGGTCCGCCGAGCGCTGGCCGAGCAGCACGAAATCACCAGGGAGATATATCGATTCGCGCGCGGCGGCATCGAGCGACTGGCGCCGCGCTCGCGTCCCTGTGTGGCCACCGCGTCCACGCTGTACGCGGAGATCCTGGCGCGCATCGAGGAGGCCGATTTCGAGGTCTTCGGCCGGCGGGCCAGGGTGAGCACCGCCCGCCGGGCGCGCGTCGGCGTCGCGGGCGTGGCGCGCGCCTGGTGGGCCCGGCACGCGCCATCGAATTCGCCCCTCGCACCGGATATGTCGCAGCAGCCCGAGCGGACCTAGGAGCCGAGATGGCGCATTGGCAATATCTCTCGATCCTGGCCCTCTGCCTGGTGCTGACGGCACCGCTGGAGTTCCTGGGCCCTGGCGTCTATCGGCGCCCACGGCTGCTGTTGGCCGCGATCGCGCCCGCGCTGGTCGTGTTCGTGGTGTGGGATCTGCTCGCCATCGCCGGCGGGGTCTGGAGTTACGACCCGCGATTCGTTCTCGGCGTGCGGCTGCCCGGATCCATGCCGGTCGAGGAGTTCCTGTTCTTCCTGGTGATTCCGCTCTGCGGGCTGCTGACCTTCGGCGCCGTGGAGACGCTGCTCGCGCGCGCACGCCCGGCCCGGGCGCGGACCAGGGACCGCGGAGCGAGCCGATGATCGCCGGGATCGGCTACACCGTGCCCGCCGTGCTCGCCGTCGTGCTGGTCTGCCTGCTCGAGCTGACGGTTCTGCGCACCGGACTGCTGCGCAAGCGGGCGTACTGGCTGTCGATGCTCATCGTCCTCGGCTTCCAGATCCCGGTGGACGGCTGGCTGACCCGGCTCGACGCGCCGACCGTTCGCTACAACCCGGATCACATTCTCGGCCTGCGGTTTCCGTGGGACATCCCGATCGAGGACTTCCTGTTCGGCTTCGCCCTGGTGACCGCGGTGCTGCTGAGCTGGGAACGTGCCCGACAGCACCAGGAAGGACAGCGGACATGACGGCAGCACCGCTCGGCCGGGATCCGCGCCGCGTGCGTTATCCGGCCCGGCCGGGCCGACGCGACATCGGGCAGAACGGTCATCGCCCGGTGGCGGTCGTGGTCGGCGCCGGCATCGCGGGGCTGGCCGCGGCCACCGGTCTCGCCGAACGCGGGTTCCGGGTCGAGGTGGTCGAGCGGGAGCGATACCTCGGCGGCCGCGTGGGCGGCTGGACCGAGCGGCTCGCCGACGGCACCCCGATCGGCATGAACCGCGGCTTCCACGCCTTCTTCGCCCAGTACTACAACTTGCGCAAGCTGTTGTCCCGCAGCGATCCGACGCTCTCGGCGCTGCACCGGATCGGCGACTATCCGCTCATCGACGCGGCGGGCCGCCGCGACACCTTCCGCAACCTGCCGCGCACCCCACCGTGGAACGCGCTCGCCTTCGCGCTGCGCAGCCCCACCTTCCGGCTGCGCGACCTCGTTCGCATCGATGCGCGGGCGGCAGCGCCGCTGGCGGCGGTGTCCGTGCCGGGTATCTATGACCGGTTGGACCGGGTGGACGCCGAAACGTTCTTGCGGCGCATCAACTTTCCGGAGGCCGCCCGGCATCTGGCGTTCGAGGTGTTCTCCCGCAGCTTCTTCGTCGAGCCGCAGCACATGTCCGCGGCCGAGCTGGCGACCATGTTCCACATCTATTTCCTCGGCTCCAGCGAGGGTCTGGTGTTCGATGTCGCGCGGGACAACTTCGATGCCGCCCTGTGGACGCCGCTCGCGGATCATCTCACCGGCGAACCGACGCCGCACCGGCCGGGCCGGGTCGAGTTCCACACCGGCGTGGCCATCACCGAGGTCGAATCGAGCGGCCCCCGGTTCCGGCTGACCGCGGACACCGGCGCCACGCTCGAAGCGGACGCGGTCGTGCTCGCCGTCGACGCCGCCGCGTTGCGCGCGCTGGTGGCCCGGTCGCCGTCCCTGGGCGATCCCGAATGGCGTTCTCGGGTAGCGGAATTGGGTAGTGCGCCGGCGTTCGCCGTGCTGCGGCTGTGGCTGAATCGACCGTTGCGCGCGGACCGGCCCGGCTTTCTCGCGACCGGGAATCTGGATCCGCTGGACAACATCAGCGTCCTGGATCGGTACGAGCGCACGGCCACGGAGTGGGCCCGGGACCACGGCGGCAGCGTGGTCGAATTGCACGCCTACGCCGCGGCCGAGCGAACGCCGGCACCCGCGGCGCAGCTGGCGATCCGGGACAAGCTGGTGGCCCGTCTGCACGATATCTACCCGGAATCCGCCGGTGCCGAGATCGTCGGCGAGCACATGCTGTGGCGGCAGGACTGTCCGCGGTTCGCACCCGGTGATTTCGCGCGCCGCCCAGGGGTTCGCACCCCGCATCCGCGGCTGATGCTCGCCGGTGACGGGATCCGGGTGGAGCTGCCGGTCGCGCTGATGGAGCGGGCCGCGACCACCGGCTGGCTCGCCGCCGACCTCCTGTCCGGCGAGTGGGGCGGCGCCGGGCATTCCGTGCAGACCGTCCCGGCCCGCGGCCGATCGATGCTGCTGCGCAGCCTCGCGGAAAGGCAGTCATGATGGCTAATGGTTCACCGCTGCAACGGTTTTCCCCGGAGAAGTGGTCGCGGCAGCGGCCCACCTTCCAGGATGCGGACCCGCGAATCATCGGGAGCGCCCTGCGGTGGTCTCAGCAGTTGCCGAGCGGTAATTGGTATGCGTTCGCGGCGAGCCGGAGCATTCGTGGCGATCGGCCGTTCGGCACGACGATCGCCGGCGTCGAGATCGTCGCGTGGCGGGACGGTGCGGGCGCGCTGCACGTGGGTCCTGGCGCCTGTCCGCACCTGGGCGCGCCATTGGACGCCGCGCAGGTCGACGGCTCCGCACTGATCTGCCGCTGGCACGGGTTGCGCGTGGGGTCGGACGGGGGCACCGGCCGCTGGTGTCCGTTCCCCAGCCATGACGACGGCGTGCTGGCGTGGGTGCGACTGGATGCGGTCGGTGGCGAAACACCGACGGACGCACCGATTCTCGGCGCCCGCCCGGCCGATTCGACGGTGCATGCGGTGACCCGGTTGACCGGCACCTGCGAACCGCGCGACATCATGGCCAACCGCCTGGACCCGTGGCACGGCGCGTGGTTCCATCCCTATTCGTTTGCCCGTCTGGAGGTGACGCAGGCGCCGCCGCGCGAGGGCATCACCGAGGAAACGCACCGCTTCCTGCTCACGGTGACCTTTCGGGTGACGCGCCGCCTGGGCGTCCCGGTCGAGGCCGAGTTCACCTGCCCGGATCCGCGCACCATCGTGATGCGTATCGTCGAGGGGGAGGGGAAGGGCAGCGTCGTCGAAACCCATGCCACGCCACTGGGTTCCGGACCGGACGGACAAGCCCGCACCGCCGTGGTCGAGGCCGTGATCGCCGATTCCGAGCGGGCCGGATTCCGCTTCGCCCACCACGCGCTTCCGCTACTGCGCCCGCTGATGAACCACGCCGCCACGCGGTTGTGGCGCGACGATATGGCCTACGCCGAACGCCGGTACCAGCTGCGTCGACGGGATGCGCAGGCGCCCACAGCCCCCTGACGGGGGAGCGGGTTGCCGGCGACAACGGGGCCGCCGGCAACCTGTTTCGGGCGTCAGCCGAGCGACAGGCAACCCTGGAAGGTCTGGAAGTCGCCGGCGAAGCCGACCCCGCCGGAGCAGGTGGGGCCGGTGACCCCGTCGACGACCACGCTCGCGCCCGGTCCGGCGATGCCGATGGCCAGGCCCGGCCGGACGCCGACCGTGGTCACGGTGGCTCCCGGGCCCACCGCGATCGCGGCGGGCCCGGACAGCGTCGCCGAGCGCGAAGTCGCCGAGCCGCCGTTCTGCGCGATGGCCAGCGACAGGCTGGTCGGTGCCGCGTCGGCCGACGCCGAGCCGTTGAGGCCGTACGCCGCCGCGGCGGCGCCGCCGGCGCTGGTCGCGGAGCATTGCGCGCCCCCGGCCGTCACCGCGGTGGCCGCGGCCCCGGGTGCCGGGCACGCGGTGTCGGCGGCCGCGGCCTCGGGGGCCGCCAGCGCCAAGGCGCACGCCGCCGAACCTGCCCCGAGGAGGGCTGCGGCACTGCGGCGAGTGAATGAGATGTTCATGGTGTCTCCTGCGGTGTGGCCACCGGGTTTCACCGGGCCGATGCGCGCGTCCAGCCCGGCGGTCACGCCGAAATCTGTTGTGCGGTTGCGGATCACCGCGCCGGCGCATCCCGGCGCGGTACCTCTCCCACCGTAGCGAACAAACGATGCAAAATCGATGCATTCCGGAGATTGGTGCCGGCTGCGGAAATCGACCGGAGATCGAGGTCGGCAGGGGTGGCGGCGCCCGTATCGGCGCGGTACCCTTGACGCCTCTCTCAGAAACTTAATATTTAAGCAATGGAGGTAACCGGCCGGGTTAGTCTTACCGACGTGACAGGATCTGACTGGCCGGCGACCGGTGCCGCCTCCACGCGGGACGGGCGGCGCGAATCGCTGGAGACCGAGATCGCGGCCGACATCCGCGCGCTGACCGCGATCTCCGACCAACTCGGCCACGTCTTCGCCCGATCGAACAACCTGCGCCCCAACGACTTCCGAGCGTTGCTGCACATCGCCACCGCCGAATTCGCCGGCCGGCCGCTCACGCCGGGGCAGCTCGGCCGCTTGATGGGCATGAGTTCCGCCGCGGTGACCTACCTCGTGGAACGGATGATCCAGTCGGGCCATCTACGCCGGGAGATCGATCCGACGGATCGCCGGCGGGTCATCCTCTATCACGACGAGCAAGGCATGGCCGCCGCCCGCGACTTCTTCCTCCCGGTGGGCGCCAGCACCCGCTCGGCCATGGCCGAGCTACCCGACCAGGATCTGCACGCCGCCCACCGTGTGCTGACCGCGGTGATCGCCTCGCTCCGTACCCATTTCGACCACGTGATCGAGGCGCCGGGACCGCCGAAGCAACCCTGACGGCAGCGCTCGCCGGATGCGCTGTGTGATTGCTCGTGATTGAAACCGCGGATATGTGGTAGATCGCTACCACGCGAATGCACAGGGGATCGGTGCATACCTTCGCGTGGCGATAAGGAGGTCTGCACCGACGATGATCCAAGAACCTCGATCATCGAGTTCCGGCGAGGCGCGGCGTGCAGCGGACGCTGCGCCGGCATCCGGAGCGGCGCCGTCCGGTTCGTCGACTCCGCTGGAGTTGGCGTTCGCGGCCGACGCCGCTGAGCTGTCCGCGGTCCGCGCCGCGCTGCGCGAGTGGCTGGACCGTTCGCGGGTGCGCGCGGATCAGGGCGTCGACGTGGTGCTGGCGGTCAGTGAGGCGTGCACCAATGCGGTCGAACACGGCCACCGGGGTGACGGCGGTGAGATCCGGTTGCGCGTCTGGATACAGGACGACCGCCTGCGGGTCACGGTCGCCGACACCGGCCGGTGGCAGCCGCCGGCCGCGCCGGCGAACACGTATCGAGGTCGCGGGCTCCCCGTGATGGAGGCCCTGATGGATTCGGTGACTATCACGCCGGGGTCGTCCGGCACGGTCGTGGAGATGGCGACGGCGCTCCGCCGCGCCGAGGACTAGGGACGCGGCGCGACGTTCACGACACCCGGCTCAGCGGCCAGTCCGCGGGCAGGTGCAGCCAGGCGCCGATCATGCGCAGCACCGTCAGCACCGCTTGAATCTCGTCTTGACCGGACGCTATCGCGTGCGGGTGGCCGTCGATACGGAACGGGCACAGATAGAACTCGCCCTCCGTGGCCCGCAGTGGCCTGCCGATGGCGATCGTTCGCGGGCCGTCGGCGGTGGTCAAGGTGCGGATCGCGATCAACTCCCCGAGCGCGTAGCTCGCGGCGGGCGACCGGGTGAGCCGGTCTATGTGCGGGGAAGGAAAGCCCAGATGCGCCGGGCCGGCAACCGTGTACGCGTGACCCTCCTCGTTCGCCCGGGCCAGCACCTCGCCGATATCGGCCAGCGCGCAGTACAACGCCGCGATCGCGTCCACACCGACCGCGGAGGATTCACCCCAATCCTGAATCCGGTACGGGCACACCGTTCCCGAGTCCGGACCGAGTCCGGGCTTGCCCACCTCGATCAACAGCCGCTTGTCCCCGTTCGCCACCACCCGGGTGGCGATCACCTCGCTGATCTGACTCTGCACCGTCTCTCGCTCGCGCATTCGCACCTCCGCTGTGCGCGTCGACTCGTCCATGCCCGTACGCACGACCGTATGCTCAGGCGGTACCCGTTCCTGGTCGAGTCAACCGGGTGCACGGTGAAATAGGCTGGCCTTTGGTCTTGCTTCAACGCGTGCGGTGAGGGGATGTCCCGGTGGGTGAACATCACGACGATCGCGTAGAGGATTCGGCGACGACGCCTGACTCTCGCGACTCCGAGTCGAGCGAGCGCGACGACTCGCGCGCACCGTTGAGCAGACGCCTGATCCTCGAGGCCGCCATCGATCTGGTCGATCGGGAAGGCCTGCGCAAGCTGACCATGCGCAGGCTCGGCTCGGCCTGCGGGGTCGAGGCCATGGCGCTGTACCGCTACGTGCACAGCCGCGAAGATCTGCTCGGCGGCATGGTCGATGTGCTGATCGGCGATCTGCACACCAACCAGCTCGCCGCCCGCCGCAAGGAAGACGGCTGGCAGGATTTCCTGGTGCGGTTGGCGCACGGGGTGCGCAAGATCGCGCTGGATCATCCGGAGTTGTTCCCGTTGACCGCGACCCGCCCGCCGGAAGCGCCGTGGGTGCGGCCGCCGTTGCGGAGTTTGCGGTGGATGGAGACGTTTCTCGAGACCCTGCTGTCCTACGGATTCGACGACGACGCCGCGGTCGGCGCGTACCGCTCCTACACGACATTCCTGCTGGGCCAGTTGTTGCTGGAGGTCGCCGCCCGAGGTCCGGCGACGACCGGGGAGGCGGAGCGCTCGCCGGTCGACGGGTTGTCGGAGTTTCCGCAGCTGTTCCGGTTGCAGCCGAAGCTGTCGCAGGACCGCAGCGCCATCGAGTTCGAGGAGGCGCTGGAAGCGTTGCTCGACCGGATCGAACTCATGCTCGCCGTCGACTGACCGAACCGTTCGGCCGTCGAGGTTGAACTCGGTGCGGCGAGGATACAATGTAAACTCGCTGTGTGACCGACTTCGACTCAGACCCGTCAGCTGCGCGAACTGCCCGTTCGGCCGGGACACAGCTGTCGATCGAGGCCGTCGTGCTCGATCGGGTGACCGTCCTGCGGGTCAGCGGCGAGATCGACGTGCTGACCGCTCCGCACTTGGACGCAGCCATCGAGCAGGCGCTGTCGGCGGACGGCGACGAGCCCCGCTGCGGCGTCGTCGTGGACATGTCCGCCGTGACGTTCCTCGCCTCCGCGGGACTGGCGGTGCTGGCCGCCGGCGCGCAGCCGAGGACCGGCGGGCAGCGCATGGCGCTCGTGGCCAACCGCTCGGCGACGCTGCGGCCGCTGCAAGTGACCGGCCTGACGGATCTGCTGAGCGTCTACGACACCGCCACCGAGGCAACCGAGGCGCTGCGCCGCACGCACGGGGGAGCCGTGGACGATCTGGCCGCCCAGGGGGATAAACCCAACTAGGAACAGTCGGGGCGTTGCGGCGATCCGCCGCGAAGGGACCCGCGCGCTCGGATAATCGGCGTATGCAGCCGAAACTGGTGGGCCGGTGGGCAATCGGCGTGACCGCGGTCGCCGCGGTGCTGATCGCCGCGTGGGTCTGCTGGCCGAGCGCGCCCGAGGCGGAGCGGGCCACCGGCTGGCAGGTGCAGACAGACCTGCCGATGCTGGTGACGGGCCCGCGTGGGCTCGCCGTGGGCAGCAACGGGGACGTGTATGTGCCGGAAGCCGGCTATGTGCAGCGACTGCCGTCCGGCGGCTTTCATCCCGAGCGTCTTCCCGTTCCAGGGCTGAAGAGTCCCTTCGCGGTCGCGGTGGGTCCGGCCGACGAGCTGTACGTCGGCGAGTACACAACCAGGCGAGTACTGAAGATCTCGGCGGATCGAAAAACGATCACGCCGCTTCTGTTGCCCGACTCGACGGCCACCGAAACATCGCTCGGAATCGGTGTGGCGGTTGATCATTCGGGGACTCTCTTCGTCACCGACATCGACCGCTCGCGGGTGTTGAAGTTGGCCGCGGGTGCGGCTTCCTTCGAGGTCGTGGCGACCGTCGAGCATGTGCGTCCCGTGCTCGCCGTCTCCGGCGACGGCGATCTCGTCGCCCTCGTGTCGGACCCGGCTCCGGGGCCGGGGACGTCACTGTTGACCTTCCGCGGCGGAGCGGCGCCCGCGGTATCGACCCCGGTCCCCGGCCTGCAGTTCGTCGACGCGATCGCGATCGATCATCGGGGCAACCGGCTGCTCGCGGACAACGCGCTCGCATTCGCCTCGGAGAACGGCGAACTGACGTCGACGAGGACCGCCGCGATCTGGCGGCTCGAGCCACAGGCGGCGACACCGCAGCGGCTGCCGTATACCGATCTCGGTGAGATCGGGGGCATTACGGTGGACGCGGCGGACACCATCTACTACACCGACAGCGAACCGTCCCGGGTCGTGCGGCTCGCGCCGGTGGGATGACCGCCGGTCATCGGCAGGTGTCGCGATAGGGAAGTTCCTGGATGTATTGTCGCCATCCCTCCGCGGAGAGGCTGGAACCCACTGTCGTGCAGCCGATCTCGGCCGGGCCGCGGCGAAGTTCGTGGAGCCGGCGCAGATCCCATTCGACCACGGCCCCTTTGTCGTGACCGGTGAGCAGCCGGCCCGAATCGGCGGTGAAGGTGGCGGCCGCGATGTCGCCGGCCCCGATATCGCGAGGTTCACCGATCTGCGTCGGATGCGCGGGATCGGTGACCAGCCACATCTGCACCTGATCGTTGCCGAAGGTGGCGAGTATCGTTCCGGTCGAGTCGAATTGGGCGCGGAAGTCACTGCCGATTCCGGACAGCACGGCATTGCCGACCGGCTTGGCGTGTGCCGGGTCGGATACGTCCCAGAACTGGCCCGCGCCGTGCTCGATGACCACCAGCACGCCGGCGGCCGGTGCGTACGCGATCTGGGTGCGCTGCTCGAGCGGTATCGCGCCGCGCGGCACCGGATGGTCGGCGTCGGTCAGGTCCCAGAGGGTCAGCATCCGGTGCACCCAGCCGACGGCGTGCAGGCGGCCGTCGGCGGTGAAGGAGACCTGGGCCATGGGTCCGTCGTGGATACCGCGTCCGAGTCGCTTCGGTGCCTCGCGCTGCTCGATGTTCCACACCAGCGAGTTCTGGTAGCTGCCTGCGGCGAGCCGGGTGCCGTCCGGCGCGAACGCGAGGGTGGACACGACCCCGTCGAGGCCGGTCAGCGGAGGACCGAGCCGCCGCGGGTGGTGGCGATCACCGATGTCCCACAGCGACACGGTGCGATCCGGGCCGCCCGTCGCCAACGTCTTGCCGTCGGAGGACAGTGCGACACAGCTGATTCGAATATCGTTGACATAGTCGAGATGCTCGGCGTCGAAGGATGCGGTGCGCACCGGTCCGTCGGGTCGTCCGGTTTCCCAGAGATCGACCTTCCCATTCTTGCCACCTGCCGCGACGAGGTCGCCGCGCGTCGCGACACCGCACCCACCGGCGACCTGGTCGACTTCGCCGGCGAACGGCCGCCCCACCGGCTGCGGTTGGGTGTGTGCGTCGATCGTCCACAGCGTCGTCCGCCCGTCTGCTCCGCCGGCCGCGACGATCCCCTTGGCCGAGAACGCGATCGCGGTCGCGGTGGTGGCATCGCCGATCAGCCGTGCCCGCAGCCGAGCGGTTTTCTCGTCAGCGGGGATTTCGTACAGCCCGACCCCGTTGCCGGACCCGGGCGCGATGGCGAGCTCGGTGCCCGTGGGTCCGTATGCCAGCTTGGCGAAACTGCCACCGATACTCGAGCCGGAGTTCGGGTACAGGCGCGGATGGACCGGATCGGTGACGTCCCAGCGCGTGAGACCGCCCGGAAAGACCGACGCGGCCAGCTGACCGCCATCCGGGGAGAACACGAGATCCTGGGTGATCCCCGGCCCGGTCGGCAGGCGGCTGATCGAGCGCGGCGCATGCCGATCCGAGACATCCCACAGCGTGCTGGCGTTGCGGGCCGCGATCACCAGAAGTCTTCCGTCCGGCGACAATTCGGCGCTGTCGACCGTCTCCTCTGGCGGCGACAGCGTCGCCGTCGGCACCGGATGCTCGAAGTCGCCGAGGTCCCACAACTGCGTCGGCTGCTTGTCGGCGTAACCGATGGCCAGCATCGTCGCCGGCGCGAACTTGATTCTCAGCTTCTCCCAAATGTCCAGGGCCGCGCGCGCTTTGATGCGCGGGCGGGCCGGATCGGTGATGTCCCACTGGATCACGCCGTCCACGCTGGACGAATTGTGCTTGGCCTCGTCGGACGGGGACAGCCCCATGCGCACGTAGACGGCGTTCAGGTCTTGGGCGGCGCCCGTGAGGAGACTCTTGCCGTCCGGAGTGAAGGCGATGTCGGTGATGTCGCTGACCTCGGTGAGCGGCTCGCCGAGTTGCCGTGCGCTGCCGGAGTCGGACCAGCCCCACAGCGCGACCGTCCCGCCCGATTGCTGGACCGCGATCGTCCGCCCGTCCGGCGAGAAGGCCAGCCGGGACACGCTTTTCGGCGGACCGTCGAGGGTGCCCGCGTACCGAGTCGTGGACAGCATATTGATCAACCACTGGCGCGTCTCGTTGCCCGGATCGATCCGATCGGCCGCGAGGCCGAGGCGGATCGCCATGCGCGGGTCGAGATTGCGTAGCTGGTCCGCCTGCGCCAGCAATTGCCGCGCGACCGCGGTGTGCTGGCGCGCCACCGCCTGCTGCTGTTGCACGATCGCGATGACCGCGGCCACCAGTGCCACGCACAGCAGCGCCGAAAGCACGACGGTGGCCCGTCCGCGCCGGAACCGGTCCCTGCGGTAGCTGCGTTCGAGGAATTGCCCCGCCCGCGAACTTATTTCGACCCGCGTGGTGCTGAGGCGGCGCAGGCGGGGCGGCCACTGCCGCAGGTTCGGCCGGGATATCGGTCGCAGGCGCGCGCCCATATCTTTCATCGCCACCGAGAGCCGGTCGCGTTCCCACAGCCGCTGCGGCTTGTGGTTGTCGTTCGCCCATTCGGTCGCGGCGATCTCGACTGCGCGCCGGGCCCGCAGCGCATCGCCCTCGCGAGCGACGGCGTCGCGCAACGGCATCCAGTTCCGCAGGAACGCTTCGTGTGCGGGGGAGACGACGATCTGCCCGTCCTCCTCGGCGGTGGCCAGCAGGCGGTGGGTGACGAAGGCGTCGATCGCCCGCTGCGCGGGCTCGGCGAAACGGGCGCGTGGAACCCGGTCGCGGGTCGGGACACCGCGCTCGTCGACGGTGACCATGCGCAGCAGCGTCGCGATGATCTCCGCGCGCGAAAGCCCGGTCGCCGTGCGCGCCTCGGCCAGCGCGGTCTCCGCCTGCCGGGCCAGTGCGCCTCGGACACCCCCGATTTCGGTGTAGCGCTGATGCGAGAGCCGGTCACCACGACGGAGCCCGGACGCGAGCTGTTCGAGGGTGAACGCGAGCAGCGGGAGGGCGTCGCCGGTCCCGGTGTCCGCCAGCAGCGCGTCGACCAGGCCGTCCTCGATGGTCAGCCCCGCGACCCTGGCCGGTCCCTCGATGACCTCGCGCAATGTCTCGTTCCGTAACGGCAGCACCCGGTGGGTGCGCGTCGGGATGCGCGCGAGCGCGGGGTCGGCGCCGAGTGGGTTCAGGAATTCCGGTCGCAACGTCGCCAGGACCTGTACCGGCCCGCCGATGGCGGGGATGAGCACATCGACGAATTCGGCGCGTTCCGGCGCCGCGGTGCGCCGGAGCAACTCCTCGAACTGGTCGATCACCAGCAGCAGCTTGCGGTCGGCGCCGGCCTGCTCGGCGAACAGGAGTTCATTGGCGGCGTCTCGAAAACCGTTGCCGGTCAGTCGTTCGCGCTGGAACGGCGTTTCCCGATCCAAGCCGGCGCGTCCTCTGGCGGTCGCGAGCGAGCGCGCCAGCGCGCCCACCGGGTCGGTGCCGGGAACGATCGGTTCGAGCGGTGACCAGAGCGGTTCCCCGGCGATGCGCGGGATGACGCCCGCCCGCACCAGCGAGGATTTCCCGCACCCCGACGGCCCGATCACGAGCTGGATCGCGGGTTCGTCGCGGGTGGCGGGTTTGCGCAACAGCTCGGCGATCTCCGCGGCCTCGCGCGCGCGGCCGAAGAACACCCGATGCCGGCCGATGTCGAAGGCGTCGAGGCCCGGATACGGCGATCGGTCGTCGGACCAGCCGAGGCCGCCGCCCGCGTCCAGCCTGCGCAGGGCGACCGTGAGCCGCTGCCTGGCCAGCGCGGGTTCGGCCGCGGCATCGGACTGCTGCAGCGATTTCAGCAGGGGATGCACGACGTCGGCCTCGACCCGGACCGTCAGCAGCATGCTGCCGTTGGCCTTCGCGATCCCGACCTCCGCCGCGCACCAGACCGACGCGAGATAGGCCCGGGTGACCACACAGACGACGGCATCGGCCCACCGCAGCCGCCGATAGAGTTCGCGCTCCCACTCCTCGCCGACGATCAACCCGTCGACCGGGTGCAGATCCAGGAAGACCTCGTGCCCGTCGGCCACCAGCCAGCCGCGAATCTCACTGGCCCACTCGTGGTCCACGCGCGCGTGACTGATGAATACCCTGGCCAACACTTCTCCCACGCGGAGGCCGAACTGCCAGCCCAACAGTACCGGCACGGCGCCCCGGCGGGCGGCCGTTTCGCGTGGTCAGGTGAGCAGCCGTGGGCCGACGCGGCTTCCGGCTCGACCGCCCCGGGGCGGTCCGTCGCGCTAGCCGGGTGTCGGCCCAGGCGGCCTGGGCGGGGCTGCGTCAGGCGTCGATCGCCTGCTTGCCGTTGGCGCGTTCGATCTCGATCTTGCGGGGCTTGGCCTTCTCCGCGACCGGAATCACAAGGCGCAGTACACCATCGGTGTAGTCGGCGCGAATGTGGTCGGTATCGAGTCCCTCGCCCAGGAACAACTGACGGCTGAACACGCCGCGCGGGCGTTCCGCGGCGATCATCGATCGGTTCGAATCCAACTGCGGGCGCTGGGCTTTCACCGTCACCACATTGCGTTCGATGTCCAGATCCAGCGATGCCGGATCGATTCCCGGCAGGTCCAGCTCGACCAGGAACTGCTCCCCGTCACGCCAAGCGTCCATCGGCATCACCGCGGGCCGCGCCGCCGTGCCGAACACCTGCTGCGTGAAACGGTCCAGGTCACGAAAAGGATCGGTACGCATCAGCATGGTCGCCACTTCTCACACACTCCGTTCTGTGTAGTAGAAACCAGATAACCTCTGTCATCTGGTATAGATTTGTTTTAGCACTCTCGGCAGGAGAGTGCAAGCAGCTGCCACAGAAAATCTAACGCAGATTGAGGGAAGATCGCTGTCTAGTTAGGACCGTAACTGTCCTAGGGCCACGGCATACTGGGATCATGAGCGAAACCGAAGCTACTGCGGGACAGCGGGACCAGGCCGAGATCACCGACTTCAACGATCCGAACGCGCCGTGGAACCAGGCGTGGGACCAGGACGTCAGCATCGCCGACTGGAACGACGATGTGATCAAGGAGTTCCGGGAGAACGCGGGCAAGGTGGGTGGTGCGTACGCGGGCGGCGACCTCATCCTGCTCACCACGACCGGCGCCAAGAGCGGCAAGCGGCACACGACGCCGCTGGGACCGCTGTTCCGGGACGACATCATGTACGTGAGCTCGTTCATCGAGGGCAAGTACCCGGCCTGGTGGTACAACATCAAGGCGAACCCGCAGGTGACCATCGAGTTCCGGGACAAGACCTACCCGGCGACCGGCACCGTGCTCGAGGGCGCGGACTACGCGGAGTTCGCGGCTTGGGCGCTGGCCGCCAACCCGCTGCTCGCGGATTTCCAGTCCAAGGTCGATCGGCCGATTCCGCTGGTCGTGCTGACCTTCGGCGGTGCGAGCTGAGCGAGTTCCGATGCGATGGCGATTCTTTCGCGATGCTCCTGCTAGGCTCTGGCCCACTTTCCGTGATCAGGTCTAGAGCCGCGGCACCCGGACGAGCGCCCAGTCCATGGCTGCGACGAAGTTCCGTGCCGCCCAAACGATCCGAGCCAGATTCGGTCAGGGCTCAACGACACCCACGTAGAACAGAGCACCGGCAAAGTCAGGCCCTCTGTCGTCTTCAGCAAGACCCAATGCGGTAGCCCACTGCTCGGCAACGCGAGCTGCTTCCCCTTCGACGAACTCTGGACCCACCTGGCCTCGGATGTGCAGAACCGGTCCTCCGGTTTGGCCATGCATTCGGCCGAAATGTGCTGAGGCATCCACTCGCCAGTCGAGCGGTGGCAAGTCTTCGCTCCCGCCGAGGTGATTAACGTATGCGCAAGCAGCATCGTTCATAGAGCATTACGCAGTGTGGTCGTGTTTATCTTCACCGATCCCCCTCACCGACGCTCGCCGTGAACGCTCCATATCGTACCCAACGGCTCGTCCGCCTCAACGGCTCCGGCGTTGCCGGCCATCTCCGCGTGACCGCTTCGCTCAGCGGGCACAGCGGCTACTTAAGGGCGGACGTTGAGAGGCTGTGCCAGCCAACCATTCTGGGCGACCGGCCAACGCCCGCCTAGCGGCATTTGCGGACATTTGCTGTATCGATCGGATCACACGCGACACTCCGTCCCCATCCGCGCAGTCCGCAGGTCCGAATACCGGGAGCTACGGTAGATCGGACCGCCGGTCTGCCTCTACAGATGGGATCACGGATGCCCGCTCTGCGAACAACGGTTGTCCTCGTTGCCTCGGCTGCAGCTCTGTTGGTCGCGGCCGGAGCCGGAGCGGCGCAGGCCGCACCCAAGGTGCCGGATTCCTGGAATTGGACACAACAGGGCAAGGTGACACCCGTGCGTGACCAGGGACAGTGCGAAGACAGCCTAGGGTTCGCAGCTGCGGCGGCAGTGGAATCCGCAGTTGCGATCAAACGCAAAACCACCCCGCCCGATTACGGGTACATACCGACCGAGGGTTACTCGGATTCATCGGAGTGTGCGGAATTCCGCACCAAGTGGCCCGCCCCTCGAGCAGGCACTGTCAGTGGTTGGACCGGTGTCGATACCGACGAGGAGGCCATAAAAACGGCGGTGGTCAAGCACGGTCCCGTTCGTGTGCGGATGTCAGGCAATGATCTGCCCACATACACTTCTGGAATCTTCCGCTGTGCCACGGTGCAGCTCGACACCGCCATGGTTGTCGTGGGCTATGGCACCGAAGGCGGGAAAAACTACTGGATCGCAAAAAACAGCTTCGGTCCCGACTGGGGCGAACACGGCTATATCAAGGTCACCCGAGATCCAGCTGGCGACTGTGGCATCTCAAAGCAAGCCGACTACCCCATAGTTTCCGACTGACCGCTCCCGGCCTAATCCTCTCGACGACGACGGCGGCGGTGGTGCAGGAGAGGCGCACGGTAATCGGCAGAAGAGGATGTCCCAGAAGCGTTGATGGCAGACCGGTTCGAGGCCGGCCACCGATCGCTCACAACGGGCGCTCCGCGGCATGTGCGGACGTTCGTTGATCGGCGGGTCGTGGTGTGATTGCAGCGAGCTGGCCTCAGTCTGCGACGCCGAGGCCCTGTGAGAGTTCTGGCGTGTCGACGATCCGCAGCCGCGCCCGGCTCGCTCAGCATGCGAGGAGCCGTTGTTCGCGGAGCCGCATCGTGCGGGTGGCGCTCCCATTCAGGAGGTCTGCGGCAACGAATGTGGATTTGACAGTGGTGCCGGCCGCCGGTCGGCCCCAACGATCTTCGGGGCCGACCGTCCACCCGACGCGCGTTGAAGGGCCGCCGTGGTCCTCCAGCTGGCCAGCAGTTCATCTGCGGCCTGGAAATGGCGGCCTCAGCTCTGCCTTTACGACTACCTGGAGTCGTCCGACTGGTCTTTGAGATAGCAACGCCGGCCGACAAGGTCGCCTGTGTCGACGTACACCTCGCCGCAGATGAAAGCCCCCTCCTTGGAAGAGTTGAGGACATCGGTGATCGTGATGTTGCCGGATTTGGATCCAGCATCCGGCGCTCCGCCCTGCGCGACACAGTGGTGCCCGTACAACAATCCACCACTCGGGTCAGGCCGGTAGACCAGCTGGCATTTGTAACCGGGATTTTCCGCAGCGCTCGTGACGGGAGCGACACTGAGATACAAAGAACCTACGGCGGCGGCCGACAACAGCGCGGCAGCGGTACGTGTGCAAACACGTTTCATGCGTATCCCTTTCTGAAGGATCGACCAGCGGCGTCGAGCCCAGCCGGGCCACCGCCTCTTGACTATTCGATGGATCGAGTCATTCGGATGGGAAGTATCGGCCCGAAAAATCTACCGCCGAGGACCGTGGATACTCGGACCCTGGGCAGCGCGTCGCGATCGGCCTGGAAACACGCCCCACATTGCTCCGCACACCCGATTCCATCCCCTATCAGCGGTCAAACGCGAACGTACGCTCGTCGGCAGGAGCGGATACTTCGACGGTACCGAGATGCCCCGAGGCCGTTGATCTTCCGTTGGTCCCGCCGGCCGCTGCTATCCGCGTGGGATGCGGCAAGAGCGTGTGTCAGTTCAGCGTGCACCGTTGCTGAGCGCTACTACAGTCTGATGTCCATGCCCTCCCCACTGTCCGAAACGCGGCTTGCCGCATATGGTTCCGTCTCTACGACCCTGGCTTTGCTCAGCGATCGCGCGCTGCAGCAGGCGCTGGACGCTGCGGAGCTGGTCGGATCGGGTATCGGCGGGAAGTCGGTGTTGTTGGAGGTCGTCGGGAGGCAGGTGTTCGTCAAGCGCATACCGCTGACGGACTTGGAACTGCGGCCCGAGAACGTCCATTCCACGGCCAATCTCTTCGAGCTGCCAATGTTTTGCCACTACGGCATCGGCGGCCCGGCGTTCGGAGCGTGGCGCGAACTCGCCGCGCATGTCATGACCACCAACTGGGCGCTCGCGGGCGAGTTCGCGGGCTTCCCGCTGATGTACCACTGGCGAGTCCTGCCGGATACGACGCCGCTGCCCGAGGAGCTGGCCGATGTCGATCGGGTCGTCGACTATTGGGGAGGCAGGGCACAGGTCCGGCGGCGCCTCGAGGAGCAGCGCTCATCGTCGGCGAGCATTGCGCTGTTCCTGGAATACATCCCGCAGAACCTGTTCGACTGGCTCGGTGAGCAGCTTCGGGCCGACAATGCCGCGGCCGACCGCGCGTTGACCATGGTGGATCAGGATTTAGCGGCAGGTATCGCGTTCATGAACGCCAACGGCCTGCTGCATTTCGACGCTCACTTCCAGAACCTGCTCACCGACGGCGAGCGCCTCTACTTCGCCGACTATGGACTCGCGATCTCGTCCCGCTTCGAGCTGGCGGAAAACGAACTCGCCTTCTTCGAGCGGCACCGTAACTACGACCGCTGCTACGCCGCCATGTACACGGGGCAATGGCTGGTGACCGAGCTCTTCGGTCCCGGCCGCGATCAGCGCGAGTCCTATCTGCGTGCGTACGCGTCAGGTCAGGCGGCCTCCGGGATCCCGCAGACCGCCACCGCGATCCTCACTCGCGACGCGCCCGTCGCCGTCGCGATGACGGACTTCTTCAATCTGCTTCGCTACGAGACAAGGCAGGCGCCGTACCCCGCAGAGCTCTGATCCGGTCGGTCCATCGACTCCAAGGGTACCGACCGCCTGAATCCGCAAGCATGAGCAGACGTCCCGAGACGCAGCCGATCTCACCCGTCGGCCGAGCGCTATGCGGCATGTGCGGATGTGTCCGTTTGTTTGGCGGGGTGATGAACGAAGAGGCGGATTTGGCGGGATCCTTCGTCGGGTCGACGGTTCAGGTGGCGGAGCTGATGCAGAAGGGTTGGCCGGAAGGATCGAGCAGCACAGTCCACCGGTCGCCGCCAGGCTGGAACTGTGGCTTGCTCGCGCCGAGTTCGAGCAGTCGGGCCTCTCCGGCGCGGATGTCGGGGAAGGTCAGGTCCAGGTGGAAGGGCAGTTCGTCGGCGGGCCAGTTCGGCGGGGTGAACTGCTTGGCGGTGTAGAACACGTAGACCACGTTCCCGGCCGGGACGAGGAACGCGACCGAGGTGCCGGTGTCGTCGGGGAACTCCTGAGCGATGTGGCTGCCGAGTGCGGCGGCGTAGAACTCGGCCAGCGCGCGCCCGTCTGACGCCCAGATGGCGTAGGAGGCCACTGTCGCGACCGGATGCGCGGTGGTGCTCATGGGGTGTATTCCTTTCGTGGGGTGTGTCATTCGTTCAGGCAGGTGTTCGCAGGTCTTTGACCAAGATGATGTAGTCCCCGGCGGTGCGGTGCAGGCTCCAGCCGTCGCGGCGGTAGAGCTGTTGGGCGGCAACGTTGTTGGTCTCCACTCCCAAACTCAGGCCGGTGATCCCGGCGGCGCGTGCGCGGGTGGCGAGTTCGGCGAGCAGGGCCGCACCGAGACGGCGGCGCCGGAACGCGGGAGCCACAGCGATGGTGATTTCCGGGATCGCCTCGCCGACGAATGCCGGTGAGGCAGTGGTGGCGTCGAACAGTCGCGCCCACGCCGCCCCGGCCCGCGCACCGTGCTCGTCCAGGGCTACGACTCCGATATCGGACTCGCGTCCCCATCCGGCGACGTAGCGGTAGGTGTGCTCATCGCCGGGAAGGGTGTCGCGGGTCAGTGTGTTTCCCGAGGCGTTCGCCGCTTCCAGGAGCATCAGTTCCAGGAAGGGCTGATCGTGGGCGCCGGCGGGGCGGAAGGTGAAGATCGGGGCGGACATCGGCGGCTTCCCTATCGAGGTCGGGGTCAGACGGTGAAATCGCCGACCAGGTCGCTGTTCTGGCGTGAGGCGGCGTCGTTGATGCCGATGATGTAGCCGTCGGGGTCGGCGAAGTAGAACTCGCGAGTGCCGGTGTGATCGGCCGAGGGGCCGCGCACGATCTCGGTGACCGCGCCGACGGTGTCGAGCATGCCCTGGAAGTCTTCGACTTCTAGGTAGAGGATGCCAGTGAACCCGATGGGCTGGCCCTTCAGCGGCGGCAGCCAGTTCTCGAGCTGGGCGTTGCGGTAGATCATCCCGCAGAAGGTGTCGTTGAACAGGACCATGTGGATGTCGTTGTCCTCGGTCGCCGTGCGCGAGTCCACGGTGAAGCCGAGCTTCTCGTAGAACGCCTTGCTCACGACGGGGTCCTTCACTCCGAGACAGGGTGCGAACGGCATGTTCCTGCTCCTTCTGATCGATGACTGAGTGTTTGCTACGACTTGATAAGTACATTTGTACCTTAAACTCAGGTGAGTTCATACCCTTCAGTGACGCACGTCGCATTAGGTACATATGTACCCTGAAGATGGTTTGAACAGCGATAACAGCTCTATGGGAGGCATGAATGGCCGTCGAGGCCACTGATTCGGGCAAGCCCACGCGCCGACGCAGATTCGATCCGAACCGGCGTGAACGCATCGCCCACGCCGCGATCAGGGTGATCGGCGAGCGCGGAGTCGAAGGGCTGACCCACCGCGCGGTCGCCGAAGCCGCGGACGTCCCGATCGCCGGAACCACCTACCACTACAAAGACAAAGAAGACCTCCTGGCCGCCGCCCTGGAGATCTGCGTCGCGGACTACGCCGCGATGATGGCCGAGATCCCAGGGGCGAACCCGGACCTGCGGATCGAGGACCTCATCGACCGGACCGCAGACGCGCTCATCGACTGCTTCACCAGCAACCGCACGATCACCACCGTGCAACTGGAGCTGTACGTCGCCGCGATCCGCCGACCCGGGCTGCGGCCGATCGCGGACCGCTTCACCGAGACCACCCGCGCCCTCTACTCCCGTTACACCGACCCCGAGACCGCAGCCCTGCTCGCCGATTCCGCCCAAGGCATCACGCTGCGCGGGATGGCCGCCACCACACCCCCCACCCGACAACAGATCCACCGACTACTCACGCGATGCCTGCCCTGACAGCCGGTGCCCTCGCTGTAATCGGCATGACCGGACGTGCGGTGTGGATCCAGCCGAAGTCGCCGAGACTAAGGGCACTGAGCGGCTGGCGAGACGGGTCGAACCCGACTCGGTTGGCCTCCTGGAGCAGGACGGTTGTCAGGAACAGCGGGCCAGCGAAAGCACCTCAGCGGGCGATCCTGTGCATCGTCGAGGTGTAGCCGCCGCCGGGAAAGGTCCACTGGCCGACCGCGGTGTTCTCGTCGACGAAGGTGCCCTTGTAGTAGGACGAAGAACCGGGCTCGCCGCCCCAGATGGTCAGGACGTCTTCGTCCATTTCGTATACGTAGTCGAGTGTGTTGCCCCGGGTGTCGTATGCGCGCGAGCGGACCTCGGGGCTCGGCGGCTCACCGAAGGGCTGGAGGTGGCCGATGACCTCGAGTGCCTTCACATCGCTGCCGAACAAGTGCATGTCGACATGTTGAAGGAGGAAGAAGCCGCCTTCCATCCACTCGTACTTGACGGTGCCGGTGCTGTCGCCGGAGAGCTGCCAGGTGCCGATCAGACGGCCCAGCGACTGCATGGCCGGGCTGGGTGCCGGGGCCGGACTGGTGTCGTTCATCGTGGTTTCCTCTCGTCTCGGATGATGCCTCCTACGGTAGAAAAGACGAGTGGGTGAGATATCTCAGAAATCCGCAGGCTCGCCCGACCGCAACAGGGTCTTACTGCAGGGCGGGCTGCTGGAACCGGAGATGTTCGACCGCTACTTCTCCGTTCGAGCGTTCGAGCCCGCCGCCGACCTGGCAGCGTGCGTGTCGCACTACTGGGTCATGCGGTGGCGGCTGCCCTACAACGTGACCTATCGACCGGTCGAGGTGCTCCCCACGCCGATGGTGCACGCCTTCGTCACCGCACAGGGCGCTTTCGTGCACGGGATCACCGACGGCGCCCTCAGCTATGACACGGCCGGTGTCGGCGCCATGGCCGGGATCGCGTTCAAGCCCGGCGGTTTCGCGCCGTACTGGGGCAAACCCATGAGTCAACTGCGCGTCGGTCACATCGACCTGAGCACTGTGTTCCCGGACGCCGGCACCCGTCTGCACAGCGAGCTCCTGCATGAGCCCGAGGAGCAGATTGCGGATGCTTTGGACGGACTCCTGCGCTCCAGGCCGGTCCAGCCTTCCCTCCAGCACCTACAGCTCATCGCGGACGCCGTCGATGCCATCATGCGAGAGGACGGCCCCACCACCGTGAGCGCCCTTGCCGCGGAGCTCTTCCGCAGCGAACGCAGTCTCCAGGCGACCTTCGCCGAGCATGTCGGCGTCGGCCCCAAATGGCTGCTGAAACGCCAACGTCTGCTGAAGGCGATCGGCGCGACCGCCGGAACAGCACGCCCGGATTGGGCCGACCTAGCCGCTGATACCGGCTACAGCAGCCAGACGCACCTGCTGAACGACTTCAAGCACGTCGTCGGAGTCACACCCACCGTCTATCTCCGGCACCTACGCCGACAGTAGCCACTGCGTGACTACTCCAGACAGCGCGCCACGCGGCAATATCGGATGTTCTCAGGCGCGGATCCATGCTGTCGAGTAGAGAGGCGAGGCGTCACCGGCTCAGGATCCGTATCTCTCTGTTTCACAACAGATGTCGATATACGTCGACTGCGGAAGTGTCAGATCGATCTCGATGACGCACTCGATAGGGTCCCGTCAGCAGATGGAGACGTACAGGTCGAGGGTGATTCTCAATGCAGGTGTCGATACGGGGGACCGCGTCGCGCGAACGTCGTCATGATGCTCCCGTCCGAAGTTACCGCAGCTCCGAATACATGGACGTAGCGTTAACCAATACCTGGCCTACGTCAGGAGATAGGACTTCCTGTGAGCTTTGTGCGTGCTCGAATCGCGGCGTTCACCGACACTCGCGCTTACCACAGCATCATTGTTGCGCGGACCGGCCCAGGCGCCCGATCGACTGCTGTGGCCATTTTCGCAGCTGCAATCGCCGCAGTGAGTGGCGTTCAACCCGCCTCGGCCGCGCCACCGATATCCGTCGATTGGCGCGAGGAAGGCAAGGTCGCACCAGTCCGTACACAAGGTGCCGACTGCGAGGACTCGTGGGGCTTCGCCACCGCGGCAACGCTGGAATCAGCGGTTGCCATCAAGTCCGGGAGCCTGCCGAACTATGTCTACGTGTACGACCAGGCGAAAGCCAAGAGCGGCTCCAGGACACCCAAATGTGATGCCTACCAAAAGGAGGCGCCCGCCGCCGGTACCGTCCAACGGTGGGAGCAGATCCGTCAGGGGGACGAGGCAGCGCTACAGTCCACTGTCGCCGCAGGTCCCACGCGAGCGACTATGCACCTCGGCGAGCAGGCCCAGCGGTACCGAGGCGGCATCTTCGAGGGTCCCTGTGCGGGCTCCCCTAATTCCGCGGTGGTCGTCGTCGGCTACAGCGATTCCTACTGGATCGTCCGCAACAGTTGGGGCGCAGGCTGGGGTGAGCAAGGCTATATGAGGCTCGCCCGCGGGAGTAATCTGTGCGGTATCGCCGATGACGCATCTCGGCCAGTCGTGAACGAATAAGCCGAGCGGGTCGAGACTCGCCCCCGGCGTAGTGCAACGCCGATCGCCAGACAGCAGCACGGCCAGCGATCCGCTCACGTCCTATTCGGTTCCGAGAACATGCCGGCTGGGATCGAAACACTCACAGCTGACTCACAACGAGGCACCCGACAACCGGACTCGCCATCGCAGCCTGCCGCCGGGTCGACCCAAGACATTCTCCAGCCCCGCACCGGTGCACGTATACGCAGACAACGACACATAATCGGTGCGGGCTCAGTCGATCTCACCGCGCAGCACGAGCGACCAGCGGCAAGAGCGGACGTCTGGCTGGTCCGCTCATGCCGCCCTCTCATGGCGTGGAGAAGGGTTGCGGGTCTTGGTTATTGGGTGATGGTCTGGGGTGTGCCGCCGATATCTCCACGGCCGAAGCCCATGTAGGCAGGGGCGGTGCAGGACAACCAGGTGACATACGGGCTGGAGGTGGCGGTCAGCTGGTAGCCGTCGGGTGCGGTGGCGTAGACCTTGATGACGACTCTGTCGGCCGAGACCTCGGTGTCGGCAGACCAGCCGAAGTCGGTGAACGCTGTGGATGTGGCCTCGGCGTAGTCCGGGCTGCCTGGATACTCGCGCACGTCGTACTCGGCGCTGTAGGTGTCGGTCCGCAGCGGCGGGATCAGCATGTTGACCGGGTCGGTCCAGTTGTTTTGGCGGGCTCCGCCGCTCCTGAGCTCGAGCGATGTTCCTGCGGGCAAGGCCCTGATTGTCTGTGTGAGCAGCGAGATACAGCCGTCGCGGGCCTGCTCGGCGCTTTGGGGTGTCTCCGCGCCGGCCGAGCCTGCACCGGCCACGGCCCCCAGGGATATCAAAGCCACCGCTGTGACAGCGATGGTGGTGCGTCGTGTCGGTCTGGTCATCGAGCTACCTCCGTGTCGTCGGTGGCGCGGCGCGATGGATGGGCCGCGTCCTAGCGGGTGGTTGCGTGCGATCTCCATCAGATTCACCACTACACGTAACCGTGAGTAACAGTCACTTCGGTGAAGTACTGACGCTACCGCAGCACACCAGCCCGTCAACCGATTCTGTGACTGCCGTCACGGCACGATCCGATCACGAAAAGACGCTGGTCAAGCGCCCTACCGGAGTGTCGCACTGGGCATCAGCGGATAGACCCAGGCGCTTCGGAGGGTCAATGTGAGTTAACCCGCCGCAACTCAATGGATGCGAGCGAAGGTCCCTGCCACGCAATCGATCCGAGTCAGATTTCGGGCAGCCGACCAACGGACGCCCAGCGGCACTTCAGTGCGTCTCACCGCGGCGTCGGCCGAGCGCTCAGCGGCTACTTGCGTTTCTCGCGTTGGTCTCTACGACTGTTGTATTCGATCCGATAACCGATGTAGCTAGTCCTTGGCGGCCCGATATTCCTGAGACTCTTCAGCGCCGGGCCCGTCCTGCCAGAGGGCGATATTGTCCCGGAGCAACTGCATGATGAGGGTCGAATCGCGGTAGTGCTCTTCCGACATCGAGTCCATGGCGGCGACCGCGGCGTCGAAGGCGGTCGTGGCGATCTGGGTGGCTTGCACGCTGTCACCGAGCGTGTCGTAGCGGAAGACGGCAGAGTTCAACGCGACCCCGAGCTTGAAAGGATGCGTCGCTGCGAGTGTCTGCGCGGCTTCGGCCGCGTCGGCATAACAGCCGGATGCGTTCGCAGAAGCGGTCTCTCGGTCCTGACCCGTGAGCACCTCTGCTGTGTATCGCCAGCAGTCCGCCTTCATTCTCAGGAAGAATGCCTCGGACTCGGCAGAACGGTTCTCCGCGATGCTCGAGACATAGGTGTCGATCATCTCCACCGTCTCGGCGCACAGACTGACTATCTCGCCGGCGATCAAGTCGGCCTTCTCCACCACTATCGCGAGCAACTCCTCCGCCGCGGAGCTGTACTTGTACTTCTCGGCGCCAAGCCGCCGCCAGCCGATCCTGCGGGCACCGATCCGTCGGTGTGCGGCGTCGAAGAACAGGCTGCGCAGACTGGCCTCTAACGGCACCTTCTCCGCATAGGCCCACCGCACAGCATGGTCCACTTCTTTGGCCATGTCGTCATACCGTTCGGCGATGGCGCTGAGTTGCGCACGAAACAGCATTTCCTGGTAGTGCTCGTCGCTTACCATCCCAGACCCCAATCACTCTCCAGCACAATGTGATTCATTGTATCGATGATCACTTGCGCATTGGAGGAATCCAGAAGATACCGGCTTGACTGCTGTGGAACGGCTCTATCAGGACAACGCGACCGTGAAAGAGCGGTTCGTCGGGACGGGAGCAGGAACTCGCCACACCGCAGGGTCAGGTGACCTCGAATGCCGATCAAATGCCCGCTCTTCGGCATTTGCGTGCACTCGCCGGCCGAGCGTGGGGCTGGGTCCGGACGCGCGGGCCGCGGCATGAGGGTGCGTCCGGGTAGGCCCGGACGGATACGGCCAGTGGATCGTCCCCTGCCCTGCGCTGCCTGGTTCGGACAGCGCAGGGCAGCGAAACCCGAGTGCGCTGGAAAGGTTTGTCGTCCAAAAGATTCGGCCGATTGATCATCCCGCGCCCTATAGCACCGAGTGCGTTCACTCGATATCGGTGGCCGAGGCCGAGTGGCCTATTTCAAGCGATGGGCATACTCATGATTCGCTGCGTGGGACAGACAGTGGCGTAGACATCGCCGAGTGCGGTCAGCGTGCTCCGATGGAGCGCATCGTGACCGAGTACCTTTCCTTCATGGTCGTCCAGATCACGCGTTGCACAGGCGTCTTCGGCGATGATGACGTCGTAGCCGAGCGGAACAGCGTCACGCACCGTGCCATCGACCGACAGGTGCGTCGGCAAGCCCCCGACAACCAACCTCGTGATATTCAGCCGCTTCAGCTGTTTGTCCAGGTCGGTGCCTACGAACGCACTCGGAGTGGCCTTAGTGATCACCGAGTGGCGCTGGGTGATCTTCATGTCTTTGTGGAATTCGGCTCCCTTCGTGCCCTCAGCGAACACAGGAGCGCCCGAGGGGCCGAGTTGCCGAGTCCAGAACACGGGGAGGTTCTTATGATCGGCGTATTGGACAAGTCGATTGCAGTTGCTCAGCACGGTAGTGGCGTCGGGCACGGCCAGTTTGCCTGTGTAGTCGGCTCCCGCGACGTACTCGTTCTGAAGGTCGATGATCAGCACGGCAGTCGTCTTGGCGTCCAGGTGCTGCGGCTCCGAGTAACCGGACAAAGCGCGAATGGTGGCGGTACTCATGGTTGGTCCCCTCTATCGCACACGGGCAGTTGATCTTTCACGGAAAAGGTAGCAGTGCCAGCAGCTCGGTGACTGTGTTCGCGAGGTCCGGATAGGCAGCTGCCGAACGATATTCGGCGACCAGTCGTGTTGGTTGGTCCTCGCCGATCCGCCCTGAAGATCCTCAACTCGGCTAGTTAGACACTTGGTGTGAGGACCGGATCCAGGCCAGGATTTGGTCTAGGTGCCCGGTGGGGTGCTCTCAAATCGGCTGCCCACCGTTGTCATTGGTGTGGCTCGTTAATGGCTTGCCTCCCACCGGGTGCCGTGCAGGGAGTGGCTGGAAAGGGGTTTGCCCGGCTCGAACTAGCGGTGCCCTCCCGCACGGACACCACTGGTTGCCGAGTATGGGAGATGCGAGATGACTGTCATCATCGGGATGGATCCGCATAAACGTTCAGCCACCATCGAAGTCATCGATCCGAGCGGGCGGATTCTAGCCACCGGCAGATACGGCACCGACACCGCTGGTTATACGGAAATGCTCACCGCCACACAAGGATTCACCGATCGGGTGTGGGCGGTCGAGGGCTGCAACGGTATCGGCCGCCACCTCGCCCACCGCCTGGTCCATGACGGACAAACCGTGATCGACGTGCCCGCGAAACTCTCCGCCCAAGTACGGGTCTTCGCCACCGGCAATGGCCGCAAAACCGATCCGGTCGACGCACACTCGGTCGCCCTGGCCGCCCTGCACGCACCTGACCTGCGTCGAGTCACCGCGGATCCGGAATTGATCGCTTTGGGCATGCTCTCTGACCGGCGCGACGAACTCGGGCGCGCACGCACCGAAACCCTGTGCCGGATACACCGATTACTGCTCGAGTTGATCCCCGGCGGAGCCAAGAAGTTCCTCTCCTCGATGCAAGCACGGGCATTGATCGACACGATCACACCCCAGGACGCGGTCGTCAGGATTCGCCTGCGCCTGGTCGAGGAGTTGATCGAGGACCTCGAAACCATCGACCGCAAAATACGGGCCGCGGACAAGGAACTGCGCCAACTGGTGGCCGAGCGCGGTTCGACGTTGATGGAACTCAACGGCATCGGACCTTCCTCAGCGGCAAGGCTTTTGGCTGATACCGGTGATATTCGCCGGTTCCGCAACCGGGACCGTTTCGCGTCCTGGAACGGCACCGCGCCCCTGGACGCCTCCTCCGGCGAGCAACAACGCCATCGGCTCTCCCGCGCCGGCAACCGCAAAATCAACCGAGTCCTCCACATCATGGCCGTGGTCCAACTACGCCACCACACCGCCGGCCGCGTCTACTACGACGGGCGGCGAACCAGCGGGAAAACCTCGAAGGAAGCACTACGAGCCCTTAAACGACGACTGTCCAACGTCGTCTACACGCGCATGCTCACCGACCAGCAACGCAACGAATTAGCGGGCCCGGGAGGGCAAACGGGAACGACTACTGACTCCAGCGCGACCGGCCTGACCCCGCACACCGATCCTTCGGACAAGCCACAACCCGGACCCATCAAACAGATTAACCCCAAGACCACTGCTAGGGGCTTGACCTAAAGGGGAGCCAATACAGGATGTTCTGCGCGGCAGTAGATCTCGCCACGCAGAACGCCCGCCCAGCGGCATGTCCGGATGTTCTGTGGCGCGGTCGATCTCGTGCCAGCTCGCCACGAAGACACCGCGCGACGCGCCCCGGGTCGCTGCGGGCTTTCGTTGACCGATTCCTGGCAAGCCATCGAACGAGTTCAAGGCCGGCGCTGCACCCGGTCGAATCACTTACCAGGGCAGGGCGTACGGAACCGTTCAGCGAGGACGTGACGAGACGTTCCCCGGGTCGTCACAGTCACGGATGACCGGGTTGAAGACCAGGTCGCTTGGGCATTCGAACAGGTCGGGTTCGAGAGCGGCGTCGCATTCGTAGAAGATCTGAGGGTTGCTGTCGTCTGTGATCAGTTGACCGGCCTTGACACAGGATTCGGTGGGCTGGGCCGAGACGCTCGCGGCCAGAGCCAGCGGTGCTGTCACTACCGTCGCGGTCAGTGCGGCGGCAGTCAGCGATCGCATCGAAGGCCACTGCGGAATCCGGGTCACGAACGGGATCGGACCTGCTGTGCCGAACATGGGCTACCCCCTCAGAGCGATACCGACCAGACCGGATCAACATAGACGCAACCGCATACATCCCACCCGGAAATGATCGAATCCACAGAACCGGCATCATCCACATCCATCCTCTCAGGCATCACCGCACGTCTGATCGCGCACAACTCGCTTGAAAACGCACGGAACTCGGCATTTGAGTGCGTTCATCGACTGAGGGCGCGGCCTTGGGATCGCGCGCTCCGCGGCACGAGCGTGCACCGCACACCAGGCGGCGCAACCATCGGACTTGTAGGCTCTCCGGCTGTGAGCACACAGGGGGCGGGATCGGTTGCCGCAGATGGCCGGAAGAAGCGATGGGCACAGTTCAGAGGGGGCGCCGCCGTTGTCATCATCGGCCTCTACATTGTTGCCCTGACCAGGTTGGCTGTCAGTGAGGATTGGGGTGACCTGACCGCAAGTCGTCTGTTCGGCCTGACTGGTGTCGTTACTGGCCTGCTTGGCTTGATTTCACTCGGGCAGGAAATGGGCGTGGCAGTTGGTCCGCGGAGACGACGCTCGAAGAGCAGAATGGCTGTCGCGCTGCTCGTGGCCGCCCTGGCTCCGGCGGGCATCATCACGTCGATCATCCGTACAGGCACGGTTTTTACCGACCCTGTGGGGCAGCTGTTGATGCAAACGGCTGCGATTGGCACCCTGCTGATCTTCGTTACCGAGAAGCCCTCGCGAGATCGGTCGTAGCCCTCTGGTCACCTTCGTCCGAACGCCCCGGAACTCGGCTACTTTTCGTGCGTTGGTCGGACTGGCACGATCGGTGACAAATGCGTTCCGCTGCTTGAGGTTTGATCATGGTTCGGGTGTTCTGATCTTGGGTTGGTCGCTGTTCTGTTCCCGCACCTGGCCGGGGTGGCCGTTGAGGAAGTCGCAGAGTCCAGCGGAGTGGTGTGCATCCGAGCAGCCGCGCAGACAGCGACTGCGGCCTGCGCTCGCTGCGGGTATGACTCGACCAGGGTGCACAGCCGCTACGAACGCTACCTGGCCGACGCGCCGGTAGGTGGACGACGGCTCGTGCTCCGGCTTCGGGTTCGGCGCTGGTTCTGCGATCAGCCACATTGCGAGGTAAATACCTTCGTGGAGCAGATCGAGGGGGGTTACGGTACCGCACGGGCGGCGAACGCCACTACTGCGGGCGATGCTGGAAAGCATCGCGGTCGCGTTGGCAGGCCGGGCGGGTGCGCGCCTGGCCACCGCGCGGCACGTGTCGGTAAGCCGGTCTACTCTGCTGCGGCTGCTGGCGGCGTTGCCCGATCCCGTGGCGGAAACGCCGCGAGTGCTGGGGGTCGACGACTTCGCAGTGCTGCGCGGCCAGGACTACGGCACCGTGCTGATCGACTGCGAGACGGGCGCACCACTGGAGTTGTTGCCAGGCAGGGACGCTCAGACACTGGCGAATTGGCCGGCCACACACCCTGGGGTGGAGATGGTATGCCGAGACCGTTCCGGGTCGTACGCGGAGGGAGCTCGTCTCGGCGCCCCCGAGGCGATACAGGTCGCGGACAGATTTCACCTCTGGCAGAACTTGGGCAAGGCCATCGAGCGCTGCGTGGCTCGCCATCGCGACTGTCTTCACGTCACAGAGCCTGCGCCGGCCGATCGGACAATCTCTCGGCCTTCCAGCGGAGAGCCGTCGGCAGGTCCGCCCAGCGCGCGCAGGAACGCCACGCGACGGTGCACGATCTACTGGCCCAGGGACACAGCATCCGCGGGATCGCTCGCGGGCTGGGCTGGGTCAGCGCACCGTGCAGCGCTACGCTCACGCCGCCACATGGCAGGAGCTGGTCGATGGCAAATGGAAAGACCCGCGTCTCAGCAAGCTCGACCGGTTCAAACCCTATCTACAGCAACGCTGGGAATCGGGCTGCCACAACGCCTTACAACTCCACCGCGAGATCACTGCACTCGACTACTCCGGCGGCTATGGACGGGTGCGCGCCCACCTGGAACAGCGCCGCAGCAGGCCCGACCCCATCGCACCAACGCCACCGACCGCCCGAGAGGTCACAAGGTGGCTCACCTGCCACCCCGACAAGCTCACCCGGGATGACCGACCACGCTTGAAAGTAGTGCTGGATCAGTGCCCAGAACTTCGAGCCACGGCTGGGCACGTCCGTGCCCTCGGCGAAATGCTGACCATGTTGCAGGGCCGACATCTACTCGGATGGATCGCCACCGCCCATGCCGATGACCTGCCTGGCCGGACCTCCTTCGCCACCGGACTCAGATCCGACCTGAACGCCGTCACCGCCGGGCTGACCATGCACTCGAACTCCGGCCCGGTCGAGGGGCGTGTCAATCACATCAAATGATCAAGAGGCAGATGTTCGGCCGAGCTGGCCTTCCACTACTACGCAAACGAGTGCTTCTCACGGCCGCACGACGATGACATCGCAGACATGTGACGCTGCGGCAGAACACCTTTAGTCACGGAAAGTGGGCCAGAACCAACTGCTGACGGCCTGTCATTCGGGACTTTCGCCACTGTGGCAACCGGGTGTCGCCGGGGGAAGGTGAATCACCGCCCCCGGTGAGGAGTCCTCGATGCTTGTGCCGCCGCCGATTCTCACGGTTACCTTGAACCCGACCGTGGACATCAGCTTGGAAGTGGATCGGCTGAAGGACGAGGGGAAGAATCGCGCGCGGGTGCGGTCGGTGCAGGGCGGCGGTGGGGGCATCAATGTCGCCCGCTGTGTCGGTCGGCTCGGTGGTTCGGCGCTCGCGCTGCACACGTACGGCAGGGAGGTCGGGCAACGGTTGAACCGGCTGCTCGACGAAGAGGGCTTGGCCCACCAAGGCATCGAGATAGGTTCGGACACAAGGGAAGCCGTGGTCGTCGCCGAGACCTGCGTCTGGCACAGCTACCAGCTGGTGCCGCCGGGTCCGGGCCTGGCGGCGTCCGAGCGGGATCGCTGCGCCGACGCGATCGTCGCTGCCGCGCAACGCTTTCCGTACCTGGTGTTGACCGGCAGCGTGCCACCTGGGCTGCCGGCGGACTTCTGTGCCCGGATAGTGCGGCGCATCGACCCGGCCGCGACCCGCGTCGTGCTCGACATTGCCGGTGCCCAGCTGCGGGAGGTGTTGAACGTCAACTCCTTCGCCATCCGCCTCGACCGCCGCGAGGCCACCGTCCTGATCGGCAGGCCGATCGAGTGCTTCGCCGATGCCCAGGCCGCGAACGATCTGCTGATCGAGACCGGGGCCACCGGCCACGCGATCACCACGGTCGGCGCGCTGGGCGCGGTCTACTCGAATTCCGGTTTCCACCATAGGATTTCCGGCCCGATACCACCCTCGCCCGCGCGCAGCGACGCCTGTGCGGGGGACAGCCTGGTCGGTGCGTTCACCTATCGGCTGGCCACGGGTGCGGATTGTCTGCGCGCCTGCGAGTACGGCGTCGCGGCGGCCGCGGCCACCGTCCTGCGGCCGGGCACCGAGATTTTCGACCCGGCGACGGTCGACGCGCTACATCGCGCGGTCCGCACTCGCCGCGTCGACCGGCGGATTCCGGAACCAGGGGCGACCAGGCCGGTCGCGGCGGCCGAAGGTCCTTGACGCCGAGGGCCATTCGGTCCGCGTCGGTGCCCGTCCGGCTCTTCTCCGCGGCCACGCGCCGGTGAGACGGTGGAACGAAACACCACGGAGGAATCGACATGGACCACGGACTGCCCGACGACAACACCGTCAAGACAGCACTGGCGCTCGCGGTGCGGGCGCCGTCGGTGCACAATTCTCAGCCATGGCGTTGGCGGATCGGCAGCCGATCCGTGCACCTGTACCTCGATCCGGCCCGCGCGTTGCCGGCCACCGACCCCGATCAGCGGGACATGGTGGTGAGTTGCGGCGCGGCACTGCACCATCTGCGCGTCGCGTTCGCCGCCCTCGGCTGGTCGGCCGTGGTGCATCGGCTGCCCAATCCGGCGGACCCGAATCACCTGGCGTCGGTCGAACTGCTGCGGCACCGGCCCACGCCGGCCGAAGTCGCGCTGAGCGCGGCGATCTCGCACCGGCGAACCGATCGCCGGCATTTCACCTCGTGGCAGATCCCACCCGGATACCTGGGGCTGGCCGCCGAGCGCGCGACCGCCCTCGGCGCGTTGGTTCGCCAGGCCTCGGACCGGGCGCGCGACCACCTGATTGTGGCGACTCGGGCCGCCGCCGTCCGGCACGCGATGGACCCCGAGTACCGATTCGAGCTGGCGAACTGGAGCGGCAGGCACAGCACGGACGACGGCGTGCCCGCGCGTAACACCCCGAGCCCGCGCCCGGAGGACGAGCTACCCGCTCGCGCCTTCGTCGCTCCGCAACTCGACGACCCGGCGCACGAGCCGGATTTCGCGGAATTGCTGGTGCTCGGCACCTCCGCCGACGACCGGATGTCCCGGCTGCGGGCGGGCGAGGCGTTGAGCGCGGTGCTGCTCACCGCCACCAACGTGGGACTGGCCACCTGTGTGCTCACCGAACCACTCGAGCTCCCGGAACTGCGCCGCGACGTCCGCGTCGGCGTTCTGGACGACGGCGCCTACCCGCAGGCGATCATCCGCATCGGTTGGGTGCCGACCAGCGCCGAACCGCTGCCGGCCACGCCGCGCCGGGCCGTCGCGGACGTGCTCGATCCCTTCGAGCCCTCGAGCAACCGCTGACCCCCGAATCAGCGGTGCAGGACCGGCCGCCGGGTGCTTCCGATCCACCTGGCGGCCGGTGTCGGCTGCGCCTGCTCGGATTACGAATGTGGACAGTAAGAGTCGCAGATCGAGCCCGCGCACGCGTCTGCCCGGGACCGTCCGAGGTCCCGGGCAGACGCGTGGTGTGTCCTACGGGGTGGCGTCGGCGCGTTGCGCGACCGTGGCGAGCGCGGCGGCCAGACGGGCCCGCGCGGCCTGCGCGATCGGACCCAGTTCCGGCGTGCCGGTGTCGCGTAGCAGCAGCTCGGGGTCGGCGGCTTCGACGATGGTGACGTCGTCCTCGGTGCGGACCACCACGTTGCAGGGCAGCAGCTGTCCGATCTGTCGATCGATGTCGAGCGCTCGGTGCGCGAGACTCGGGTTGCAGGCGCCCAGGATGCGGTAGTCCTCCATCTCGACGCCGAGTTTTCCGTGCAGGGTGGCGCGGACATCGATCTCGGTGAGCACGCCGAATCCCTGCTCGGACAGAGCCTCTCGGACGAGCGTCACGGTCTGCGCGAACGGCGCCGAGACCCGGACGGCGAGTTCGGCGAGGGCGACCGGGACCTGGATCTCGGTGAGCAGATCGCCGGGGTCGAGCGCCTCGTCCGGTGCGACCAGGTACACCTCGGTCGGTGGCCCGGCCTGCCGGAAAGCCGAGCCGCGGATCCATTCGTCCAGGGCTCGATAGGCGTCGCCGATGCGGTGATAGTCACCGCGATGGGTGACGTGCGCGAACAGCTCCGGATCGGTGCGCCGCAGCGTCACCTCCTCGTTCGCGCCGGTGAACGGCTCCGGCACGACCGGCAGACCGAAATCGGCTTCGGTCGTGGCGCCGGGGCGGAACTCGCCGAGATAGGTGGTCGACGGCGGTCCCGCCGGGGCGAACCCGGTGGCGGCGGCCATTGCGTAGAGCGCACCCATGCCTGCGGCGATGTCGTCTCCGGCGTGGTCGATGCGCACGGTACGGCGCAGTCCGAGAACGGTCTGCGGCGTCGAGTGGGCGACCGAGACGGGGTACGGCACGGCCGGTTCCCCGGTGTCGTGGGCAGCGTGTGTCGCGGTCATGAGCGGGCAGGTGGTCCGGCCACGGACGGGAGGCTCGCCCGACGTTGCGCGAGTCGCCGCAGGCGTTCGTGCTCCAGCACGAACAGCGTGATGCTCACGAGGAACGACAGCGCGGTTGCGCTCGCGCCGATCGCGACCCACCCGGCGAAGCCGTAGCCGGCGGCCGTGAGGGTGCAGGCCAGGCCGACCACGCCACCGATGAACAGCACGATGCCGGGGATGTTGTAGGTATCGGCGAGGCTCTCGCCGGGCTTGCTGTGGTAGGTCGTGTCGCGCACGCGGATCCTCCGGTGGTTGTCGAGGGTGGGCCGCGGCCAGGGGGGACACCGCGACCCGATGAACAATCTGCCCGTGCGACGCTCCCGCCGGCAGGGCCGTTGGTCCCGGCCGGGCCGGACCAAGGTCGTCTGGTCGGCCCGGGCCGGGCGAGGCGAGCGAGGCCGGACTACGGAACGGGCGGTGCCGTTTCGTCGGCGAGTGCTCGATCGAGCAGCAGCCGTCGTTCCGCCGCGGCGACCGCGCGGCGAGCCGCAGGCACCGCGTCCGGGGTCACCGAGATCGACGTAATGCCCATGCGCACAAGGTGTTCGGTGAACTCCGGACGGTTCGACGGTGCCTGCCCGCACAGCGACGAGGTGATGCCGAGCCTGCAGGTGGGCATCGGGCTCGGTAGGTCACACCACGAGCAGGGTGAAAAGTGAAGCCCAGCAATCGATGACGGTGGAGATCAGTTTGTCGTCGCCCCGAATGTTGGTGCGGGAGATATTCATACCGGCGAACGAAGAGGGAGCCCCGTCCTGGCCGACGGCGGAGGACCGAACCGCCGAGGCAGTGTCTCAGCCGAGCTCGCGGTAGGCGCTCAGTGTGTCGGCGAGCCGCAACTCGCCGAATCCCGCCACATAGTCACTCATTTCGGCTCCGATCCCGGCTACGAGTGGATAGTGGTCGCGCCGGCCGCGGGCAGACCGAGCGATTGGGCGACCATCGTGGACCAGGTGCGAATCGCGTGCCAGTTGCGCAGGTCGCCATAACGACCGCCGCCCATCAGGCGGTAGAGCATCCTGGCCTGCCAGGACACGCCGGCTCGTTCGTAATGGCCGGCAAAAGGTCGATAGTCCCAGGGACTGACCGCTCGGCACAGTCCCGCAATCCTTTTCGGCACGGTGTTGCCGATGCGCCGGCCGATCGGCCCGCGCAGCGCCGGACCGAGCCCGACGCTGAACATCCACACGTCGGACTTGCGCAGCTCGTCGCGGTGCGTGCGGATGAAAGCCGTTGCGGCGGGCAAGAAGTCCCGGTTGTGGATCGCGCTGCCGAGGATGATTCCGTCGAAGCGGGACAGCTCGGGCGCGTGCTCGAAGTCGCTCAATTCCACGGTGGCGCCGCGCTCGGTGAGCTCCGCGCCGATGAACTCCGCGATATCGCGGGTCGATCCTTGTGCGGTCGCGTAGATGATCGCGATCCTGGTGGGTTTCGTTTCCATGTTCCCAGCCTGGCTCAGGAGCACATGCACAGGTCAGAGCCGTGATACCCGGGGTGGAGGGACCAATGGCCTCAGCCAGAGGAGCGTCGCGCCTTCCCCGGATCGGGCACCGGCGCGACCAGAGCGCCGCAGCCTGATCCCGCAGTGCGTTGCCGGTCGTCAGGTGTCGCGTGGTGGCTGGTCGGGTAGTGGCGCCGACCAGCGCAGGATGGTGCCGCCATTGGCGCCGAGTTCGACCCCGAAGCTGCCCCCTGAGCGGTCGGCGCGCGCCGCCAGGTTCGTCAGACCACTTGTGCGAGAGAGATTCTCGGGAATACCCTGGCCGTCGTCGCTGATCTCGATGGTGACGTCGTCGCGCACCGACAGATTGATCGACACCGTGGTCGCCGACGCGTGCCGGACCACATTGCTGACCGCTTCGCGCAGCACCGCCTCGACGTCCTCGGACAGCGGCGGCGCCAGCACCGAGACCGGCCCGGCCAGCCGGATCGTGGTGCGCAGGCCGGTGTCCGCGGTCATCTCGGTGATCACCGCGTGCAGCCGTTTGCGCAGGGTCGGCGCGTCCGCGGCGGTGCTGCTGTGCAGGTCGAAGATCGAGTGCCGGATCTCCTGCACGATGGACTGGATGTCCTGGATGGTCTCGGTGAGCCTGGTCTTGACCTCGGGTGCGCGGGCTCGCTGCGCCGTGCCCTGGAGCGACAGGCCGACGGCGAACAATCGCTGGATGACGTGATCGTGCAGGTCACGGGCGATGCGGTCGCGGTCGGAGAGCACGTCGAGTTCGCGCATCCGCCGCTGGGTCGCCGCCAATCGCAGGGCCAGGGCCGCCTGGTCGGAGAAGGAGGTGATCATCGCCTGCCCGGCCATGTCGAGCGCGCGCGCGTCGGCCGGACGCAGGGTGACCAGCACCCCGATGACCGTCTGTTCGGCCCGCAGCGGAAGAACCAGCGCCGCGCCGAACTCGGTGGCGTCGCCGAATCGCGGACGGAACATCAGCTTGTCGCTGACCACCACCCGGCCGGACCGGAAGGCCGTGCCCGAATGTGATCGGTCGACCGGAATGCGCTGTCCGGGAAGCTCTTCCGCGCCGACACCGGCGGCGGCGACGATCACGAGTTCGGTCACCTCGTCGTGCGGGATATCCGGATCCTCGGGCAGCGCGAGAAACGCCACGGCGGATTGCGTGAGCCGCAGGGCCCGGTCGGCGACCAGCTCGAGTACCTCGCCTGGTTCGCTGCCCGCCAGCAGTTCGGTGGCGACATCCTGGGTCGCTTCGAGCCATTGCTGGCGGGTCTGGGACTGCTCGTAGAGGCGGGCATTGGCGATCGCGGTGCCCGCGGCCGCGGCGAGCGCCTGGACGATGACCTCGTCGTCCTCGGTGAATTCCTGACCGCCCGCCTTCTCGGTGAGGTAGAGGTTGCCGAACACCTCGTCGCGGACCTTCACCGGAACACCGAGGAAGGTGTGCATCGGTGGGTGATGCTCGGGGAAGCCGACCGAGGCGGGGTGGGTCGAAAGATCGATCAGCCGAATGGGTTTCGGCTCCTCGATGAGTACGCCGAGCACGCCGTGGCCGCGCGGCAGGTCGCCGATCATGACCCGGGTGCGGTCGTCGATCCCTTCGTAGACGAATTCGGCCAGTTGCAAGCTGTCCTTGTCGGTCTCGCGGACGCCGAGCGCGCCGTATCCGGCATCGACCAGCTCGATCGCGGTGTGCACGATGGTGCGCAGCGTGTTGTCGAGGTCCAAGCCCGCCGTCACGACCAGCATCGCCTCGATCAGGCGGTCCATCTGATCGCGCACGCCGACGATCTGTGCGATCCGCTCCTGCACCTCGGCGAGCAGCTCACGCAGTCGCAGCTGAGACAACGTCTCGATCACCGGACTGTGACCGGGTTCGCCGGGCGTGCTGGCCTTGCCGTTCATGCCGGTCATCTTTCCACGGCCGGATCGCCGGGGGCACAGACCGATCGGGCGGTGCCGGCGCGGCAAGCGGGGAGCGACTCATTCCTTCGGCTGCGCGGTGTTGAGCTTGGAGGCGATGACCGCCGCCTGCGTTCGCCGCTCGACACCGAGCTTGGCCAGCAGTCGGGAAACGTAGTTCTTCACGGTCTTTTCGGCCAGGAACATGCGCCCGGCGATCTGCCGGTTGGTCAACCCCTCACCCAGCAGTTCGAGCAGGGTGCGTTCCTGATCGGTCAGACTCGCCAGCGGGCCGGTCTTCGCCTCGGTCTCCTCCCGGAGCTTCGCCATGAGTGCGGCGGCCGCGCGATTGTCGAGCAGTGAACGTCCGGCGCCTACTTCCCGGATGGCATCGATCAGTTCCAGCGTGCCGATGTCCTTGACCACGTAGCCGCTGGCACCGGCCAGGATCGCGTCGAGCATGGCCTGTTCGTCGGTGAAGGAGGTGAGGATCAGGCAACGTAGCTCAGGGTGGTGATCGAGCAGTTCCCGGCATAGTTCGATCCCGTTGCCGTCGGGTAGGCGCACGTCGAGCACCACGACGTCCGGGCGCAGCGCCGGGATGCGCGCCAGCGCCTGGGAGACGTTGCCTGCCTCACCGATTACCTCGAGATCGGTTTCGGCGTCGATCAGATCGGCGACCCCGCGTCGCACGATGTGGTGATCGTCCACCAGGAACACTTTGACCATTCGGATGCACCTCCCTGAGCGGTGAGTTCAGCCTACGAATCTTTTCTGGTCGGCGACACGGAGTTGGTCGCTGGATCGGTGACCAAAGTCCCTTGACGTAGGGACCGCGGCGCGGGATCGGCGGTGATCAGCCGATAGTCGGTGAGCAGTTGGTCACTCAGCGCGGAGTAGCCGAGGAACTCCGTCGCCGACGTCGTCCTGCTGCTCGGCGAGGGTTGCCACACAGCACCACCAGCCCGGTGTGGGTTTCCCGCAGCTCGGCGGGCGATCCGTAAACGGGCATGGGACACAGCCTTTCGCGGAGAAGTCCGATTCCGGTACTCAGGATCGCGCACCGGGCGCCGCCCCGGTCACGGCCGAAGGTCATCGCTGTCGAGGGACTTCCGGACCGTTTCCCGAAGTCCCTCGACCAGGGGACATCCTCCTCTTACCCGGACCGCCGGGTCGGTGGCAGCGTGGAACCCGACGACGAGAAGGACGGTGAAGACGATGAGCTACGGACGGCCCGACGATCACACCTTGCGGGCGGCGTTGGCGCTCGCGGTGCGGGCGCCGTCGGTTCAGAATGCGCAACCCTGGCGGTTCCGGATCAGCGATCGAGGCGTGGGCGTGTACCTCGACCCGACGCGGGTGCGACCGCCGACCGACGCGATGCGGCGGGCCGCCGTGGTGAGTTGTGGCGCCGCGCTGCATCATCTGCGGATCGCGCTCGCCGCGGCCGGCTGGTCGGCGGTGGTACGGCGCTTGCCGGAGCCGGCGGACCGGGACCATTTGGCATCCATCGAACTGGTACCGCATCGTCCCACCACGCTCGAACGGTCCTTGAGCAACGCGATTACCCGCAGGCACAGCGACACCAGGAAATTGGGCTCGCCGATCCCGTACGGCTATATCGGGTTGGCGAATGAACGTGCGACGACCCTCGGCGCGCATGTCCAGCAGTTGGCCGCCGGGACGCGCGGGCAGGTGGCCCTGGCGCTGCGGGACGTCGGGGCGGAGCCGGCCGCGGACGGCGAACCCGATTCCACCGAACTGCTGGTGCTGAGCACGCCGACCGACGACGAATCGGCCTGGCTGTCCGCGGGCGAGGCGCTCAGCGCGGTACTGCTCACCGCGACCAACGTGGATCTGGCGTCCTGCGCCCTCCTCGAACCCCTGGAGAGCCCCGAGCTGCGCGGCCGTATTCGCCGCAGCGTGCTGGAGAACCGCGGCTATCCGCAGTCCGTCATCCGGATCGGCTGGGCGCCCGCGAACGCCGGGTCGCTGCCACGCACGTCGCGCCGGATGGCCGGCGACGTCGAAACGATGCTCCGCTGAGCATTGGCCCCCACTCGGTGTCGCCCGCCGAATCGCGGAGTGTCGGGCACCGGGCCGGTTGTCGTGATGGCCTTTTCGCCCCGGATCCGAGGTCCAACGTCACCGGTTCTGGCGTCGCTGCGCGAAGGACCTTGTCGGGCACTCCGGCCCTGTACCCGAGGGACGTTGGACCCTGCCCGGCAGGTCCGTCCGATGGTGGCATTGGGGCCGCCGAAGAATGCCGGACTAGCCGAAAGCGGGGCCCGATGACAGTTTCCGAACTGAGGTCTATCCGAGCGGAAGCTCCATCGATACTGGTCACGACTTCCGGACCGGTGACCGAAGCGCAGCGTGCGCAGGCGGCGAATACCGTCGAGCGAGTCATGCGCCGGCACCACGCGCACAACGACGCGCGGGTGCGGATCAGCGCCGCGCCGTGTGCCGAGGGGCCGGTACTGGTGCAGGTGAACCTCGATTTCGGCGAGACGCCGGTCCGGGCGCAAGCGGTCGGACCGGGCGCGTTCGCGACCGCGTTCGCCGCCGAGCGGCTGGATCGGATACTCGCCGGCGTGACCGCGGGCGCGGTGCGGCCGCGTTGGCCCGATCCCTGGCGGCCGCAGTTGGCGGTGCCGACCGAGGTGCGGCCGATCGTGCGCCGCAAGGTATGCGCGATTCGGAAAGTGCCGGTGGCCGAGGCGACCGTGGCGCTGGAGGCCATGGATTACGACGCTCACCTGTTCACCGACCTGGAGACCGGAATGGACGCGGTCGTGCACCGCGCCGGCCCGTGGGGCGTCCGGCTTGCCCGGCAGCACCGTCGTGGACTGCCCGCCACCGGGGAAGCGTTGGCGCTCACCGTCAATCCGCTTCCGACCGCGTACCTTAGCGCGGCCGAGGCCGCGGATCGGTTGTGCCGCTACGGCTTACCGTTCCTGTTCTGCACCGATCCGCGCGACAACCGTGGCCGGCTGTTCTATCGCCGGTACGACGGCGACCTCGCGCTGATCGCGCCCGATGAATCCGTCGAAAGAGAAGGGTAGGCAACCAATTGCCGCGCGACCTGAAGCAACGCGAGATCCTGACCGAGCTGGAGCCGATCGCCGAAGACTGTGTGCACCGGCACCTTTCGATGACCAAGGACTGGCACCCACACGACTACATTCCGTGGGACGAGGGGCGCAATTTCGCCATGCTCGGCGGAATCGACTGGGACGCCGAGCAATCGAGGCTCAGTACAGTGGCCAAGGCGGCCATGATCACCAATCTGCTCACCGAGGACAACCTGCCCTCCTATCACCGGGAGATCGCCGAGAACTTCTCCAGAGACGGCGCCTGGGGGACCTGGGTCGGTCGCTGGACCGCGGAGGAGATGCGGCACAGCACCGTTATCCGGGATTACCTCGTGGTGACCCGAGGGGTGGACCCGATCGCGCTGGAGGAGGCGCGAATGATCCACATGACCAACGGTTTCGCCTCCGGCGCGACGGCCGCGGACGTGGACAGCGGCGCGGGCTTCCTGCATTCGGTCGCGTACGTGAGCTTTCAGGAACTGGCCACCCGGGTCACCCATCGCAATACCAGCCGGGTCTGCGCGGACCCGATCGCGGACAAGCTGTTGCAGCGCATCGCGGCCGACGAGAACCTGCACATGATCTTCTATCGGACGGTCTGCGGTGCGGCCCTCGATCTGGCGCCGGATCAGGCGATCGAGGCCATCGACGCGATCGTGCGGAACTTCCAGATGCCGGGGGCCGGCATGCCGAACTTCCGCCGCCACGGTGTGCTGATGGCCAAACACGGTGTCTACGATCTTCGCCAGCACCTGGAGGAGGTGCTGACTCCGGTGCTGCGGCAATGGAATATCTTCGGCCGCAATGATTTCAGCGCGCGAGGTGAACAGGTCCGGGAGCGGCTCGCGGCCCATCTCGACGACCTGGAGCAGGTCCGGATTCCCAGATTCGAAGAGCAGCGAGATCGGCTGCTGGCGCGAGAACGCGCACGGGCCTGAGCGCTGAACCCGGGTACGACGGCTAACGGGCGCCGCCGTACCCGGTTTCCGGCACCGCTATCCCTGATCGAAGACAAGGATGTCGGTGACCGGTCGGCGCGGCGTGGCCGGCGGTGCCTCTCCGTCGGGCGCCGAGCCGACGCGGATCACGACCTGCGGGACCACCGGGTGGCGGAGCAGGCTCGCGATGATCTTGCGGGCGGTGGGCAGTTCGGTGATGTGGGTCAGCGCGCAACTCGCCAGCCCGGCCACGGTGCACTCCAGCAGGACCGCCGACAGCGCCTCTCCGGCGTGCAGCCAGGCGAGCATCGCGTCGTTGTCGGAGCTGAGCACCATCAGTTGTGCCTGGTCCTCGGCCGTACCGCGGCGCGCGGAATGCGGCGCGGACGGGAAGGTACGCCCCACCGGAACCCGGGAGAACTCCGCGTCCGAGACGAGCGCCTCTCGGGGAACCCCCTCCGTCACGTGGGAATGCCCGGTCCACCAATGCAATTCGGTCTGATACTCCATGTCGTAGCGACGTAGCGCGGTCGCGTGCTGCGAGGCGGCCGCCAGCCGCGGTCCCGCCTCGGCGTCGAGCACATCGAGTTCGATGTCGTGCGGGTTCGCCAGCATCCGCGCCCGGTGCACGAGTTCGGCCCAGCCCCGCGGCGGGAGCATCGGCAGTCGGTCGGTGTGGCGCGTCTCGATCGCGCGGGCGCGCGCCTGCACGCCGGTCGGCGCGTCCGGCCACGGGCGGAACTCGATGGCCGCCAGATGGTCGGCCCGCGCCGGGTCGGGTAGCCGCACGGTGTCGGTGTGCCAGCCGCGCGCGGCGAACGCGGTGCGCAGGTGGTGCAGCGCCGCGCCGCAGCTGATCACCAGCTGCCTGCCGTGCGGATCGCTCGAGGTCAGCAACCGCTCGTTGTCGCGATAGAGGTGCAGCCGCGTGCCGTCGAACACCCACCGCCACGGCTGGGTGTTGTGTACCGAAGGCGCCCGCCCGGCCAGCCGCACGGCGGCCGTGATCGTCGGTCGATCCGGTACGAACGTTTCGGGAAGTGCCTCACTGTCGGTCATGCATCGAGTGTCGGCCCCGCCCATGGGCAGCAGATACGGGACTTGAGCCCGACCCGAAGGGCACAAAGTCACCGGAGCGCACGGATACCGGCGGATAGGGACTTCTGGCATCGTCTTTCGACTCTTCGCCGCCCGGCGGGCGGCCGACACACTGGGATCCATGCACGAAGTGGCGATACAGTCCCCGCTGCCGATCGGGTCGGCTGCGCCCTCGAGCAGGATGCGAGTCAGCGCGGCGGGCGACCGGGCGAACAGATGCTCCAGCAGGCCCGGGGAACACAGCTCGCGGAAAGCGTCGGTGACAATCCACCGCGAGCCCGCTGCTTCGTCGTCGGTATCGCCTGCCGCGCAATCGAATTCGGCGAGCATGAGAGTAGAGTCGGACGATTTCGGGGTCCGCCGAATAGAGTCGGTCAGCTCGCCGCGCGGGCGATGATGACCGGGCAGTCGGCGCCGTGCAGCACCGCTTGCCCGACCGAGCCGAGGGTCATCCCGGGGAAGCCGCCGTGCCCGTGACTGCCGACCACGAGCAGCTGAGCGAGCTCGGCGGTGCCGAGCAGGCACTTGGCCGGGCGGGCCTCGGTGACGAGCCGGGACACCTGGACGTCCGGATACTTCTCCTGATAGCCGGCGATACTCTCGGCCAGCAGCGTTTCCCCCTCCTTCTGCATCTCGGTGCGCGGGATGTACCGGTTGAATTCCGACCAGGCGAGGACCGCGAGCAGGGGAGCGTCGCGCCGGGACGCCTCATCGAAGGCGACCTCGAGCGCGAGTTCCCCGCCCGCCGATCCGTCGACGCCGACCACGACCGGGCCGTGGGCGCCGACCGGCGTTCCCTCGTTCGCCTCGGGAATCACCGCGACCGGGCACTTCGCGTGCCTGGCCAGCGACGTGCTCACCGAACCGAGCAGGCCGCGGCGCAACGCGCCGTAGCCGTGCGTACCGACGACGAGCAGTCGCGCGTTCGCCGATCGGTCGCGCAGCACCGGGATCGGCGGTGCGTCGACAACGAACGTGCTGATGTCGAGGTCGCCGAGCGGGGCGGCGACGGCCGCCGCGACTTCACGGGCCTTGGCGACGATGATCTCGCCGGATTGCCGATAGGTCTCGTAGTCGAATTGGGGAAAGGCGAGGCCGGGACCGAAATCCATCGGCGCGCCGATCGCGTACACGATGTGCAGCGGCGCGCCGTGCTGTGCCGCGTCGCACGCGGCCCAGCGCACCGCGTCGGTGGCGACGGCGGAACCGTCGGTGCCGACGATGACCGGCGGGTTGAGCGGGTTGACGGACATGGTGGTGCCTTTCTAGGTATGGGCGGGGGGTCAGTCCGCGTGGGCGACCAGCACCGGGCAATGGGCGCGTTGGACCAGCGCGTTGCTGGTCGAGCCGAGCAGCAGGCCGCGGAAACCACCGCGGCCGCGGCTGCCGACGACGAGCAGCTGCGCGGTCTTGGACCACTCGATCAGGTAGTGGCGCGGTCCGGACTGATATACCTCGCGGGTGACCTCGACGTCCGGGTACTTCTGCTGCCAGCCGGCCAGTTGCTCGGCCAGGGTCGCCTGTGCGTGCTCGTGGATGGCGGGATCGGTGATGGTGCCCCCGAACGTGTCGAAGTACAGGTCGCTCCATACGTGCACGGCGACCAGATCCGCGTTGCGGTTGCTGGCCTCGGCGAAAGCGACGCCGATCGCGGCTTCGCTGACCGGGCCGCCGTCGACGCCGACCACGACGGGACCCGCACTGCCGGTGGCCCGTTCGGTGCCGCGGACGACCACGATCGATCCGTGGCCGTGACTGGCCACCGCGAGCAGGGTGGATCCGAGGTGGCGGATGGTTCCGCCGTCGCTGGACGCGCCGATCACGACGAGGTGCGCCGATTCGGAGTGCTCGATCAGCAGTCGCGCCGGATTGCCCTCGGAGACTTCGGTTTCCACGGTCAGCGTGGGGTCGACGGACAGGGCCAGGTCGCGTGCGGCGGCGACGCACTCGGCGCCATGGCTGCGGATCGCCTCGACGACGGCGGGGATCATCAGGTCGTAGGTGCCCGTAACGGCCTGTGTCGCTGCGAAATTCAGGCCGGTGACGATGCGCAGCCGGCGATGGCGAGCGGCGGCCGTCTCGGCGGCCCAGCGGACGGCGAGGTCGGCGGCCGCGGATCCGTCGACGCCGACGACCACTGCGGCCGTGGCGATGTCATGTGCGTCGTCATTGTTGTGCGTAGCCATGCGCCTGGCGCCCCTTCGAGTCGGTTGTTGCGATGTCTGTACGGTAGGAATCGGATGCCGTCCGCCACGCCGGTCATTGGTCACGAACCCGGAGGTCCAAAGGACGCAGTCGGCGGCGGGAAGCTCAGTGCAGGTGCGCGATGCGGTCCTGCTCGACGTGGGCGAGTCGTTGGGCCCAGGCCCGCGCCCTGGCCAGTTCGCCCTCGCTGAGTGGCCCGGTCATTCCGTCGACCAGGAAGTCCATCGGCTCGTCCGCGAGTTGATAACCTAAGCGCCGCAATCGTTTTCCCGCGCCGTGCGCGGCAGATCCGGGTAGCCACGGCGGCTTGGCGGCCTTGGTGCCGAACGCCGCGGCGCGGCAACCCGCGGGCACGGGCAGCGCCGCGTCGAACCATTCCCGGATGCCGATGTCGACCACGACCGGCGCATCGGTGCGTTCGGCGGCGTCGAGCCGGGTGCGCTGCCTGCTCAGGCCGAGTGCGTGCGTCGGGCCGCCGACCACCAGCAGATCGACCGCCGGGGCGGGCACATTGGCGGCCGCGGCGATGTTCAGCACCTCCACCGGCCCGTACTCGCGCAGCCCGTCCGCGATCGCCTCGGCGATGGCGGCGGTGTTGCCGAACATGGATTCGTAGACGACTCGTGACCGCATCTCGCACTCCTCTGCACCTGCGGAAGACCGTTGAACTCGACGCTATGACCCGGCTCCGGCGGCGCACAGTGCCGAAACGACGCTGACCGGAGGACCTTCGGCCACCGTCGCCGCGGCGGTTCAGGCGGATCGGAATCCGGGGCCACTCGGCCCGCCTACCGGGTGACTTTCTTCTCTGCCGCCGTCCGCGGCCGGACGGGATGCTCGAAGTCGACAGCAGGCGCCGCCGGAACGAGGTGAATGGCGATGTCGGAGAACGTGACCATCCCCATCCACGGGTCGTGGACCCAGGTGATTCGCTGGTGGTCCACGCAGCCGTGGAGCCCGAATCCGTTGTTGCGCAAATCCGACCGCCTCGAAGCGGTGGTGCGCCTCCTCGCGGTGGCGGCGGTGCTGGTGGCAGTGCCCGTCGCGGGTGCGCTCGGCACGGCGGCCTACACCGAGAGCGCGGCCCGGATCGGCGCCGAGCACGCGGCGAGGCACAGCGTCACCGCGGTGCTCACCGAGGATCCCGTGCGGTCGGCAGGTCAGGAGTACCGGGCGCGGGTGCGCTGGGATGACAACGGCCGCTCCGGCACCGAGGTCGTTGCCGTACGCCGCGGCATGGTGGCCGGCGACCACGCCACGGTGTGGCTCGGGGCCGACGGTGCGGTGACGGCGGAACCACGCCGGCCCGCGGCGGCCGCCATGGTTGGCATCGGTGTCGGCGTGGTCGTGCTGGGCGGCACCTGGTTCACCGGCTGGTGCCTGGTCCACGGTGCAGGCTGGTTGCTCGACCGGCACCGGGACGGCCGATGGGCACACGAGTGGCGGCAGCTCAGCCGTCCGATCGGAGAGGACCGGCAATGATGTATTGGTACGGGGACGGCGCCCAGTGGTGGCTGTTCGTGCTCCTGATTCTGGTCGTGGTCCCGCTGTGGGTCACCGCGGCCGTCGCGATCATCGCGTTCAACCGGCTCGACCGCGTCGCGGCGCAACCGCGGCGGGAGCAGCCCCGGTTGTCGCCGGAGGCGCTGCTCGCCGAACTGTTCGCCAGCGGCGAGGTCGACGAGACCGAATACCGGCACCGCCTGGCCGTGCTGCGGCCGATGTCGGCGAAACCCGTTGGCACTCAACCCTGATTTTCATCTCCGCGCAGGAAGGCACCGGCATGTCCGTCGAAAATGCTTCGCAGGCAACTGAACTCAACCCACAGATCCTCGCCGCCGTTGATGGCTCCGCGAGCTCCTACCAGGCCGTGGCCTGGGCGGCGGTCGAAGCCGGGCTGCACCACTGCGGGCTGCACCTGCTGACCTCGATGGGCATCGATACCGGTTACGGGCGCGGTGTGGCGCTGGGGACGGCCGACCTGGAATGGCTGCGCAGGGACAGCGAGCGAATCCTGGTCGAGGCCACCCGGATCGCGCGCACCGCGGCGCCCGGTGACCAGCCGCGGATCAGCACCGAGGTCTCGGCCGAGCCGATCATCCCGATGCTGATCGGGCGGTCCGCGCGGGCGCGCATGCTGGTCGTCGGCAGCCGCGGGATGGGCGCGTTCCGCCGCGGCATGCTCGGCTCGGTCAGTACCGCCGCCACCCACCACGCCCACTGCCCGGTCGCGGTGATCCATGGGAACTCCGCGATCGACGCCGTGTCGGCGACGCAGCCGATCCTGGTCGGGGTCGATGGGACCAGCAACAGTGTCGGGGCTCTCGATCTCGCCTTCGAGGAGGCGTCGCGGCGCAAGGTCGGCCTGACCGCGCTGCACGCGTGGAGCGACGTCAGCGGGCTCGACGTGCCCGTCGCCGGGTGGGACGGTGCGCAGGAGTCCGCGCAGGCGACCCTGGCCGAGGCTCTCGCCGGCCACGCCGAGCGCTACCCCGATGTCACCGTGCGGCGAATCGTGGTGGCCAACCGGCCGGTTCGCTCTCTGCTCGACGAGTCCGCCAACGCCCAGCTGGTCGTCGTCGGCAGTCATGGGCGCGGCGGATTCCAGAGCATGGTGCTCGGCTCGACCAGCAACGCCCTGCTGCACTCGGTCGAGATCCCGATGATCGTCGTGCGCGAACCCGCGTAGCCGGCGCGGGTCCCGCGGATCTCAGGGGAAATCCATGGTTGTCCCTGATGTGCCGATCGGACGGTAGCGCGGAGGATGGGCCCTACTGCGGATGTGATCGTGGGAGGCGCTGATGGCAGGTTCGCGCGGCACCGGTGTGGCGGGACACGGTGGGAGAGCGTTCATTTCGTGGTGGCCGTGGGCGCTGTCGCTGTCCGTCGCCGCCCTCGTCGACCTGGTTGTCGGCGGAGTCCGGCACTTCGATTTTCACGGTATCAACGGGTTCAGTACGACCAACTACGGGTGGGTCGCGTTCGCGGTGGTGGGCGGGGTCGGGTTCGCCTGGCGGATGGCTCGCGGCCCGCTGCCGCTTTCGCGGGCGGCGCGGCCGTTGATCGCGGCGACTGCGGCGTATGTGCTGTGTTTTGTCGCGGTCACGATCACCGCGTTGGTGTTTCTGCCCGAGCAGGGTCTCGGTGAGACGCTCACCACCGATGCGCCCGGCCGCGCGCTGCCGGTCGGCGCGGTAGTGCTCGTCGTCGGCGCGTCGGCCGAGGTGGTCCGGGCGGTCGCGCGTGCTCGCAGCTGAGACACCCGCCGCGTGGCCGAGACGGTCTCGTCGTCTGCGCCGAGGGCGGTGCTATAGGGATCGACTACCCTGGGCGCTGCACTGGAGATTGTCGGATGTGAGGAAGATTTATGGGAAGCGTTGTCCTCGACGTTGTCGCGTTGCTCGCCAATCGTGCGGCGATGTTCTGGAATTGGATGGCCACCGGGTCCTCCGGGTTCCCGCCGCTGTAATGTCGCGATGAACAGTTAGCCGCCGAACGCCCTGGTCTCATGGCCAGGGCGTTCGGGTATTCGCGGCAAGAATCCGATTGCGGCCGGTTAGGGGTTTTCGCGGTGCATCGGGGTATGTCCCCCGTATGTTGAGCACCGTGAAGACCGCCGGCACTACGCGCCGTACCCCCGGATGGTTCGTACTCTGGATGGGGCTGCTGACCGCCCTGATCGTGCTGTGCTGCCTAATCCTGTTCTGGCAGTTGGCCGCCGAAGGAACCTTCCCGATTCAGGTCATCCTCTGGGTGGCCATCGGCGTCCTAGGCGTGGTCGCGCTGCCCTTCGGTCTACTCGGGTTGTTCCGCTACCACTCCTTCTTCTACAGCCTCATCTGGCTCGTCGTCCTCGTCGTCTTCGGCGCCCTGGTCTGGCAGAACGTCCCCGAAACCACCGGCTGGAAACTGTCCAGGAACATCTTGCAGAATCAAGCCGCCGACTGCGTCAACCCCGGCCACCGCACCCGCCTCGGCATCTACACCATCACCTACGTCACCCGCCGCGACGGTGGCTGCCTGTTCTATACCGAAGGGGGAGAGTCGAATTCGTCGCGCGGCTTCGCCTATTTCCCCGACGCCGCCCCGCCCTATATCGGCACCCCGACCTCCGGCATCGGATACTCGACGTTCCACGGAAAGTGGTACCGGTTCACCGAAGAGTCCTGATCGACCGGGCCGGGCGGCCCCCGCGCGGTGACGGCCCGCCCCTCATCCGGCGGTGGCGTCGCGATCGGATCAGGCGCCCAGCATGCCGCCCTCAACGCCGATGATCTAGCCGGGTACCCACGAGCTGGCGGGGTG
>NZ_JBHTUR010000034.1:0-58196 GCF_042793755.1 Nocardia sp. NPDC056564
TGGGCCGCCAACGACCCCTACCTCCACGCCCAAGACCTCCACCACACCACCCTCTACATCAGCACCGGCACCGGACAACCAGGACCACTCGACACACCGGCCGCATTGCACGGCGACCTGATCCAATCGACCTGGCAGCTGCTGTTCGGCTCTCCGCTCGAAGCCGTCATGAATGTGTGCACCCATCAGCTGCGAGATCGCTTCGAGCAGTTGGGCATTCCCGCCACCTTCGACTTCCGCCCGATCGGTACGCACTCCTGGGGCTACTGGGAGCAGGACCTGCACAACTCCTGGCCCCAATTCGAAGCGGCCCTAGGCAAGCGATAGGGCGAGGATTCGCGGCCCGAATCCGCTACTCAGCAGCGAACACTGACCTGCCGGTCGTAGCCGTCGCGCAGGATGTACTCGCTTCCGTTGCTGTTCTCGGCGGTGATCTTCCAGTCCTGCCCGCCGATGTTGACGTGCTGGCCGTAGTGATATCCGTGGCCGCACACCGTATCCTGCCAAACATCCGCCTGCGCCGGCCCGGCGATTACCGCACAGCCCGCACCGGCGACGACGGCCATAACCCCTACGCGAAACAGCGTTTTCATTTACATGACCTCGGAATACGTTGTCGGAAAGTCATTTTCGACGGCCGCCAGGTGAGCGTAACGCGACGACGCCGACCGCCGCCAAGACCGACAACGATCTTGGCAGTTGCCCTGCCACCGTGGCAGTTGCACGGTCAGGGCGTCGTTTTCATGTGCGCCAGCGCGGTGATCATGCGGTCCGCGATATCCGGCGGCCACGGAAACGCGACGGTCGCCGCGCGCTGATGCGCGAGCCCGTGCAGGCCGAGCCATAGCCCGATGGTGTCGGCGGACAGATCGTCGCTGGTGGCCTGACCGGCATCGACGCAGTCCTGCAGCAGACCGGTGAGCAGGTGCAGGGTTACGTCGCCGAGCGAGGCGACCTCGGCCTCGGTCAGCGTGGTGTCGTCCAGCGCGGGCATCCACAGGCCGCCGAACATGGTGCGGTAGCGCTGCGGATAGTGCTCGGCGAACTCCAGGTACGCATGGCAGAGCACGAACAGGCGCTCCCGCGGATCGTCGCCCGTCGCGGCCAGCGCCGTGCGCAGGTGTTGCTCGAGTTCGGCGAACGCCTGCTGCACCACCGCCAGCATGATGGTCGGCTGATCGGGAAAATGCCGGTAGATCGAGGGCGCGGCGATCCCGACGCGCCGCGCGACGGATCGCAGCGTGACGGCCTTCTCGTCGCCTGTTTCATCGAGCACCTCGACGGCCGCGGCCACGATCTCGTCGCGCAGGCGGGCGCCTTCCCCGCGGCGGTTGCGTACGCGAGCGGGAGACTCGGTCAAGTTGTCTGCCATACCGTCAACTTACACCTGAAAACTTATCTGCGTTACCCCTTGATTCCGCAAAGCTAACGTGTGTATGTTTACGGACGTAACCACCTACTGAGCGCGGAGAACATCATGAACACCACCACTGTGACCACCGAGGTAGTGCTGCCAGGCAAGGTCGAGGCGACCGGCCTGCTGCTCCGAACCCGCGATCTGTCCGCGCCCCGCACCGGCCAGGTCGTCCTGCGGATGGACGCGACCGGCGTGTCCTTCGCCGAGCAGCAGATGCGCCGCGGCAAGTACTACGACCAGCCCCCGTTCCCCTTCGTTCCCGGTTACGACGTGGTCGGCACCGTGACCGCAGTCGGCCCTGGGGTCGATTCCGCGATGATCGGCCGCCGGTACGCCGCGGTGGTCAAGGTCGGCGGCTGGGCCAGCCACCTGCTGATCGACGCCGCGGACCTGGTGCCGATCCCGGACGGCGTCACCTCGGCCGCCGCGGAGACGGTCGTGGTCAACGGGATCACCGCCTGGCAGATGCTGCACCGGATGGCCGCGGTGCCGAGCGGCGCGACGATCGTGGTGCTCGGCGCCAACGGTGGCGTCGGTTCGACCCTGGTGCAGTTGGCCAGGCACGCCGGCATCCGGGTGATCGGCACGGCCTCGCCCCGGCATCACGAGATGATCCGCGAGCTGGGCGCGATCCCGGTGGACTACCGGGACCCGGAGATGTACCAGCGTATTCGGCAGCTCGCGCCGGACGGTGCCGACGCCGTGTTCGACCATGTCGGCGGCGCCGGCCTGGCTCAGTCCTGGGCGCTGCTGCGCAAGGGCGGCACGCTGGTGTCCTACGGCACCGCGGCGACCAAGGACGAGGACGGCAATTCCCAACTGCCGGTGCTGAAGTCGTTCGCGCGGCTGGCCGCCTGGAACTACCTGCCCAATGGCAAGAGCGCGCACTTCTACAACTTCTGGGCGGGCAAGCGCCGGCTCACCGCGTTCCGCAATCGGTTGCACGAGGACCTGGTCGAGGTGCTGCGACTGCTTGCCGACGGCGTATTGACCCCGCAGATCGCCGCGCAGTTCCCGCTCGCCGACGCCGCGCAAGCGCTCGCGCTCGCCGAATCGCGCACGGTCGCGGGCAAGGTCGTCATCACCGTATAGCCGATCACCCAGTCAGTTCAACCCTGTTCATAATCAAAGGAATTCAGCGATGGCCACCATGACCCTCTCCGCTCCGCCCGTCCCCGTCCTCGACCGGCCCGGCGAGGTCGACAACCGCGCCACCTATCTCAGCTTCGCGTTCGCGTACGTGTTCGGCCACGGCGCCGCAGCATTGTCGAAAGGTTCCGATCCGGCGCTCGGCCTGCCGGGCTGGCTGCCGATGGCTCTGCTCGGCGCCGGCCTCGCCGCCGGCACCGTGTTCGCGACCCTGGCCGCGCTGCGTGCTCAGCGCGCTGCCGACGCCCCGGATGTCCTGTCCGGCAAGCTGCTCGGCGTCTCCTGGGCCAGCGCGTTCGCCGCCCTGTTCCTCGTCATCACCGGCATCACCTCCCTGCTGGACCGACCCGACCTGCAAGGCGTGCTCTGGCCCGTCGGCTCCGGTCTCATCGTCGGCCTGCTCTACCTCGGCGAAGGCGCCGCCCGCCGCAATGTCCTGCACTACTGCCTCGGCACGTGGCTCGCCCTGGTATCCACCGGCGCACTCCTGCTCGGCACCCCCAACCTGTTCTGGGTGCTCACCCTCGGTGGCGGAGGCGGCTACGCCGTCGCGACCGTCCTCGAACGTCGCCGGCTCGCGGCGTTGCGCTGAAAACCGTTGCCCCATCGACCGAACCCGAATGTCCGGAGTCCCACAAGCTCCGGACATTCCGCTGTCATCGGTGCCCGCCCTGTACTCGGCCCTGTACGAGTTGCAATACCTGAAGCACGCTGCCGGCGAAGTTCTGGAGGTCGCGCAGGTCCGGGAAACCGCCGTGGGGGTCGGTCAGGGCACTCAGATCGAGGTTGGTCGCGGTGAAGAAGAAGGCATAGCTCTTGCCTCGGACGGCCGCGTCGAGCTTGGGCGTGATCGTGTGCAGTCGATCGAAGAGGAGTTCGAAGTTGTCGCCGGTCGCGGCGAGTGCGCTCATCAGCTGACGGGTGTTGACCAGGAGGGTGCCGAGTTGGCTGCCGGTGGTGTTCGCGTAGTCGCCGAGCGCGGCCGTCGTGATCGACACCTTGGTCAGCAAATCGGCGACGGCCCGGTTGTTTTCGGCGATCGAGCCGATCAGCCGAGGCAGCGTGTCGGCCACCGCACCGAGCTCTACCCGGCGAGCCGCTACCGTGTTCGCCAGCGTGCTGAACTCCCGCAGTACGCCATCGACTTTCGCGCTGTTGGCGTGCAAACCATCGACCACGCCGGTCATTTCGGCGATCAGCCGGGACAGCTCACCGCCGCGTCCACCGACGATCGAGTCCAGCTCCGAGGTCAGCTTGCCGAGCCGCACCAGGCCACCACCGTCGAACAGCAGCGAGACCGTGATCAGCAGCTGCTCGACGGTCGCCCCCGCGGAGGTCTGGTCCGGGCCGATCGTGTCTCCGTCGCCGAGTATCCGCACGCCCGGTCCGGCTCTCGGCCTCGACACCGCGACGAACATATCCTCGAGCGGAGCCGCCTGCCGCAACTCGGCGGTGCTGCCCTCGGGGAGCTCGATATCCTTGCGGATGGTCAGGTCGACGATCGCCTGGAAGTTCTTGGTCCTGATGCCGGAGACCACCCCGACGTCGGAACCGCCGATCTTCACCTTGGCCCGGTCCGGCAGATTCAGCGCGCTCTCGAACACCGCGTGGATCGTGTAGGTCTCGCCGCCGACACCCGGCATGGGCAGCGGCAGCCTGTCCACCGTGAGACCGCACCCGGTGCTGATCGCCACCAGGGCCGCCGTCACCACGACCATGAAAGTCCTTCGTATGTCGAGTGTTTCGGGTCTCCCGGGCACCGTCAACTCCCCTCGCCATGGCTCGGACATTACCAGCGGGACGATGCCCGACGCGGCGGAATTGAAGGGTCAACTGGACCAACGCCCAAGAGCAGCGGTCCGCTGGGTGACACGAAGTCCTGACTTCACGGGACGCCGAACCTACGCTCCCGCCAAGGGCTCGAACTCCGCGACGAATGGGGGCACTCATGTTCACCGGACGCACAGTGTGGCCATCCAACCAACCCGCCGCCGCGCCCGCATTGGCGGTGTACAACAACCGGCTGGTCATGGTGTGGTCGACGCAAAGCGGCACCATGTACACCGCATCGGGCATGGAAACCGACGGCGTGGTGAATGCGAAACCGCTGCCGGCGGATTTCAGCTTGCAGCGCCCGTCGCTGGCGGCACACGCCCAGACCGGCCTGCTGTACCTCGGTTACGCCCGCACCGACGGCAAGATGTGGCTCGCCTGGTCGAACAACGGTTTCGACTATCAGGATCGGCGGGAGTGGCTGGAGGCGCCGATCGGCGGACCGGCGATGCAGTCCGACAACGTGTCGATGTGGTTGAGCTACACCGCGCAGCGCGACCTGAGCCTCTGCGCGGTGCAGTCGCAGAATCCGCCGTTCAGCAGTTATGGCAGGTCGCCGCAGCCCACCGAATACAGCATCGATACACCGGGATTGGTGATCCATCAGTCCAGGGGTGTGCTGCTGGCCTGGACGGGCATGGACAGCGCGAACAATCTGAACGCGCGCTACATCGGCGTCAACGTCCCGCCGACCAGGGCTACTTTCACCGATCGGCTCATCGGTGGCCCGAATCTGTTCACCCTCGGTGGCCGCTATGTGGCGGGATATACCGGCAAGAACACCAATATGTACCTGCTATTCGGTGTCGACAATCTCGACGAGAACCAGACCGAGCGCTGGAAATTCGCCGATACCAGCCCGTGGCCGCCCGCGGTCGCGACCATCAACGGGGTCACCTACGTCGCCTGGTTCGGCACCGACGGCCAGAACAAACTCAACTTCGCCGACCTCAATTCCATGCCGACCATCTACCGCGGCGGCAGTGGATAGTCGAATCCACCTGTCGGAAGCGGCTTCTCAGCCGTTCCCGTACATGCGCTCCGGGGTGACGAGAACGACCGCGCGGCGATCGGCGGCCATTACCCGGTCGTACTCGTCCCAGTCATCGTGCGTGCCGCCCGCCGCGGTGAACACCTCGCGAAGCAGCACTCGCAACCGTTCACCGTCGATACCCGGCGCCTCGTCGTCGGGGCCCACGATCCATACCGGCCCCTCGACCGCCGCCCAGGCCCACCCGACCCGCGCGACCACCGTCATCCGCGCTCGCGCCCGCAGGTTCTCCAATTTCCTTGTGCCACCGCGGATCACCATCCCCACCACCTGCTCACCGGTCTGCGGATGGGCCAGCACACCCGCGTTCACCAGCGAGGAGTGCACGGTGCCGTCGGCACGCGAGGTGGAGACGACACAGAGGCCATGATCGCCGTCGATCAGCCGAGCAAAGTCCGCGATATCGGTCACGGAGGAGAGTCTACGGACCGGACGCGTCCGGTCCGTGGGGTAGCGCCCGCCCGGTGCCCGCCGCGCGGTGACCGTAGCCGGTGAACAGGCCGCGTGCGAGTTCGTCGAATAGCCGGCTGACCCCGCGTACCGCGCCCGGTCGTGGCGAAATGGTGGTTACGCGAGGACACTGGGGCAAAGCGCTGAATTCACCCCCAGGAGCACTGTGATGGCATCCGATAAACCTTTTGGGATCGGTCCGGAAGAATTCGAACGCGCGCTGCGGGAGGCGGGGATCGAAATCCGCGACCTCCTCGGAAAGGCGGGCGAGTACGTCGATCGCAGCGGCGTGAACACGCTGGCGTCGCTGTTCGGTCAGTTCGTGCAGCCGGAGCGGCCGCGGACGACGAAACCGGAGGACGAGACCACCGGCGAGACCGGCAGCGGGGTGTGGGTCATCTACAGCATCGTCGACGACGGCGAGGCCAGGATCGAGCAGGTGTTCCCGAGCGAGCTCGAGGCCCTGCGCGCACATCGGGACAACACCGACGAACGGCGGCGCGTGCGCTTCCTGCCCTACGGTGTTCCCGCGACCGCGCTGGACACCCCCTGACCCCGGTCGACTGACCTCGATCGCTGGCGAGGGCCGATACGCGAGACCTACCATGCGGGCACCGGCTTCGAGCCACGCCCGGATGGAGGAGCACGATGACCATCTCGTTCGACGGTCCGCCCATCGAGATCGACACGCGCCCCGCGGTTCTCGACCAGTTCACGGTCGACGAGACCGGGCAGGCCGGGCAACGACCGGCCGGAGTCGCCTACCCGGCCGATGCGGACGAGGTGGCCGCGCTGGTCCGCTGGGCGCGGGCGACGCGAACTCCGCTCATCTCCCGCGGCGCCGGAACCAGCCTGGAAGGGCATCTGCTCGCGCAGGGCAACGAGCTGATCGTCGACCTGTCCCAGGCGAATTCGATTCTGGGCATCTCCCCCGTCGATTTCACCGCGACGGTACAACCCGGCGTCACCCGCACCCAACTCAACGCGGCGACCGCGGAATCAGGTCTGCAATTCACGGTCGACCCCGGCGCCGACGCTTCCCTCGGCGGAATGGCCGCGACCAATGCCAGCGGCACCACCACCGTGCGCTACGGCGGCATGCATGCGAATGTGCTTGCCCTGCAGGCGGTTCTCGCCGACGGCACAATCGTGCGACTCGGCCGTGCGGTCCGCAAGTCGTCCAGCGGCTACGACCTCAAGGACCTGCTCATCGGCTCCGCCGGGACGCTCGGCATCATCACCGAACTGACCGTTCGCCTGCATCCGATTCCGGAATGGATACGCTCGCTGCGCGTTTCGTTCCCCACCGTGTCCGCCGCCGTCGATGCCGCGCTGGACATGATCGGCGCGGCGCTGCCGGTGAGCAGGCTGGAGCTGGTGGACGCGCCGGGCATGATCGCGCTCAACGAGTTTCGCAACGCCGGCTACGCCGAGACACCGGCCTTGTTCATCGATATCGAATCCTCGTCCGAGCCGGCGGGCGCTGCCGAGGAGCAGGAGATCCAGCGGATCGTGCGGGCCCACAACGCCCTCGATATCGCGGCCGCACGCAGCCACACCGAGCGGCACGCGCTCTGGGAGGACCGGCACAACCTCTTCTTCGCGCTCAAGGCACGCCACCCGGGCAGTCGATTCCTGGTGACCGACACCGCCGTCCCCTACGCACAACTCGCCGCCGCGGTCGACACCGCGACCCGGACCGGGGCGGAGCTCGGCTTGGACGTCAGCGTGGCCGGGCACATCGGCGACGGCAATGTGCACACCATCGTCCCCTACACCGACCTCAATTATGCTGCGGTGCAAGACTTCTCCGCCCGCCTGGTGCATCACGCACTCGCCGTCGGCGGAACCGCGACCGGCGAGCACGGCATCGGCCTCACCAAGAAGAGGTACCTGCGCGAGGAGCACGGCGCGGCCGTCGATCTCATGATCGCGATCAAGCGCACGCTCGACCCCCTCGGTCTGTTCAATCCCGGGAAGGTGTTCGACGCGTAAACGCAGTCGACACCCGTGCGCCGCGCGGATAGAACGGAGACGTGACTTCTCCTCATCTCGATCGAGCACGCGCCATCCTCCGCGACACCCCGGTGGTGGACGGCCACAACGATCTGCCCTGGGCCATGCGCACCGAGGCCGGATACGATCTCGACGCCATCGATCTGGCGACCGATCAGACCGGACGCCTGCACACCGATCTCGACCGGCTCCGGGCCGGCGGCGTGGGCGCGCAATTCTGGTCGGTGTACGTACCGAGCAGCTTGACCGGCGACACCGCCGTCAGCGCCACCCTCGAACAGATCGACTTCGTCCGGGCGCTGATCGATCGCTTCCCCGATCGGCTGCAATCGGCCGCCACCGCCGACGATATGGAGGCCGCGCGCGCGGCGGGCCGGATCGCCTCGTTGATCGGCGCCGAGGGCGGGCACAGCATCAACAGCTCGCTCGCGACGCTGCGCACCCTGCATCAGCTCGGCGTTCGGTACCTGACCCTCACGCACAACGACAACGTGCCGTGGGCGGATTCGGCCACCGATGAACCGAAGGCCGGTGGACTGACCGCCTTCGGCGAAGAGGTCGTGCGGGAGATGAACCGCGTCGGCATGCTGGTCGATCTGTCGCACGTCTCGCCCGACACCATGCGCGCGGCGATCGCGGTTTCCGAAGCACCGGTGATCTTCTCGCACTCCTGCGCCCGTGCGATCTGCGACCACCCGCGCAATATCCCCGACGATGTCCTGGCCACGCTGCCCGCGAACGGCGGCGTCGCGATGACCGCGTTCGTCGCGTACTTCCTGGCGCCCGCCGCCAAGGATTGGGCGGCCGCGGCCGACGAATACGTGCTGAGCCAAGGGTTCCACCGGATGGACTGGTCGCCGGAGGCGATGGCATGCCGCGGGCGGTTCGAGGCCACTCACCCGCGCCCGCGGGTGACATCGGCGGCGGTGGCCGATCATCTCGATCACGTGCGCGACATCGTCGGCATCGACCACATCGGTCTCGGCGGCGACTTCGACGGCACCGATTACCTGCCCTCGGATCTCGGTGATGTCGCCGGCTACCCGGGTCTGATCGCCGAACTACTCGGCCGCGGCTGGTCCGACTCCGATATCGGAAAACTGACCTGGCACAACGCCGTCCGTGTCCTTCGCGACGCGGAAGAGGTAGCGAAAAGCCTGCAGCGCAGCCGTAAACCATCCATCGCCACCATCGACCAGCTCGACAGTGCCGCGATACGCCGCAATGAACCTTCCAGCCAGGCGGATGCCTGATCCCACGTAAGCGCAAGGACCGCTGTGCGGCTCGGCGCGCGGCCCGCAGGACGCGCGACTGATCACCGACGCGCCGATGCCGGTCCCCGGCCGGGCGGGGTGACGGCGATCGCCCGCCACGCGGCGCCGAAAGGAGTGAAGTCGGCCCGCCGAGCGGTCAGGTGCGGGATCATGGGGTCAGTCGGGTGATAGGGAGTTCCGTTATGGCGCAACCGATTAGCTGGAGCAGGAGTCGTTTTCGAGGGTGCTTCGCGGCCGTTGTGGCGTTGTTCTTGGTGGCTGCGGGGTTCGCGGGGGTGTCGGCCGGGGCGACGCCCGGGTTGACGGCGGAGCAATTGGCCGGGCAGCGGGTGATCTATTCGTATCCGGGGCTGGTTCCACCGGAATCGTTGTTCGACGATATCCGGGCCGGGTGGGCGGCTGGAGTGATCTTCTTCGGTGAGAACATCGCGAGTACCGAGCAGATCGCCGGGGTGGTCGCCCGGTTGCGGCGGGCCCAGGCCGAGAGTCCGATCTCGGCACCGCTGTTGTTGATGACGGACCAGGAGGGTGGGCTGGTGCGGCGGCTGCCGGGCGAGCCGGTGCTTTCGGCGAAGCAGGTCGGCCAGTCCGCGAATTCGCTCGGGACCGCGGTCAGCACGGGGTTCGGCGCGGGAAACACCCTGCGCGGGGCGGGGATGAACGTGAATCTCGCACCGGTGCTCGATGTCTACGACACGCCTGGCAACTTCATCGACCGTACTCAACGCTCCTACAGTGACAACCCGCTGGTCGTGGCCGCGCTCGGCTCGGCGTTCATCGCGGCTCAGCAGTCCACCGGTATCGCGGCCACGGCCAAGCACTTTCCCGGCCTCGGCTCCGCTCCGGCCGACGCGAACACTGACCTCGGCCCGGTCACGCTTCCGGTGAGCCGGTCCACGCTGTGGTCGCGCGACGAGGTCCCGTACTCGGTGGCCGTGGTCGCGGGAGTCAAGCTGGTGATGATGTCCTGGGCCGTCTACCCGGCCCTGGACGCGGACCGCCCGGCCGGTCTGTCGGCCACGATCGTCAACCAGGAGTTGCGCGGCCGCACCGGCTTCCGTGGTGTGACCATCACCGATGCGCTGGAAGCCGGCGCGCTGAGCGCATTCGGCGACACCGGGCAACGCGCGGTGACCGCCGCGGCCGCCGGACTGGACCTGATCCTGTGCTCGGCCCGCGACCTCAACCAAGGTCGCGACGCCACAACGGCTTTGGCCGAGGCCTATACCAGCGGCCGGCTCGATCCGGCGGCCTTCCGCGCGGCCGTCGGCCGCGTCGATGCCCTGCGCGCCGGACTCGGGTGACCAACGCGAGACCGACCGGCCGGGCAGACATCATCGAACAAGTCCAGGAGGTGCCGATGGCGGCATTCGAGGCGATCCAAGCCGATTTCTTTCGATTCACTCAGGAGATCGTGTGGTGCACAGTCACTTCGGTGAGCGGCGACGGCCGCCCGCGGTCCCGGATCCTGCATCCGCTCTGGGAGATGCGCGACGGCCGCCCGGTCGGCTGGATCGCGACCGGTAAGACACCGGTGAAGGCCCGGCATCTGGCGGCCAATCCGGTTGTGGCGTTTTCCTATTGGAGCCCGGCGCAGCATGTCGTGCAGGGCGAGGCGGTCGCCACCTGGGTCGAGGACGTGGCGGTGAAGCACCGGATCTGGGATCTGTTCATGACGACTCCGCCGCCGCTCGGTTACGACCTACGCCTGTTCACCCCCGACGGCCCCGCCAGCCCGAAATTCTCCCTGTTGCGGCTGGATCCCGAGCGCGTTCAGGTCCTCGACGGCGCCGAATTCCCGACCAACTTCACGCCCCGCGTTGCCGTGCTCGGACCACCCCCGGTGCCGGTATCGGCCGAATTGCCCAGGCACTAGCAGCGACCGGCAGGCCATCTCGGTGCTCAGGGGCGGGGCAATTGGAGACGCACGATCCAGCCGCCGTCCGGCAGTGCGTGTGCCGTCACCGTTCCGCCGAGCAGTTGCGCGCGTTGGCGTAGACCGGCGAGACCGGAGCCCGCGCCGGGCAGATCGACCGGCGGCGCGTCGGACTCAGCGTTCGTAATCGACACTGTCACAGCACGATCCGTGTGGGCGGAGGCGATGGTCACGGCCGCGCCGGGGGCGTGCTTGTGCACGTTGGTCAGCGCCTCCTGGATGGTGCGGTAGATGGCACGCTCGCCGGCCGGCGTCAGATTCGACGGCAGCTCGCCGATCAGTTCGATCGGTACGGCGCTGCTGCTCAGCAGCGCCGGAAGCTGATCGATGGACGGCTGCGGACTGATCTCCCCCGCCGCGGCGGGGGCGCGCAGGACCTTCACCATGTGCCGCAGTTCATCCAGGGTGTTGACGCTGAGCTTGCGAATCACCTCCGCGGCCGAGCGGGCGTCGACGTCGGAGCTCACCATCTGCAAGGCCCCGGCCTGCACCGCGATGAGACTCACCTGATGCGACACCACATCGTGCATCTCCCTGGCCAGTTCGGCGCGTTCGCGATCCCGCGCGGCCGCCACCTGCAGCTCGCGTTCGTGCGCGTAGACACGATCGATCTCGTCCATCTGCCGGGCCAGCCGGTGTCGCGTCGCCACCAGCCACCCGAGCGCCGCCGGGCCCGCGCCGACCAGCGTGGCGAAAATTATTTGATGGAGCAGGAATTCGAGATCGCTCAACCGGAAGTCGCCGGTGGGCGAGGTGTACAGACAGGAGGACCCGAGCAGAACGGCGAACACCGCGACGATCCACCGCGGCGCCGCGCCGCGCGCCACCGAGTACAGCGCCGCCATCGGCGCCAGCAGCGCCCCGACCAGTATCGTCCCCGGCAGCGTGCATGCGAACGCGACGATCGGCGCATACCGGCGCACGAGCAACGCCGCCGCGGTGAGCAGCGCGACGCCGATCTCCCACATGGCAAGGGGCACATCGCGATTGCACCAGACATCGAAGGCCCCGATCGCGGCCAGAACCAGGTCGACGGCGACGGGCAGGACCCGTTCGCGGCCGCTCATGGCAGGTCGGCGCGAAGGAGGCCGGCCCGCTCGGCGATCAGCGCCGCCTGCACCCGGGTGCTGATGTCGAGTTTGGCGAAAATCGCACTGACGGAATCTTTTACGGTCCCCATGCTCACATGCAGGCGCACACCGATGTCCGCGTTGGACAGGCCGTCCGCGATGAGCACGACGATGTCGCGTTCCCGATCGGTCAGCCGCCGCACCAGCTCGGGCGCCCCGGTGTCGATCGGGTCGAGATAGCTTTCGACCACCGCCTTGGTCACCTTGGGCGACAGCACCACTGCCCCGCCGGCCAGCGCCCTGACCATCGCGCCGAGGTGCTGCGGCTCGGTGTCCTTGAGGATGAAACCGGAAGCGCCCCTGCGCAATGCGTCGGCGATGTACTCGTCCGCGGCGAACGTGGTCAGCATGGCCACGGTCGGCGGCTGCGGCGCCTCGAGCAGTTTCGACAGAATGTGCAGCCCGTCGACATTCGGCATCCGGATATCGAGCAGCACGACCTGCGGTGCCGCGGCCCGAATCGCGGACAGCGCGCCCACGCCATCGCTGGCGACGACGACTTCGATGTCGTCGGCGGCGCCGAGGATCAGCGTGAAACCCGATCGCACGAGCGCCTCGTCGTCCACTATTGCCACGCGGATCATGAGCACACTTTCATCAACGAGATCTCCGCCCAGGTTGCCCCGGCAGCGGCCGAGTGGCTAGCGCGGATCACCAATAGCGGCCGTCCGGCGCGGGTGTTCCAGCCGCACGGCGGGGGTCGTCATCCGGTCGGCTGGAGGGCGGGCGCGACGGGGCGCGACGGCGGCTCGGCCGGGCGCAGCGTCCGGGCCAGTTCGGCGCGCATCCATTGCAGCCGTTCGATGGTCGCGGCGAGGTCGGCGTCCAGGGCGCGCACGGATTGTTCGGACGGTCCCGACTCGTCCATCCGGCCGATCTGGGCCAGTGAGAAGCCCAGATCGGCAAGGTATTTGACCCGTCGCAGGCGAGCCAGGTGGGTCTCGTCGTAGCGCTTGTAGCCGTTGCGCTGGCGTTCGGGTTCGGCCAGCAGGCCGAGGTCGTGATAGTGCCGCACGGTGCGGATGCTGGTGCCGGCGAGTTCGGCGAGCCTGCGGGTGCTCCAAGCCACGGTATCCACTCCTGCCCGAGGATCACCGGGCGATCGGAAGATTGCCGGTCTGCCGCAGCGCATTCGTGCCGCAGTGTATTTCGCCGCCCCCGACGTGCAGCGTTTCCCACTCGTCGACGTAGCGCACCGATACTCCGGCGGAGCGGTAGGCCTCGGTGACCGCGGTCTCGAAGATGTCCCGCCCGTCGACGACCGGACCCCATTGCCGCGGCGCGATGTAGTTCGCCGCGTTGATCAGCACCCCGTTGACGGCGCCCGGGTAGAAGCTCACCAGCGCGTCCGGTTCGTCGTCGATGCCGACGGAGAGCTCGTAGAGACCTGGAATGCGCACGAAGTCTTCGGGTTTCGTGCCGGTCTCCTGGGACACGCGCTGCACGTTCTCGTCGATCTTGCGGGCCGCGAATTCGTTGTCGGCGACGAAGCGCTGGTCGGCCAGGACGTTGTCGATGGTCCGGTCGGGTGCGCCCGGGTGGGAGAACGCCCGTTCCGCACCGTGACCGGCTCGTTGCTGCGCACGCAGCAGCTCGAGCCCGCGCCGCGGATCGGAGACCGCCGGCCGCCATCCTCGACCGGACGGAGCAGGCAGGAACTGGATGAATTCGTCGACGTGGCCGACCACGAGCCAGGTGGTGTCCAAGGTCAATGGCGGCTGAATCTGCTGGGCGGCAAAGAATTTCTGCAATTCCGGGCTGCCGGTGGCGGCGTCGTTGCGGTTGCCGGTGCCGATGATCACCCGGCCCTGCGGAAACTCGTTCCCGTTGTGGGTATAGGGCGGGATGGTCTCGACATTACCGAACGAATCCACGTGCCGATCACCGGCGCCGCCGATCTGGATCACGCCCATACCGGGACCGCGCAGATCGAATACGGACCTGCCGCCTGCACGCTCGGGTTGCGGCGAGCGAATCGCGACGCGCAGCGAAACGGTCTTTCCGCCCGGCCCCGGCATCGATACGTAGCCGAACTCGACGAAGTCCTGCGCCCAGGTGTCGTCGGTGTCCATCCTGATCAGCGGCGCGGTCACGCCACCGGCTCGCGCGGCCGTGGTCAGGTCGCCGACGAACCGGTCATACGCCGGGTCGTTGTCGCTCGACGGGATCACCAACGCCTCGGCGTTCTGGTTGTGACTGTGCAGGAGGACCGGAGCCACGCGAAGGGCGATATCGTCGGTGACCGTTCGGCCGCCGGTGCGGACGGTGAACCGAATGGTGACGGAGCCGTCCCAGACCGCCCGGTCGCGCACGACATCTCGCGAGTCGACGCCCAGGGTGGCGCCGTCGCGCAATTCGGCTTCGGTCAGACTGTCCTCGGATCCCAGTCTGATCCAGGAGTCTTGCCGTTTGACGAAGACGCGGATCTTGTCGGCGCCGACGCCTACCGGTGCCACCCCGCCGGTCATGCCGTCGACGCCGCGCCCGACCGGCATGGTCATCATGGGGGCCAGGTAGTCCGGTGCGCGCGCGGCATCGTCGGCCGCGTCGTGACACCCGGCGAGTTCGGCGTCGGAGACCTGGCTTCGGCTCGATGGGCAACGCCGCGCCACATCGCCGATGTTCGGGAGCACGATCGCGCCGTATTCGGCGGTCCACTTACCTTTTTCGATTCCGGCGCCGACATCTTTCCCGTCGACCACGCCGTCTCGATTGGTATCGGCGCGAATATCGGCGACGAGCCGATCCTCCGCCGTTGCCGAACAACCTGTCAGGACCAACACGGCAACGCCGGCGATCAACCAGATCCTACGATATACCGGGCCGAATATCGTTTGCTGATTCACCGTGCCGACGCTACCGACGAGCGACCCGCATTACGCCCCGCCGAATGGCTGAAAAAGGGGGTCCGACCAGCCCCTGAATCACCGCCGGTCGGCTACCGCCGCAGGCCGAACGCTCGGCCGAATTCTTCGTCTCACCCGAGTCAGAGCGCCAACGTCGCGAGCACGACCTCCAACGCCTTCCGCATGTCATCGGCCTCGATCCGCATCAGCGTGGCTTCGTCGAGCGACCGCAGGTCCAGGCTGTCGTCCATGGCCAGCCGGTATTCGCGCTCCTCCTCGGCGCCCTCGATGATGTTGCGGATGAAGCGGCCGTTGCCTGCGATGTCGATGCCGCGGCGGGGCAGTCCGCTCTGATCGGTGCCCTCGGCGTGGTAGAGGTCGGTGCAGGCGGTGCGCAGGAGATCGATCGCCGCGTCCGATACCGCGGAATCACGCCTGTCCGCGATGAATCGGCCGATGTCGCAGAGTTCGTCCGGCGAGTACGAATCGAACTTGACCCGTTTCGCGAAGCGGGATGCCAGGCCGTCGTTGCTGGCCAGGAACCGATCGATCTCGCCGTCATAGCCGGCGATGATGACGACCAGGCGGTCGCGGTCGTTCTCCATCCTGGCCAGCAGGGTGTCCACCGCCTCGCGGCCGAAGGCGTCACCGCCGGACAGTCCGGTCTGGATCAGCGTGTACGCCTCGTCCACGAAGAGCACGCCGTCCATGGCCGAGTCGATCAGCGAATTCGACTTGATCGCCGTCGAACCCAGGTGCTGGCCGACGAAATCGGAGCGCTTGGCCTCCACCACATTGTCGGTCTTGAGCAGGCCGAGCCCGCAGTAGATCTTCGCCACCACCCTGGCGATGGTGGTCTTGCCGGTGCCGGGCGGGCCGGTGAAGGCCAGGTGCTGCCCGCGCGGCATGCTGGTGAGCCCCTTCTCCGCCCGGACTTTGGCCAGGGTGGCCGAGGACTGCAACTTGGCCACCTGAACCTTCACCGCACCGAGGCCGATCTGGGCGTCGAGTTCCTTGCGGGCGGTGGCCAGCACCACCTCGGCCCGGTGCTGCTGCTCCTCCTCGGCGGCCTCGGCCAGCGACGGCGCGGACGCCGGATCCCAACGGTCGGTGCGGGATTCGATCTGCTCGCGGGTGGTGACCACGATGCGGAACTTGGGGTCGTGCATGGCCTGCGCGTTCGACGCGAACTCCGGGACCTGGGTGTAGACCGTCTCGAACAGCGCCCGCGCCTCCTCCTCGTTGCCCTGTTCGCGCAACGCCAGGCCACGGCAGTACATGGCGGCGATCCTGGCCGCCGGAATCGGGCCGCGCTCGGCCAGTTCCAGCCGCCGCGTCCCCTCGCCGAACAATCCGAGGTGCGCGCACGCGGTGCCGACCATTACGTGCGCGCCCGAGGCCATGTACTGGTCCTGCCATTCCGCCGAGCCGGCCAGCACCGCCATCACGTCCGGCCACAGCTGGGCGGTGAAGTACAGCACGCCGCGCGCGTAGGCACAGATCTGGTCATCGATCGCGCGATCCGGGTCGTCGGCCAGCAGGCGGCGCCGCTCGTCGAGGCCGTCCAGCACCTGGTGTGCCGCTTCGAATTCCTTGTCCTGCAACAGGTGCATCGCCTGTGCGATCCAGATCTCGGTGAGACTCGCGATCGGGTAGTCGATGTACTGGCCGATCTGGAACCGGCCGGCCAACTGCCGTGGCGGCAACCCGAGCCGGCGCTGCTCGCGCATCAGCGAAGTAGCCGAGGTCCGGTGCAGCTGACGCAGCACCTCCTGGCTCACGTCACCGGCGGCGACGCGGCCCAACCAGGCATCACACATCTCCGGGTCGAGCTCGGTCGCCCGGCGGAAGGCTACCTTGGCGTATTCGAGGTTCTTGGCGGCTTGCTGGCCGTCGACCATCAAGCCCAACGACAGCACGCCCGCGTCGAAGATCTGTTGCGCTTGCCGATTGGCTGACATGCCGGGCAACGTAGCGGCCGGACACGGTCGTCGCATATCGGGCGTGGTCCGCGCCCACCGCGCATTCATCGGCAGTTCACCGGGCGCGCCGACCGGGCGCGGAAAACCGCATGTCGTTGCGCGCCAGCGGTTACGGCGAGGCGAACTCCCCGCTCGGCAGGTGCCGTGGTACCGGCCGATTGGCTACCTTCCCGAACGTCGGAACCAGGGAATTCGGGAGTCGTCAGCGTGATGGAGTCAACGGCGATCGAGCCGCAACTGTGCCGGGTCTCGGTGATCGGCGACAACACCCAGGTGGACGTCGCGCTGCCCGCCGCCGTCCCGATCGCCAACTTCATCCCGGATCTGGTGGCGCTCATCGCTTCCCGCAATCCGGACCTGTCCGAGAACGACGACAACAGCCCGCTGGCGGCGCAGCACTGGACGCTGAGCCGGCTCGGCCGGTCCGCGATCGATCCGGTGCGCACACTGACCGAGGCCGAGGTGTTCGACGGCGACCTGCTGGTGCTGCGCGCGGTGGACTCGGTGGAGTCGCCCGCTCTCTTCGATGACGTGATCGATGCGGTAGCGCGGTTGACCGACAACGCTTTTCGCGGTTGGACCGCCGAGTCGGCGGGACGGGCGGGATTGGCAGGCGCGATCGCCGCCGTGGCCGGCGCGTGCTTCCTGCTGCTGTTCGCGGCGGCCCACGGGTTGGGCGTCCCGGCCGGCGCTTCGGGGCTCGGCGCGGGCTTGCTGACGCTGATCGGCGCCGCACTCGTCGCCCGGATATACGCCGCCACGCTGCCCGCGACCGTGCTGGCCCTGTGCGGCCTGCTGTTGCTGGCCAGCGGTGCGGCGGCGATCGTGCCCGGTCCGCTCGGTGCACCGCACGTTCTGCTGAGTTGCACTGCCGCGCTGCTGCTTTCGGTGATCGCAATGCGCGCGATCCGGGTGCGGCCGACCATGTTCACGGCGGTGATCACCATCGCGACGTTCGGCACCGGCGCCGCGGCCGCCTCGACAATATGGCAGGTGGCGCCGTCGAAGTCGGCGGCGGCGATCATTCTGATCGGGCTGCTCGGCATCACCCTGGCCCCGCGGATCGCGGTGGCGGCGGCCCGGTTGCCGGTGCCGCCGGTACCGACCGCGGGCGGCGCGATCGACCCGCGCGACCACGAACCCCGGCCGACCATCGAGGGCATCGGGGCGATCGGCGCGACGTCGATCCCGTCGGCGGCCGGCCTCGGCCTGCGGTCTCGGCTGGCCAACGACTACCAGTCCGGGATGATCATCGGCATCGTCACGGTCACCGTGTTCGCCACGATCATGACGGTCGCCACGGCCACCGAGCATCGCTGGCAGTGCGCGGCGCTCGCCGCGTCGGTGGGCATCGTGCTGGCCCGGCGCGGACGGGCCTTCTCCGACCTGACCCAGGCCTCGGTGCTGGTGCTGGGTGGTTGTGCGGCGCTCATCCCGCCTGCGGTGCTGTGGGGCGTGCGGCTGGCGGACGCGGCGCTGCCCGCGGCGGGGGTGCTGCTGCTGGTCGCGGCGCTGGCCATGCTGGTCGGCGTGGCCGGTCCGAACCTGGAGATCTCGCCGGTGGTGCAGCGGGCGGGTGAAATCCTGGAGTACGCGCTGATCTGCGCGATCGGCCCGCTGACGTTCTGGATCATCGATGTCTACGCCATGGCGCGCAATGGCTGAACCCGGCCTGTCTCGCAAATCCGGATTCGCCGCCGCCGCGATGACAGTCCTGTTGGCCCTGTCGGCATCCGGTGCCGCGCAGGGTGTTACGCCGCCGGAGGTGGACCCGGGACTGCTGGTCATCGGCGCGCCGGTCGCGCCGCCGACCCCGTCGGAGCAGCGGCTGCTGTGTTCCCAGCCGATCTGGACCGGCTCCGCACCGGTCGGAATACCCGCGGCGCAGAAGGCGCTCGCTCTCGACCACGCGTGGGAATTCAGCCGGGGCGCAGGGCAAACCGTCGCGGTGATAGATACCGGCGTCAATCGGCATCCACGCTTGACCGTCGAGCCGGGCGGCGACTACGTCGCCGATTCCGACGGCACCGCCGACTGCGACGGGCACGGCACCCTCGTGGCCGGCCTCATCGCGGGACATCCGGCCGCCGACGGCGCCGACGGCTTCGCCGGCGTCGCGCCCCAGGCGGCCGTGCTCGCCATCCGGCAGACCAGCCTGGCCTACCAGGCCAAGAACAACTACGGCAGAGCGGAACCCGGCGGCATGTCGGCCGGCGGCTACGGCACCGTCGATACGCTGGCCAGCGCGGTCGTGCACGCGGTCGACCTGCACGCCTCCGTCATCAACATCTCGGCCGTGTCCTGCCGACCGGCCGGCACCGGTCCGCTGGACGGCGCGCTCGGCGCGGCGCTGAAATATGCCTACGACCACAACGTCGTGGTGGTCACGGCAGCGGGCAACGTGCAGTCCCAGGGCGCCTGCAAGGACCAGAACGGCACTGCCGGTTGGGATTCCGTGCAGACGATCGCCACCCCGGCGTGGTTCTCCCCCTATGTCCTGTCGGTCGCCTCGGTCGAGGCCGACGGGTCGCCGTCGTCGTTCAGCCTGTACGGGCCCTGGGTTTCCGTCGCCGCACCGGGCAGCAACCTGATGTCGCTGGATAGCGCGCCCGGCGGCACCGGCCTGGTCAACGGCACGCCGCAGGCGGACGGCCGGGTAGCCCCGGTCAACGGCACCAGCTTCGCCAGCGCCTTCGTCGCGGGACTCGTCGCCCTGGTTCGGTCCCGCTTTCCCGACCTGTCCGCCGGGCAGGTGATGGATCGCATCGTCGGCACCGCACACGCACCGGGCAGCGGTCGCGACGCGCGCATCGGGGCGGGCATGATCGACCCGGTCGCCGCGCTCACCGCGGTGTTGCCGCCCCCTTCGGGACTCGACCCCGCGGCGGGCAAACCGATCGCCGCCCCCACCCCGGCACCGATACCGGATCCCTGGCCGCGCCGCATCGGAATCGCCGGTGCCGCAGGCTGTCTGGCGGCGCTCGCGATCCTGTTGACCCTGTCGATCCCCTTCCGGCGCAAACAGCGCGAACGGCTCGCCCTGCCGGGCGACAACTGACGAGGACCAGCCATGAGTACGCAAGGTTTCATCCGGCTGGCCCGGATCGCGCCGCCGCGCCCGCCGGGCGGCGAGGTAGTGCTCAACGCGCCGCCGGAGATCACCGCGCCGGTGCCCGCCCCGCTCTGGCAACGGTTGTTGCCGCTGGTCATGGTGGTCGCCATGGTCGGGATGATGGCGCTGATGTTCACCATGAGCGGCAAGGCCATGCTGACCAATCCGCTCGCCATGATGTTCCCGATGATGATGCTGATGTCGATGGTCGGCATGTTCGCCGGACGCGGCGGTGGCGGCGGGAAGAAGGCCGCCGAGCTCAACGAGGAACGCAAGGACTACTTCCGCTACCTGGACCAGCTGCGCCGCGACGTTCGCGGCACCGGGACCGCCCAGCGCGCGGCGCTGATCTGGAGCCACCCGCACCCGATCGACCTGCACGCACTCATCGGCACCCGGCGGATGTGGGAGCGCAGGCCCGGCGACCCGGACTTCGGTCATGTGCGGGTCGGCGTGGGCAGCCACCGGCTCGCCACCAAACTGGCGCGGCCGGAGACGGTTCCGCTCGAGGATCTGGAACCGGTGGCGACGGTGGCGCTGCGCCGGTTCGTGCGCACCCACTCGGTCGTGCACGGTCTACCGACCGCTATTTCGTTGCGCGCGTTTCCCGCGGTCAATATCGAGGGCCCGCGTGCGCACGGCCGTGCCCTGCTGCGCTCGATGCTGATGGAATTGGCCACTTTTCACGGTCCGGACAGCATGGTGTTCGCGATCGTCACCGCCGATCCGGACGCGGCGGCCTGGCGCTGGACGAAATGGCTTCCGCACCTCCAGCATCCGCGCGACACCGACCGAATCGGCACGGCCCGCATGCTGTACGAGTCGTTGTCGGAGCTGGAGACCGCGCTGGCCGAGGAACTGCTCGAACGCGGCCGATTCCTGCGCAACGCGCCACCGACGCCCGGCCGGTTGCACGTCGTGGTGGTGATCGATGACGGTTACGTCAGCGGTTCCGAACGCACCATCAGCGACGCCGGTCTCGACTCGGTGACCGTGCTGGACCTGACCGCGCCGCAGACCGGCCTCGCGGTCCGCCGGGGTTTGCAGCTGGTGGTCGAGGAGACCGTGATCGGCGCGCGCACCGGCGGCTCGGTGCAGAACTTCGCCGATCCGGACCGGTTGAGCCTGGAGGTGGCCGCGACCTTCGCGCGCGGGGTGTCTCGCTACCGGATCGCCACCAGCGCCCAGATCGTCGATCTCGGCGCGGATCTCGGCGGCGACCCCGGCCTGATGTCGATGCTCGGCATCGCCGACGCGGCCACCATCGAGCCGGACGACGTATGGCGGCCTCGGTCCGCGCGCGAGCGATTGCGGGTACCGATCGGCGTCACGCCCGACGGCACCCGGGTCGAGATCGACATCAAGGAATCCGCGGAGAGCGGCATGGGCCCGCACGGATTGTGCATCGGCGCGACGGGTTCGGGTAAATCGGAGTTCCTGCGCACGCTGGTGCTGTCGATGGTGACCACCCACTCACCGGACCTGCTGAATCTGGTGCTGGTCGACTTCAAAGGTGGCGCAACGTTTCTCGGCCTCGATCCGCTGCCGCATGTGTCGGCGGTCATCACCAACCTCGAGGAAGAACTCTCGATGGTGGACCGCATGCGCGACGCGCTGGCCGGCGAGCTGAACCGCCGCCAGGAACTGCTGCGCGCGGCCGGAAACTTCGCCAATGTCACCGAATACGAGAAGGCAAGGGCCAACGGCGCGCAGCTCGATCCGCTTCCCGCACTGTTCATCATCGTCGACGAATTCTCCGAATTGCTCTCGCAGAAGCCAGATTTCGCCGAACTGTTCGTGATGATCGGCCGGCTGGGCCGTTCGCTGCGGGTACACCTGCTGCTGGCCTCGCAGCGGCTGGAGGAGAACCGGCTGCGCGGCCTGGATTCGCACCTGTCCTACCGGATCGGCCTGCGCACCTTCTCCGCCGGCGAATCCCGGCAGGTGCTGGGGATCACCGACGCCTACCATCTGCCGGGCAATCCCGGCGCCGGGTACCTGAAGAGCGATGCCTCGGATCCGTTGCGGTTCAACGCGACCTACGTGTCCGGCCCCTACGTTCCACCGGTCGCCGGCCGGGCGGCCGGAGCACCGGCTCCGACCTCGGCCGGGGTCGTCGATCTGTTCACCGCCGCCGTCGCGCTCCGTACGCAGCCGACCGCCACCGAGGCGGCACCGGTCGAGGTGGAGCTGCCGGATCTGGCGGCACTGCTCGCTGAGACGCCGCCCGCCGGCCCGGAGCAGTCGCTGCTTCAGGTGGTGGTCGGGCGGCTGACCGGGCACGGCAACCGGGCGCACGAGGTGTGGCTACCGCCCCTCGACGTCTCGCCCAGCGTGGATATGCTACTGCCCGAACCGGATTGGCGTTCGGCGTGCACCCAGCAGAGCACGCTGTGGCTGCCGATCGGCATCGTCGACAAGCCGTACGAGCAGCGGCGTGACGTGCTCACCATCGACCTGGCCGGTGCACAGGGCAATGTGGCGGTGGTAGGCGGACCTCAGTCGGGCAAGTCCACCACCATGCGCACGATCATCATGGCCGCGGCCGCGACGCACACCCCGGAGCAGGTACAGTTCTACTGCCTGGATTTCGGCGGCGGTGCGCTGTCGGCACTCAACGGCCTGCCGCACGTCGGATCGGCCGCGGGGCGGCTGGAAAGTGATCGGGTCCGCCGCACGGTCGCCGAACTCAGCACATTGCTGCGCAGGCGCGAGGCCCGCTTCCTCGAACTGGGCATCGAGAACATGCGCGCGTTCCGCGCGATGAAGGCCGAGCTCGCCGAGCTGCCCGCCGACGAGCGGGCCGCGCATCCGCTCTCGGCCGACCTGTTCGGCGACGTCTTCCTGGTCATCGACGGCTGGGCCGCCTTCCGTGAGGAGTTCGAGCTGATCGAGGGTCAGGTGCTGGTGCTGGCCGCGCGCGGGCTGTCCTACGGCATCCATCTCATGCTCGGCGCGAACCGCTGGGGCGAGATCCGACCGGCGGTCAAGGACCAGATCGGCACCCGGATCGAGCTGCGCCTCGGCGACCCGTCGGACTCCGAGATGGATCGCCGTGCGGCGGTGGGGGTTCCGATCAACCGGCCGGGCCGCGGCATGACCGCGGAGAAGCTGCACATGCTGATCGCGCTGCCGCGGCTGGACACCGCCGTCGACCCGAACACCCTCGCCGAGGGCGTCGCCGCGGCGAAAGCCGAACTGGCCGAGCTCTATCCCGGTCGGCACGCGCCCACGGTGCGCATGCTCCCGCTGGAACTCGACCGCGAACAGGTGCTGGAGACCGCGCGGGCGCAGGACACGCGGCTCGACCATCGGCGGGTGCTGATCGGGCTGAGCGAATCCGAGCTCGCGCCGCTGGTGCTCGACTTCGAGGAGCAGCCGCACCTGCTGGTCTTCGCCGACGTGGGCTGCGGCAAGACCACGCTGCTGCGCAATATCGCACAGGGCATCGTCGAGAATTCCACGCCGGATCAGGCCCGCATCATCCTGGTCGACTACCGCCGGACCATGCTCGGCGCGATCGAGGGCCCGCACCTGGCCGGTTACTCCACCTCGGCGCAGACCTCGGTGCCGACGCTGAAGGAGGTGGCCGGATTCGTTTCCAAGCGGATGCCTGGCACCGACATCACGCCGACCCAGCTGCGCGAGCGCAGCTGGTGGAGCGGGCCCGAGGTTTATGTGATCGTCGACGACTACGACATGGTCGCCTCGAACAATCCCCTGCTGCCGCTGATGGATCTGCTGCCGCAGGCGCGCGACATCGGCCTGCACGTGATCATCGCCCGCCGGGCCGGCGGCGCGTCCCGCGCGCTCTACGACCAGGTGCTCGGGCCGTTGAAGGACATGTCGGTCGACGGCCTGCTGATGAGCATCCCCAAGGACGAGGGTGTGCTGCTCGGCGACGTGCGACCGGCACAGTATCCGCCGGGTCGCGGCGTGCTGGTGTCGCGGACGCGCGGACGCGAACTGGTCCAGATCTGCCACCTGCCACCGGCATGAACGACTGCGAGAGAGACGAATACCTGATGGACGAGTCGAACGTTTCCCCGCCGCAGGACGCCTCGGCCCGGATCGTGGCCGAGCGGGGCGACGGCGCTCGGGTCGTGGCGGTCGGTCCGGTGTGCGTGGTGATCGATCATCGTGACGTCGATGCCGCCGGGCGATACACCGTGCCACCGGCGGATCTGCCGGTGCTGCTGCTGGATTCGCTGCTCGCGCGACCGGGCTTCCGGCGGCGCGAGGAAGCCGCGCCGCACAGCCTGCTGACCCCGGAGCAGCGCGCCGAAATGCGGCGTCGGGCCACCGAATACCAGGACGGCCGCGGCTGATACCGCCGCGGCCTGCTCAACCCTGAACTGGCAGCGCCTGTTTGACCGCGCCGGCCAGCAACCGCATCGAGGCCGGCGCGCCCGGATTGATCAGCACGTCGATGCCCTCCTCGGGCAGCGCGTCGGCCAATTCCGCCATCGGCACCTCGGTCCAGCGCGCGCCCTCGACGTGCTGCCGATGGGTCGCGGCGGAGGTGACCAGGACGCACGGCACGCCGTCGGGCGCGGCCGCGACCACCGGATCACCGTTCGCGTCGATCGCGACACCGACCACGGCGTCGCGCAGCGTCGACATCAGCTGCGCGGCATCGGCTTTGCCCTCCGTCACCAATCGCAGGGTCGCATCGACCGGATCGACCGCCGGCCCGTCCTCGACCGGCCGGTAGTCCGGGTTGGCGTTGAACTCGCCGACCGTGCCGTCCTCGTCGACGAACCAGCCGCCGAGCACCGCATGAGCCGGCGGGCGCTCGTCCGGTGCGGCCGGTTGCCACGCCGGATCGATCAGGAACAGCCACTCGGCGCCGGTGGATTCGTCGGACTGCTGGTCACTCATCGGTGGACCTCTCTCTTGGACGCCGCAACCGCACGCCGAACAGCGTGCCCGCGGAATACGAAGGGGATGAATGGGTTGTGCCCGTCGCGGGCAGGTTCGCCTGCGGTACGACAAAGTTCGCGGGCGGGTTCTGCGCCGGATACCGGGTGTTGGCGTACTGGTATCCCCTGCCCTGCAAATACGATATCCAGCCTGCGTTGTTGTGCGCGCCGATCATGCTCATGTCCGGCAACCGAATCGTCGGGGTCGATATATCCACGACGGCGGTGTGTACCACTCCCTGAGACGCGTAGATTCGACTGTCCGGGAAGTTCACCCGCATCGCGTCGGCGAAACCGGAGCCCGCCTCCCCCTTCGCCGCTTCGCACGCCACCAGGACAAACGATTTCGACGTCCCCTGAGGCAGCGTCCCAGAGGTCAGCGCATCCCGGAACGGCTGGGCGGACTCCACGATCGAGGCGAACGTCCGGCCGTCCACGATGATGGATACCTTCGATTTCAGGCGGATCTCGAAGTGATCGGGACCCGCGTGCGCGGAAATGTAGACCGGACCGTTGCGGCCGTCCCGATATTCCCGCTGCCATGGCGCCGCGACGATCTCCGGGTGCGAATTCGCGCCGTTCAACGCGTTGTTCCGGATGCGGTTACCGATGGCGAGCATGTCGGTCTCGTCGGCATCCATGCGGATCACCGAGTCGTGGCCGATCTCGGTCTGCGCCCACAGCTGCGCTCCGCGCAGGTCGTTCTTGTGGTGGAACGACACGCCGATCGTCTCGCCGAGGTGGTTGCGCAGCGGGTGCGACAGCACATCCTTCGCCTCGAACTTCACCACATACGAGCCGGGTGTGACGCCGAGCAAGGGGTCCTCGGTGAGCATCCGCCGCAGCGTGTGCAGGCGGGCCCGCCACTCGAGGGGGTGGGTCATGTCGGTGGTCGTGAGCTCGTCGCCGAGGGCGGCGTCGCTCGCGGAATCGCTGGTGTAGGCGTCGTCGTCGGAACCGGAATGGATCACCGATGCCGAAACCACCTCGGGTGCCGCGGAAACGGCCCCCGTGATCGGGAAACGGGTTCTGGGATAATTGGTGCCCGATCCGTTGAAATAAGACACCCAGCCGTGATCGCGCACCGCACCGAGCAAACCTATTCCGAGGCTGCTGTCGACATAGGTCTGCACCGACCCTTGGGACGCGTAGACGCGGCTCTGCGGGAACGACTCGTGCACGGCCTGCGCGAAATCCCGCCCGGCCGGTCCTGCCGCGATCTCGCAGGCGATCATGACGACCGATCTCGCCGGATCCGTTGCCATCGCGTCCCGGAATGCCGGAGACGTTTTGATGATCGAGGCGAAGGTCTGCCCGTCGACCGCGACCGCTTTGCCCGAACGGAGCTGGACCTCGAAACCGTTCTCGGCCGCGTGCACGGAAACATAGAGCGGACCGATTCGCCCGTTCCGGTATTCGCCTGCCCACGGCGCCGCGGCCAAACGGTCGGGCGTCAGCTTGGCCGGATCGCTCATCACCGCGGTGATATCCGCCTCGTCGGAGCGCATCCGGACGACCCGGTCGTGCCCGTTCGCGGCACTGCCCCACCCGTGCAGCAGGCGCAGCTGAGCTTCCTCGTGCAGGAACGTGATCCCGATCGTGCGACCCTGGTTATCGAGGATCGGCGACTGGACGAGCTGCTTGGCTCGGAAGGTGTATACGCTCGTGTTCTCCGTTTCGCCGAGCAGCAGGTTCTTGTCGAGTCGCAGCCTGATCGTGGCGAAGCGCCGCTTCAACTCCAGCGGATGGGTCACGTGAGCTACGGCGAGGTCGTCGGCATCCGCGGAATCGGTGCGCACGTGCGCGCCGGAGCCGGCCTCCTCGCCCGCGGCGGCCATCCGCACGAGACTGGCGAACGGCAGCGGCAACTCGTCCAAGCCGAACAGGGCGCGGGCTCCGGACCCGCTGACCGTCAGCTTGCCGAACTTGTTGAGATGCTCCAGGTTCACGTGCACCACACCGTCGTCGTCGTGGCGGATGCCCGGTAGCGGCGCCGGTGTCTCGGTATGGCTGCCCCACGGATTGCGCAGGGTCAGCGCCGTCGGATCGCCGTGCGCGTCACGTTCGACGCCGAGCACCGTGTACGCGTGGCCGCCGACCAACCCTGGCACCAGCGCCGTGTCGTCGACACCCCATGGCCGCGTGCTCAGCATCACCAAATCGCCGCGGTCCAGGGCGAATTGGACCCGATCGGCAACCGGACGCATCGTCGCCGGATCCAGTAGCCGATCACGCCACGCGGCCTCTCGACCGGTGTGGTCGACGAGGGCGTCGATGTGGGCCGCCCATCGGGTTCGCTGATCCGCGCTCAGGTGCCCCTCGAGGAAACGACGGAAACCCGTGGCGGACGCCGGATTATCCGGCCGGATCTGCCGATGGAACTCCTGGATGGCCTGGCGGACTTCGCCGTGTGTCTCGATCAGCCGCAGGACCAGGGCCGAATCGGCACCGTCGCCCACCGGATTTCGCTCGCGGGCGATATGCGCCCGCAACTCCGCCTCCCAGGTGCTGTGCAGGGCGGTGATCGTGCGCGCGAATTCCTCGTCGCCCGAGGCGAACCGGGTATAGGCGTCGTGGTCCATCCGCATGGGGTGCAGGAAGTAGTGGTCCATGACGGCACGCGACGGTTGCGACCGCAGTCCACCGGACAGGTTGGCGGGCTGGAGGTTTCGGGCGGCGTCGACCGGATCACCACCATCGAGTCCGGCGTACCCGGTGTCCCCGGCGAATACCGCGTACGCCTTCTCCAGCATGGCCGGCCAGAGCACACCCAGATGCGCCGCGTTACGCGCGGTGCCGTCGCCGTTGACGTAGAGGTCCTTGGTGACCCGTTTCCACACCGGAGCACCGGCCTGGTCGAAGAACCGCACCGCGACCGAATCGCCGAGGTCCACCATCATCTCCGGGATCGGCTGCCGCGAACTACGCGCCAGCGCGATCATGTTGGCGACGAAGAAGCAGTCGCCCAGCCTGCCCTGGCGCACATCCGACTCGAGTGGGCCGTGTTCGGCGTGCCACAGCGGGCCGTCGAAGGCACGGAGTCCGGGCAGCGCGACGCCGAGGACCGGACGCGGCAGCGTGCGCCACGCGTGCGCCGGGTCGGTGGCTTGCGGATCCCGGAACATCGTCCGGCTGAGATCGGCCGTCCCGTCGGCGTTCTGGGCCGGCTTCACCGTGATCGAGGAGCCGCCCGGCAGCCACTGCGCGCGACCGGCGGCGCCGTCGAAGCCGAGGCCGGGCAATGTCAGGTAACAGTCCGTCCCCCAGGGGAACAGTCGTTTCTGCAGGTGGAAGGCTTGGTCGAGCAGCCCGTCACGCACCCAGATCGGATCCACGTCCGTCTTCTGGTCGAACGGAACCAATCCCACGTACTCATGACCGGTGTCCGGATGGGTGAACCGCGTGCCGAGCACCCGCCATCCCTCGTCGACGCCGAGGATGTGCGGATTGCCGAGCCGGTCGATCAGGACGGTTCGATCCTGCGGAACGGTACCCGCGACGGCCGGAGCCGCATGCGGCGGCAGTGCGAGCAAGGTCGCGGTATCCGGCACGGCGGTGTCGGAATGCGCTGCCGGAGCGATGGTTTCGGTTTGCGTGCCGGTCGGGGTCGATGAGCGGAAGAGATCCGCAAGCGCGTCTTCGCTCAACCGGACGCCGGATTCGCCGGTCTCGTCGGCGAACAGACCGGCCGCGGGCGCGGGATCGCGGACATCGTCGGAGACGCCTTCGAGATCGGACAGGTCCTCCGCGCCGGTACCGTCCCGCAGCGGGCGTCCGCGTACCGCTCGATCGAAGGCGTCGTCGAACACGTTGCGCGCGAACCACTGTCGCAGCTGGGCGTCGCCGGCCTCGGCGTCGGTGCCGCCCAGGTACTCGTCATCGGATTCGCTGTCGTGCGCTCTCGTGGCCGCGGTGGGCTGGTCGGTCCTGGCTGTCCGTCTGGTCCCGGAACCCGTTCGGCCGGTGTCCGCCTTGACCGTGCTCTGCTGGACTTCCGCGGAGCCGTCGGACCGAATCGTGACCCAGCCCTTGTTGCGGTTCACTCCGAGGGTGGCGAAGGTCTTGCCTGCCTTCTTCGCGCTGACCTGCACGGTCCCGATGCCGCGTCCGGCAGCAGATCACGCATCGCGCGGGCGAAATCCGCTGCGGCATGCTTCTTTCCCGCCTTACACGAGATGAGCACCAGCGAGCGGGCCGACTGCGCGCCCTCCTGCATCGCCTGCTGGAACGGGGCCGACGCCTTGACGATCTCGGCGTAGTTCGCACCGTCGACCTGGACCGTCTTGCTGGTCCCGTTCGCCTGCCGGATGTCGACGCTGAATCGTTCCGGCGACGCATGGGCATCGATGAAGATCGGCCCGGGCGCCCCGTTGTCGTAGTCGGCCTTCCACGGCGCGTCCACGACATCCGTACCGAAGTCCATGCGGCGCTTGGCCACATCCTCCACGGTCTGTCCGGCATCGGTGAGCACGACCCGGTCCTGCCCGGATGCCGCGCGCGCCCACTTCACCGCCTCCCGCTGACCGGCGTCCTTGGTCACGAACGACACCCCGATCACCCGGTCGTGCTTGTCCACCAGGGGGCGGCTCAGCACATCCGAGGCCTCGAAGCTCAAGGGACGCTTGCTCTTTGCCGACTCTCCCGATATCGAGGTGGCCGATGCGGGCTGCGTCGGGTGCACCTGCGGCCCGGCGGCGCTCGCGGACAACGGATCCGTCGCGGGCGCGGCAGCGGAGCGAGCGGTATTCGTCACGGTCTGGGTGCGGTCGATCCCCGACGGGGTCCGGGCCGCGGCGGTCGCGGTCGCGGCGGCGGGGTCGTATCTGGTGGATTCGTCCATCGTCCGGCCGCCATTGCCGTCGAAGGTTTCCCAGCCGGCGTTGTCCTCGGCCGCCAGGAGCCGATACCGGTTGCCCGGCGCGTTCGTGAAGTTCATCGAGGACATCGACACCGTGCCGCTGGACGCGTGCACCGTTGCGGTGGGCAGCATTTCGCGCAAGGCGGTGGCGAAGTCGGGCGCGGCCGTGCCCTTGGCCGCGTTGCAGCACATCAGTACGACCGAGCGGACCACATCGGTGCCTAGTGCGTCGTGGAAGGCCGGAGACTCCTTGATCAGCCGTCCGAACGTCGCACCGTCGACGTCGAGTGTGGTTCCGGTCTTCAGCCGGATCTCGAAGGTGTTCTTCCCCGCGTGCGCGTCGATGTAGACGGGCCCCCTACCGCCCGCACCGTATTCGGCGGCCCACGGCGCTGGGACCACCTCGTGCCCGAGCCGGGTCGCGCCGTCGAAGGCAGCCTGACCCTTCTGCCCGGGGTGGGTGCGCACCACCTTGTCTTGCCAATTCTGCGCTTGCGCCCACCGCGTGCTCGCGTCGATCTCGTGCGCCACATGCTTGAACGACACGCCGATCGGCTGCCCGTCCGGTCCGATCAAGGCCCGCGACACGACGTCGGCCGGCTTGAACTTGACCGACTTGTGCAGAAAGTTCTCGCCGGTCAGCACGTCGTCGCCGCTCAGCAGCAGGGAACGCAGATGGGTCTTGAAGCCGAGCGGGTTGCTGACCGTGGTGTCCACGATGGGCGCGGAGTCATCGTGTGTGCCGGTGTTGGTCACGGCCGCGTCGACGACGACCCCGGGCGGATTCACCGCATCCGCCCTGCTCGCAGACTCGGCAACCGCATCGTGACTGACCGCCGACGCGAATCCGACCGTGGAATTCACCGGGGCGGTGGCATCTGCGTACCTGGTGCTCTCGTGCACTGTCCGAGAGCCGTTGCTACGCAAGGTCTCCCAACCCGCGTTGTTGTCACCCGAGACCAACCGGGCCCGGGTATCCGGCGCGTCCCGCGACCACTTCGTGGACGTGGTGACCACACCGCTGGACGCATGCACGTCGGTGCCGGGAAATGTCTCGTGCAGTGCTGCGGCGAAATCGGGCGCGGCCGAACCCTTGGCCGCCTTACAGGACAGCAGCACCACCGAGCTGGGCGCATCGGTGCCGGCGCCGAACGTATCGCGGAATCCCGCGGACGCCTCCAGGAGCGCGGCGAAGGTGCGGCCGTTCACCTCGAGCGTGGTCCCGGTCCGGAGCCGGATCTCGAACGTGTTCGAGCCCGCGTGGGCGTTGACGAAGAACGGGCCTTTACCCCCGCTGACGTACTCGGACGCCCACGGCGCGACCGCTAGTTCCTGTCCCTTCCTGGTCGGCCCGTTGAAGACCGCCGCACCGCCCTGGCCGGGCCGGGTGCGCACCACCTGGTCGTGCCAGAGCTGCGCGCCTGCCCAGCTGGCGGCATGCTCGATCTCGAATTGGACGTGCTTGAAGGAGACGCCGATCGTACGGCCGTCCGGACCGATCAAGGACTGCGACACGACATCCTCCGGCTTGAACCGGATCGGCACGTTCAGGAAGTTCTTGCCGCGCTGCGCATCGTCGTCGCCGAGCAGCCGCAGCGAGTTCAGATGCGACTTCCATCCGATCAGCGGGTTGCTGACCGCCGAGTCCGATTCCGCAGCGGTGTGTGTCACCACGTCACCGACGACGCCGGCCGGCGCCATCGCGCCGGCCCGGCTCGCGAAGAAGTCCGCGAACTCCGCCGGAACGATCTGCTCGTCATCCGCGGAGCGGAATACTTTCCATGGAATACCATTGCGATGCAACAGATCCCGAACATCTTGTTCCGGATGCGTCGGGAAGACCACGTGATCGATGTCGGCGACCTCGACCCCGCCGTGCACCTGCGCCTCGACATATCGCCACTTCTCGAAATCGGCGTGCGTCAGGTCGCGTCCGAGACCGACATGCGCCGAGGGCAGCACAGTCCGCTGGGGTGGTGCGTAGATTCCGAACGATTCGGGCAGCGGATGCTCGAGCGGCGAGGGATAGGTACGCATCTGGTCGGCGATCGAATCACCGACACAGGCCGTAGTCCGTGCGCGCACCGCGGCCTTCAGCACCACCTGTACCTCGCCATAGTTGGACAGGTAGTCGTCGGATTGGCGGCGGGCCGGTCGCTCCTCGCTCATCCGCACGTATCCGTAGACGGCACGTTTGCCGACCGGATGACTGTGCTGTTCGTGGCCGAACCAGCGGTGCTCGAGCAACCCGCGGCTGTTCACGCCCTCCCCGGTATCACCGTGGTCGAAGGCCGTCTTGAACCGTCCGTCCCGCAACACGTCGACGAGGGAATCCTCGGTCACGCGGATGGCGACATCCTTACCCGCGAAAGCGGTTTCGAGCTCCGCCGTCATCCTGGTGCGCAACTCGTCCAGCGAAAGGCCTTCCCGGTCAGCCAGATCCTGTTCGTGCCGATCGATGCTGCCCAGCTGTTCGGCACGAGCGACAGCGATCTGCTGCTCGTCGGGCGACAGCTCCGCGAAGTGAGCGGCCAACTGCCCCTTCAGTTCCTGCTGTTCCTGCCGAAGCGCGGCGAGCGACTCGAGATCGGCTCGGTCGGCCTGTTTGATCGTCTCCGTGATCGTCGCGATCCGCTTGCCCAGTTCCCGGCTCTGCGGATCGGCCACCTTCACCTCGGGCAGAGCCGCGGTGTCCGGTGTGGCCACGCCGTCGCCGAGATGGTCGTGCCGGCTCTCGACGGTCTGTGCCACCGGCATTTCCAGGTCGGGGATCTTCGGCCTACCGTCCACGTCCGGCTGATGCGCCGCCACCGGACCGACCTGTCTCCGCTCGGCGAGCGAATCCGCGAGCGCGGCAACACTGTCGACCTGCTCGGGCCGGGAGTTCCTGGCTTGTAGCACCGGAGCCAGGTTGGCCAGCTCGGCCTCCGCCGCCTGACGAACCCGCAGCCCGGCGTCGCGGGCGACCAGCGCCGCGTCGTGGTCGTCGCGGGCGGCGTCGAGGACGGCTCGATTCGCCGGAGTCGGCGCCGCCTGGTGCGCGGCCTCGGCGAGTTGTTGCGTCTCCTGTGTCGCACGGTATTTCGTGTCCAGGGTGGCGTGCTCCGCGACCGCGTCGGTGTAGCGGATGATGGTCAGGGCGTGCTCGGGCGCGTGCGCGAACAGTGCGTCGTCGGCGGCCAGGTAGTACCGGACACTGCCTTCCTGCCCGGACCTCGCGGCCCGGTTCTCGGCCTGGATGTCGATATCGCGCAGGTTCGACTTGCTCGTCACCGTCACGTGCAGGCCACCGGCCTCGCTGACCGCGTGGCTGACCGGAATGTCGACACCACGGCCGCCCTGCCGGTTGATGAGCAGCACCTTGCCCAGTTGGCCCGCCTCGTCGAAGATCTGCTGGAGTCGCGCCTCCGCGTGCTCGCCGTGGTCGAGGAACCATTTCGCGTCGACCGCGATGTGGTCGACGTTCGCCTTGGTCAGCAACGCCGACAGCTGCGCGACCTCGCTGTTGCGGTTGGCGATCACCAGTTGCGGACGGGCTGCCGGACCGTGCTGCGCGGCGATATCGTCGGCGATCATCTGGTGTTTCGCCGACTGGTCGCGGGCCATCGACGCGTCGAGGACGTCGAGTCTCGACTCCGCGAAACGCGGGATCTTCACCACGTCGGTCATGCCGTACTGCGCGACGAGTTCGTGCGATACGCCCGCGGCGGTGCCGGACGCGCCGGTCAACGGGTCATAGTGCGTGTCGGAGAACATCTCCTTGGCGGTCAGGCTGAGCGCACCGCCGGAATCGTTGCGGATGGTCAGACCGTGCTTGGCCTCGACGGCCTGGGCCAGGCCACCGTTCCAGCGGCTCTCGGTGGACGTCTTCGGGTCGAACATCACCTTGTGCGTGGTCTGGTCGATGATGAAGACCTTGTTGTTCGCCCGGTCCACGATGTAGTGGTCGTTCTCGACGAACTCCCATCGCGCCGACGCGGCCGATTCGATCCGGCGCACGGCCTCGTCGAGCCGTTCCCGGCGCTGCGCCTCGGTCAGCGTTCGGTCACCCGGCTGCTCGCGGGCCAGCAGCTCCGTGACCGCGGACCTGCCCTCCTCGGTCAGCTTCGCCGGGCCGCCCACCTGATCGCCGGTCCGGCCGAAGTGCGCCGGGGTGAGCTCACCGGAGCTCAGCCGCTGATCGAGGAAATCGCGCGCGTATGCGACGCGTTCGGCTACGTCGTGCGCGGCCGGCGCGGCCGCACCCTCGGAGAGGATCCAGGTGGTGTCGGCATGCACCAGGGCCTCATCGATCTCGTCGATCACCGCGAGGCGGCCCGGCACGACCTTGCCTCGCAGCCTGCCGAAGCCGGCGTCGTTCAGGGTGCCGATATTGATCGTCGGGCGTTGCGGCGCGTCGGCGTCCGCACCGGTCGGGCCGCCTTCTGGATTCATCCGGCCGACATCGAAGCCGTACGGGCGCAGGACGTCGTTGTACAGGCGGAAAGCGTCGTTGGCCAGGGTGTCTCGGGTGGTGAAGACCTGAACCGGGTCGCCCGCCGAGGCTTTCAGCATCGCGTCGGCCAGGAACGCCAGCGTCTTGCCCTCGCCGGCGTCCATGTTGATCGGCCCGTGCCGCATCGCCATGACCGCCATGACCTGGGTCCAGCGCAGGGTCTTGCCGGTCTCGCGCCGGACCACCTCGACCGCGGCCGTCACCGCGCGGTGGTACTCGGCCAACTGAGCCGGGTCTTGCGCATCGTGGTGGATGCTGCCGGACAGGGCCTCCTTCAGGTCGTCGCGAGAGACTCGCGCCCATTCGTCCGGCTGGTAGGCATCGAGCAGGTCCTTGGCGTCGCGCTCGAGGTTCGGCGGGTCCGTCGGCGCCCGACGCGGTGGCGGGTCGGGCAGGTCGGAATGCTCGGGCTTGGGCGGTGTCTCGTCGTGATCGGATTTCGGTGCCACGTCGTCGTGTCCAACCGGCGTGCGTTCGGCCGCGGGCGGCCAGCCCTCCTGCTCCGCGGGGGTGTACTTGCGGCCATGCTGGTCGAAATGCGTTATGCCGTCATAATGTTCGCCCAGCGCGGCCTTGATCCTGGCGGGCGACGGATGGTACGCACCGGCCCAGTCGAAGACCGACGCCAGTTTCCCGTTCACGAACTCGGCTTTGAAGGCCACGTACACCCCGGCGTTGTGGAACGCCTCGTGCGGCAAATCGCTCACGTACCAACGACCTTCGTGGTCGCCGACCACCGTCCGCATGACCGGGGCGGTGCCCTCGGCCCATCGTTTCAGTAGCGGCCCCGAGCGCGGCACCGGGGTGTGCGGTGTGCCGCCGTCCTCACCGACCATGTTCTTGCTCGGAGCGGACTGCGTCTTACCGGTCTTCGGCGGCGCCTCGCCGGTCTTGCCCGACGCCGGGACGTCGTCGTCGGACTTCTTCGCGGGGGCTTCCTCGACTCTCGACCAGTGCCCGTCCTCGATCTTGAATAGGTGTGCGGCCCTTTCGTTTTCGTTCAGCCGATACATGCCGCGGGACAGCGGCTTGTCGTAGCCGGGTACTGCGGCGCCTTCGTGACCGGGTGGCGTGTCGCCGGGGTCCTTCTGACCGAAACCCTCGCGCATCGGCAGATCGGCGCCCTGTGCCTGCCGGAACGGCTCCCGGTCGTCGTGCGGCGACCTGCTGCCTCGCAGCAGGTCCAGGGTCTGCTGGAAACCGACGACCTCGCGGAGGAACGCGCGGCCGCCCGGCCACACCGGGCCGAGCAGGTCCGCCTCCACGCGGCGCCAGCGGGCACGACCGGTGTAGCCGTCGGCTGTGTGTGCGCGGGCGTTGACCGGATCGGTGGCGCCGGCCCGGTCACCGTCCTTGGCCACGCCGCTGCGCTGTGGTGAAGCGGTCGACTTCGGATCGGACGAGTGGGGCGAATTCGGTGATTTGGCCGGCTCTTTCGTGGGGTTCGTGGACTTGTCACCGCCGGACGCCTTGTCCCCGGCGTTGGCCTTGTCACCGCTGCCGGTGGGCTTGTCACCCGGGTTGGCCGACTTGTCGCCGGTGGCGGTTGACCTGTCCCCGGCGCTGGGCGTTTTGTCGCCGATCTGCGACGCGCGGTCACCGCCGCTGGGCGACTTGTCGCCGCCGAGAGGCGCGGAACCCTCTGGCTTCGCCCGGCTTCCGCACGCCGACTGCTCCGGCGTCGAATGGACCTGCGTCTGCTGGGTTTCGGGTTTGGTCACCGCGCTCGTCGACCGCTGCGTTTGAACATCGGAAGCGCCACTGCCGCTGGGTGTGTCGGACATCCGAGGTTGCGCTCGCTGGTCGGCACCGACCTGCGGACGACCGGGCGACGTGGACGAGTCCGTCGCCCTGGGCGATGCGGCTGGTGCGCCGCCTTTGACGTCGTTCGTCGCCGCCCGCGCGTTCGGCGGTGGCGCGCCATTCGCCGCTGCGGCACCCGGCTTGGTCGGCTCCGTGGCGGGTGCCTGATGTGCGGTCGCGGCCGCATTCGAATGCGGTTGTCCCGCAACCCCCGACGACGCCTGATCGTTGACCGGGCGCTGCTGGTTGTCCGCATGGGACGAACCATCGTTCGCGCGCTGCGACGTGCTGTCGCCATGCGCGGACGAGCTGTCGGCGCTATGCGACGGTGCGGAACTGTCGTGCGAACCGGAGCGCCCGGCCGCCTCGTTCTGACCGGACCGACCGCCGGACGAGTTCTCGGCCGTCTCGTTGCCGTGCACCGATGGCGCACTGGACTTCTGCGTCGCGCTCGAACCTTGATCGGCCCCGCCGCCCGAACCGGATTTACCGTTCGCGTTGTCGCCGTTCGCCTTCGGGCCACCGGTGCCCGCAGGCTCGTGCACCGGCGCCGAACCGGATCCGGAAGCCGGCGGTCCGTCCCCCGGCCGCACCGGCGGTCCGCCCGCCGGCAGCTTGGTTCCCGGATTCGCGGTCGTGGGCAGGTCGACATGCGGCTTCGCCCCGGACGCGCGCCACCCGCGCGCGCCGCCGCTGAACGCGCCGGCCGCACCCGCACCGAGCATCCTGGGGTCCAGCTCGAACGGGCCGCCGTTGAGGGCCATGTTGGCCACACCGCCGCCGACCATGCCGCCGACACCACCGGCGCCGCCCTGCACCATGCCGGTCAGCAGCTGCTGCCAGCGTTTGTCGAACTCGGTGCGGGTGATCTTCCCGCCCATGAACTTGAACAGGTCCCCGCCCAATTTGCCGAACGCCGCGCCGAACGCGCCGCCGAGCGCACCGCCGACCGCGGCCTGCCACAACGCTTTACCGTCGAATCCGTCGCGGTGATGGGCGGCCATCTGACCGAGCTGGATGAGGATGTTCAGGATCATCTGCTGGCCCATGGCGTTCAGCGCGGCGATGACCATCTGCATCAGCAATTTCTTCAGCCATTGGAACACCACCTGGTACCAGGCGATCAGCACGACCTCCTGGGCCGGAGCGGTCACCGGCGAGAGCCAGGCCAGCGCGATCTCGTAGACCAGCTGCACCAGGCCGACGACGATCATGATCTTGTTTTCCTGGATCGCGCAACCGACCTTGTCGCACGATCCGGCCAGCTGATGCATCGACTTCGCGATGGCCTGCAACGACGCCGTGTCCGACTCGTCGGTGAGGTGCTTCAGCGTCTGCACCATCGACGAATTCAGCTCGCCCGCAGAGGGATACGCGGCCAAGATGTCCTTGACCGCGTCCTCGATGCCGGTCACCACGCCGGACAACTCACCGGAGGCGTCCGACCACGCGTCGGCGAGCGCGAACATGCCGTTCTCGCTGCCCTTGGGCCACTCGCTACCGGCTACGTAGCTGAGCCAGTGCAGTTCTTCCGGCAGCTTGATATCGGACTGCGAGACCGCGTCGGGCACGGACATCAGCGCTCGCCGGTCCGGCGGTCGGTGAGCGGCCACGGCGCATCCGTGCCGGTCGGCTCCTCGACCTCCGGTGTGGGCGAAGCGGCCTTGCGCCGCTTGCCTTTTCCGGCCGAGGGAGCGCCGCCTTGGGCGCCGGGCGGAACCCCCGGCATGCCCGGCGGCAGCATGCCGTTGCCGGGCATGGCGGCCCGCGACGGCAACCCGCCGATCCCGTTCTTGCCGGCCAGCTTCTCGCCGTCGAACGCCGAGGACGGCAGACGCGTCTGTGGAATGCCCGGCACCCCGCCGGCGCCGCTCTTGCCGCCGACGCCGGGCACACCCGGCTTGTCCACCGGCGCACCGGTTATCGAATCGAGGGACGGCCGGTACCCGTTCGGGCCGAGCGGGCCGAACAGCCCACCCGCGCCAGGGTTGAGCGCCGCATCGAGGTCCGCGCCGTCCGACCGGGGAGAAAGTCCGAGTGGGTCGACCGAACTCTTACGCTCTGTGCCGGACTCCGGTGTGAAAGCCGATGTTTCTGGCGGAGCACCGCCCGGACCCGTCGCCCCACCCGGCACGCCGATGCCACCGGGGTTGGACCCACCGGGATCGGACCCGCCCGGTTCCGGGATATTCGGCCCGCCCGGCTTCGGCCCGCCGCCCGATCCGTGATTGTCCGTGGTCGGCGGCGGCGGACCCGACGAGTTCTTGTCCCCGCCGCCTTTGTCGTTGTTGCCCCCGCCGCCCTTGTCCTTGTCGTCACCGGTCTTGCCGTGATTCGGATCGGAACTGAGCGGGCCCTTGTACGGCCCCGGATTGCCGTGCGCGTCCTCGTCGACGTAGTTCTTCAGCATCCATTCGGCGTAGAGATCCTCGCCGGCCGAGAACGCCTTGCCCGCTTCTTGAATGGTGGCACCGTAATTGATCAGCAACTGGCCGAAGACCGGGATCGCGCCGGACGCGTCCGATCCGGTGCTCGCGTTGCCGACCACCGAATCCACCGCGGCCACATAGCCGGACGCGCCCTCCGCGAACTGCTTGCCCAGCTTGTCGTCGCCCCACGGCTGCCCCAGCGACTGGAGGGTGCTGTGCAGCTTGTTCATGATGTCGAACAGGCCCTTGGCAGCGCTCGGCAGCTCGGCGAGCTTCTTACCCTTGTCGATCAGGTCCGCCGGATCGACGCGCACGGAGGGCCCGTTGTGGTCAGGCGGTGGTGTCACAGCGCCATCGTTGGTGTTATCGGTCAGCGATGTCGTGCGGCGACCCCAGAGTTCACCGCTTCTTCAGCAGTTCACCCGCCGGTAAGGTTGGCGAATCGGCCGCTCCGGCAGGCAGACTCACCGTCACGATCAGGCCGTGCGGCTGCGCGGTGTCGACGAAGAACAGCCCGCCGTGCTGCGCGGCCAGGGTCGCGGCGATCGGCAGGCCGAGTCCGGAACCACCACTGCCCGCCTGTGCGCCGCGAAAGAATCGCGTGGTGAGCCGGTCGATCTCGTCCGGCGACACACCCACCCCGGTGTCCTCAACCACGACCACCACGGACTCGCATTCATGGTTCACGGTGACCGTCGCCTGCGCACCGCGTCCGGCGTAGCGGGCCGAATTGCTCAGTGCGACATCGAGAATCTGGGCGAGCACGCCCGCCGGGACGGTCGTTGCCGCCGCGCCCACGAGCGGCCGCAGGGTGAGCGTCATGTCGGCCCGGAGAAACGCGTCGTGCCAGGCCTGGACCCGATCCTCGGCGACGCCGACCGCATCGCAACCGGCCGCCGGCCGCGCGTGCCGATCCGAACCGGCCTCGGCCACCGCCGAGGCCAGCAGCCCGTCCAGCAGCGCCGTCAGCCGGTCCACCTCGCCGACGACGCTGACGAAAGTGGCCGCCGCCCGGTCCGCGGCAATCATCGGTTGCAACGCCTGCAGCCGGACGGCAAGCGCGGCAAGCGGATTGCGCAGCGAATGCGCGGTGTCGACCACGAGTTGCCGTTCGGCGGCGGCCAATTCGGCCACCGCCCTGGTCACCGTTTCCACGCCGACCGCCAATTCCATGATCTCCGGCGGTCCTTCGCTGCGCAGCCAGGACCGACGGGCGGCGCCCCGTTGCGCGGGCAGCGTCGAGGTCAGCGCGTCGACGTCGCGCAGCAGCTCGGACACCGGGCGCAGGATCCAGCCGGAGACGACCAGCGCCAGGCCGCCGAACACCAGCAGAGCCGTCGCGGTGACGCAGACGAGCTGGATCCAGCGGTCGGTGATCGCGGTGCGGGTAGCCGCGGTCGCGATATCGATGACGACGACGCCGCCGGCCTGCGGCGGGGTGCCGATGGGTTGCGCGACGAACATCGGCTGCGTACTCCACGGATACAGCGGCTGCGTGGGCACGATCCAGTGACCGTCGCCGACCGCCTCACGCACCTGCGCGTCGCCGCGGTCGACCCGGATGTCGCACATCACCGTGCCGTCGGCGGCGATCACCAGGACGCCGTTGCCGCTGCGGTCGGAATAGGTCTGTGCCTCGTCGATGAGGCTCGCCGGATCCGTCGCGGCCAGCACACCGAATCTATTGGCGTCTTGGATCCGATCGATCACCAGGCCGCGGGTCCGGCTGAAGGCCAGCTCGTAGCCGATGCCGATGGCGAAGCAGGTCATGCAGATCGCCGCGAGCACGGTGAACGCGGTCACCAGACGGACGCGCATCCGGCGGTCTCCTCACCGAGCCCAGCGGTAGCCGAAGCCGTGGATCGTGGTGATCAGGCCGGGCCGGTTCAGCTTGGCCCGCAGCGCGCCCATGTGGACGTCGAGTGAACGTGAGGTGGACGGCGTCTTCTCGCCCCAGATCTCGTCCATGATCTGTTCGCGCCCCACCGCGGCGCCGGCCTGCTCGACCAGTACCCGCGCGACCGCGAACTCCTTCTGCGTCAAGGCGACCGGCTCGCCGGCCACCTCGACCTGCCGCGCCGACAGATCCACCCGCACATCACCGGTGACCACCACGGACGGGCAGGAACCGAGGGCCTGCCAACGCCGCACGGCCACCTCGAGCCGCGCGGCCAGCTCGCCGACCCGCGGCGGCTTGACCATGTAATCGTCGGCGCCGGCCCGCAGGCAGGAGACCGCCGCGAGTTCGTCGCCCTCCGCGGTGAGCACCACCACGGGAACGGTGCTGACCTTGCGCAATTGACGCAGCACAAGATAGCCGTTCACATCGGGCAGGCCCAGATCGAGGACGACGGCGTCGTAGCCGGTGTGCGAGGTCAGCAGGTCGAGCCCGTGCGTCAGGTGGTCGACGGTGCCGAAACCGTGGGTCCGCAGGCCATCGATGACCGCAGCCGCCACACCCGCGTCATCTTCCACCACCACCACACGCACGACCCGATTCCTTCCGCAGTCCAGACTCGACCTGGCCAGGTCGTGAGACTACAGCAGGTGAAGGCGCACACCGGCGGGCAACGGGTGGGTGAACGTCGTTGGCGGAACTCGCTTTCGGCGCGCGATTATGCTCAGGCGGTAGCCCGGCCCGAGTTGAGACGGGCGTCGGCGGACTGCATCGGGCCGACCACGATCGGCGGGAATCCGGCGAGCCGAGTGGCAGGCGGCAGGCTGGGGAAACGTTTGCGCAGATTGCCCAATTGCCGGTAGAGCTCACGCAATTCCTCATGCAGCACGCGGAGCTCCTCGTGTAATTGCTCGGCCTCTTCGATGAGCCCGGCCTGGAACAACCTGCCCTGTTCGAGCTGAGCCCGTTCGGCTCGCGACTTCGCCAGGGTCTCCTCGGCCGACGGCCGGGACGAGGACGAACGCGCCGCGCTGGTCCGGCTGCCGCCGGTGCGTCGCCGGCGAACGGGAGTGCCGGTGTCGGAATCCTGCATGGCAAACCCAGCCTTTCGATAGTTCAGGTGACAACGTGCCGAATACATCGATTGCATCGAGAGCAACTCGGCATAACGCTGAACCGAAATTATGCGCGCCATTCGATGACCGTCAAATCATCGCCGTAATAATGGTGTGCGACTTTGGAATTCGAAGATAACTTTCGCATCATCTTTAGATTTCCTTGAGAAGTCGTCACATTCTTGATGATTCGCGGCTAAACCCTTTTCGGCTTTCTCGCGCGCGCCACCGAAACGAGGATCGCGACCACCATGGCGGCGACCACGCCGATGATGGCGAGCAGCCCGTGCCGGTAGCCGGCCAGGAATGCGTTCTGCACGGCGACGGCCAGCGGCTCACCCGCCGACGCCGCCGCGGCCACACCCTTTCCGAGCGGATCCCGGCTGACCGCGGCGCCGCCGTGGGCCAGCAGCTTGGCCGGGATGACGAAGTGCGCGCGGTAGCCCCGATCGACCAGGCTGCCCACGATCGCCAGGCCGAGCAGGCCGCTGACCTGCACGACGATCATCTGCGCGGCCCACGGAATCGCGGTGCGGGTCCGCGGCAGCGCCGCGCTGATCGCGTCCAGCGCGATACTCAGCACCATCGCGAAGCCGACGCTCGTCACCGCGACCATGGCCACCAGCGGGCTCAGTTCCCCCTGAGTGCCTGCGGTCAGGCCGATCGCCAGACCGTCCACCATCGCGGTCAACCCGATGACGATCGCGGCGACCACGCAGCCCTGACGCTGCAACGCCGAACCGGCCTTCGCGCCGATCGCGGTCGCGGCGCACGCGGGCAGGAAAATGAATGCGCCTGCCAGGATGGAACTTCGATCCCCCATCGCCTGGAGATATTGGATGGCCAGAAAGACGGCGCCGAACAGGGCCAGGATCGCCGTCGCCAGCGCCGCCATCGCGAGCCGGACCCGAGGGTCCGCTCGCAGGCAGTCGTGCGGGAGCACTCCGGCTCGGCGGATCTGCGCCGACACCACGGCCAGCAGCACCCCGGCGGCCAGCGCGGCGCCGAACGACGGCGAGGTCCAACCCCAATAGGGTGCCTGGATCAGGGCGAGTGCGACCAGGCCGATGCCGAGCGTCACCGTGACCGCGGCCGGCCAGTCCACCGGACAGGCCGGATCCGGCCGGACGGCAGGCACGAACCAGACGACCCCGATCAGCAGCACCACCGCGGTGAACCCGAGCCCCGCCACCACGCGCGGCCACACCACATCGTTGAGAATCAGCCCGGCGATCAGCGGGACGACAGTGACACCCGCCGCGCAACAACCCGCCCACAGCGTGACCGCCCGGGCCCGCTCGCCCCCGGGTTCACTGACCAGCACCAGGATGGACAATGTCGCAGGCACGATGACCGCCACGCCCGCGCCCATGAATATCCTGGCCAGGAGCAGCGGAATCGAGGTCTGCGCCAGCACCAGGTGCACGGCGGAGCCGAGGAGATAGACCAGGAAGCCGCCGACCAGGACCCGCTTGGCCCCGAGCCGATCCACCAGCGCGCCGCCGACCAGCAGCAGCGCGATGAAGGCCAGGACATATACCTTGGGGATCCACAGCGAGGTCTGCAGCACCGGCCGATCGCCCAACTGCTGCAACAGCGTCGGCACCGCGATGCTGTGTGTGGAGGTGTCCTCGCTGATCAGAAAGCCGGTGCCGCACAGGACCAGCAGCACCAGTCCACGACGGCGGCCGGTCAATCGGCTCGGCCCGGTTTGCGTGCTCGTCCGGCCCTCTTCGCCCCCGCGGCCCGAACGGTCGATCTCCGTTGTCATGCTGTGACCTTAAGTCCGAGCATGACTTTCTACCGCCCGCGGCGAACGATCCGCTCGCCCGGCACGATTCGCTCAGCGGAGTTGATCGCGCAGCGAGGCGACCGCCGCGAGCAGGTCCGCGGGGCCGGGCGCCGGGCCGCGATCGACGGCGACGGGGGCCATCAGTTCTTTGGCCTGCTCTGCCAGGTCGAGCACGGCCTTGCCGGAGGCCTCGGTCACCGCCGCGGCGATCTCGTCGTAGTCCAGGTCGCTGATGTCGGCGGCGAATTTGATCTCGATGGCGATGCCGTCGGCATTGACGGTGACCCTGACTCGGCGGCGTTGGGCGGTGCCGGTCGCCACGAGTTGCGCCCATTCCGCTTGCAGCCGGGTCATTTCGGCCACCTTCGTGCGGAAATCGTCGACGGCACCGGCGAATTCGTCGTCCATGGGGAAGTCCTTGTCTCGCGCGAAGTTTCGCCGGATTCAGCGGTCCAGAATGCGGTGGTCCGCGCTGTGCGGGGTCCCGGCATCGCGCTCCGACGGCGGGGTCAGCGGGGCACGGGCCGGTTCGGGCAGTTGCTTGCGCAGATCGGCCAGCTCTTCGGACAGGTCCTCGGGCCGCAGGCCCGACCGCAGCGCCGTGAGCGGAGCCATCAGTTCCGTCTTCTGCCGCTGCACCTTGGCCGCGGCCTGCTGCGCGGCCTGCACGGTGGCGCGGGCGATCTGGCCGTAGCTGAGCTCATCGATGCCCTCGGCGTACTCCGTGCGCAGGATGGACCCGGATGCGTTGACCGTCACCGTGATTCGGCCGTGTTCCACGGTGGCCGACGCGGTCAGGGCGTCCCTGGCGGTGCGAATCTCGCCCAGCCGGCCCAGCGCGCCCACCACGGCCTCGATCAGGTCGGCCGCGTCGCCGGCCGCGCGTCGGTTCTCCGGGCGGATCATCGCGCCGCCACCTCCACGGCCAGGCCGAGTTCTTCGGACCGCACCTGCAGGCCCGCGTACCGCGACAAGTAGGCGTTCACCGCGACGGCGTGCTGCTGATCGTCGAGATCGGGCACCAGCACCAGGAAGCGGGTCGGATTCGGCGCGTCCTCCCCGACCAGCGCCACCAATTGCCCACCGCGCAAACGGAGTACGAGGAAGGCCTGATCGTCGTCGGGGACGTCGCCGAAGGGCGCCTTCACCGCCCACTCCAGGTCCGCGATGGTGATCTCCAGCCAGCCGATCGGCCTGCTCGAGCCGATCGACGGCCAGGTTGCCGGGTCCACCGGGACGAGGGCCGGGTCCGGCCAGGGCCTGCGCCGATCCAGCTCGGCCACCAGTCGTCCGACGAAGTCCAGGATCCGCGGTGCGTCGAACTTTCCGGCGAGTTCGACCGCCGCGTCGGGCACGGTGCCGGTCGCGACCACCCGTGCCAGCTCCGCGTAGAACTCCGACACGGTGGCGAGGTAGCTCGTTCGGTCGATCAGGTCTTGCGCGGCGGCGGCGACGATCTCGTCGCCGGACAGGTCATCCACGTAGCCCATGGACGCGCACAGTTGGACGAGCAGTTCGGGCTCGGCGTCGAATTCGACCGCGGCGGTACCGGTCTCGAGGTCGGCGGCGAACTCGTCGCGGCTGTCCGACAGCGGAGGGGCGATGCGGTCGAGGGAGAACGGGCGGTCGACCGCTTGCAGCGCAAAGCTGTTCGGATACGGGTCGCCGGTTTCCGGACGGTAGCGCAGATACAGTTCGGCCTCGCCGCTGCTGAGCCCGGGGCGATCGTCGTCGCCGGGCACGCCCTCGACGAAACCGACCTCCCAGGCCAGGATCGTCGCGATCTGCGCCGCCGACAGCAGTGCCGCCGGCATCGGCTCGTCGACGGCGATGAAACCGGGCTCGACCGTCGCCGCACTCACCAGCACCATATTCAGCGCCGAAGGCGTTGTCGCACAACGCCCCTCGTCATCGAGCGCGTCCGGCCGGACGACCACGCAGGCGCCCCCGACGGCCACCACCACCGCACCATCCGCATGCCTGCACACCAACCGCGGCATCAGCTCTCCCTTTCGGTTCGGAATCACCGGACCGTACCGAGCGGCCGGTCCGGCAGCGAGCGGGGCGGATTCGGTGGCCCCCCGCGTTCACCTTCTGGTCACCCGGTGCGCTACTGCCCTGCCCGCACGACGTCGCGCGCGATCAGCGCCGACTGCCGGTCCAGCATCGGGCCGCCGGGCAGCTGGCTGATGATCTGCCAGGGCACCGGCTTCGGCGTGGTCAGCCCGAGCGTCGCGGCCGTGGCAAGGTCGGGAATACCGAATCGGACGCCGGTGTCGGTGACGTAGAAGAGAACATCGCGCCGGGTGCTGTCCAGCTCGATCCCGGTCACCTGAACGAATTCCCCGCTGCCGCCGGGGATGTACGCCGCGCGGGCGCCGTCGCCGGCCACCAGCGCCACCGGCGCCGCCCCCTCGGCCAGCGGCAGTTGCCTGCCGACGAGCAGTTGCAGCTTCGCCACCTGATCCGCGCGGCCGCGCGACCACGCCGCGCACGCCACCGGGTCGGTGTCCGTGCTGACGATGGTCAGATCGCCCGCGGGGAACTGGCCGACCGGCAACGTCTCCAGCACCGGCATGCCGCTGATCGCGTCCGGGGATAGCAACGGAATCACGGTGAGCCCCATCGAGTTCGAGGCACGCAGCACCTGCGCGGTGAACTCGGAGATCTTCTGCACGCCGTCGGCGAGCACCACGTAGGGCGTGGGCCCGTTCACCCCCTGGACTCGAATCACCGAACCCACCACCACATTCGCCCCGCGCACGGCACTCGATTCGCCCGCGCCCTGGATCGCGGGCACGCTCAACTCGGGCGCGGCCGCGGTGGCGTTCAGCAGCCCGGTCCCGATCGGGCGCGGGCGCAGGCCACGCACCCGCAGCGCGGAAACGATGGCGTCACTGCCCATGTCGACCCGGGCGTGCTTGCCGTCGTAGATCAGGTAGGTCGCGCCGTCGCGCGTCGCGAGGACCGCCTCGCCGGGCGCCGCCGGACGGATCTGCGCGCCCAGCTGCGGCGAGCCGGCCAGCACGGTGCCGCCCTGAGCGGCGGTCGCGTCCTCGCACAGCGTCCATTCCGAGCGTTCGCGCTCGACCGGGTCGCCGAGCGCGCCGGGCGCGCCGGGTATGCCGAGCAGCGGACCCCGCGGCAATGCCGAAAGCTTCGAATCCTTCAGCGCGGTAGGCGATTCGCTGCTGCCGGTGATCAGCCGGGCGGACGCCAGATTGAGCGCGGGATGCAAGGTCCCGTCGACCATCACGTAGAGCGCGCCGCTGCCGGAACTCATGATGATCTTGGCGTCACCGAGCTGGCCCTGCGGGCGCAGGAACGCCAGGATGGCACAGCCGGCGGTGATCAATACGGCGAGCACGATGCCGGTGATCAACGACCGGAATTGGATACGCATGGGGTCGTGCAGCATTCGCACGTCACGACGCACCATCGCGTGCCCGTAACGTTGCAGCAGAAAACGATATCCATTGACCTGCGCGCGCGTCGTCAGCTGTGCCGGCATTCCCACTCCTCCATGCATATGAACACCGTGCGCATGAACACGCACATTCGACTGCGGTGTGAGAGGCTACCGCACCACGGGGGTGCTCGCGGAATGGAGATGAGTTGAATGAATAACGAGATATTGCCGCGCCCAAGCACGCCGGAGCTGTTCACCCGGCTGCCCTTGTTCATCGTGTTGCCGTCCGCCGCAGCGGGTACCACGGCCGGGACCACGGCAATCGCCTTGCACGCCGATCTACCGGTGGCCACCGGAATCGGTCTCGCGGTCGCCGCACTCGGCGCGGTCCGGATTCGGAAAACGAATGTATGGCGAATTCTGGGAATGCGAATCGCGCTGCGGTGGCGCAATCGGCGCGGTAATGCTATCGGGGCGCGCACCGAGCCATTCGACGTCACGCTGCCGGAATCCGACGGCACCCGGTGCGGAATGCGCTGGGACGGCAGGCACCTGATCACCATGCTGGCGCTGGAGCGCACCGGCGTGCGACCGACGTTGCTCAGCTCGGCAGAGATCCGCGCGGACGCGGCCGTCTCGCTCGCCGATGTCGCCCGCTGCCTGGCCCAGTTCGACATCCGGCTCGCCGCCGTCGACGTGGTCACGCTCGGCGTCCGCACGCAGGGCCCGGACAACGTGGTGCGCGTGTACGAGAAGCTGCTCGGGCCGCTGCCTGCCGCGGCGGCCCAAACCGTCTGGCTGGTCCTGCGTATCGATCCGCTCGACAATGCCGGCGCCATCGACAACCGGGGCGGCGGGCAGCCGGGGATGGTCCGGACGGCGCTGGTCGCCACCCGCCGGGTCGCCGCGCGCCTGGCGACCCGTGGGGTTCGGGTGTCGGTGCTGACCGCGACCGAACTGGCCGCCGCGGAGGCGGTCGCGCTACACGACACCGATCCGCAGCAGTGGGCCGAGGATTGGCGTTCGGTGCGCAGCGACGGCGTCGAGCTGGCGGGTTACGCGGTCCGGCCCGAGCGGTTGAACGCCGAGGCGCTGGCCGCGGTGTGGGCGTTGCCCGGCAAGTCCGTGCTGACTCGTCTGCGTCTGACGCCGGCATCCGGATCCGCTGCGACACAGCGTGACCATGCGGTGGCACTGACCGCGCTGGTGCGTCAGGACAAGGCGGGGGCCGGTCATCACGACGCCGACACGTCCGCGCTCGAGCTGGGTCTGCTGCCGCTGCGCGGGCGTCAACGGCGCGTGCTGCTCGACGGCGGCGACCTCGACACGCCGGTGGCTCGGCACGGAACGCCGGCGACGCTGTCCGATTTCACGGTGCCTGCCGGCGGGTGCGGCCAGGTGATCGGCGCGACCGGCGACGGTTTCGGCGTCGCGGTGTCGCTGTTCGGGCCGGAGATTCGGCGGGTGGAGATCGTCGGGTCGCTGTGGCTCACCCAGCTGATGATCTTGCGGTCGATCGCGGTGGGCGCCCAGGCGATCGTGCACACCACCCGGCCGCAGGCGTGGGCGCACCTGGTGTCCGCGGTCGATGCGCCTGCGGCCCTGTCGGTTTCGTCGCCCGGCGGCGCGGCACACCATACCGCCGCGGCGACGATGATCGTCTACGACGGCGTCGCGGCCACCGGGCAGGTGTCGGAGGCGACCGCCGTGCACGTCCGTTCGCAGACCGCGTCCTCGTCCGTGGTGCTCGGCGCCGATGTCGCGTTGATCGGTTCGGCCGGCGAACCCGGCACGGTAATCGTCCGCACCAAAGGTCGTGAACTGGTCGTCCAGGTGGTGTCGATCCCGGAGGAGACCGAGTACCTCGGCACCGCGGAGACTCCGGCCGAATCGGTGTTGCAGCCGGCATGACAGATGGGCCCGCCGCCGACGGCGACGGGCCCATCCCTCGGTCCGGACGACTACCAGGTGAAGTCGTCGGCGACCTGCTGGTCGGTGGCCATCGCCTTGTCCAGCGCGGCCTGCACGTTGTCCTTGCCCTTCGCCAGGAGCACGAGCAGATCGTCCAGGTCGGTGATCAGGGTCTTGTGCTTCTGCTGAAAGGCCGCGGACGCGCCGGCGTCACCACTCTGCCAGCCTTCCTTGAGCAAGTTGGTCGCCGCGGTCTCGGCGTTCTCCCGCTCGGCCGAGATGTCCTTGTGGTAACCGCTGAGTTCGGTGATCAGCGCGTTGACGGCAGCCGGGTTGTACAGCATGGTTATTTTCCGTTCTCTGAATAGCGTGTCGTGCCGGGGACTAGCTGTAGTTCATGTTCAGCGTGGTGAATCCGGACATGCTCTCGTCTTCCGCCGACGCGACCTTCTTCTCGCCGGTCTGCAATGCCTGCGACACCAGATCCAGGTCCTTGTTCACCGCGCGAATCTTGTTTTGCAGTTCGTTGGCGAATTTGGTGAACGCGATGTTGGCGTCACCCTCCCAACCCTTCTTCGCGGCCTCGACCGTATCGCCCAGTTTGTCGACGCTCTTGTCGATCGGCGGAATGACTTGGGCGTAGGCGTTCGCGTACTTCTGGAAAATCGCGAAATCGAGGTGCAGGTTACTTCCGGCCATGAGAGGTCCTCTCGGATGATAGGTGTGGAAATCTTTGGGTGGGCGGTCGGCCCGGGTTCTCGGTCATGCGGGAATTACGGCATCCACCTGCCTTCCGGCAATGCCTCGATGTGCGCGGCCAGCACCTGGGCCAATCGATGGTCACTGCCCGGGGCGAGGGTGGTCCACAGTTGTCCGTCGGCGGCCACACTGCCGCCGCCGATGATGCGGCCGTCCGCGGTGTCGTAGACGGCCGCGCTGGCGGGAGACCGAACGGACTGGCCGTCACGGTGGGAATAGCAGACCAGCTCCGCGAGCGAATCGCATTGTCGTAGAGCAAGTCCCAGCGCGATCGCGCCGGATTCCGACATGCCGAGCTGGTAGGCGGCGCTCGCGTGGGTGGTGCCCGCGTCGTCCAATCGCCGCTGCAATTCGGCGGTCGGAGCACTGAAGACCGGGATGTCGGCCGGCGGGCACGGGCCCAGCACGCCGAGCAGCGGCCGGGCCAGCACCGTGGCGTCCTCTTCGCCCCACACCGGACGCACCTCGAGGTCGTCGCCGCGACGCACCGCGAGGGCATGGTCGAGTCCGCGCCGGGCCAGACAGACGCGGAGCAATTGGCCGCCGCGCCGAATGCGCAGGGCTAGTTGACGATCGGGACGCGCCAGGACGAACAAGGCGCCGGCCAGATCGTCGGTAACGTTGCCGTCCCGGTCGAGCACGCCGCGATCGCCGAGTTCCGGCAGCACGGCGGCGCGGGCCGCGGCGAAGGCCTGCCGATCGGCGTGCCGCGGACGCAGCACGAGCACGGTCGGGAACGTCTGCACGCCGAGGGTTTCGGCGACGGCGAGCACGCCGTCGGTGGTCAACGTGGTCATCGTCCCGCCTGGGTCGCGGGAGCCGCGGCACCGCCCAATACCGGCGGCGCGGTGGCGAATCCCGCGTCGACGACGAAACGATCGCCGATGTCGCCCACCTCGGCCGCGTCGGCTCGTGCGGCGGGTTGCTGCGGGACCGGCGGGGCCGCGCTCGCGGGTGGCGCCACCATCGGCGGCGGTCCGGGCTGCGCCGCCGAAACCGGCAGTGCGGCAGTGGGTCCCGGCGCGACGGCCGGGCTCGGTGGCAGCGTCGGCGCAAGTATCAGCGATTCGCCGCCGACGGCCACGGTCGGCGGCGGCGCGACGTGCACCGCGGACAGGTCCACGGCCGGTGCCCCCAGTACCGGATCGGCGACCACCGGCGCGTTCGTCGGCAGGCCCGGTTGCCCGGCCTCGGGCCGCGCCGGGGCCTGCTCGGCGGCCAGCGCCGCACCGGCACTCACCGCCGGGGCAGCGTCCTGCTCCCACGGGAAGGCCAGCTTTTCGCTCGCCGCCTCATAGGTGCGCATCACCTGAGCCGCCTGCGCGTGCAACGCTTCGACCTGATGGTCGGCCGTGTCGAGCAGACCGGCCAGCGGTGCGCCCAGCAGGCTGCCGCTCAGCAGATCCGCCGCCGTCCGCACGGCCGCGGCCACCTCCCCCACGTGCGGCATGGTGAGCTGCGCGACCTCGTAGGACACCGCCTGCTCGGCAGCGATCGCGGCATTCTCCCTGGCCGCCGCGGTGGCCTCGTCGAACCAGTCGGCCAACTGCGCCAACTGGGCCAGACCGTCCTCGTTGGACGCCGACCCCCAGACATCGCCGACGACCGCCAGGATCGCACGGAACTCGGTGCCCGCCGCGCCCAGCCCAACGGCGAGTTCGGCGTAGGCCAGGCCGACGTCGGCCATCGGCGCGGTACCTGGCCCGGTGGTCAGCTCGTGCGCCAATTGCTCGGCCGGGACGGCGTCCCATATCGTGCCGGTGAAACCGGCCTGTGGTGCTTCGACCATCACATCGGTCCTCGTCTGGATGCGTTGCTACATCAGGGGTTTGAACATGTCGACGGCGTCACCGTCGGATCCCTCGACGAGATCGGCGTGTGCACGCAGGTTCGCGGCGATCTTGCGCAGCTCACCGACGCCGCCGAGATACGACTCCCGGAACGACCCACCGACCTCGCCGAGCGTCCGCGCGGTATGCCGGGAGACCGGGTCGATGGCCGCGGCCGCCGGATGCAGTGCGGTGCTGTGCTGGTGCAATCCGCCTTCCAGGCCGTCGGCGAGCTGGTCCAGGCGGCCGGCCGCCGTTCGGGCCAGAACGTGATCGAATGCTATGTGGCTCAAGAGATTTCTCCTTCTACAGGCGGAACGGGGTGTCCGGGTCCTCGGTCGTGGTAGCGCCGATCACGGGGGCCGCGGTGTCCTCGCGGCCGCCGACGAGTTCGTCGCCGTGACAGGCGTCGACCAGCGCCTCGGGGGCACCGCCCGCCGATCTGGCCCGGTCGGCACCGCCGAGCGACCCGACGCCAGGAACGAGCGGCGGCAGTACCTCACCGGCGACCGCGGCGTGGCCGGTGGAAACGGTCGCGGACGCGACCGTGGCCGGCGTCGCCGCGACGACGTGTTCTGTTTGCCAGCCGCCGAGCGGCGCGGTCGCGGGACCGACCGTCCCGCTGCCGATTCCGGCCGAACCGTGCGGCAGGCTCGCGGCGATGGTCGAGACCGGCCGCAAGGGCACCGGTACCGGGGTGTTCGGCTCGGTCTTGGCCGGTGCGGGCGCGGTGGCCTTGCCGACCTCCTGGGCGACCGACAGCAACGGCTGCACGATATGCGGCAGCTGCGACAGTAGCTGGGTCAGAACCTGATTCGTAGCCTGCGTGCTCGCCTCGGTCGAAGCGAGCCGCCCCGCCTTCGAACCGGACTTCGTCAGACTCTGGGTGAGCGGGCGCTGGGCCGTGCTCGGCGCACCGACCTTGGGCCGGGTGGGCAGCCGGGTCGGCACGGGTTTGCCCGCCTCGGTCATGTGTGCCGAGTGGCCGAGCAACTGGGCCTTGGTGTGCGCGGTGATCGCCAGCGCCTCGGTGGCCGCCTCGATCGCCGTCGCCAGCAACGCGGCCTGCCCGGGCGCGGTGGCCAGCGTGGGCGTCAATGCCGCCGTTGTCATCGCGAATCGGGTTGCCACCGCGGCCATCTGGAGGTACCCGGTGGCCACCGAGCTCGCCGCTCCCCCGGTCGTGAGGTTCATCCGCACGGCTTGGTCGGAGATCGCCGCCGAGGTGGCGTAGGTGTCGACCGCCGCCGCGGTGGCCGCTCGGGTCCCGGTACTCTCCATGGTCTGCAACAGCTGGATACCGCCGGAGATGACTTGCATTGCGGCGCTGACCGACTGCGCGACCTGCTGGAGCACCTTCTGCGGGTTGAACGCGGGATTGGTGTTCAGGTTCCCGTCACCGAAACCGCTGAACAGGTCCGTGACCGGCTTCACCAGCGCGGCCGGGTCGAGCGGCGGCAGCGGCGGGAGGCCGGGCAGTGGCGGAAGCGCCGGTAGCTGCGGCAGCGCGGGCAGGCCGATGCCGGCGAGGACCTGGTGCGCCGACTGACCCAGGTAGGGCGCGACCGGAGTGTTCTGCAGCGCGTCGAGGACGGTCGGATGCAGCGGCGCCGCAAGGAATTCCGCGGTCACTCCGGGGTTCCCGCGGGCGCGGCGAACGACTCCGCACTGTTTCGCTCGGCCTGCTCGTAGGACTGCGCCGCCGCACGTGAGGTCTCGGCGGTGCCCGCGAAGATCTGGACCAGATCGCCCACTGCGACGAAGTGATTGGCCTGCGCGAAGGCGAAACTCGCCAGGAACTCCTGACCGATCAGTCCGAATACCGGTGCGACGGAGGCGATTACCGCCGCCTGGTCGACCGCGCCCGCGACCGCGACGGCCGCCGCCGTCCCCTCGGCGAGGTCGCCGTACTGACGGAATGTTTGTGGCTGCACATTGACTACGTTCATCGCGGCACCCTCCTGGGGCTGATCTGTGAACTCGATACCTGGGCGGTTCATCGAGAAACCTAATGAGGGCAACGGGTTCCGCAACCGCTACGCGAACCGGCGAACCTGTTGTTCACCTAGTTGTCGAATTCCTCGATCAGGTGACCGCGCAGCGCGAGTGCCCGCTGCGCCGCGGTGGCCGCCGCGGCGACCACCGCCTGCCCGAACTCGCCCGGCGACATCCGCGAAATACCCTCGGACAGCTGGATATCCAGGATCCTGGCGGTGCCGTCGACCACCACCGTCACCGCATCGCCGGCGGTGGCGTGGGCGACGCGAATGTCGGCGAGGTCGTCGGAAAGTCGTTGCATCCGTTCCAGTTGTGCGCGTGCGGCGGCCTCCAGGTCGGCGAAATCGGTCACCAGGAACCGCCGTCCTGATCGAGCCAGCTGCGCGGCTCGTACTCGCGCTCGGCCTCGTCGAGCAGTTCGGATTGTTCGACCGTCTGCTGCGACGGAAGCCCGAGCAGGTTCAGCGCGTGTTCCGGAAGGCCGAGTTCGGCCAGGTAGGCCCGCCGGTGCAGACCGGCGCGGTCGGCGGCCAGCCGGCACAGGCGCAGGAGGTCGGCGCCCAGCTCGCCCGGGTTGCGCCGCAGCTGGTCGGGCGTGACGCGGACGGCGAGCGGGAGACCGGAATCGGTGGCGCTGACCACGATTTCGCCGCCGCGGACGGAGGCTTCGCCGACCGAGTAGGTGGCGAACTCCGTTGTTTCGGCCAGGTCGGGCTGTTCAGGCACGGCGTTCGTCCTCCAGGGTCTGCCATACGGTGGCGATGTCGGCGGTGATCATGGCCGCGAGTCGCGGCCGGTCCACCGGCTTCGCGACCGGGCCGACGTCGTCGCGGACGGCGTATCGTCCGTCGCCGACCAGATCGCGCCATTCGATGCGATAGGGAGTGATCCCCCGTGGCCCGAATATCGAACTGCCCAAGCTGGTTTCGATAAGTCCCAGCCGCTCGGCCGGGTGATCGAGCCATTCGGCGCTGAGGCGATCCGCTTCGGCGTAACTGTCCTGCACCCGGGACCGGCCGTAGTGATGGTCGGTGTCGGCGTTACCCGGCGCGGTCACCAACGGTGTGTCCGGGCGCTGCCCCGCTGCCCGGTCGGGCAGCGCCCCTACCATCGCTCCGGCCAGCCGCGACCCGTCCCCGGTATGGACGATGTAACCACCACTGTGCCAGATGGTTTCACCGGGCAGCTGCCGGATCAGCGTGGCGACCCCACCCTGTCTGCCGCCGATGACGCGGACCATACCGTCGGGGTCGTCCGGGCGTCGGGGGTCGAACGCTCGTACCGACACCCGGACGTCGGCGTCCGCGATCCGAGCCAGCGCGTCGGGTAGTCCGCCGTCGTCAGCCAGGCCGGCCCGCGCCGTCGCCGCCGACCGTGCCCATTCCTCGGCGTCCTCGCCGCGATACAGGGCGAACAGCGGCGCGGGCAGTCCGTCCTTGAACAGCCTGTCCCACAGAGCGATCAGTTCGACATCGCTGAGCGTCCAGGTGCGGCTCACCGGTCGAGCACCGGCCGGATGCCACGCTCCGGCGCACCGATCGCCTCGTCGAGGTGTTCGGTGGAGTTCAGGTACTCGTTGCGCTTCTTCTCCCGCTCTTCACCGGTCGGCCGACCCGGAGCGCCGCCGAACGGCATGCCTGGTTCGCGACCGAGGGCAGGTCCGGCCCGGCCGACGATCTTCGCTTCGCCGGGCACCGTGGCGCGGGGAAACAGTTTGGATTCCTGGAGCGCCAATGGGTCTCGGGCGAATAGGCCGCGACCCGGTCCGCCGATTCCGCCCTTGCCGAGCGCGGCAAGCGGACCGCCCTTGGGCAGCATCGGGTTGTTGACCGGTAGCGGAAGGTTGCCGGAAAACTCGTTGGCGAGCGGACCTTTGGGCAGCTGGGCCAGCGTCGCGAGCGGGTTGTTCTCGATTCCCACCAGCGGATTCGGTGTGCCGGGCGGTGTTTCAGGACCGGTCGGCGGGCGCTCGACCGGCGGCGGGTTTCCGTCGGACGGTGGATGGGCCCCGCCGGGTGGTTGCTCCCCGGATGGCGGCGGACCACCGCCGCTCTCGGGCGGCTGCTGGCCTCCGCTGTCGCCGCCGGAGTTCTCGTCCCCCGGTGGCGGGGCCTGCTCGTCATCGGTGGTCGGCGGCCGATCGTCATCGTCGTTCGGCGATTCGTCGCCCCCGGGACCCGGCGTGGTCGTCACGGGATCCGGATCCGGCAGCTTCACAATGCTGGTGGTGGTCTGGACATAGTTGTCGGAGTAGTACAGCTGGAAATTCTCTTGCCACCGAATGAGATTCAGCTCGTTCGCCATCTGCTGAGAGATGGAGGTGGGCGGAGGCGGCTGCGGGGTCGGCGGCATCGAGTTCTGCTTGGTCTGCTGGAGCCAGCCCGAGGTGAACTGGAGTGCGTCGCCCAGCAGTTTCATGTCGCCGGTCAGCCGCTGCGACGCACCGACATACTGCGTCGTCGCGGTGATCGCGGCCTCGGCGCCGGCGCCTTTCCACTCGTACGAGACCGCCGAGATCGTCGAACGCAGCGTGGTGAAGCCGGTGTCCAGGGTTTGCGCGAGCCAGTACCAGACCCCGGCCGCGGCGGCGACCGCCTTCGCGTCGATCGAGTTGCCGATCATCCACAGCGCCTCCCAGCCGAGCTGCTTTCCCAGCTCCGGGCCGAAACCGTAAGCGTCGTAATGGGTTCCAGCCACCGGCTTGTTCGGCCGATCGGGTATCGGCACGGGCGCGGGCGCCCCGCTCGGCGGGGTACCGGACGGGTGGTCGAAGGACAGATCGTCGAAGCTCACCTTCGAGTCGTGCTCGGTGCGCGCGTAGCGCTTGCCCGCGGCGACGAAGGTGTTGCCCATGTCGACGAGGACCGTGTGATGTCGGTCGATCCGTTGCTTCAGCTCGGTGCCGAACTTCAGGTTGAACACCGTCCACAGCAGCCGGCCGGACACGGACTCGGCGATGATCGGACTCGCCAGCTGAACGTTCTTCGTCATCCACTCCTGTACGCCGACAACGACATTCAGCATGTCCTCAACGTGCCGGGCGCAGCGCAGCGCCGACGTGGGCGCGAGCTCGAGCTGCCCGTCCTTCGCGGAGCCGGGCAGTCCCGTCCAGTTCGTACCATTCGCTTCCGTTGCCATGGCTTGCCTCCCGCGCTATCGGCCGTCGTCGTAAACGCTCGCCCTGGCGACCCCGCGCCGGGACTCGTCTGCCCGGACCAGCAGCAACTCGTCGCAGTGCCGGTCGATGAGCTTGGCGAGGCCCTCCGCCGTGGTCGCGACGGCGGCGATCGGCGGTTCGAGGTCCACCACGTAACGGCCATCGCCCGGGTGGTCCTCCCAGAAGATCCACTTGGTGACCTGACCGCTCGGACCGAAGGTGGAGTGACCGTGGGTGATCATGATCTGGCCGACGGTCGCCTTCGGCGCCGCCTGCCACTCGCGGCATCTGGCATCGACGTCGTGGTCCTGCTCGTCGTCGAAAAGCCCGCTGCGACCGTGCCAATGGTCGAACTGCTCGTCGGCGGTGTTCAGCAACGCGACGCGCGGGTGCGTGCCCGCCGCCATCGGCGGCAACCTGTCCACGATCAAACGCGCCAGCGAAGCGGGGGCGCACTCGGTGATCTCGATATCGTCGTGGCTCTCCGATGTCGTCTTGCTGAAACCTTGGATCAGCAGCGCGCGTTCGCCGAATCGCCTGGCCGCCATGACTTTATGGGCGGTGAGATCCTGCGGAGCGCCGTTGTCGCTGGCATGCACGGTCATTCGGACATCGGCGCGCAGTGCTTTCACCAGTACGTCGGCCAAGTCCGGATCCCACGCCGCCTGTAGTTCGCCCCAGACCCGGGCCTTCTGGAACTGGAAGTCGTAGTAACCGCGGATGTCCGAGAGGTAGCTGAACGGCCAGTTGTGCGTGCGGTCGACGAGGCGCTCACGCATGACCAGGTACTCCAGGCCGCTCAGGCGCCAGGTGCGTTCCACTATTGATTTCCCTCCACCGTGTGGCCGGGCGACCCGGTCGATGCTGTTTCTCCGCCGACCTCGGTGGTCGACCGCGTGGATGTGAAGTCCTCGAAGACTTCCGGTTGGCGACCGCCGGCCCGGTTGATCGCACCGAGATCCGGTACCGCCAGGCCGGGGAACAGCGCGCGTGGCGGCTCGATCGGGCCGGTCGCACCCGGCGGGAACAGCAGCTCCTCGACGTGGTGCACCTCCTCGCCGAAACGCTCGGTTGCCTGCGCCAAGGCCTGTTTCACGGTTGTTGCGCCGTCCTCGACCGACTTCGCCAGGGCTTGCAGGACCGGGCCGAGTTGCGCGGCGAGCTGGTTGCCGAGTTGCACCAGGGTCGGGATGCCGGACGAGATGAGTTGCAGCGCTTCGGAGAAGAGGCGAAGCAGGTCCTGCGATCCGCTGGCTCCGCCGCCGCCCCCGATGCCGGGGCTGATCGGGCCGCTTGGGCCGATCGGCGGGCCGGGGTGGCCGGAAGGGTTTGCGCCGCCGCCACTTCCGCCGCCGTTGCCGGATCCGCCGCCCTTGCCGCCGCCTTCGCTGCCGCCGCCGCCTTTGCCGCCGCCCTCGCTGCCGCTACCTTTGCCGCCGCCGTCGCTGCCGGTTCCGCCGCCGCTCTTGCCGCCGCCTTCACCGCCGCCGCCTTTGCCGCCGCCGCCCTTGCCGCCGTTGCTGTTTCCGCCGTCGTTTCCGCTGGTTTCGTTGTTGTTTCCGGTGGGTGTGGTGTGGGTGGCGGGGGCGAGGGTGTTGGGGTCGGGGAGGGTGGGGATGAGGGTGG
>NZ_JBHTUR010000035.1:0-42573 GCF_042793755.1 Nocardia sp. NPDC056564
ATTGGCACTGACATTCATCGACACACTATTGAGTTCTCAAAGAACACACGCACACACCATCGCCCGGACTTCATCCGCTTGATCGGTGAGGCAACTTATCCAGCTTAGCTCAGCCGTTCCCCCAGAACCAAATCCGGGGTCTCGATCGAACTAGTGTGAGCGTCAGGCGCTCCTCGTACTACCTCGTGTCCCTGGCCGTCGCTCAGCGTTTCCGCTCAGCTCCTCGGCACCGGGTCGGTGTCCGTGTCGCTCTGACTCGAACTAAGTTACGTGTCTGCGTGCACCATGTCAAATCCCCTGATCAGAGGGGGTGCGGCGGTGCGGCTTCGGCGCGGGTGCGGCTGGGCAGGAAGCGATTTCGCCGTCGCGGCATCATTCCGCCGCGCCGACTCGCCGCACGTCCCCGCCCAACGCCTGGAGCTGCTCGACGAAATTCGGGTAGCCCCGGTCGATGTGGAACACGTCGTGCACCTCGGTGGTTCCGTCGGCAACCAGTCCGGCGAGTACCAGACCGGCGCCGGCCCGAATATCGGACGACCACACCGGCGCGCTCGACAACCGCGGAATCCCGCGCACCACCGCGTGATGACCATCGGTGCGCGCGTCGGCGCCCAGCCGGATCATCTCCTCGACGAAACGGAACCGCGCCTCGAAGACGTTCTCGGTGATCATCGACGTGCCATCGGCGATCGCCGCGAGACCGATCGCCATCGGCTGCAGGTCGGTCGGGAACCCGGGGAACGGCAGCGTGGAGAAGTTGACCGCGCGCGGACGCTCGGCCTGCACGACCCGGAAACCGTCCTGCTCGAACGAGATTCGTGCGCCGGCCGAGCGCAGCTTGTCCAGCACCAGCGACAGGTGCTTCGGATTGACCCCGGTCACCCGGACGTCCCCCATGGTCATCGCCGCGGCGATGCCCCAGGTCGCGGCCACGATGCGGTCGCCGATCACCCGGTGTGTCGTCGGCGACAGGCGCTTGACGCCCTGCACGGTGAGGACCGACGTGCCCGCGCCGGTGATCCGGGCGCCCATCTGCACCAGCATGTTGCACAGGTCGACGATGTCGGGTTCCCGCGCGGCGTTGTCGATGACGGTCTCGCCCTCGGCGAGCACGGCGGCCATCAGGATGTTCTCGGTCGCACCCACCGAGGGGAAGTCGAGCCGAATCTTCGCGCCCTGGAGCTCGTCGGCCCGCGCGACCACGCAACCGTGTTCGATCTCGCTGGTCGCACCGAGCAACCGCAGACCGGCCTGGTGCATATCCAGCGGGCGGGAACCGATCGCGTCACCGCCGGGCAGCGCGACGACCGCGCGCTTGCAGCGCGCCATCAGCGGGCCGAGCACACAGACCGACGCACGGAACTGCGTCACCGCGGGGAAGTCCGCGTGGTACTTCGGTTCGGCCGGGGTGTCGATGGTGACCACCCCCGCATCGATCGCGACGTCGCAGCCGAGGCCGCGCAGCACGTCACCCATCAGTGGCACGTCGAGAATGTCCGGGCAGTTCGTGATCGTGGTGGTGCCCTCGGCCAGCAAGGCAGCGGCCATCAGCTTGAGGACGCTGTTCTTGGCGCCCCCCACCGCGACTTCACCGACGAGTCGATTCCCGCCGGTAACCAAAAACCGTTCCATGCCGCCTCTCCGCGTATTCGGCGCACTGTTGGGTGCAAGGATAGTTGCGGCACTGTTCCGCCACTCCGGGTATTCAGCGCACTGGTGGGTGCCACGGTAGTTCGGTTGCGGGCCGGCGGTCTGGTGCCGGGGCCGAGTTCTGGGTGTACCCGGGGTGTACCCATGAACTCGAGGACGTGTGTCCTCGTGTCTCGAGCATTATCAGGTGCTCGACCTGGTTCCGCCGGGCTTCCACAGGATATCGCCGCCCGGATTGGCCACGCGGCTCAGGATGAACAGCAGATCCGAAAGCCGGTTGAGGTACTTGGCCGGCAAAACATTCGTATCGTCCGGGTGTGTCTCGATCGCCGCCCAGGCCGATCGCTCCGCGCGCCGCGCCACCGTGCGCGCCGTGTGCAGCAGCGCAGCCAGCGGCGTCCCGCCGGGCAGGATGAACGAATTCAGCGCCGGCAGTTCGGCATTGAACTCATCGCACCACCCCTCGAGCCGGTCGATGTACACCTGGGTGATGCGCAGCGGCGGATATTTCGGCTCCGCGACAACCGGGGTAGACAGATCGGCGCCCGCATCGAACAGATCGTTCTGTATTTGCAGCAGTACTTCGCGCAGCTGCGCCGCGGGCTGGCCGAGCGCGATCGCCACCCCGATTGCGGCGTTCGTCTCATCGCAATCGGCATACGCGACCAAGCGCGGATCGGTCTTCGCCACCCGCGAGAAATCGCTGAGACCGGTGGTCCCGTCGTCGCCGGTGCGCGTATAGATCCGCGTCAGATGAACACTCACAGGCCCAACCCTAGCTCTCCCCGCCGCCGCGCGAATTCAGGCCGGGCTCGGGTGCCACGATAGCGGCGTCGGCGACCGACCCCATCCCCCTAGCGCATTCGGCGCGTGCGGTCCGAGGGGCGAGACTCCACCCAGGACAGGAATGCGGTCCGCGACGCCCGGTCCAGGGCCAGCTCGAAGCTGCCTTCGCGATCGGAGACCGCGATCACCGCGATGTCCTCGCTCATGATGTCGAATTCGTCGCCGACCGGTCCGCGCCGGTCACCGATCTCGATGCCCTGGCGGCGAATTGTGCAGTCGGGTCCGAGTTTCAAGCTGGTCAACTTGAAAAAGACCATTCGGTCCTCGTCATACCGGATCAATCCGTGCCGCCAACCCTGACCACCGCGCGCGGGCAGCACCCGCAGCAGGGCGGCAGTTCCGCCGCGCCGCAACATGATCAGGCGATAGGTCGACGCGAGGGCCAAGAACACGAGCGTGAGCACCAGAATGATCAGGAGAACCATCCCGGTCTGCAATGCAGTTCGTCCCTTCGCTCTGTCGCCGTGGCGTCGACGCTCTATTCAATTGGCGGTCCCCGCAAGCTCCGCCGGGTCCACGGAAGCCATCGCCTCCGGACCCGTCGAGCGCACCGCCGTGCGGTCATTCAACCACGACACCGAGTTTACAAACTGGGGGGCCGTGTATTAAGACGACCGTCAGTGCTCTTAAGACGACTGTCGGCGGCGAAGATTCCTTCGCCGCCGACAGTCTGCTGTTAGATATCCGGTTGTCGCTTACGCGTTCGCAGCCTGCTCGGCCGCACGGACCTGGGCCTGCGCCGCCAGCTGGTCCTCTTCGCTGGCCGCCGAGTCGGCCAGCACGCGCCGGGCCGCCTCGACATCCACCTCGTCAGCGAATTCCGCCGACTCGGCCAGGATCCGGACCGTGGTAGCGGTCACCGAGAAGAAGCCGCCGTGCACCGCCGCGACGATGCGCTCGCCCTCGGTGGACACGATGGCCACCGTGCCGCCCTCGACCAGCTGGCCGAGCAGCGGCTCGTGGCCCGGCATGATGCCGATCTGACCCTCGGTGGTCTGCGCGGCCACGAACGTTGCCTGGCCGGACCAGAGCAGCCGTTCGACGGCGACGAGATCAACTGACATTTCCGACATCGGGACTACTTTCCGGCGATCTTCTTCGCGGCCGCCTCGACATCGTCGAGACCACCGCAGCTGTTGAACGCCTGCTCCGGGAAGTGGTCGAACTCGCCCTTGCAGACCCGGTCGAAGTCGTCGATGGTCTGCTCCAGCGGAACCACCGAACCGACCTGGCCGGTGAACTTCTCGGCCACGATGAAGTTCTGGCCGAGGAACTTCTCCAGGCGACGCGCGCGGCCGACGAGGACCTTGTCCTCTTCGGAGAGCTCGTCCATGCCGAGGATGGCGATGATGTCCTGCAGTTCCTTGTACTTCTGCAGGATTCGCTTCACCTCGTTGGCCACGGCGAAGTGCCGCTCGCCGACGATCGAGGCCTCCAGGATGCGGGAGGTCGAGGTCAGCGGGTCGACGGCCGGGTAGATGCCCTTCTGCGAGATCGGGCGGGAAAGCTCGGTCGTCGCGTCGAGGTGGGCGAAGGTGGTGGCCGGCGCCGGGTCGGTGTAGTCGTCGGCGGGCACGTAGATCGCCTGCAGCGAGGTGATCGAGCGGCCACGGGTCGAGGTGATGCGCTCCTGGAGCTCACCCATCTCGTCCGCGAGGGTCGGCTGGTAACCGACGGCCGACGGCATGCGGCCGAGCAGGGTCGACACCTCGGAACCGGCCTGGGTGAACCGGAAGATGTTGTCGATGAACAGCAGCACGTCCTGGTGCTGCACGTCGCGGAAGTACTCGGCCATGGTGAGGGCCGAGAGGGCGACGCGCATACGGGTGCCCGGCGGCTCGTCCATCTGGCCGAAGACCAGGGCGGTGTCCGGGAGGACGCCCATCTCTTCCATTTCCAGGCGGAGGTCGGTGCCCTCACGGGTGCGCTCGCCGACGCCGGCGAACACGGAGGTACCGGAGAACTCCCGCGCGATACGGGTGATCATCTCCTGGATGAGCACGGTCTTGCCGACACCGGCGCCACCGAACAGGCCGATCTTGCCACCCTTCACGTACGGGGTGAGCAGGTCGATGACCTTGATGCCCGTCTCCAGGATCTCGGTCTTGCCCTCGAGCTGGTCGAATGACGGGGGCTTGCGGTGGATGCCCCACTGCTCGCCGTCGCGGCCAAGGCCAGGGCTGTCCAGGCAATCGCCGAGGGCGTTGAACACGTGGCCCTTGACCACGTCGCCGACCGGCACCGAGATCGGCTTGCCGGTGTCGGTGACGGGGGCGCTGCGGACCAGGCCGTCGGTGGGCTGCATGGAGATGCAACGCACGATGCCGTCGCCGAGGTGCTGGGCAACCTCGAGGGTCAGCGTCTTGGCCACCGAGGTCAGGGTGATCTCGGCGTGCAAGGCGTTGAACAGGTCGGGAATCGAGCCCCTGGGGAACTCGACGTCGACGACGGGGCCGATGACTCGGACGACGCGACCTGAGTCTGCGCCGGTCCGACTCGTGTTGTCTTGCGTGACTGCTGCGGTCATTTTTCTCTTCCTGCGCTTAGTCGCGGTCCGAGCTCGATGCCAGCGCGTTTACGCCGCCGACGATTTCGCTGATTTCCTGCGTGATCTGGGCCTGCCGCACCGAGTTCGCCTGCCGGGAAAGGTCCGTGGCAAGGTCGTTGGCGTTATCGGTGGCTGCCTTCATTGCGGTGCGCCGAGCCGCGGACTCGGATGCCGCTGCCTCGAGCAACGATGAGTAGATACGCGTGTTGATGTACTTCGGCAGCAGGGCCGCCAGCAGCACATCGGCGTCGGGCTCGAACTCGTACTGCGCGTGCACATCCGCCGTCGGCGAATCGGACACGAAGTCCTCGCCCATGTCGAAGTTCTCGTCGACGTAACTGACCTGGATCGGCGCCAGCCGGCGCACCTCCGGGGTCTGGGTCAGCATCGACACGAACCGCGTGTACACGATGTGCAGCTCATCCACGCCCGCGATGTCGCCGGTGCCGTTCGGCGCGGGAACCACGCCCTCGGAACCGGCCATGAACGCCTCGACCAGGTGGTTGCAGGCGGCCGAAGCATCGGTGTACTTCGGCTGCTGCGAGAACCCGGTCCACGAGGCGACGGGGGTGCGGTTGCGGAAGGTGTAATACGTGAGGCCCTTGTTGCCCATCACGTAGATCACCGGCTCCTTACCCTCGCCACGCAGCGTGTGCATCAACTCCTCGGCGCGCTTGAGCACGTTGGAGTTGTAGCCACCGGCCATGCCGCTGTCGCTGGTGATCACCAGCACCGCCGCCCGGCGCGGCTCGGCGCGCTCGGTCAGCAGCGGGTGGGTCAGGTTCTTCGACGCGTTCGCCAGTTCACCGAGGACCTTGGTGATCTCCTCGGCGTACGGCTTGGCGGCCGCGACCCTGGCCTGCGCCTTGGAGATTCGCGAGGTCGCGATCAGCTCCTGGGCCTTGGTGATCTTCTTGATCGAATTCACACCACGAATGCGGGAGCGCAATTCACGCAAACTTGCCATCAGCGGTTCACACTCCCTTCATTCGTCTCGAGATAACGAGTAGCTCGCATCAGTCCAGAACCTGCGTCACTTCTCGACGTGCTTGCGGGTGACCGAGAGCGTCTCGACCTCTTCGTGCTCGAGATCGCCCGCCTCGGCCTCGTTCACCACACGGCTGCCGTCGGAGGCGAGGAAGCCCTGCTTGAACTTGTCGGTCTCCGCCTTGATCTGGTCGGCGGCCTCGTCCTTGAGCACCTTGCCACCCTCGATCGACTTGAACGCGTCGGCCGCGGCGCGGTGCAGGTGCTCGAGCAGTTCGCTGTTGAACCGACGGATGTCGGCGACCGGAACCGAGTCGAAGCGACCGTCGTCGACGAGGAAGATCGAGACGATCTGATCCTCGACGGCGACCGGGGAGTACTGGTCCTGCTTGAGCAGCTCGACCCAGCGGGCGCCACGCTCGAGCTGCGCCAGCGACGCGGCGTCGAGGTCGGAGGCGAACGCGGAGAACGCCTCCAGCTCGCGGAACTGCGCCATTTCCAGACGCAGCGAGCCGGCGACCTTCTTCATGCCCTTGGTCTGCGCCGCGCCACCGACACGGGAGACCGAGGTACCGACGTTGATCGCCGGACGGACGCCCTTGTTGAACAGGTCGGACTCGAGGAAGACCTGGCCGTCGGTGATCGAGATGACGTTGGTCGGGATGAACGCCGAGATGTCGTTGGCCTTGGTCTCGATGATCGGCAGACCGGTCATCGAGCCGGCGCCCATCTCGTCGGAGAGCTTGGCGCAACGCTCGAGCAGACGCGAGTGCAGGTAGAAGACGTCACCCGGGTACGCCTCGCGGCCCGGCGGGCGACGCAGCAGCAGCGAGATGGCGCGGTACGCCTCGGCCTGCTTGGTCAGGTCGTCGAACACGATGAGGACGTGCTTGCCCTGGTACATCCAGTGCTGGCCGATGGCCGAACCGGTGTACGGCGCAAGCCATTTGAAGCCGGCCGAGTCGGACGCGGGGGCCGCGACGATGGTGGTGTACTCCAGCGCGCCACGGGCCTCCAGCGCGGTCTTGACGCCCGCGATGGTGGAGCCCTTCTGGCCGATCGCGACGTAGATGCAGCGCACCTGCTTGCTCGGGTCGCCGGAGTCCCAGTTCGCCTTCTGCGCCAGGATCGCGTCGATGCAGACCGCGGTCTTGCCGGTCTTGCGGTCGCCGATGATCAGCTGCCGCTGGCCGCGGCCGATCGCGGTCAGGGCGTCGATGGCGGTGATGCCGGTGGCCAGCGGCTCCTCGACCGGCTGACGCTCCAGCACGGTCGCGGCCTGCAGCTCCAGCACGCGACGCTCTTCGGCCTCGATCTCGCCGAGGCCGTCGATCGGCTGGCCGAGCGGGTCGACCACGCGGCCGAGGAAGTTGTCGCCCACCGGAACGGAGAGCACGTCGCCGGTCCGGCGGACCTGCTGGCCCTCTTCGAGGTCGGCGTACTCGCCGAGGATGACCGCACCGATCGAGCGGTCTTCGAGGTTCAGCGCCACGCCGAGCACGCCACCCGGGAACTCCAGCAGCTCGTTGGCCATTGCCGAAGGCAGGCCGCTGACATGCGCGATGCCGTCGCTGGTGTCGGTGACCACACCGACTTCTTCGATGGAGGTCTCGGGGGTGTAGCTCTGTGTGTAGCTCTCGATCGCGCTACGGATCTCGTCGGAGGAGATCGTCAGCTCCGCCATGTTCTTCCTGCTCTCGCTGTGTCGGATGTCGGGGGGAGGGAGGGACGTCAGGTCAGGGACCGACGCAGCCGTTCGAGCCTGCCGATGGCGCTGCCGTCGATCACGTCGTCGCCGACGTGTACGACCAGCCCGCTCAGCAGACTCGGGTCGACCTGTACATGCACCTGGATCGGCTTGCCGTAGATGCGATTCAGCGAGGCGGCGAGCCGCTCGCGCTGCTGCGCAGACAGTTCGATCGCCGCACGCACGTGCGCCACGATCTGATCGCGGCGGGCCGCGGCCAGGTCGGACAGTTCGTCGAATGACACCCCGACTGCCGTCTTCTGCCTGGTCACCACCTGCTCAGCCAGGGTAAGGGTGATGGATTCGGTCTTGCCGGTGAGCAGGCGGTCGATCAGTTCCCGCTTGGCCTCGGCCGGCTTGGTCCGGTCGGCGAGGGCCTGCTCCAGGTCGGGGTTGTCGCTGATGATCCGGCCGAGCCGGAACAGCTCGTCCTCGACCGCGTCGAGCCGGCCGCTGTCAGCCGCCGACTCCAGCAACGCCTCCTGCCCGAGCAACACCAGGGTGTCGACCAGGTCGGCGGTCCGGGACCAGTCCTGGGCCACGGCGGTGGTCAGCACGGCCTGAGTGGCCGGACTGACCTTGCCGCCGAAGACCCGCTCACTGAGCTCGGCCCGGACCGAGCCGGGCACCGACACGTCCGCGAGCGCAACACGCAGCGAACGCTGGTCGTCCAGCACGGCGACAACGGCGAACAGTTCGGAACCCGTTGTGGCCGCGACACTGTCGCTTCCGGTCAGAGCGGCCCTGAGCGCCTCCCGAGACCGGGCGCAGGCCTCGCGGCTCGCTGCGTACATGCTTCTCACTTTCGTGTCGCTACCTTCCGACCCCGATGCCGGCTTTCGACTCGTCATCGAGTTCGGTCAGGAACCGCTCGATCGACGCCGCCTGCTTAGCTTCGTCCGAAACCGACTGCCCGATAATCTTTTCGGCCAAATCTACGGCGGTATGGCCGAGTTCGGAGCGCAGTTCGGTAAGGATTTGCTGGCGCTGTGCTTCCAGCTGGCTCTGGCCAGCGGCAACGATGCGGTCACTTTCGGCCTGCGCGTCCGCGCGCATCTGCGCGAGGATCTGCTGCCCCTGGGTGCGCGCGTCCTCACGGATGCGCGATGCCTCGAGCCGAGCTTCGGCCAGCTGCTGCTGGTACTGCTGCAGGGTGAGCTGGGCCTCTTCTTGCGCGGCCTCGGCCCGGGCGATGCCGCCCTCGATCTTGTCGCTGCGCTCGTCGAGCACCTTGAGCAAGCGAGGGATCACATATTTGTAGAAAACGACGCCGATGATCGCGATGCAGACCACCGACCACACGATGTCGTAAGTCTCGGGGATGAGGGGGTTGATGTCTTCCCCCGCATCCGCGGCGAACACAGAAAGCCCGTTCATGGCAATCAGAAGATGAAGCCGGCCACAAGGCCGATCAGGGCGAGGGCCTCGGTGAACGCGATACCGAGGAACATGTTGGTACGGATCGTGCCCTGGAGCTCGGGCTGACGGGCAATGCCCTCGATCGCCTTACCGACGACGATGCCGACGCCGATGCCGGGGCCGATGGCGGCGAGACCGTAGCCGATGGCGCCGTAGCCCTTGATCTTGTCAGAGTTCGAAGCGGCTTCCTGGGCCAAGTAAGCGAGGCTCATGAGGTTCCATTTCCCTTTCTGTTGCTCACCCGCCGGTCGGCGTGTGTAGCAGGTATCCGGTAGTTGTGGGTCAGTGCGAATCTGCGTGCTGCGCAAGTCCGATGTAGACCGCGGTCAGCAGGGCGAAAACGTAGGCCTGCAAGAAGATGACCAGGAGTTCGAAGAGGGTGAACCCGAGACCCGCGAGCAGCGAGAACGGCGAGAACACCTTCATCCACGCGACGGCGTCGAACAGGAAGAACCAGGTGGCGCTGAAGAAAAGCACCAGCATGATATGGCCGGCCAGCATGTTGGCCATGAGTCGGACGGTCAGCGTGAACGGACGCAGCACGAACGTCGAGACGAACTCGATCGGAATCAGCAGCACGTGCAGCGCGGGCGGCACATTCGGCACCACGACGCTGCTGCGCAGGTAGGTCCAGAACCCGTACTTCTTGATACCCACGTAGTTGAACGCGATGTAGGCGATGAGGGCCAGCACCAGCGGAAAGCCGATTCGGGCGTTCGACGAGATGTTCAAACCCGGAACGATGCCGGAGAAGTTCAGAAAGAGCACCGAGAAGAAGATTGTCGCGATCAGCGGAAAGTACTTGCGACCGGTTTCCTTACCGAGGATCTCGTCGGAAATCTGCTCCTTGACGAACACCAGACCGGTTTCGGCGATGTTCTGCAGTCCGCGCGGGATGAGACGGGGATTCCGGAAAGCCAGCAGCATCACGACAATCAGGACAGCCGACATGATCAGCCTGATAAGCATCAAACGATCGAGTTCGAACGGCGTACCCTCGAACAGCAGCGCTGGAGGGAAGAAGTCGGACAGCGATGGCGCGTGGAACTCGCCCGCCAAAGTGGTGACGCTCAGCGTTCTCTCCCGTGTTCGGGCCGTGGGTTCGGTTGATCCCACGGTTCGATCGGACATTGACGATCAATTTGGGTCGACTCAGGTCGGCTCGAAGTTCGTCAGCAGCTGTGCGGCGGGTTTTGATTCCACCTGGCGTCTGTACGTGTGTCGGCGACATCGTCGACATGCAGAACCGGAACCCTCAGAGCCCGGCACGGCAGTAAGCATAGCGGCACTCGGAGGGATCTTGGCGATCCCCCCTCGCTTGGTTGCTTGCTTACCAACACTTTACCAAGTTATCTACGACAGCGTGTAGGTGGGTGGGGATCAATCTTCCCGAGCGGGCGTTTCCGGGGTCGAATCCGGCACCGTCACGTACGGAACCTTCTGTCTGACAACGCCATACGTCTCCGCGCCGAGGACGATGACCAACGCGCCGATCACGGTCAGGAAAAGGACCATTCGGTCATAAAAGTCGAATTGATTCAGTATTGCTATGACCAAAAGGGCAACCAACATTTTACCCACCCAGCTGGCCAGCATCACCATGCCCGCCGTCGACGGCGGCAATTTCGCGCCGAACAACACCACCGCGGCGGTGGTCAGAATGAAGCCGCCGCCGATGGCCGAGCCGATCAGCGCACCCCACAGGCCGGCCATCCCCGCGGCCGCGGCGCCGATTGCGACGGACAACACAACCAGCGCGCCCAAACCGATCAAGCCGTAGCGCAACGCCGCCTTGAGCGGGGCGTCGGGACCGGGGACCGGGGTGGGAGTGAAGTTCACATTCGCGAACCTTACCCGGACGGTGGCCGGTCCCCCGCTGCCTCCCCGCGGCGCAGCCCGGGAATGGCGGTCACCACCAGGGCGAAGACCAGCCCGCCCGCGACCAGCAGGACGACCAGTGTGAGGTTCATCAATGCCGTGCCGACCGCGCCGAACGCGAGGATGCCGACCCACAAATAGATGAGCAGCACCACGCGCCGGTGCGAGTGCCCGATCTGCAGCAATCGATGGTGCAGGTGCATCTTGTCCGGAGTGGAGAAGCTCACACCCGCGCGCACCCGCCGGATGATGGCCAGCACCAGATCGAGCACCGGAATGAACATGACCGCGCCGACCAGCAGCAGCGGCGAGAGCAGGCCGACGATGTCGCGAGTGCCGAAGCCCTGCAGCGGGATACGGCCCGACGCGCTGGTCGAGACCGCGGCCAGCACCAGGCCGATCAACATCGAACCGGAGTCGCCCATGAAGATCCGCGCGGGCTGGAAATTGTGCGGCAGAAAGCCGAGGCAGGCGCCGGCCAGCGCGGCGGCCAGCAACGCGGGCGGGTAGGTGTCCACCGAACCGCCCTGCTGGTTCATCAGGCCGATCGCGAAGATGAACACCGCGACCGCCGCGATCAGCCCAAGCCCGGCCGCGAGACCGTCGAGCCCGTCGACGAAGTTCATCGCGTTGACCAGGGTCACCGTGACCGCGACCGTGATCAGGCCGCCCTGCAGCGCGTCGAGGAACACCGTGGTGTTGTTGAACGGGTTATAGATGCTGTACCAGCTCAGACCCATGACGGCCATCACACCGGCGGCGGTCACCTGGCCGGCGAACTTGGTCAGCGCGTCCAGCCCCCAGCGGTCGTCGACGATGCCGACCGCGACGATGATCGTGCTCGCCACCAGGACCGCGAGCGGGATGTTCGGGGTGTAATCGAAACCACGGCGCAGCGCGGGCAGCCGGTAGGCGAACAGCATCGCCGCGACTACCCCGACGTAGATGCCGACCCCACCCATCCGCGGGATCGGCTTGATGTGCACGTCACGATCGCGCGGCACCGCCACGGCGCCGAAGCCGATGGCGAGCACCCGGATGCCGCCGGTGGCCAGGAAGGTCACGACCGCGGAGATGAGCAGGACGAGCAATAGCTCCCGCAGGGGGACGACTGCACCCGAACCGGTCATCCGCGACACCCACCGATCATCGGCTGGCGGCGCTGGACAGCGCCTCCGGCGACATGCCGAGCACCTCGGCGATGTCGGCGATGGGTACCGCGCCCTCGCGCAGGATGCGCGGCTGATCGGCGGTGAGATCGACGATGGTGGAGGCGACGGCGTGGTCGGCCGGGCCGCCGTCGAGATAGACGTTGACCAGGTCGCCGAGCTGGTCGCGTGCCTCGTCGGAGGTCTTGGCCGGCGGCTGGCCGGAAACGTTGGCGCTGGACACCGCCAGCGGGCCGACCTCGCGGAGCAGTTCCAGGGTGACCGGGTGCAGCGGCATCCGCAGCATCACCGTCCCGCGCGTGTCGCCGAGATCCCAGGCGAGCGAAGGAGCTTGCTGCACAACGAGACTCAGGCCGCCGGGCCAGAACGCCCGGATCAGCTCGCGGGCCTGCGGGCGGACCGAGAAGACCAGTCCGTCGATGGTGTGCCAGGAGCCGACGAGGACCGGCACCGGCATGTCGCGGCCGCGCCGCTTGGCCGCGAGCAGCGAGCTCACCGCGGTGGAGTCGAACGCGTCCGCGGCCAGGCCGTACAGCGTGTCGGTGGGCAGCACGACGAGTCGCCCCGATTTCAGGGCGCTGGTGGCTGCGGTCAGTCCGGCGGCGCGGGTGTCGGGATCCGCGCAGTCATAGACGGTACTCACGAGCACCATCCTGTCACGGGCGTGCGCGGAGACCACCATCCCCCAGCCGACGACCGCGGCGAAGGCCGCAATCCGGGCATCCGACGGTCAGGAACGAGTCGCGACGACGAAGCGGGGTTTGCCCGCGAGATCGGGATGTTCGGCAATGTCGGTGAAATCACCTTTGCCGAGTAGTGCCGCGAGGTCGGCACCGTTGGAGTCGTCGTGTTCGATCGCGGTGGCGCCGCCGGCGCGCAGCAGCCGGGTGATGGTGGGGAGCATGCCGCGGATGACGTCGAGGCCGTCCGGGCCGCCGAACAGGGCCAGGTGCGGATCGTGGTCGGCGACTTCGGGATCCAGCTGGGCGCCCTCGGGGATGTAGGGCGGGTTGGCGACCACGAGGTCGACCCGGCCGTCGAGTTCGGTCAGCAGGGCCGGATCGGTGACGTCGTCGGCATAGAGCGTGATGGGCGTGTCGCCGTCGGCGATGCACCGGTCGGCATTGCGCCGGGCCCAGTCCAGCGCGGCCGGGTCGAGTTCCACCGCACGGACGTCGGCGTCGGGGCGCGCGTGCGCGATGGCCAGGGCCAGCGCGCCGGAGCCGGTGCACAGGTCGACGACGATCGGCTGGTGATCGTGCGGCAGTGCCTCGAGTTGGGCCAGCGCCCAGGCGAACAACAGCTCGGTCTCCGGACGCGGCACGAAGACGCCGGGCCCGACCGCCAGGTCGATTTCTCCCATCGCCACGGTTCCGGTCAAGTGCTGCAACGGAATTCGCTGCGCGCGCCGGTCGACCAGCGCGCGGAACTCGGCCAGCTGCGCCGGCCCGACGAGCGGGGTGAGCACCAGCCTGCTGCGCTCGACCCCGATCACGTGCGCGGCCAACTGCTCCGCATCGGCCTGCGGGCTGTGCACCCCGGCTCGCCGCAGCGTTTCGACAGCGTCGTTGATCGCCGGGCGCAGCGGCTCACGGGTCATTCCGCGGCCATTCGGGCTTCGCGATCGGCCTTGCCGAGGGCATCGAGCAGCGCGTCCATGTCGCCGTCCAGCACGGCGTCCAGGTTGTGCGCCTTGAAACCGATGCGGTGGTCGGCGATCCGGTTCTCCGGGAAGTTGTATGTGCGGATGCGCTCGGAACGGTCCACCGTGCGGATCTGGCTGGCCCGGCCCGCCGCGGCCTCCTGATCGGCCTGCTCCTCGGCGAGCGCTTGCAGGCGCGCGGCCAGTACCTGCATGGCGCGGGCCTTGTTCTGCAGCTGCGAACGCTCGTTCTGGCAGGTCACCACGATGCCGGAGGGCAGGTGGGTGATGCGCACCGCGGAGTCGGTGGTGTTGACGCCCTGGCCGCCCTTGCCGGACGAACGGTAGACGTCGATGCGCAGGTCGGTCTCGTCGATCTGCACCGCCTCGACCTCGTCGGGCTCCGGGTAGATCAGCACGCCGGCCGCGGAGGTGTGGATGCGGCCCTGCGATTCGGTCACCGGAACGCGCTGCACCCGGTGTACGCCGCCCTCGAACTTGAACCGCGACCAGACGCCGTCGCGCGCGGCGTCGCGGCTCTTGATCGACAGCGTCGCGTCCTTGTACCCGCCGAGATCGGACACGGTGACGTCGAGGATCTCGACCTTCCAGCCGTGCCGTTCGGCATAGCGGACGTACATGCGCGCGAGATCGGACGCGAACAGCGCCGATTCCTCGCCGCCCTCACCGGATTTCACCTCGAGCACCACGTCGTCGCCGTCGTGCGGGTCGCGCGGGGCGAGCAGGTCCGCGAGGGTCTGCTCCAGCTCGGCGACCTGGCGTTCCAGCTCGGGCACCTCGGCGGCGAAGGTCGCGTCGTCGGCGCCGAGTTCCTGCGCGGCGGCAAGATCGTCGCGCGCGGACTTCAGCTTGGTGTAGGTGGCCATGATCGGCGCGAGCTCGGCGAAGCGCTTGCCGACCCGACGGGCCGCGCCCGGATCATTGTGCAGCGCCGGATCGGCCAGCTGCGTCTCCAGGCCGGCGTGCTCGGCCAGAATGTCGTCGATCGCGGACGGTTGCGTCACGTGTGCTTCCTCTTTCTGTTTGAAAGGACCCCAGACAAAACACCGACGCCCGGCCTGCGTGAGCAGGACCGGGCGTCGGCGAGGAAGCTACTTGGCTGCGGCGTCGTCCGCGTCGGCCTTCTTGCCGGCACGCTTGCCGTAGCGGGCCTCGAAGCGGGCCACGCGGCCACCGGTGTCGAGAATCTTCTGCTTGCCGGTGTAGAACGGGTGGCACTGCGAGCAGACCTCGACGTTGATGTGTCCCGACTCCTTGGTGCTGCGAGTCTGGAACGTATTGCCGCAACCACAGACGACCGTGGTGTCGACATACGTCGGGTGAATTCCTGCCTTCATGGGTGTCCTCTCGATATTGGCCGCCGGGTCGTTCACGCGAGATTCGCGTCGAACGTGAACCGGAGCCGACTTAGGCGGGAGGCCTGCTCGAACAGAGCAGACGCAACGACCGTTCAGTATGCCAGAACAGTCCCTACGCTCCCAAAACACCCCCGGCGAGTGGTTTGTTCCCGCCCTAGGTACTCCCCCATTGCCGCCGCCCCAGGAAGTTCGGGCACGCGCCTCACCGGTGTCTCCGGAACCCTGAAGACGGGTAGTTCGCTACTCGCGTACACGAACAGATTCGTTCATAGAGTTTGAGACCCCAGCACAACGGCGTGCCGTGATCAGCGAAGGGAGAACCTGTGAACATCCGGGTCGCGTCCGCGATTTTCGGCCTGTTGATTCTCGCTGTCGCGGTCGGCTGGTGTGCCCTTCCGGACACCGCGACCACGACCGCGCCGGGAACCGCCGCCTACATCCACTCCTCGTCCACCGCTCCGGAGGGGAGTGCGGTGGCGAGTTCGGCGATCATTCTCGGGTTTCTGATCAGCGGCGCGGCCGGCATCGGAATCCTGTTCTTCAGCCCGCAAACGCCGAGAGGGCCCCGTGTGCACGGAGCCCTCTCGGCGATACGACTTGCGAACCTACTCGTCCAGTGCGCCGGGCGCGGTCTTGCTCACCTGCATCAGGAACTCGAGGTTGTTCTTGGACTTCTTCAGACGGTCGATCAGCAGATCGATCGCCTGGTGCGAGTCCAGGCCGGACAGTACGCGACGCAGCTTGTGCAGCACCGCGGCCTCGTCCGGGTTGAGCAGTAGCTCGTCCTTACGCGTGCCGGACGGGTTGACGTCCACCGCGGGGAACACGCGCCGTTCCGCGATCTTGCGGTCCAGCTTGAGCTCCGCGTTACCGGTGCCCTTGAATTCCTCGAAGATGACCGTGTCACCGGTGGATCCGGTCTCCACCATCGCGGTCGCGATGATGGTGAGCGAGCCGCCGTTCTCGATGTTGCGCGCCGCGCCGAGGAACCGCTTGGGCGGGTACAGCGCGGTGGAATCGACACCACCGGACAGGATTCGACCCGAGGCGGGCGAGGAGTTGTTGTACGCGCGGCCCAATCGAGTGATCGAGTCGAGCAGCACCACAACGTCTTTGCCCATTTCCACCAGTCGCTTGGCCCGCTCGATGGCGAGCTCGGCGACCGAGGTGTGGTCTGACGGCGGCCGGTCGAAGGTGGAGGCGATGACCTCACCCTTCACCGAGCGCTGCATGTCGGTGACCTCTTCCGGACGCTCGTCGACCAGCACGACCATGAGGTAGACCTCGGGGTTGTTGATGGCGATGGCGTTCGCGATGTCCTGCATGATCGTCGTCTTACCGGCCTTCGGCGGGGAGACGATCAGGGCGCGCTGGCCCTTACCGATCGGCATGATCAGGTCGATGACGCGGGTGGTCAGCTTGTTCGGCTGAGTCTCCAGGCGCAGGCGCTGGTTCGGGTACAGCGGGGTGAGCTTGCTGAACTCGGGACGCCGCTTGGCCGCCTCGACCTCACCGCCGTTGACCGTGTCCAGCCGGACCAGCGGGTCGAACTTCTGCCGCTGGTTGCTCTGCTCGCCGTCGCGCGGGGCACGCACCGCACCGGTGATCGCGTCACCGCGGCGCAGGCCGTTCTTGCGGACCAGGTTCATCGAGACGTACACGTCGTTCGGCCCGGCCAGGTAGCCCGAGGTCCGGACGAAGGCGTAGTTGTCCAGCACGTCGAGGATGCCCGCGACCGGCTGGAGCACGTCGTCCTCGCGGATCTCCAGCTCGCGCGCCTCGCCGCCACCGGTGCCCGGCTCGCGGTCACGCCCACGACGCCGCTCGCGGAATCGGCGTCCCCGCCGCCCGCGACCGCCTTCTTCGTCGTCGTCATTGTTGTTGCGCGCGTTGTTGCGGTCGTTGTTCCGGCCGCCGTTGGCGTTTCCGCCGCCGTTGCCGTTCTGGTTGTTGCGCTCGCCGGACTGGCCGCGCTCACCCGACTGATTCCGCTCGCCCGCCGGTGCACGGTCACCGGACTGATTGCGCTCGCCCTGATTGCGCTCACCGGACTGGTTCCGCTCGCCCGACTGGTTGCGCTCGCGGCGCCGCTCGCCCTGCTCGGCGTCCTGCTTCGGCTCGTCACCACGCGCATCGGTCGAAGCGGTCTCACCGCCGCCGGATCGCGCCTGGTCACGGCCGCGCCGCTGCCGACCACGACCACGCTGACCGCCGTCGCGACCGGAATCCTCGGTGGATTCGGCCGGGTTGGCGGCGGTGGTCTCGGCCGGCGCCGAGTTCGCGGGAGCGGATTCCTTCGCCGGGGCAGCCGCCTCGACAACCGGGGTTTCCTTCTTCGCCGGGGTGGGATCCACATCGAGGGTTCCCTGTTCGGCCCGAGCGGGCGTCGACCGAGTGGCCGGCGCTTCCGTATTACCGGGCGTATCGGCCTTGGCGGAAACCGCGGACTTGGCCTGTCCCCCTTCGGGCTTTTCACCCTTGGCCGGTTTACCGGCCTGATTTTCCTTGATTGCGGCGATCAAATCGCCTTTGCGCATTCCGGAGGTGCCTCGGATACCGAGCTCCCCCGCGAGCGCGCGCAACTGCGGCAACAACATTCCAGTCAGCCCCGATCGTGCGACGTCGGTTTGTTCGCTCATCTTCGAAATCTGTCCGGAGTCACTTTCGCGGTCCCCCGGAGATGTTGGGTTGGATTCCACCCCGGGTGTCGCGAGCAGGTCCGTATCTGTCACGGAAATCCTTTCCTTCCCCCGATTGCCGTGTGCTGTTTCGAGGGTTCGTCCCGCAGTCCGGGCATTCTGCCGGACTCGGATGCGTCCGTCCGCTTCGCCACCGGTGGTGTGAGGTGGGGAGTGATCATTCCAGTTGCGCAGCTACGCAGCACCCCCATGGCCTGGAGGCTCGAGCCTGGAGCCTGCTGGAGCGATTGCCCTGATGAAGCACCGGCGTCTGATGCGCACGATGTACGGACTCGCTCAGGATAGCTGCCCATTGCGAATCTCGGCAAGCCAGACTCGCCGTCAGTAGGTGCGGACTCCGTCGGCCAGTCCTGGTTCGACTACCCGCAACCCGTCCATCGCCGCGAGTTCACGGAGTTCGGCGGGAAATTCGCAGGTACTCAAGGCCAAAACGGTGGGACCGGCACCCGACACGGTGGCCGCGATACCGGCCGCGCGCAGCCGGGAAACCCAGGTGGTGGTCAGCGGCAACGCGGGCGCACGCTGGGTCTGGTGCAGCCGGTCGGCCGTCGCGGGCATCAGCAGGTCCGGGCGCTGGGTCAGCGCCACCACGGCCAGGGCCGCCCGGCTGACGTTGAACGCGGCGTCGCCGTGCGGCACCGTCTCGGGCAGCAAACCCCTGGTGTGCGCGGTCGCGGAGCGTTCCTCCGGAATGAGCACGACCGGTCGCAACGTCGGATGCGCGTCCAGCCGCACGGCCCGGTAGACCCGGCCGTGATGCTCGGCCACCGGCACGCCGTCCTGGCCGATGTCGGCGGCCCGGTCGGTCTCGGTCCAGGACACCACGATGCCGCCGAGCACGCTGGCCGCCGCGTTGTCCGGGTGCCCCTCGAATTCCGCTGCCAGCTGCACCAATTGGTCGTCCGAGGTGGCCAGCGCGGCATCGAACTCGGCCGCGATCGCGCAGCCCGCGGCCAGCCCGCCGACCACGGCCGAGGCCGAGGAGCCGAGCCCGCGCGAATGCGGAATCACGTTGCGGCACACCACATCGAGGCCGTCGGCCCAGACGCCCGCCGACTCGAGGCCGCGTTCGATCGCGCGCACCACGAGATGCGAAGGGCCCCAGGGGACATCGTCGGCGCCCTCACCCTCGACCCGGATGTTGAGCCCGGAATCGGTAGTGCGCACCTCGATCTCGTCGTAGATCCCCAAAGCCATACCGAGCGAATCGAACCCGGGACCCAGGTTCGCGCTCGACGCCGGCACCCGCGCGGTTACCGAAAGTCCCGCAGGCAGCGTGCGACTCATGCTCGCGGCCCGCGGTCGCACGTACAACTGGCCTTCGCGCGAATTCAACTCAGGCCAACTCTAGTTCGTGGGCGACCGCGACCGGGTCGACCGCAATCGCCTGTACCTGCGGCATTCCCAGCAACGCGGTGTCGGGGTCCTTGAGCCCGTTACCGGTGACGGTGCACACGACGGTCAGGCCGGAATCCAGCCAGCCCTCGCTGTGCGCCGCGAGCAGCCCGGCCACGCTGGCCGCCGATGCGGGCTCGACGAACACGCCCTCGTGCGCCGCGACCAGGCGATATGCCGCCAGGATCTCGTCGTCGGTGGCCGCGCGGAACGCACCGCCGGACTCCTCCTTGGCCGCCATCGCGCCGTTCCAGGACGCGGGCGCGCCGATCCGGATGGCCGTCGCGATGGTCTCGGGGTTGCTCACCGGGGCGCCGTTGACCAGCGGCGCGGCCCCCGCGGCCTGCACGCCGAGCATGCGCGGCAGCTGGGTGGTGATGCCGTCGGCGTAGTACTCGCGATAGCCGCGCCAGTACGCGGTGATGTTGCCCGCGTTGCCCACCGGCAGCGCGTGCACGTCCGGTGCGCGGCCGAGCACATCGCAGATCTCGAACGACGCGGTCTTCTGGCCCTCGATGCGGGCCGGGTTCACCGAGTTCACCAGGCCGATGCTGGGGAAGTCCGAGGTCACCTTGCGGGCCAGCTCCAGGCAGTCGTCGAAGTTGCCGTCCACCTGAATGATCTTGGCGCCCAGCATGACCGCCTGGGCCAGCTTGCCCATCGCGATCTTGCCCTGCGGGATCAGCACGGCACAGGTCATGCCCGCGCGGGTCGCGTAGGCCGCGGCGGATGCCGAGGTGTTGCCGGTCGACGCGCAGAGCACCGCCTGCTGGCCCTGGTACTTGGCGTCGGTGATCGCGACGGTCATGCCGCGGTCCTTGAACGAGCCGGTCGGGTTCAGCCCCTCGACCTTGAGATAAACGTCACATCCGGTCAATTCGGACAGATGCGGTGCGGGCACCAGCGGCGTACCGCCCTCGTACAGCGTGACCGGCTCCCACTCGGCCGCACCCGCGATCCGATCGCGATAGGCCGCGATCAGACCGGGCCAGCGAGAATGCACGCCGAACTGCGGCGCCACGCCGGCCCTCGTCGACCCCGCCGTCTGCGGTCCCCGGGTCGTACTCATTCTTCGGTGCCTTCCAATCTGAGAACACTGGTGATCGATGTGACGGATTCCATCTCGCCCAGGGCGGTGACGGTGTCCGCGAGCGCGGATTCCACGGCGTGGTGGGTAACCACGACCAAGCGAGCGCCCGTGCCGTGCCCCTCTTGGCGGACGGTCGAGATGCTCACCCCGTGCTTGGCGAATTCGCCCGCCACCGCGGCAAGTACCCCGGGACGGTCTGCCACCTGCAGGTTCACGTGATAGCGGGTGGGTGTATCGCCGATCGGCGCGATCGGTAGCTCAGCATAAACCGATTCGCCCGGGGCGCGGCCACCGTAGAACTTGTTGCGCGCGGCCATCACCAGGTCGCCGAGCACCGCGGACGCGGTCGGCGCGCCGCCGGCGCCCTGTCCGTAGAACATCAGCCGGCCCGCGTTCTCCGCCTCGACGACCACCGCGTTGAACGCGCCGCTCACCGCGGCCAGCGGGTGCTTGCGCGGCACCAGCGCCGGGTAGACGCGCACCGAGACCCGGTCCTTGCCGCCCTCGGCCACAGTCGGCTCGCCCGGCCCGGCCGGCACCCGCTCGCAGATGGCGAGCAGCTTGACCGTGCAGTTCAGCGCGGACGCGGTCTCCAGATCCTCGGAGCTGATCTTGGAGATGCCCTCGCGGTACACGTCGGCCGCGGTAACCCGGGTGTGGAACGCGAGCGAGGCGAGGATCGCGGCCTTGGCGGCGGCGTCGTAGCCCTCCACGTCGGCGGTCGGATCGGCCTCCGCGTAACCGAGGCGGGTGGCCTCCTTCAGCGTGACCTCGTAGTCGGCGCCGGTCTCGTCCATCGCGGAGAGGATGAAGTTGGTGGTGCCGTTGACGATGCCGACCACCCGGTTGACCCGGTCACCGGCCAGCGACTGGATCAGCGGGCGGACCACCGGAATGGCGCCCGCGACCGCGGCCTCGAAGTAGAGGTCGGCGCGGCTGCGTTCGGCGGCGGCCGCGAGTTCGCCGGTGTAGTCGGCCAGCAGCGCCTTGTTCGCGGTCACCACCGATTTGCCGGCGTTCAGCGCGGCCAGGATCAGCCTGCGCGGCGGGTCGATGCCGCCGATCACCTCGACCACCAGGTCGACGTCCTCGCGGGCGACCAGGGCGTCCGCGTCGGTGGTCAGCAGATGCGGCGGGAGGCCGCGATCGTTGTCCAGGTTGCGGACCGCGACGCCGCGCAGCACCAGCGGCGCGCCGACTCGGGAACGCAGGTCTTCGGAGTGTTCGCGCAGAATCCGCACGACCTCCGTGCCCACATTGCCCATACCGAGGACCGCGACACCGATCGGTTGATCTCTCCCCCAGGTGTTCGGTGCGGGATTCGTCATGATTCAACCTCCAAGCTGAGCAGGTCCGCCACCGTTTCCCGGCGCAGAATGAGTCGCGGTTGCCCGTCGCGTACCGCGACCACCGCGGGGCGGGTCAGCTGGTTGTATCGGCTGGACATCGAGTAGCAGTACGCGCCGGTCGCGGCGACCGCGATCAGATCGCCGGGGCCGACGTCCTCCGGCATCCAGGTATCGCGGATGACGATATCGCCACTCTCGCAATGCTTTCCGACGACGCGCGCGACCACGGCGGCGGCCTCGGACGAGCGCGAGACCAGGCGGCAGTCGTAGTCGGCCTGGTACAGCGCCGGGCGGATGTTGTCGCTCATGCCGCCGTCGACGCTGATGTAGCGCCGGCGCAGACCACCGTCGAGCGAGACGTCCTTGATGGTGCCGACCTCGTACAGCGTGACCGTGCCCGGCCCGGCGATGGCGCGGCCGGGTTCCACCGCGATCTTCGGTTCGGGCAGGCCGATGGCGGCCGCCTCGGCGGCGACCAGGTCGCGCACCTTGCCGGCGAAGTCGTCCAGCGGCGGCGGATCGTCGTTGGGCAGGTACGAAATGCCAAGTCCACCACCGAGATCCAGCGTGGATATCTGCGCGGTGCGGTCGACGCCGAACTTCTCGATGGCGTCGTGCAGCAACCGCAGCATGCGGCGCGCGGCGATCTCGAAGCCGTCGATCTCGAAGATCTGCGAGCCGATGTGGCTGTGCAGGCCGACCAGGCGCAGGTTGTCCGCGTCGAAGACCCGCGCGAGCGCCTCCATGGCGTCGCCGCCGGCGATCGAGAAGCCGAACTTCTGATCCTCGTGCGCGGTCGAAATGTATTCGTGCGTATGGGCTTCCACGCCGACGGTGACCCGGACCAGCACGTCCTGCAGCACGCCGGCCCGGCCCGCGATGGCCTCCAGGCGCTCGATCTCGATCAGCGAGTCGACGACCACGTGGCCGACCCCGGCGGCCACCGCCGCCTCCAGCTCGGTCGCCGATTTGTTGTTGCCGTGCAACGCGATTCGCTCCGCGGGGAAGCCCGCATGCAGGGCGACCGCGAGCTCGCCGCCGGAACACACATCCAGCGACAAGCCCTCGTCCCGGATCCAGCGGGCGATCTCACCGCACAGGAAAGCCTTGGACGCGTAGTGGACTCGCGCGTTCGGGCCGAACGCGCGCACCATGTCGCGGCAGCGCGAGCGGAAGTCGTCCTCGTCGATCACGAACAGCGGCGTGCCGAAATCGGCGGCCAGTTCGTGCACCGGCACACCGGCCAGCCGCACCACGCCGTCGTCGTCCCTGGCCGCGTTGCGCGGCCAGACATTCGCCGGCAAATCGATCAGCTGCTGCGGGTCGCGGGGGCGCTCCGGCAGGTTGGGGGCGTGCGGGATCTCGGCGTGCCGAGGTCCGGCTGGGTGCGCACTCACGATAGTTCTTCCTCCCTCGCGCTCGGCTGAAAGTCCCGGTGCCCGTTCACATGCGCTCCGGTGCGCTGACACCGAGCAGGGCGAGGCCGTTCGCGAGGACCTGCCGGGTCGCGTTGACCAGCACCAGGCGCGCGGCGTTGGTGGGGCTGACGGGCTCATCCCCGAGGGGCAGCACGCGCAGGTTCTTGTTGGTCTGGAAGCGGTGGTAGGTACCGGCCAGTTCCTCCAGGTAGCGGGCGACCCGGTGCGGCTCGCGCAGGCTCGCGGCGCTGCTCACCACCCGCGGGTACTCGCCGAGGGTGCGGATGAGCTCGCCCTCCTCGTCGGCGGTCAGCAGGGCGAGATCCGGTGTCACCCGGTCGTATTCGAGCTCGGCCGCGTTGCGCGCGATCGATGCGGTGCGCGCGTGCGCGTACTGCACGTAGTAGACCGGGTTCTCGCTGCTCTGACTGGTCCAGAGGTCGAGGTCGATATCGATGCTCGAATTCACCGAGGAACGCACGAGCACGTACCGCCCGGCGTCGACGCCGATCGCCTCGACCAAATCCTCGAGCGTGACCACGGTGCCCGCACGCTTGCTCATTTTCACCGCGACACCGTCTTTGAGCAGATTCACCATCTGCCCGATCAGCACCTCGACGGTGGCCGGATCGTCGCCGGAAACCGACGCGATCGCCTTCAGCCGGCCGATATAACCGTGATGGTCGGCGCCGAGCATGTAAATGCACAGGTCGAAACCGCGGTCCCGCTTGTTCTGGAAGTAGGCGATATCGCCGGCCACATATGCGGGCTTGCCGTCGCTTTTGATGACGACGCGATCCTGGTCGTCCCCGTATTCCGAACTCGCGATCCACCAGGCGCCGTCTTTTTCATAAAGATCGCCGGAATCCTTGAGCTTGGCCACGGCCTGCTCGACCGCGCCGGACTCGAACAGCGAGCTCTCGTTGAAGAACACGTCGAAATCGGTGCCGAACTCGTGCAGCGTCTGCCGGATCTGGGCGAACATCAGCTCCACGCCCTCGGCGCGGAACAGCTCCTGCCGCTCGTCCTCGGGCAGGGACAGCGCGCCCGGGTGCGCGGTCACGATCGTGTTCGCGATCTCGGTGATGTACGCGCCCGCGTAGCCGTCGTCCGGCGTCGGCGCGCCGGTGGCCGCCGCGACCAGCGACCGGGCGAACCGCTCGATCTGCGCCCCGTGGTCGTTGAAGTAGTACTCGCGCACCACGTCGGCGCCCTGCGCGGCCAGGATCCGGCCCAGCGCGTCGCCGACCGCGGCCCAGCGGGTGCCGCCGAGGTGCACCGGCCCGGTCGGGTTCGCCGAGACGAACTCCAGGTTGATCCGGGTGCCCTTCAGCGTCTCCCCGGTGCCGTAGGCGGCGCCTGCGGCGAGCACCTGCTCGATGATCGCGCCCTGCGCGGACGCGGCCAGCCGGATGTTCAGGAAGCCGGGCCCGGCGACTTCGGCGGAGGCCACCCCGTCGGCCGCGGTCAACGCCTCGGCGAGCCAGGTCGCCAGATCGCGCGGATTCGCGCCCGCCTTTTTCGCGACCTTCATCGCCACATTCGTGGCATAGTCGCCGTGTTCGGGGTTGCGGGGGCGCTCGACAGTGACCTCGTCGGGCAGGACCGCGGGGTCCAGTCCGCGTTCGACAAGCACCTTCGCCGCAGTGGCGCGAAGGAGATCTGCAAGGTCAGCTGGAGTCACGAGTCTCTATCCTATGGTCTTGGCGGGTGTACACCTCGAGTGGGCACTGCGCCGGAACCGTCCGCAACCCACAGCACCCTGCGGATCCATCATCTCGAGAGAGCACAACGAGCGATGCCGAGTAGTCCCAGCGCCAAATCGGCCAAGGCCGCCGCCAAGTTGTCCGGGTCCCGTAAAGGGGGCGGGCGTGGACAACTGCCGAAGAAGAATCGTCAGATCCCCTGGTTGGCCATCGGCGCGGCCGTAGTCATCATCGCACTCATCGGCGCCCTCGCCTACAGCCTGGTACCCAAGTACCAGGAGAAGGCCGACCTGGAGAAGTTCACGCCCAGCGCGGACCGCAAGGACCCCTCGGACTCGATCCCCGGCGTGGTCAAGAAGGACTACCCGGCCGGGCTGCACATCGGCCCGACCCAGCGGGTGGCCTACGACCAGAGTCCCGCGTTCGGCGGACCGCACGACGCGTCCTGGGCCACCTGCACCGGCGTCGTGTACGACAAGCCGATCCGGATGGAGAACGCGGTGCACTCGCTCGAGCACGGCGCGGTGTGGATCGCCTACAACCCGGACAAGGTCGACGCCGCCGGTATCGACGCGTTGAAGAGCAAGGTGCAGGGCAAGACGTACTCGCTCATGTCGCCGTACCCCGGTCTGGACCACGCGGTTTCGCTGCAATCGTGGGGCCATCAGCTGAAGCTGGACAGTGCCGACGACAAACGCGTCGGTCAGTTCATCACGGCACTGCGCCTGAACAGCTACACCTACCCCGAGGTCGGCGCGGACTGCTCGACGATCGCGTTCGACACCGACAACCCGCCGCCGTTCGACCCGACGCCGCCCGGACCCGGCGCGGTGCCGATGGACGGCAAGGGCTTGCAGCAGGACCAGAGCGAGGTCGGCGGGATGCCCGGCGGGCTGCCGGGCGTGCCCGGAGTTCCGGGGCTGCCCGGTCTGCCCGGCGCGCCCGCGCCGAACCAGCCCCGCCCGCCCGTGCCGAACCCGGCTCAGCCCGGGCCGGCCCAGCCGCAGCCGAGTCAGTAGTGACCACCGAGGTCACGCCGGATTCCACGGAGTCCGGCCTCGGCGCCCAGATCCGCGGGCAGCGCACCGCGCTGCTGATCCTCGGCGTGATCGGCGCCATCCTGATCGGCGTCGCCATCGGCGCGCTGATCCGGCTGCCGCTCAACGGCTCGTCCGAACCCGATCCCGGCGCGGTGGACGTCGGCTTCACCCAGGACATGTCGGCCCATCACGCGCAGGCCGTCGAGATGGCCGGCGTCGTGCTGGTCCGGTCCACCGACACCGACGTGCGTCGCCTCGCCTACGACATCATGACCACCCAGCAGAACCAGGTCGGCCGCATGCAGGGCTGGTTGCAGCTGTGGGGCAAGCCCGCGCAGAGCGTCGACGGCTACATGGGCTGGATGAGCGCGCAACCGGGCGGCCACGGCCACTCCGGCGGCGCGCAGGCCATGTCCGGCCCCATGGCGACGATGCCCGGCATGGCCACCCCCGGCGACCTCGCCGCGCTGCGCCAAGCCACCGGCCCCGCTCTCGACACCCTGTTCCTGCAACTCATGCTGCGCCACCACCAGGGCGGCCTGCCGATGATCGAGTACGCGGCCGAGCACGCCGAGACCACCGCCGTGCGCACCCTCGCCGACACCATGGACCAGACCCAGCGCGGCGAAGCCCAGCTCATCACCACCATGCTCACCGCGAAGGGCGCGGTCCCGCTCCCGCCGAACTGACCCCGAACCGCCGCCCCCGACAACCCTTTTTGGCTCCCGGCGACCGATGCGATACGCTTTCCCCGCCCGAGCGGCGGCGTCACCGCCACCGCTCGACACCTATCCCGCCCTCGTAGCTCAGGGGATAGAGCGTCTGCCTCCGGAGCAGAAGGCCGCAGGTTCGAATCCTGCCGAGGGCACCGCAGAGAGGCCCCTGATCAGCGATATGCGATCAGGGGCCGTTCTGGTTTTTGGAACATGGTGGGGCGCAGGGCGATTCGCTACGCGGTCGTCGGGGTGAAGGTGATCTTGGCGCCGGTCAGCGTGATCGTCGCGTTCTCGAATCCCTGGGCCTCACACTTTTCCCACTTCAGACCCTTGAATTTGCCGGTGAGTTTCGCCGAGGTTTCCTTCTGCGGGCTTGCCGCGGTCGTTTCGGCCGTGGCCATGACGTCCGACGCGCCACCCTTCAGATCAGCGGTGACCGTGCCACCGCCTTTCTTGAAGTTCTTGCCGTCGTCGATGATTTTCTCGATCTGCAGCATGCACTTGCCGCTCGTGCTGCCGTCATAGGTCGGCCGATTGTCCTCGATGCTGATCTCGGTCCCGACGAGTCCCGCTTTACAGCCTGCCCCTTCGCCCGACATGGCCACGTCCGGCACCGTGAGCTTGTAGAAACCGTCCGCGTCCTTGGCCACCTTGATCTTGGTATCCGGGATCGTGCAGGTGTAGGCCTTGCCGTCGTCCGCCGCCGCGGCGATCGGCTGCGTCGCGCCGACCATGCTGTAGCCGAGCGCGGACACGCCTACCAGGCCCGCGGCGACGAGCACCCCACGCCGAACTCCCCTACGGCCACGAATCGAGCTCGGCCTGCCCGCTTGCTGATGTCCCATCGAAATCCTTCCCATCGTCCTAACGGTGGTCCGACGGCAACCCGTTGAATCGGCCTGCAAGCCGATACCGGCGCAGCCGTCACCTTGAACAGAGCGGATGAAGAACTCGATCGCGGGCCAGACGCTACCATCCGGAATTACCGAAATGCCGGATTTCACCCTCGCTCGCACCACATCGTCCACCGGCCGCGCCCGACGTCCCAAACTGTTCCGGCCGGTAGCAATCGAGTTCCGACTCTTGTTCGTAGCGAGGCCGGAAGTAGATGGGTGCGGATCAGCTCGGGCAGTCAGCGCTCGGCGAGTTCGGCGCGGAAAACAGCTGCGAACGATCAGCTCGCGATTCGGTCAGGCGCAGCTGACCTTGAAGTCGGCGGTCTGGGTGGTGCCGGGGACGATGTCCACCTTGACCGAGGTCGAGCTCTTCGGCTCGCAGCCGGAGGCCGAGGTGAACTGGGCCTGGTAGCAGCCGGGGGGCAGATCGGTGGCGGCGGTGCCGTCAGGCCCGGTGGTGAGGGTGGTGAGCATCGGGCCTGCCGCGCAGGTGGTGATGCCGATCTGCGCACCGGCCACGGCGTACGGCTCGGCGCCGGTCATCTGGGCCTGCACCCGCAACGTGCCCTGTCCGGCGGGCGCCGGATCGGCCCCCGCCGCGCCCTGCGCGATCGCCAGCAACCCGACACCGAGGACGGACATGCCGATCAGTCTGCGCATTCGAATCTCCTTCTGCACGAACGAACATGGGCGGTCATCCGCACCCGGCAAATATAGTCGGCCTGCCGCGCGCCGGCGCGGGACATGCCCGAGCCGCCGGCCGGTGAGTCGACCGGGCCGTTTCCCGCTCACCCGGATACCCCGTTGACGTAACCTTCGAACAAGCCGAGGGGGGCTGACGGAGGACGAGACGATGACTTATCCGCCGGGCGGGCAGCCGCCGCAGCAAGGACCGCAGTATCCGCAGCAGCAGCCCACCGAATATCCGCCGCCGACGGGCTACCCGCAGGCAGGCTATCCACCACCACCGCCCGGGCATCAGCCGTCGCGCAAGGGCAAGGCCGGCCTGATCGTCGGGCTGATCGCGGTGGTGCTGCTGGCGCTCGGCGGCGTCGTCGTGCTCGGCGCCGTGCTGACCGCGCAGGGCAGGGGACCGCTCGCCTCGGACGGAAAACGGATCGAGAACGCGATCCGCGACTTCTACGACACCTTGGACAACAAGGGATTCCAGGCCGCCGCGGCCAAGGCGTGCGCGGCGGACCGGGCCGAGTTCGAGGCGCTGCCCGAGCAACAGCGGCAGGAGTTCGAGTCCGCGACGGTCGCGGTGAACATCGATAAGATCGAGAACATCGTGATCACCGGCGACACCGCGACCGCGCACATCGTCGGCAAGCTCACCCTCGAGGTGCCGGGCCAGGCGCCCGACACCGACACCAGCACCACCGAACACCTGAAGAAGGAAGACGGCAAGTGGAAGGTCTGCTCAGCGGTCACCGGCAAGAATTGACGCCACACCCGCGCGCATGAACGAACGAGCCTCGTGTTGCGGACCGTCCCGGCGAACCGTGCTCGGCGCCATCGGTTTTGCCGCGCTACTGCCGCTGGCGCGCGCGGGTTCGGCTCGGGCCCAACCGAATCCGCTGATCGCCACCGATCTGGAAGTGGTCACGATCACCGATCGATCGGTGATCGTGACCTGGACAACGGTCGCGCCCGATCCGGCCGGCCGTCTGGTGCCGGTGGATTCCGACGCGGAACTGCGTCTGGCCCCGGCGGATTCGACGCGCGCGCCGGTTCCGGTCTACGCCGACGCACAGCCGACCCCCTTCCACTACGCGGAGATCGACGGCCTGGAACCCGGTCGCACCTACCGTTTCGAGGCCCGGTCCAACGGCGTGTGCGCGATTCCCGCGCTCTCCTTGACCACGCTCGGCCCCGGCTCTCCCGAATCCACCGGCCGATTCACCACATTGGTGCCCCCGCCCGGCCGTCCGCTGAGCACCCTCGCTCTCGCCAACGACGTGCATTACGGCGAGGAGGTCAGCGGTCTGCTCGTCGCCAACCTGCCGCCCGGTGTCCGGCAAGATGTCCCGCCGTATCCCGAGGTGATGCTGGCGGCCATGCTCGACGATCTACGCCGTCCCGACCGCGCCGCCGAACGACTACTCATCGCCGGCGATCTCACCAGCGAAGCGGCCCTTGATGATTCGCGCGCCGTCCGCGCGCGGCTCGACACCTGGGGCACGCTGGGCGAGGACTACCTCGTCGTCCGCGGCAACCACGATCGCCCGCACACCGGCCCCGAGTACGCGGGTTGCCCGCCCGCCCCGGCCGACCACCACGACTGCTGGGCCGAGGCTTTCGTCCCGCCCGGGCAACTGGTCGACCACGAGTTCGGCGGCCTGCGCGTGCTCGGCCTGGACACCAGCGAACTCGACGGCTCCGGCGGCACCATCGACCGCCCCCAGTTCGATCTGTTCGCCGAGCGACTCCGCGCCGACCCCGATCGCCCGACCCTGGTCTTCGGCCACCACCCGGTCACCACCGAATCCGGCCTGACCAATCTCGCGGGTCCCGGCTTCGTGCTCAACGGCCGCGACAGCGCCGAACTGCAGGCCCACTACGACCGCTCCCCCGGCGTCTTCCTGCACCACAGCGGCCACACCCACCGCAATCGCCGCACCCGCCCCGACACCGGCTGCGCCGTCGAATTCCTGGAAGTCGCTGCGGTGAAGGAATATCCGGGCGGCTACAGCCTGCTGCGCCTCTACGAAGGCGGCTACATGCTCAACTTCTACAAGACCCGCACCGAAGCGGCCCGCCGCTGGAGCGCGGCCACCAGATCCGAATACTTCGGCCTGCTCCCGGATTACACGCTCGGCACCACGGCGGACCGCAATCACGTTGTGCTGCGCGATTTCTCGGGACTCGGCTGAGCGCCGTGCATGGTTCGAGGCGCTCGGCCCGGCCGTGGCACCGGCCGGACCGAGCGTTATCGCCGGCGGCGACCCTCGAACCCCTTGGAGCGAGCGGCGGGAATTGAACCCGCGTAAACGGCTTTGCAGACCGTTGCCTCAACCACTCAGCCACGCCCGCCTCACGATTGATAGTGCCGTTCCCGGGCTCCCTGACCCACCCTTGCGCTCACGGTGATTCGAAGCGGGTGTGACCCGAAGCCTCCCCGATGTCCCCGAACCGCGCCCACCCGCATGGAATGATCGGGGAATGTCTCGGCCACGCCCGCTTCCGCTCGACCCGATCGAGGAGGCCCATCGCCAGTGGGTCGGCCACGGCTGGGGTGACGTGGCCGATGGCATGGCCGCGGTGACCTCGCTGGTACGCGCCCAGCAAATCGTGATGGCCCGGGTGGACGAGGCGCTGAAACCGACCGGTTTGACCTTCTCCCGCTACGAATTGCTCATGCTGCTGAGCTTCAGCAAGACCGGCGCACTGCCGATGGCGAAGGCCAGCGCGCGCCTGCAGGTGCACCCGACCAGCGTGACCAACACCGTCGATCGGCTGGAGGCGGCGAAGCTGGTCGAACGGGTGCCGCACCCCACCGACCGGCGGGCGACGCTGATCGAGATCACCGATGCGGGAAGGGAATTGGTCGCGCGGGCGACCGAGGAACTCAACACCCGGGTCTTCGCGCTACCCGGCCTCGCACCGGACCGGTTGCATACGCTGCTGCAGTTACTGGCGGAATTCCGACATGCCGCAGGCGACTTCGACACCGGCGGCGAACCGGCGCGCTGGTCCGCGACCTGATCGAAAAGAGACGACCGTACTGGTCGGTTCAATACACCCGCGAGTTGACCACGCCGTAACGGTCCGGCATCCAACTAGCGAATTTCCCGGCCCGTTGTCTTGGCAGCGGCGGCAAAAAGGTTCACCATGTAAACCATGGTGCTGGTCTTGGGGGTATCGGCGGGCGCTGGGGGCGCACGCGCGATGCTGACTCACTCCGATCAGCCGCACCTCCCGCCGATTGATCGCTGCGCGGTGCCGCGGCGCGCGGGCGGCGGGGTCGAGGAACCGGTCTTCGAGGCCATCCGCCAGATGCGCGGCGCCGCCGACCGGCGCGACGAACTGGTCACCGGAACGGCCGTGACCTGCCGCTGCACCCTGCACGCCGATGCCATCCGGTCCGCGGCCGGGCGCAACCGCCTCACCATCGTCGACGAACCGCTGGCGCAGCTGCGCTATCTCCGATTCACCGGACAGCTGCCCAACGAGGGCACCGTCCTGCTCTACGACCTGGGCACGTCCGGCCTGACCATCACGCACGCCGACTGCCGCACCGACACCATCCTGGCCGGCAAGCGCAGCACGGTGCTCGGCGGCGACGGTTACGACGCGCTGCTGCGCTGGCAGCTCGCGCGCGGCGGCGTGCTCACCGACAAGCTGACCAGCCGCAGGCATCGCGAGGCGTTGAGCAGCGAGCGCGTGGTCACCGCGATCGACCCGATCTCCGGCGGCCGCGAGGTGGTCACCCGCAGCGACCTCGCCGAGTTGTGCGCCGCGAGCCTGCATCATTCGGCGTCGTTCGTGCGGCAGCTGATCGAGGAGAGCGGGGTGCGGCCCGAGGCGCTGGTGCTGCTCGGCGGCTGCACCCGCAACCCGGCCATCCGCGACGAACTCGCGGAGCTGATCGACCTGCCGATCATCTACGACCCGGAACCGGACTACGTCTCGGCCCGCGGCGCGGTGCTGCTCGCGGCCGAACGCCACAGCGGCGACGTGCGGATGGCCAGGGCCAGGGCGGGCGCGGGACTGTCCGCGTCGCTGGTGCACGGTTCGGTCGACCGGCGCAAGCTCATCGCCGCGGTCGCGGTCACCGCGGCGCTCGGCGCGACGATCGCCGGCATCCTGGCGATGGACCGGCCGTCGACCGAACCGAGCCACGGCACCCCGTCGACGCCGGTGGAGATCGTCGGACCGGCGCCGTCGAGTTTCGGCTAGCCCGGATGCCCGCCGGCTAAGTGGACAGGCATTCTGCTCAGCGGTTGGTGAACTTCGCCGGCCGCTTCTCCACGAACGCGCTCATGCCTTCCTTCTGATCCTCGATCGCGAAGAGCGAGTGGAAGACTCGGCGTTCGAAGCGCAGCCCCTCGGCCAGCGTGGTCTCGAAGGAGCGGTTGACCGCCTCCTTCGCGATCATGGCGACCGGCAGCGACATCGACGCGATGGTGTCGGCCACCTCGAGCGCGGTGTCCAGCAGCTCGGCGGCGGGCACGATGCGCGAGACCAGCCCGGCGCGCTCGGCCTCCTCGGCGTCCATGTTGCGGCCGGTGAGCACCAGATCCATCGCCTTGGCCTTGCCGATCGCGCGGGTCAGCCGTTGCGAGCCGCCGATGCCGGGGATGACGCCGAGTTTGATCTCCGGCTGCCCGAACTTCGCGGTGTCGGCCGCGATCAGGATGTCACAGATCATCGCCAGTTCGCAGCCGCCGCCGAGGGCGTAGCCCGCCACCGCGGCGATGGTCGGCTTGCGGAACGCGGCGAGCCGGTCCCAGCGCGCGAAGTAGTCGTTCAGGAACATGTCCATGTACGACTTCGGCTGCATCTCCTTGATGTCGGCGCCGGCCGCGAAGGCCCGATCCGAGCCGGTGATGACCACGGCGCCGATCTCGTCGTCGCGCTCGAGCTCGTCGAGCGCGGCGATGACGTCGTCGAGGACCTGGGCATTGAGCGCGTTGAGCGCCTTCGGGCGGTTCAGCGTGATCCAGCCGACCCGGCCCTTGCGCTCCAGCAGAATCGTCTCGAAGTCCGTCACTCGGCACCTTCCAAGTCGGGGGTCAGGAATATCGGTGACGATACAGCAGACAGGTCGGCCGACCCGCCCGCAGCGCCCCGATGGGATTCTGAAGTTGTTACAGCACAACGGAATTCACGCTCCAGCCGCGTCTCGATCGCTGGTCAATTCCGTATACACCCGCAAGCCCTCGGCGATCTTCCCCGCCGCGTTCTCCAGTTGCTCGGGCGGCAGGTACTTGCCGAACGCGGCCGCGTCGAGCAGCTGGTCACGGACCTGTTCGAGGTTCATCCTGGCCCAGTCCTGGCGGGAAAGTGGAGACACGGCTCGAACAATACCTCGAGTCGAACGCATGTTCGAGACGTGTCATCCGTTTCGGTTCATCGCGTCAGGCGTCGGCGCCCGGGACGTCGCTGCGGTCCCGGATCTCGGTGACGATCGCCGAGAAGTCCCGCGCACCCGAGGACTCGTTGAACCGGTGGTAGATCTCGGCCGCGAGCAGGCCGAGCCGGCCGTCGATGCCGTTCTCGCGCAACGCGTTCGCGGCCAGGCCCAGATCTTTGGTCATCAGCGCGGTGGCGAAACCGGGCCGATAGTCGTTGTTGGCCGGACTGGTCGGCACCGGGCCGGGAACCGGGCAGTAGCTGGTCAGCGCCCAGCTCTGGCCCGACGCGGTGGAGACGACGTCGAAGAACGACTGGTGGGTCAGCCCCAGCTTCTCACCGAGCACCAGGGCCTCGGACAGGCCGATCATCGAGATGCCGAGCAGCATGTTGTTGCAGATCTTGGCCGCCTGGCCGACGCCGGAGCCACCGCAGTGCACGACCTTGCCGCCCATCACCTCGAGCAGCGGCAGCGCATCGGCGAAGTCCTCGGCGCCGCCGCCGACCATGAAGGTCAGCGTGCCCGCGGCCGCGCCGGCCACGCCGCCGGAGACCGGGGCGTCCAGCGCGCGGTGACCCGCGCCGATGGCGAGCACCGCGGCCGACTTGGCGTCGGCGACATCGATGGTGGAGCAGTCGATGAACAGGGTGCCGGGCTTGGCGGCGGGGAGCAGTTCGGCGTACACGTCGAGGACGAGTTTTCCGTTGGGCAGCATGGTGATCACGACCTCGGCGTCGGCCGCCTCGGCGGCCGTGCGCACCACGGTGGCGCCGTCCTCGGCCGCCTGCTCCTGGGCGGCGGGCACCGGATCGTAGGCCAGCACCTCGTATCCGGCCCGCACCAGGTTCGCCGCCATCGGCGCGCCCATGTGGCCCAGCCCGAGGAATCCGATCTTTTCAGTCATTGCTCACCAAACCCAGTTCCTGATCGCCCAATTCGGCGAAGTATGCGTCGACCTGTGCGGTGGTGACCTCGGCGAGGGTCGCCGGGGACCACTGCGGATTGCGGTCCTTGTCGATTACCTGCGCGCGGATGCCTTCCACCAGATCGGGCGAGGACAGCGCCGCGATGGAGACCCGGTACTCCTCGTTCAGCACGGTCTCCAGGTCCGGCGCGGTGCGCGCCGAACGCAATGACCGTAGCGCCACCTTCAGCGCGACAGGCGATTTCGTGAGAATGTCCGCGGCGGCCTGCGCGGCCTCCGGCGCCTCGGCGGCCTGCAGGCGGGCGACGATCTCCTCGACCGTGTCCGCCCGGTAGCAGGCGTCGATCCAGGATCGCTGTCCGAGCAGGCCGGATTCCGGTGCGGCCGTGGCGAACTTGGCGATCGCCACCTCGGCGGCCTCGGTGCGCAGCGTTTCCAGCAGGGCCGGCAGGTGTTCGGCGGCGACGAAGTAGTCGGCGAAGCCGGCGGCGATGGCGTCGCCCGCGGTCATCCGGGCGGTGGTCAGCGCGACGTGCGTGCCGACCTCGCCGGGACTGCGCGAAAGCAGGTAGGTGCCACCGACATCCGGGACGAAGCCGATGCCCACCTCGGGCATGCCGATCTTGGACCGCTCGGTGACGATCCGGTGGCTGCCGTGGCCGGAGAGGCCGACGCCGCCGCCCATCACGATGCCGTCCATCACCACCACATACGGCTTCGGGTAGCCGCCGATCAGCGCGTTGAGGACGTACTCGTCGCGCCAGAAGCGGCCGGTCGGCGAGTCCGCGCCGGTGGCTCCGCCGGTCGCGTCGGTGTGGATGGCGACGATATCCCCGCCCGCGCACAGTCCGCGCTCCCCCGCGCCGGTCAGGACGACGGTGCGTACTTCGTCGTCGTCCGCCCAGGCGCGCAGCGCGTCGGTAATGGCCAGGGTCATCGAGTGATTCAGCGCGTTGATGGCCTTGGGCCGGTTCAACGTGATGAGCCCGAGCCCATCCGCCTTCTCGATCAGCACTTCCGGTTCGCTCATGCCGCTCCTACCACCGCGCGGGCGACGACCACCCGCATGATTTCGTTGGTGCCCTCGAGGATCTGGTGCACCCGCAGATCTCGGACGATCTTCTCCAGGCCGTATTCGGCCAGGTAACCGTAGCCGCCGTGCAGTTGCAGCGCCTTGTTCGCCACCTCGAAGCCCGCGTCGGTGGCGAATCGCTTTGCCATGGCGCACAACTCGACCTTGTCCGGCGCGTCAGCGTCCAGCGCCGCCGCCGCCCGCCAGAGCAGGGTGCGGGCGGCCTCCAATTCGGTGCGCATGTCGGCGAGCTGGAAGCGCAGTGCGTCGTTCTTCAGCAGCGGCTTGCCGAACGCCTGACGCGCGGCCAGGTACGGCACCGTCTTGTCCAACGCCGCCTGCGCGCCGCCGACCGAGCAGGCGGCGATGTTCAGCCGTCCGCCGTTGAGGCCGTTCATCGCGATGCGGAAGCCGTCGCCCTCCGCGCCGAGCAGGTTCGCCGCGGGCACCCTGGCGTCGTCGAAGATCACCTGCCGGGTCGGCTGCGCGTGCCAGCCCATCTTTCTTTCGTTGGCGCCGAACGAAACTCCCGGGGTATCCGCGGGCACGATGAAAGCCGAGACACCGCGCGCGCCCGCCGCTCCGGTGCGCGCCATCACCACGTACACGTCGGTCGCGCCCGCACCGGAGATGAATTGCTTTGTGCCGTTGAAGATGTAGTCGTCGCCGTCGCGGACTGCCTTGGTGCTCAACGCCGCCGCGTCCGAACCCGCGCCCGGCTCGGTCAGCGCGTAACTGGCCAGCAGCTCCATCGACGTCAGCCGCGGCAGCCAGCGATCGCGTTGCGCCGCATCGCCGTAGGCGTCGATCATCCAGGTCGCCATGTTGTGGATGGAGATGTAGGCCGCGATGGCCGGGCACCCGGTGGCGAGCTGTTCGAAGATGCGCACGGAGTCGAGCCTGCGCAGGCCCGAACCGCCCACGTCCTCCCGGACGTAGATGCCGCCGAGCCCGAGCGGACCCGCCTTGCGCAGCACGTCGATCGGAAAGTGCTTCTGCTCATCCCATTCCAGGGCGTTCGGGGCGAGGAACTCGTCGGCGAATCCGCGCGCGGTGTCGCGGATCGCCTGCTCGTCTTCGTCGAGGATGAACATGGTCAGTCCATCGTGGGGATGACGAAGGCATTGGGAGTGGAGCCTGCGGAACGACCCACGGGGCCGAGCTCCTTCATCCCGGAAGGCCAGCGCTGCGTGACGGTCTTGGTCTTGGTGTAGAAGCGGAACGAGTCCGGGCCGTGCTGGTTCAGGTCGCCGAAGCCGGAACGCTTCCAGCCGCCGAAGGTGTAGTACGCGATCGGCACCGGGATCGGGACGTTGATGCCGACCATGCCGACCTGCACGCGGGCGGCGAAGTCGCGGGCGGTGTCGCCGTCGCGGGTGAAGATCGCGACGCCGTTGCCGTATTCGTGCTCGTTGGCCAGGCGCAGGCCCTCCTCGTAGTCCTTGGCCCGGACGACGGCGAGCACCGGACCGAAGATCTCTTCCTTGTAGATCCGCATCTCCGGGGTGACCTTGTCGAAAAGCGTTGCGCCGACGAAGTATCCGTCCTCGCCGCCGGGCACCGTCACGTCGCGGCCGTCGATCACCAGCTCGGCCCCCTCATCGATGCCGATCTGGACGTAGTTGTGCACCCGGTCCACACCGTCTTTGCCGACCAGCGGGCCGTAGTCGGCGCCGGGATCGTCGGAGCGGCCGATGTTCAGCTTCGCCACCCGCTCGGTGAGCTTGGCCAGCAGGCGATCCGCGGTCTCCTCACCGACCGGCACGGCCACCGAGATGGCCATGCAGCGCTCGCCCGCGGAACCGTAACCGGCGCCGATCAATTGGTCGGCGACATCGTCGAGGTCGGCGTCCGGCATCACGATCGCGTGGTTCTTCGCGCCGCCGAAGCACTGGGCGCGCTTGCCGTTCGCGGTCGCGGTCTCGTAGATGTACTGGGCGATCGGGGTGGAGCCGACGAAGCCGACAGCCTTGATCCGCGGGTCGTGCAGCAGCGCGTCGACGGCCACCTTGTCGCCGTTGACCACGTTGAACACCCCCGGCGGCAGGCCGGCCTCGAGGAACAGCTCGGCCAGGCGCAGCGGCACCGAGGGGTCGCGCTCGGAAGGCTTGAGCACGAACGCGTTTCCGGTGGCCAGCGCCGGGCCCGCCTTCCACAGCGGGATCATGGCCGGGAAGTTGAACGGGGTGATGCCCGCGACGACGCCGAGCGGCTGGCGCATCGAGTAGACATCGATGCCGGTGCCCGCGCTCTCGGTGTACTCACCCTTGAGCAGGTGCGGTGCGCCGACGGCGAACTCGATCACCTCGAGGCCGCGCTGGATGTCGCCCTTCGCGTCGGCGATGGTCTTGCCGTGCTCCGAAGACAGCAGCGCCGCAAGCGAATCCATCTCGTCCTGCACCAGCGTCAGGAAGCGCATCAGCACCCGCGCCCGCTTCTGCGGGTTGAAGGCGGCCCAGACCGGCTGCGCCGCTTCGGCATCGGCGATGACCGCCTCGACCTCGGACTTGCCGGCCAGCGGCACCCGCGCCTGCACCTGGCCGAGATTCGGGTCGAAGACGTCACCGAAGTTGCCCGAGGTGCCCGCGACGTGTTGCCCGCCGATGAAGTGAGTGAGTTCGCGAACCATGCCAGTCCTGTTCTGGTAGCCGACCGTGACACCGCTTGGCGCGGTATGCGGTCATCCTATAGTTGGACGTCCATGTATTTGCGGAGTGTGAGCCATCCCACGTTCCGCCGCTTCGGGGCGATGACCGTTCGGCTCGGCGGAAATCGCCGCTACCAGTCAGTTCATCGGGCTAGCTCGATGGTTTCGGTGCCCGGCCGAGGACGTACGCGCCGAGCCCGAGTACCACGGCCCCGACCACCAGCACCACGATCGCAGTGGCGAGGACGCTGTCCGTCCATCGGGTCACCGCCTGCCCGGTCGCGAGCGCGACCGCGAGCCCGCCCCCGATCACCAGCACGGTCGAACGCCGCTCGGCGAACAACGCGAAGCAGACGACGGCCACCAGCAGGCCGAGCAGAAACGCCCACCAGTTGTCCCCATCGACGATCACCGCGCCGATCAACGAGATCCCTACCGCGACGGCATAACCCAGCCAGGCCTCCGCGAAACCGCCGATCCTGGTGAGCGCGAACCAGATTCCGCCGACAACCAGCATGCCGAGTCCGGACCAGACGTCGTCGACGCCCGCGAGATCGCCGAGCACCGCGGGCAGGAACGCGCTGAACGCACCGCAGGCGAGCATCCCGATCACCGACGGCACCGCGCGATAGCCGAGCACGGCGGCCACCAGGCCCGCGATCACCGCCCACGGCGCCGCATCGTCGGTGCCGTTGTCCAACGCCGTGCCCACCGTCCCGGCGATCGCCACGGCCGCGAGCGCGAGCAACGCCGACGCGAGCCGAACCCGGGACCCGTGCGGATCCCGCTCGAACAGCCTGCCCGGCCCGCCGAGCACCGCGATCGCGCCGAGCACGAGCCCGAACGACACCGCGAGCAGCACCGCGACCCGCCCACCGCGCGCGAGATCGTCCCAGGACGACCCGATCACCAGCGCGATGCCACAGAACACCAGCCCAGCCCCGACATAGGCCGCGATCTCGGCCAGGATCTTCCCGCGCGGCCGCGACTCCCGCGCCTCCAGCACCGCCATGACCGCGTCGAACTGCGCCTCGGTCAGCACACCCTGCTCGACCAGCCCCCGCACAGCCAACCTCTGGTGTGTCGCCATCACCCCATCATCCCCGCACCGACGAGCCGCCACGCACGTTCCACCGCACCGCGCAAAGGATGTGGGGCGGCTCGACAGCGGGTGCGCGGGGTTCAGGACTCCGGGCCGAGTTCCACGACGGTGCCGGGGTGAGCCAGCGACGCCACGGTGATGCGGCCGCCCTTGGCCTGGTCGATGATCTGTCCCTGCCACGCGACGAAGCAGGAGGCGGCTTCGCTGTTGTAGGCGTTGGTCAGGATGGGGGCCAGCACCTTGGCGAGGTCGCCCTCGGCGGCGATCAGCTGATCCCGGTAGGGGCCGTAGTACGGCAGGATCGCCTGCAAGACAACGGCTTCCACACCCTGAACCTGGGTGATGAACGGGTCGATGGCCGGCTGGTACCGCGCCAGGATCGGGGCGATCTCGGCCAGCACCGGCCCCGCGAGTTGCAAGATCGGCTGGTAGACCGAGCCGAGCGCGAACGCCTCCGAGGAGAACGGACCCGCCAGCGGAGCGAGTCCGATCAGCGAGGCGAGCCCGCCCTGCTGCTTCGGCGCGGGCCAGCCGAGCGGGCACGCGGGCTGCGCCGCGAGCGGTGCGGCGGCGAACGGGTTCGCACCGCCGGCGCCGCCGAGCGGAACGGAGCTGTTCGGCGCACCGCCGCCCAGCGGAACCGAACTGTTCGGAGCGCCCGCGCCCAAGGGCACCGAACCACCGGGCGCACCGGTATTCGGCGCGGCCGTCCCGGGATTGATGGCGACGACGGCGGACGCACCACCCGAGCCGAGCGGAACCGACGCGGCGGGTGCCGGGCCACCGCCCGGCGCGGGAGCCGCGGCCGCAGGCGCGGGAGCCGTTGCGGCAGGCGCGGGAGCCGTTGCGGCAGTCGGCGTTTCGGCCGGAGCCGCGGGCGCGGCCGGCCGCGCCGCCGCGGCGGGCTGCTCCTGGGTGATCACCACGCTGGTGACGTCGTCGTCCTGCCGCACCGTCAACGCGGTGACCGCGACCGCGCTGCCGATGACCGTCAGCGCGGCCACCGCGCGGACGGCACTGGCGAGCGCGGGCCTGGTCGTCGTGCGAGAACTCATCGGGCCGTACTCCTTCTGCTGTCTATTTGACCGGGGCCGCTGGCGATTCGGGCGCGGCGGCGGCTGGTTCGTACACGCCCTCCAGGTGCCAGACGCCGGTGAAGCCGTTGAACGGCCCGCCGACGATGAGGCTGGTCCACTGCAGGGTGAACTTGCGGGTCTTCGCGTCGAAAGTGCCGGTGGCCGGGGGCCCCTGGGCGGCATCGGCGGTGGGCTTGTCGAACCACTGCTTGGCCACCCAGTCCCAGACCTTCTGCACCTGTTCGGCACCGGCCACCTGCGCGTCCTGCTTCTCCGGCGGCTTCGGCGCGCCCTGGTTGAACTCCTGGTCGTTCCACGAGGCCGCCCAGGACGACACGTCGGCGGTCAACTTGCCGCCGTCGTTCGTCACCGAGGGCGGCGGCACCCGGCGCTGGGTCTGCGGGTCGGTCGGATTGGTGGAGATGCCGAACTCGACGGCGAAGAACTTGGTCGGCTTGGTGATCGACGCGGACAGCGAATTCCCCTGGGCGAAGCCGGGGTTCGGCTCGCTCTGGTATCCGCCGATGCGCAGTCCGCCCGCCGTGCCCGGTTCGAGCAGGGTGGTCGATCCGTTCTGCGCCGGGGAGTCGCCGTTGGGCATGTAGGGCCCCTTCTCCGGTGTGCCACCCGGCTGCACCATGCGGAACCAGGTGCCCGCGACGCTGTCGCCGGACACCGAACCCGGGGTGAAGCGCAGCAATCCGACCAGCGGCTCCGGCCCGCTCGAGGCCGGGGCGTCGTCGCTGCTGGAACACCCGGACACCCCCAGCGTCAGCGCGGCCAGAACGGTCGCCGCGATCAGCTTTCGTGCGCTCATGCCGGATTACCTCCTACGTGGTTGGCCCGCAACCGGTTCGGCAGGCGCAGGCCCTCCACCGTGGCGGCCAGCACGAAGATGCCGGGTACCAGGTAGCAGAACCCGAGCCCGCGGAACGCGCCGAAGCCGATCGGTCGGGTCGAGTCGTTCAGCGCGACAACGGCTTCGAAGTTGCGCACGTTGTCGTTCATCGCGCCGATCAGCGCGGCGAACCGCGAAGTCATCGGCTGCCAACGGGTTTCGAGCGTGGTGATGCCGGTGAGATCGGCCTCGGGGTGGGCGGTGCGGACGGCGGCGGTGTAGCGGCTGTTGAGTTCGCCGTCGGCCGCGACCAGGGTGACGAAGTAGCCCTGCAACTTCCGGACCTCGTCGTGGGTCAGGATCGGCCGCAGGTCGTCGATCAGCGGCTGCGCCGCGGGCGAGGCCGGGAACAGCCCGCCGAGCAGCGGCACCGCGATCAATCCGAGCGCGGCGAGTCCCGCGACCGAGCGCCAGACCAGGGCCTGCCTGCCTTCCTTCGCGCGCCGGTAGCCCAGCACGCCCGCGCCGGTCAGGATCGCTCCCGGCAGCGCGAGCAACCACGGCAACGTGCCGAAAAGCGGTACCGCGGCGAGCTTTTCGTAATTTCCCCGGTTGTCGTCGATCGCGCCGATCATCCCGGACATGTGATAGTCGATCTCCGGGTAATCGCGGACGAACTGATCCACCCGTTCGAAGCTGCCCGGCTGCTGACCGTTCTTCTGCAACGTGACCACATTGGTCCGCGCGTCATCCAGCACCTGGAGATCGTGGCGATATCCGTCGATGCTCGACCGGGTCATGTACGGCTCGAACGCGTCGATCATCGCCTCCCCCTTGACCGCTCGCGGGAACATGCCGGTGACGATGGGGGCGAGCACCAGCAGCACGCCGATCGCGACGATCAGCACGAACGGCCACCGTTTCCAGGGCCGCGGCGGCGCGGGCTCGGGGTTCGAGACGAACTCCGAATAGGCCGGCAGCCCCGACACCGCCGTCACTGCCGTTGCCGACGGACGATCCGGTCCGCGTTGAAGAACACCCCGGCCGCCGCGACCGCGACGACGAGCAGCGTCGGCACCACCCACGCCGGGGTGTGCCTGCCGCGCGGGACCTCGACGGTCTTCGAGGCGAGCACCGGATCGGCGTGGATCGGCTGCTGCGCCTGGGCTTGCGCCACCGGCGCGGCGGCCGGTGCCGGAGCCGGAGCGCCGGGGGCGGGCGCGGCCGGCGCCGCGGGGCCGGGGGCCGGCGCCGCCGGTG
>NZ_JBHTUR010000036.1:0-41754 GCF_042793755.1 Nocardia sp. NPDC056564
ACTTCATACACCCTGCGGGCGCATGAAGTGTGCCCCGGGAACAGGACCAGGAACCTAAGTAGGTAGTAGAGGTGAGGAGGGTTTTGGGTACGGAAGAAGAAGAGAAGAAAGAGAAGAAAAGATCAAAAGAGAGTTGGGTGGAAGCTGGGTTGGGTGCAGATGTCGCGTTGAGTACGCAGTCGGGTGGGTGGTGAGGTCAGGCGAAGCGGTGGCGGTTGGGTGGACGTGGACGGCAGAGGCGGCGACCTCACGGTCGAGGTGGGCGCGTCCGCGATGATGGCGGAGTGCGAGCGGCAAGGACACGCAGTAGCACGACAGCTGGCGCAGCTAGGCAAGCCGCATGTCTGGCGCTGGCGCGTGCCCCGCCCCGTCGACGCGGATCGGATCCCACAACCTGCTTCTGTCCGAATCCTTTTGGCGCATCGCCGACGCTACATCTGTCGGTGATCGCTGGCATTCTGGAGCGATGGCAGGGGTTACAAGCTCGGGGATCACGGCCAAACAAGCAGCTCGAACTGCCGAGGAATACGCCACTGGCGCAATCGAACTGCTGACTTTAGCGCGCAGCAACCCGCCGATCGGGAGAATGGCCGACCTAATCCGCATCGGGATCTACCAGGATCCGGCAGTGTTTCTACCCGAACGGGACCGCATGATCGCAATGTTCGGGCACCAAGCCGTCGACACGATCCACCAAGCGGTCATGGTCGATGAAATGGTTCGCCGATGGCAGCGCCACCGTGTGGTCTACCGCGTTCACCCTGAGCTGGCGGCCCGGCTGTCGGAAACCGACCCCCGGACAACGATTCCGTGCGAGGTCTTCGCCCGGCTGCCGCACCCGGATCCGTTCGTAGTCTTCCCCACGCGCATCCCAGCGCCGAAGAGCGCAGACAAAAGTTTCATCGAGCCACCGATGTTTACTGGAATGCTCGTCACCGGCTACACCGAGGACAGACGCCCGTGCTCAAGTGCCGATCCCGAGGTTGCGGAACTGAGCATCGCATTGACTGCGGTCATGCAATACGAGGGCCTCGACCGCAGCTACGAGGAGTACACCCTTCAGGTCCCTACCCGGGCGCGGTTGACCATAGAAGAGATGATCAACGATCAACGTGGGGACATCCTGCTCGGGTCAGCCGGATGGGGTGAGGACCGCCACGCGTACGGCCTGGCTGTGAGTCTCCTGCTGTACCTGTGCAGCGACAACCGGGACGTGAGTCAAGCATCATCACCGGAACCCAAGCGAAAGACACGCAGCCGCAACAAGCTCGCCGGCAGAGCCACCATCATCGATGTTGGTTTCGATGTCGGACCCAAATTGTTTGCCGCTCGCCGCGATACAACGTATTCAACATCGACCGCGGAGCTCGGTCGCAGTGTTCGGTCCCACCTTCGCCGCGCCCACTGGCACACCTATCTCACCGGCCCGCGAGACCAACCGACACCCGTCGTTCGCTGGATCCACCCAGTGTTGGTCAACGCGAATCAGCGAACGACTCGCCCGACGGTCATCGACACCGGTTCCCCGGGGTGAGATGTACTCCCCGGTGCCCGAGGTCAAAACGGCAGAGGCAAGCTCACCGCGGCGCCAGGCGGTGCCGCGGCAAGGTGATCGGGCCAATCTGCCGCAGGCAGACCGCGTTGCCGGCACCAAGTCAATCCATCCTGGACCGTCCATGAATCCGAACGGTCGTGGCCGGTTCGTCGGGTTGCGTAATGTGTTGCTGAAACCAGGCATTCGCAACCTTTCGCCTGATGGTTCGGTCTTCGTCTGAGAGTGGTTCGGGGGTGAGTGGTGGCTCGGAGTGGGGTGCGCGGTGCAGGCTCGGGCGGTTCTTCATGGTCAGTTCGACGTCGCGCCCGGCGCGCTAGTTCCGGGCGGCGGGCGGAGTGTCCTCCGGGTGTCCGGAGTTGACGCTGACCGGGGTCAGTAAGGGCCGTCGAGGTGAAGGTCGCGGGAGTAGCCGAGCCGATAGTCGGCGACCGCGTCAGCCAGAAACTGGAGCCGGCGGGCAACCACGTCGGCAGGGTCGGCCACCTGCCAGTCGTCGCCGTCTGCACGAAGCCCGCCGATGATGGGCAGCGCCAGCAGCGTCAGTGTCGCGATGACCTCGTCGCGGGTCGGCGGCGGGTCGAGGTCGCGGCGAACGACACGGAGTATGTCCGCGGTCACGAAACCGCCGGCGTCGCATTCGTCATCGATGGCGGCCATCACCACGGAGAGCACATCGCCAGGACGTTCTTCGGCTGTCGTCATCCCATACTCCCGCTGTCTCGGTTCGGTTCGATCAGCGATCGCCGCGGGCACCATTGAAAGGCCGGGACGTGGCCCTGTCGGTCGGCGGTTGGAATCACGAAGGAACACAACGCGATCCAGGAACCGTCGTTGCATTCCGCCCAAGCGTGGACCAGACCGGGCACCGTTCGTTTCAGGTCCAGCCCCTTGGCCTTGACTCGTAAGGACACACCGCCACGTCGGAGCTTTGTGATCGTGGAGATCGCCGTGCCTAGCTCGACCAGGACGGGCTTCGGCGGGTCAACGACCATGCGAAGCGACGAAGAGAACTCGTCCGTCCAATATTCGAACATAGATTCGAATCATAGCGTGTCGAGATGCCGGTTGGTCAGACGCTCAAGTTAGTCTGCTGACGTGTCATTTACGGAAGGATCCAAGGTCAAGATCGGCGCGAACGGTGGCTCCGAGTTCACCGTGATCGAGGTCGGCTACGGCGGTGACGCGAACATCGTGTTGATCAAGCCCGTCCTCGACGCCGGCTACCAGTTCCCGATGCGTATCGCGGACTTGGTTCCGATCGACGGCGCGTAGCCGCAGCGATGCTGGCTGCGGAGAAGGCGACACGGCCCGTGCCGACTTCGGCGGAGCTGGAGACGGGTTCGCGTCGGGCGGGCGAGAGTATTTCGGAAGTGGCTTGCGTGGCGATAGATCCCACGAATTTGTGAGGGTATCCGTTGCGGCAGCGACGTTTTCACATTATGTGAAACCCGGGTGTTCGGCCTGTTGTTCGGCGTGTCATGTACTACTCGTCAGTAGCAAGCGGGATTTTTACCACCCGTGGGGACCTCGACCCCTTGGCGCCTGTAGCGGCCAATTGTTAAGAGTCCCAACCTCTTACGTCAATATTCTGTACATAATGCTCATTAACTTATCGCCGTAGACGCCGGAATCGTGGCATGGATCACATTCGTCGGTACGGTTCGTCCGCTTAGGGTTGTCGTTGATCTCGTACGTCGAGGCACCCTCGGTGGCCACGTGATCTCGGAAGGCCCCCGCCGCGCGGGGGGGACCTGCCGTCCGGTCAAGCCGGTCGGACGGTCAACCGGGAGAACGAGGTTCATGATGTGCCGCGATGAGATCCCCGTCCAGAACGACCCTCCCCCCTGGGGGGAAGGCCCGGACTGGATGGAGTTGGCGGAGAAGACATTCACCGCCGGCGGAGTGGGGTTCGACGCCATCTCGTTGGTGTTCGACTCCGTAAACCGAAACGACCTAGCCGAAACGGCTAGGTCGGTCGCGATGTACCTGTACGTGATTGCAGCTCTGGCGAACGCAGATCGTCGGTAACATCCTTCGGTTCAAGGCCCGGGTCGCCGAGGTGCGCCAACACCGACGTGACTCGGGTCTTTCCGCGTGCCAAACCCAACCTAACCACTTCAATGTGACTTATGTCACAGCGGCAGGTAACAGTTTGATAACCGGACACCCGATCGGGTTAGCACGGCCTTTAGTCTCTGCGCGCCCCCCTTGCGTCGTCAATGTGACCTGTGCCACGAAGGCACTGTCTTTGCAGTTCAGACCCTATGTAGAAAATCTGCAAAAGTCGTCGCGCGACACGGCAATTCGAGCCAATTCATGCAACATGTCAACTGTCTTATGTCAAATTAATGGTCTCAACTGGGCATTTGTGCTGCAAGGTTTGAGTGCGATCGCAATAAGCTCATGCTACGGCTACCGTCCAGCGGCTGCACTACTGGTCAGTAGCCATTCGGAGGTGATCCGAGATGCGTGAGATCCGGATGACGCTCTGGACGGTGGTCGTACTACGCGAGTTCGTCGTCAACGCTCCAGAGCCGCAGTACGGTTTCGACCTGATGAAGCGCTGCAACCTGGCCAGCGGCACGCTGTATCCGATTCTCGCCCGCCTGGAGAAGGCCGGCTGGATCGTCGGGCGCCTCGAAGTCATAGACGCGGTGAAGGAGGCCCGGCGCCCGCGCAAGCACTACGTGCTCACGCCCGAAGCTCATCCCATAGCCGTCCGGGCGCTACGCGAGTTCACCACCCGAGCACAACCTCCGCTGTCCGCAGCGCAGATACAAGTTCGCGAGTCGCGTCGCCGGCGAGATCGAGCAGCAGCGAAGCGTGCGGCAGTGGAGGAAGCGAAACGAGAGCGGGCGGAAGCGGAGCGGGCGCGACGGCAGCGAGCACGGGCCGAGGAAGCGAACCGAGAGCGGATACGAGCGGAGTGGTCGAAACTAGAGGTCGCCCGCGGAGAGCGAGCTCGAGCGGAGCTTGGAAAGAGAGCGCAAGAAGAGGCGATACGCCGAGCAGCTGCGGACCGGAAACGGCAACTGCAAGCCGAGACTGACCAGCGCAGACTCGAGGAAGCAAAGCGGCAGGCGATCGCGGAGTACCGCCGTCAAGCGCGCAGGAAGCGGTAGTCGGTAGGTGTTCGAAACCGAGTGTGCGGGCCCTGCCGTCATTCTCATCGCTACTACCGACATGAGGAGACATGGATTACGCACCACCAGGGCCTCCCGACCGGTAGTCGGATAAATCAATGTCCCGCCACCCTGCCAGCCGATAGGGTCTGCGCATGACTCGGGTTCAAGTCCTGATCGGTGACCTCGACGCAGCTATCGAGCGCCTTCGGCTTGCATTGGATGAGGACGAACGACGCCGAGCGCTAACTGGCGCTCTCGTCGAGCTGTACAGGCTTCGTTGCCACCGTGAAGGGGGACGCCCCCTCAATCAAGCTCACTGGAACAGAGCCGCTGCTCAACGATCTGGCCGAGTAGCACAGGGGATCAGCTTGATCCGCGGCGACATGACCCATCACGTCGTGAAAGAGATTGAGCCCGAGCGTCGTCCGTTGTACCCGGGCAACGATGTCTTTCCCGGACCGGACTTGTACCCCGGCAAGCAACTGTTTTGGCGGCATGTCTCCGACATGACGGCGCCGCATGTTCTGAATCAGAATGACCCGCGATATCTCGACTATGAGCAGGTAGTCGGCGGGCAACCAGTGTTGCCGACGCTGGTCCTGGCTCGCGACTTCCTCGTCGCTGATCCGGGGCCTTGCGCGTAGTGAACAGGGGCTGCCGCGGGTGCTCGGACGGCGATCACAGCCAGTCACCCCGTGCGGTGCAGGGGGATTCGTGATCGGCTGTAGGCAGTGATGGCCACGCCCAGCCCAGCAAGCAGCCCGGCCGTGACTGCGGGGAACAACTGGATCCGCCCGCGCGTCTGCCGAACGCCGCGCGAGTCCTTGCTCAACCGCGCGAATGACGGTCGACTTCGATTGTGCCCGGCCGCACGCCAGCATCGGCCATCGCCAACCCATCAGCCGCGTCCTGCAACGCAACTACCGACTCACCGGCCCCTGCCGAACGAACACGACCACTCCCGTAACCCGATCTCCCGGGACACCGCAGCTAGCCTTTGCGGAGTAGTCCAGTGACACCGGCAAGGAGGACGGCGGTGAAGATCCAGGCGAGGATGCGTAGGGCGGGGATGCTGAGAGCCAGGGCAATGGGGGCGGTGGAGCTGACAGTCCAGTCAGCTTTCGTTACTCCGGTCGCGGTAGGGATGACGCTGGCGAGGGCGTAGTTGACTGCGTTGAAGCATGGATAGTCGGGGTACCGAGTGCAGGAATCGGCTGCTGTTATCGGCTGGGGTGGAGGCGTGTTGGTTTCGGTGGCGTATGCGGTTGCGGTTTTGTTTGCGGCGGCTCTGTCGGTGGGGATGAAATGTTCGGTGTTTTGGTCGGTGATTACGACCCCGAGCAGTAATGCTCCCGCGAGCCAGACGGTCGCTAAGAGGGGGTAGTAGCCGTGCCCGGCGACAGCTAGGTACATCCAGCGCGGTGGTTTCGTCGGCCACGGGGCGTGTGCGGTGGTTTGGTTTGCGGCGGTGAAACGGAGTCGGCGCGCGTCGGACGGTTGTCCGTTGCGGTCGTAGACTGCGGCCAGTGCGTGCCAGGGTTGAGCGGTGAACCCACGCCCGGTTGGAGTTGACTTCAGCCAACGTGTCGCGGCCCTGCGGTCGGTGCGGATCAGACCGTGCACATCGGTGACCTGCCAACCGGTGGCGATCAGTCGCCCGGGTGGCAGAGTTTCCGGGGGTGTCCGTAGATCGGTGATCGTGGCCCGTGTCAGGTCAATTGTCCCGTCGACGTCGGCTGGAATCAAACTTAGCGTTGCGATGACACTGGATTCGAGGTCCAACGCGGTACCGTCGGGGTTGGCGAAACTAGCACCGTTCAGTACGAGCTGGCCGCCGATGGTCGCGCCAAGGGCGCGGACTTCTCCGGTGGCGGTGAACCCGTCGTCGGCGAACACGCCCCCGGAGACTGTTACCCGGTCGAGGTGGAGGGCGACGCCATCGGGGTTCGCGAGAACGGCACCACTCAGTACGAGCTGGCCGCCGATGGTCGCGCCAAGGGCGCGGACTTCTCCGGTGGCGGTGAACCCGTCGTCGGCGAACAGACCGCCGGTGACCGTCGCCTGGTCGAGGTGGAGGGCGGTGCCGCCGGGATTGGTGAGAACAGCGCCCGTCAGCGAGAGTTGGCCACCGATGGTTGCGGCGATGGCGCGGACTTCTCCTGTGGCAGTGAGCTTGTCGGCGAACAAGTCGCCGGTAACCGTCGTCCCGTCTAAGCGTAGGGCACCGCCGCTTGGGTTGGCGAAACTGGCACCGTTCAGTACGAGCTGGCCGCCGATCGTCGCGCCAAGGGCGCGGACTTCTCCGGTGGCGGTGAACCCGTCGCGGGCAAACAAGCCGGCGGTGAGCGTTGCCTGGTCGAGGTGGAGGGCGGTGCCGCCAGGGTTGGCGAAACTGGCACCGTTAAGCGAGAGTTGGCCGCCGATGGTCGCGCCAAGGGCGCGGACTTCTCCGGTGGTGGTGACCTTGTTGGCGAACAGGCCGCCGGTGACTGTTGCGCCGTCGAGGTTCAGGGCAATGCTGTCGGGGTTGGCGAAATCGGCGCCATCCAGCACGAGGTGCCCGATGGTTGCGCCAAGGGCGCGGACTTCTCCGGTGGTGGTGACCTTGTTGGCGAACAGGCCGCCGGTGACTGTTGCGCCGTCAAGGTTCAGGGCGACGCCGTGGGGATTGGTGAGACTTGCACTGTTCAGCACGAGCTGGCCGCCGATGGTTGCGGCGCGGGCATGGACTTTTCCAGTCGCTGTGACCTTGTTGGCGAACAGGCCGCCGGTGATCGTTGTGCCGTCGAGGTCGAGTGAATTGATGTGGGAACCGTTGAGGTTCAGTTGTTTTAACGCCGAACCGGTTAGACCAATGTGATGCTCGATGTGGCATGCCGTGAGGTGTACAGGGTGTTCGAACTTGACGTCTTCCAGATCGACCGGCCCGATGATCCGAGCGCCATTGATTCGGATCCCACGGGGATCGACAGCAAGGTTTCGGTTGCTCAAGACTGCGCGTAGTGCGGTGGCCGGTATCTGTCGTTTGGGCCCCCACTTGTGGCCACCAGAAGGATCCGAGGCTACCGAGTCGGAAGCAAACTCTTTGGCGAGGTCGATTGACTCACCCCGCTCAGCTGCCACGGTGAGTCGTTCCACCCACGGCGTAACGTCGTCAGCCTCGACTTGTGCAGTCACAAGATGATCGTTGCGTACTGACCGGGTCGGCGTGGCGATGTTGGCAACACCGGTCGCTCACAGGCGGCACCTCGCTACGAAGGCTCGGACTAGGCGATCTGGTGCATATCTCGTGCACAACAAGAAAGGCCCCCTCGAAAGGGGGCCTGACCTGGTACTACGGTGGTGCGCGATACTGGGATTGAACCAGTGACCTCTTCCGTGTCAGGGAAGCGCTCTCCCGCTGAGCTAATCGCGCGAGGTGGAGACGGGAATCGAACCCGTGTGCACGGCTTTGCAGGCCGTTGCCTCACCACTCGGCCACTCCACCGTGCGAAGGGGGACGGCTAAACTAATTTGCCTGGCCCTACCTCTTCCGAGCGGATGACGGGATTCGAACCCGCGACCCTCACCTTGGCAAGGTGATGCGCTACCACTGCGCTACATCCGCATTCTGCATCTCGGTGGCTGTTCTGGCCTCCGTGGTGCGAGACAGAACATTAGCGGACGCCCGGTGAAAGCTACAAATCCGCTGGTAGAACGGGGGAAATCGGCAAGGTTGCCAGTGTGGCGTAGGTGGCCGGTGTGGTTTGGGAGGATTTTCGGACTCGCGTGGGGAGGCCGACGGGGGAGCGGGCCACCCCACACCCTCCCACCGAGACAGCCTGCCGCCCACCACGTTCCACCCCTGTCCTGATGGCGATTTGGTGAACCGCCGGTGCCGCATGCTAATGTTCCATCTCGTTCGGCGGGTACCAACCCACCGGCCGCCACCATGTGGCATGAGTTCAGGTCCCATAGCTCAGCGGGAGAGCGTCCGCCTCACACGCGGAAGGTCGCTGGTTCGAAACCAGCTGGGACCACCCCAAGAAACAGCCCCTGACCTGCATTGCAAGGTCAGGGGCTGTTTCGTTTCATATGGCCGAAATCCGCGACTGTATCCAAAACTGTATCCAAAAGCGAAAAAGCGGACGCTGCTACACCACTCTTGGCCGGTTGAGCGCGGCCCGGATCTCGGCTGCGCCCGCGGTGTCGCCGTTGGCCTCCCGCCGGAACACCGCCACCATCACCACCTGCCGGAGATCGAAGACCACATCCTGCAACTGATCGACCTTCTCATCCAGCTTGGATATCTCGGTCTTCAGCTCGAGATTCTCGCCCCGCAGATCAGCAGCCACTTGGCGGCCGATGTCGGCAGCCTGTGTACCGATAGACCGGGTTCACCAGTGCGACCAGCGGCCCTTGGACCTGTCTTGGCGACGAGGCCTCTCGGATCGACAGATTCTCGCTCGGTGGCACGCGGGCCTCGAACTCGACCGCAGCACCCTCACCGCCGGGTGCGAAAGATTCCGTGCCATTCGACCACCTAGCGTGCTCGTCGGTCATGCGAAGCGGCACAACAAGACTCGCCGTGGAGCTGGTGCCACGGACGAGTGCATAACCGAGATTCATCAGGTCGGCTGCATCGGCTCAGCACTTTCGGCCATCGGAGATGCCAGAAGATCTGCGCGCCCCGGCTCGCGTCCTCCCGCGGTGTCGGTGACCGACACAATCGATCGCAGGTTGCGGCGAGGCTCCCTCGTTCTTGGAGTTCCCGGCCGTCACGACAACGGGGCAATCAGTGTTTGCGGTGCGAATAATGTTCGAGGGTCGAGCTTGCCCGAAGTCAGGCCTTGTTCACGCAGGTATGTGGTCATGGTGTCGAGGGTGGCGTGGTTGGCTTCGAATCCGTAGGGAAATGGGTCGCCGTGAAACGGTGCGTCGGCGAACAGGCTGGCGATTTCGTCGAGGTCGTCGGACAACCACGGCAGTGGCGCGGCGATTGCGCTGGTGTCGTGCAGTCGCCGGGCTGCCATCGCTTTGGCCTCGCTGAAGGCGGCGACGAGCGAATTGGCCATCCACGGGTGCCGCTCGTAAACCTCACGACGTAAAACCACCACGTGCATGATGGGGAACAAGCCCGTCCGGACGAAGTACGCCCGCTCGACCTCGCGGCTGTTCGGGAACAAACGGACAACCCGAGGGTCGCCGGCGGTGAACGCGCGCGGTTGTCCGTAGTGAATGAGCCCGTCGAGGCGACCGCCGAGCAGCAACTCCTCCAATGGTTCGGTGTCGTTGCGGCTGACGTGCAGGCCGGGCGGAAACTCGATGTCGGCGTGGCCGTTTCGGGTGCCAGGCACGACGAAGCCGCCTTCCACCCATTCGATGGAGGTCGGAGCTACGTCGTAGTCGTGTTGCAAGGCCGCGCGGGCCCATACCGACGCCGTGTTGGAGTACTGTGCGATGCCGATCCGCTTGCCGCGTAGATCGTTCGGCTCTTCGATACCGGCGTCGGAGCGAAGGAAAATGTTGTGGTGCCGGAACGTGCGTGAGGGAAAGATCGGCAGTCCGACGAATCGGTCGTCGCCGCGGGCTCGCAAAATCATGTAGGAGACGGCATACATCTCGCAGGCCGCGAATTCCGCTCCGAACAAGCAGCGTCGGCCCAGGTCGTCGGGGTTGATCGTGACGAAGGTCAGGTCGATTCCTTCGGGCCTCACCCGGCCGTCGATCAGCGGGCGGGTCCGGTCCCAATAGTCGCAACCTCCGTAAACCAGCGAAATCCGTGACATCAAACCTCCTTTGCTCAGCAAGATCCGCTCGAAAGCAGTCCATGAGCGTGCTGGTGCACGAGTGGGCCACGATCACCGATGGACACGGCCGGTGAGTTGGTCGATGGTGTCGATCAGGGCGTCGATGTCGTCGGGTGTGGTGGCGAACGAAGTGACGAATCGAGCCACCTGTGGCCCCCAGCGGTTGGCGTGGAAATTGAAGCCTCGGGTGAGTAAGCCGTCGATGACGGGTTGGGGCAGGTGATAGAACGTGATGTTGGCTTCGGCGTTGCCTTGCTGGTGAACCGTGGGTATGGCAGACAGGCCCGCGCGCAGTCGGTCTGCCATGGCGTTGGCATGGGTTGCGTTGTGCAGCCAGAGATCGTCGGTGAGGTAGGCGTGTAACTGTGCGGCCTGGAAGCGGGCCTTGGAAGTGAGTTGACCGGCGCGCTTGGTTCGATAGCCGAGCTCGGTGGCGAGGTCGGGATCGAACAGGATGATCGCTTCGGCGGTCATGGTGCCGTTCTTGGTGGTGCCGAACGAGAGCATGTCGACGCCTATCTGCCAGGTCAGTTCGGCTGGCCGGCAGCCAAGGGCGACAAGGGCATTGGCGAATCGGGCGCCGTCCATGTGGACGCGTAGTCCCGCGTTCTGGGCGATGATGGTGAGCTGGTGGATTTCGCCGGGCGTGTAGACGCCGCCGGCTTCGGTGGCCTGGGTGATGCTGAGGGTAGCGGGTTTTGCCTTGTGCAGATCGCCGCTCTTGCGGTCGACCGCGGCGCGCAGTTCGTCGGAGTCGATCTTGGCGTCGGCGCCGTCGAGCGGGGTGAGCCTGGCTCCGCCGGTGAAGAGTTCGGGCGCGGTGTTCTCGTCGTTGTGGATGTGGCTGTCGCGGTGGCAGAGCACGCTGCCCCAGGAGGGGGTGAGGGTGGCCAGGCTGATGGCGTTGGCGGCGGTGCCGGTGGATACCAGCGCGATGTCGACCGGGTGGTCGAATACCTCCCCGAGTTGCCGGGTCAGCGCGTCGGTCCAGCTGTCGGCGCCGTAGGGAGCGGCGAGCCCGGCCGCCGCGGCAGCGACGGTCTCGAGGATGGCGGTCGGGGTACCCGCGGTGTTATCGCTGCCGAACTCGCGCTGCGCCCGGTGGCTCGATGCGGTGGCCGTGGTCATCTACCTCTCCTTCGTGCTGCTCTTGTCGGGTGCGCCGACCCGAGCGCGATGTCGTCGGGTCGTGTGGTGTGATCGGCCTTCGCCGGTGAAAATCATTGGTGGACAACGATTTCTGCTAGTCGGTGACCGGCGTTGTCCGTACGTCGATGAGGGTGGGCCGGTTGTGGTCGGTAGTGGCTTTCGCCACGAGGTCGCCGAGTTCGTCGGCGTCCGCGGCCCGGTAGGCGTCGAGGCCGTAACTGGCGGCGGTGCCGACGATGTCGAGGGCGGGCAGGTCCAATCCTGGTACGCCGGCGGTGTTTTCCAGGAGTCCGAACTGCTCGAGGACGCCGTACTCGGCGTTGGAGGCGACCACGACGGTGACCGGGATCCGGTACTGCACAGCCGTCCACAGCGCGGTGATCGCGTACTGGATCGATCCGTCGCCCATGAGGGCGATCACGGGGCGATCCGGTGCTGCCAGTTGTGCACCGACGGCGGCGGGCAGCCCGAAGCCGAGGCCGCCGCCCGCGGCCGTCAGATGCGAAAAGGGTAATCCGGAGCGGATATTCGCGTCGATGGCGGGTTCGTTGCTCCCGGCTTCGGAGATCCACAGCGCATCGGCCGGTGCGGCCCGGCCCACCGTGGACCACAAGACCTCCGGTGTCAGCGGGGCGGCGGCGGAGGTACTCGCGGCCGGTTGCGGTCGCGGCGGTGGTGCGGGCCGACCGGCCACGCCGATATACGGCAGCACGGCTTCGACGGCGGCGCGCACATCGGTGACGAACGCATCGCCGATCGGTGCGCGTGCGGCCTCGTCGGGATCGTTGGTGAGATGGATGAGCTCGGCATTGTCGGGGAGGTAGGGGCCGGGAACCAAAGGGTAGTAGCGGAATACGGGGGTTCCGATGGCGAGAATCAGGTCGTGGCCGGCGAGCGTCTGCGAGACCCAGCCGCGTCCAGGGAGCAGGGCGCCGCGGTATTGCGGGTGGTTCTCCGGGAAGCCGGGCAGTCCGGTCAGCGGCGCCGACCACACGCTTGCTTTGAGACGCTCAGCCAACTCGATCACCGCCGCCCACGCACCTGATCGCTCCACCTCGGCGCCGACGACCAGCGCCGGGGACCGAGCGGCATTGATCCTCGCGGCGAGATCCCGGGCCGGGTCATCGGGAAACGCCCTGGCGTGCACGACTTTCCGGTCTTGCACCCGGGTAATGTCAGCCAGCTGATCGCTGGTCAGCGTCACGGTCATGTCGTCCATCGGCAAGGATACGAAAACCGGTCCGGTGGGCGGGGTTTGGGCCACATGGATCGCGTGCGCCAGCACCGCGGGCACCTCGCTGGCGATGGCAGGTTCGGCCGCCCACTTCACGAACGGCTTCGGTACCGTGGTCGCCTCGATGTTGGTCAGCAGGTTGTTCTGGTTCTGCATGACCCTGCGCTGATTGCCCGCCGTGACGATCAGCGGAGCCTTGTTCAGGTAAGCGTTGTACAAGGCGCCCTGCGCATTGCCCATACCTGGTGCGGTATGCAGATTGACCAAGGCGGGTCGTCCGGTGATCTGTGCGAACGCGTCCGCCATACCTACCGGGACCATTTCCTGCAGGCCCAGTATGTAGCGCATTTCGGTGGGGAAGTCTTCGAGCAAGGTCAGTTCGGACGAGCCGGGATTGCCGAACCAGGTCGTCAATCCGTGGGCACGAAACAGATCCAGAGTCGCATCCCGCACAGTAACCATGGCGAATCCTCTCGTGGCGCGACAGGGCTTCGATCTGGGGCGAACGGCTACTCGTTGCATTCACAGCGTCTCATTGGTGTCTCAATGAGACGCGACTTTACTCTAGCCGTCTCGCGGATCGGATCACAGAGTTCGTGGCGTGACACACAGTTCGATGAGACGTTGTGCCGAGCTACGCGTCGCTTGCCTGCTGTCCGTGGTTGTCCGCGGCGGGGATGTCGATGCCGTGTGCCAGCGTCTCGATGATGGTGTCGAGGATCGCCGCCAGGGAGGTGAGGCTGTGGTTGCCGTCGGTGATCCACTGGTCGATGCCGGTGCCGGTGGCGATGAAGGAGGTCGCGGCCGCGAGTCGAATCCGCAGATCCGACACCGGCAGTCCGCTGCGTTCGGCGAAATGGTGCGCGAGGGCTTGCTGGCGCCCGGCGGCTCCGGTGAAATTCGCTTGGCGCAGTTCGGGATTGGTGGTCAGCAGTTGGCGTGCCCGCCGCATCGTGTCCAGCTGATGTGCCCGCAGGGCCACTGCCGCGTCGCCGAACAGCAGATCACGCATGGCGGCATAGAGCGCGGTGAGCACCGACTCGGTGGCGGGGCGGCGCGTTAATGCGGTGAGCAGTTGGTCCATCAGGATGTCCTCGTGGGCGAACACCACCGCCGCTTTCGAGGGAAAGTGTCGGTGGAACGTGCGTCGGGTGACGCCTGCCGCATCCGCGATCTGCTGCACGGTCACCGCGTCGAAACCGTCTTCTTCGAACAATCGCAGTGCCGCATCGACCAATTGCGCTCGAACCCTCGCTTTCGATTGCTCACGCAGACCTGTCTCTGTCATCGCACCTCGCCCTGGCCTCGGTGGAGCCGCTCGAACGCGCGGCTCGAAGGGATTCGGGCCTGCGCGGACGACGTTTCCGGCAACCATACTTGTCTCAACGTGCCAGTGAGATAGAGGACACAAGGTCAGTTGCAGTCAAGCTGTCACATTGAGACAGAATGGTGCTACATTCATGGCTGAAGACGTCACACCGGTGCGGTTCAGCACCTGCCTGTTTCGATCCCGCAGTCGGAGAGGAAGTACGTCATGAACACTGCGCAATCCACCACGACGGCGACGTTGTTTCGCAATGTCCGCGTCTTCGACGGTATTTCGGACACGCTCAGCGCAGCCGGTGATGTGCTGGTACGCGGCAATACGATCGCCGCGGTCGGCGACCACGCCGCCGGCGATGTGCAGGGAAGCGAAACGGTGACGGTCATCGACGGCGCCGGCCACACCCTGATGCCGGGCTTGATCGACGCGCACTATCACCTGGCCATGTCCACCGTGCCGATGTTCCAGATGATGACCGCCGATGTGGACTACGTGACGATCCGCGGCACCCAGGCGGCCCGCGAGACATTGCTGCGCGGATTCACCACGATCCGGGACGTGGGCGGTCCGACATTCGGCCTGAAACGTGCGATCGACGAAGGTGTGATCGAGGGCCCACGGATCTATCCGTCCGGGGCGATGATCTCGCAGACCTCCGGTCACGGCGATTTCCGGATGCGGTACGAACTTCCGCGTGGCGTGTGCAACCACCACTCCCATTCCGAGGTCGCCGGTGCTACCGCGATTGCCGACGGTCCCGACGAAGTGCTGCGCGCGACCCGTGAGCAGTTGATGCGCGGCGCCACCCAGATCAAGGTGATGGCCGGCGGCGGTGTCGCCTCGGCTTACGACCCGCTCGATGTCACCGAATACACCGAGGCTGAACTCCGCGCCGCGGTCGAGGCCGCGGAAAATTGGGGGACTTACGTCACGGTGCACGCCTACACCGATCGTGCTGTGCAGCAGGCGATCCGGGCGGGGATGCGGTGTGTCGAGCACGGCCAGTTGCTGACCGAGGAGACCGTCGAGATGATGGCCGAGCACGACATCCGGTGGAGCCTGCAACCTTTCGGGGTGAGCGCCGAACAGTCGGCCATGCTCACTCCCGATCAGAAGGCACGGTTCCTCCAGGTGGCCGAGGGGACCGAGCGCACCTTCGGCTTCGTGGAGAAGTACGGGATCAAGTCTGCCTGGGGTACCGACATTCTGTTCGACGCCGCCGCGACCGCGCAGCAGGGGGCGATGCTCGCCGCCACGGGCCGATGGCAGTCGGCGGGCACCGTGCTGCGCACGGCGACCTCGGGCAATGCCGAAACGGTCGCGATGTGCGGTCCGCGTAACCCGTATCCCGGCGAGCTCGGTGTGATCCGGCCCGGCGCGCTGGCCGATCTGCTGCTGGTGCGGGGCAATCCGGTCGAGAACCTGAACCTGCTCGCCACCCCGGAGACCAGCTTGTCGGTGATCATGAAAGACGGCAAGATCCACAAGAACCTGCTCGGCGAACGTTGCACCACCAGCGAACGGAACGGCGCGGCGGACCGGGCCGCCCGGGTATCGGCTGGGGGAAATCGTGTCCGCGTCGCTGGCGGGGGCGCGTAAACGAGTCCGGGCGCGCGATCGATTCGACTGAGCAGGTTCCGGCCCGTCGCCGTCGGAATCATCAGACGGGTTTGCAGATGATGGAGGCGAAGCCGACTCGGTTTGCGCGCATCTTCCGGTAGACCGAGTTTCGGAAGTTCGGGCGTAGCAGGGCGAGGATGAATGCGGCCAGGGTGCCGGGGAGGCGTACCTGGTTGATGAAGACGTAGGGGGCGTCTTCGAGTGGGCCGATCAGGGCGATGTCGTCCACCTTGGCGTCGTGGGTGAACCAGCCTGCGACGGAGTCGAAGTATCGCAAGGCGCGTTCGGGGTCGTCGGCGGTGAAGTGGTTGAACAGGAAGGTGCCCGAGGGGGAGCGGTCGATGTCGCCGAGGCGCCTGATGTTGCGCGCGGGCATGGCGAAGTCGGCGTCCAACTGCTGGACTTCCGGCGTAACCCGCACTGCCGCAACCGTGTCCGGTGTGGTGGTCTCGATCAGGACGATCACGTCGAAGCGCGGACTCACCGCGGAGGGCTGGATCGCCACCGCCCGGTAGACCCTGGCCGAGACCACCTGATCCATCGCTTGCAGTCGGCGAGTCACTTCCTGACATCGGCGCAGTACGTGGCGGCGCCGGGAGCTGCGCGGCACGAACGGCACCCGGCGCGGTGGGTCGGCGCGGAATCCGAGGTATAGGTAGCCGTAGGGGGCCGGGTCCACGTACGGAGCGGGGGGATTGGTATGCGTACGCGTGTCGATGGTCATGCGCTTCTCCTCGTTAGAGTAAAATAAGCGATCGTTCGATTAATTGTATACCCCGAGGAAGAGGTGTGGAAGCCCGATGACGACACCACGGCGCGGGCCGGGCAGGCCGCGAAAGACGGACGCAGGCGATACCAAGGCCGCCCTGTTGAACGCCGCGCTGCAACTGTTCGCGCGCAACGGCTACGCGGGGACCTCGATTCGGTCCATCGCGCGCGAGGTCGGCCTGAGCGAGAGCGTGCTCTACGCCCATTTCTCCAGCAAACAAGCGATATTCGATGCCGCGCTCGCCGCACTCGGCCCGAAGAACCCGCTGGAGGCGATGAACGACGCCGCCGCCACTCTCATCGACACGAACCCTCCGCAGTACCTGCGCGAACTGATCCGCGCCGTCCTGGACGAATGGGAGACCGACAACGCCCGGCTGCTGATCAGCGTGATGGCGCGGGACGGCCTGCTGCACAGCCCGGCCCTGCGCGAAGCGCTCTCGGCCATGCGCACCCCGGTCCGCCTCCTGTTCGACCGCTGGATCACCGCCGGCCTGATCCCCCCGGACCTCGCCACACCGGAAGACCTCGCCCTGTCCTTCACCGGCCCCATCGGCCTCACCCGAATCCTGCACCTGCACGCCGACGCCACGGACGAGGACCGCGCGAACGCCCGTGCCGATATTCACCGGCACGTGGAGACCTTCGTCCGGCTGGTCTTCCGCGCCGGCGAACCCGTCCACGATCGATAGTCCCCGGCCGATGCCGTCCGAACACCCTCGAAAACCCTTCTGAGTAGCGCGGATTCGAGAGCGCGAGCTATGGGTGCTTGTTAGGATCGCGGGATGTACACAGCGTGGGGGGTTTCGCGCGTTGGTGGCGGCGGTTGCCGCGTGTCGTACCGCTGAGGGATCGACGCGATGATCGTGGTCAGGAGTGGGGCGGAGCTTCGGCGTGCGTTGGGGGAGGCGCGGGAGCGGGGGAAGAGTATCGGGTATGTGCCGACCATGGGGGCGCTGCACGACGGGCATCTCGCGTTGGTGCGGGCGGCCAGGGGGCTGGACGATGTGGTGGTGGCCTCGGTCTTCGTGAATCCGTTGCAGTTCGGGGCGGATGAGGACTTCGAGACATACCCGCGGGACGAGGCGCGGGATCTGGCGCTCCTGGCCGAGGCAGAGGCGGATATCGCCTGGTTGCCTTCGGCGGAGGAGCTGTTTCCGGCCGGGTTCGGGCTGACGATCGCGGTTCCGCGACTCTCGAATGTGCTGTGCGGGGTAGGGCGGCCAACGCATTTCGCGGGGGTCACCACCGAAATGGGCAAGATTCTGATCTTTCTCGCGCCCACCGCGGTTTATCTGGGGGAGAAGGACTTTCAGCAATTGGTGGTGATGCGGGCGCTGGTCCGGGATCTGGGATTGCCGCTGGAGGTGCGGGCGGTGCCGACGGTGCGGGAGCCGGACGGGCTGGCACTCTCGTCCAGGAATGCCTATCTGACCGTTGATCAGCGTCCGGTCGCCGCGTCGATTTCCCGGATCTTGACCGAGCTCACGAACCAGTTGCGGAACGGGCGGTCGTCGGTCGACGCGGTGCTCGCCGAGGGGCGTCGGTCGTTAACAACGGCGGGCGTGCAGCGGATCGAATATCTAGAACTGGTGGACAGCGCGACGCTCGACCCGGTTCGCGAAGCCGAACGTGGCAACCGCCTCGTGGTCGCCGTGTGGGTGGGGAGTACACGCCTGATCGACAACATGGAGGTCTAGCCCGCGGCTGGGAACCGGCGGGATGCACTGGGGGGCGCGGGAGGCGACGATGGACATGATCACCGAGCTGCTGAAGGCCGTGTCGGCCGACGTGGAAGCGCGCCGGATACCGGGTGTGGTGGTCGCGGTGACGGAGCGCGGGTCGCTGATCGATCTGCAGGCGATCGGTGACCTCGACGCGAGCGGCGCGCGTCCGATGCCGACCGACGCCGTCTTTCGGATCTACTCCATGACAAAGGTTTTCGCCGCACTGGCAACGCTCACCATGGTGGCGGAGGACCGACTCCGGCTGGACGATCCGGTCGCCGAATGGCTGCCCTGCTTCGCGGACGCGAGCGTCCACGACGGCGGGTTGCGGCCGCCGAGCCGTCCGCTGACGGTCCGGGACCTGATGCGCCAGACCGCGGGCATCGGCGGCGGCTACCACTGCTCGGAGAACATCGCGCCGTACTACGCGGCGGCGAACGTCCGGAAGTACGAACACCGCACCGGCACATACACACTGGACGAGGCCGTGCGCGACCTCGCGCGGCAACCCCTCGCCGCCGATCCCGGAACCGTCTGGGAGTACGGCATGTCCATGGACGTGCTCGGCCGCATTCTCGAGATAGCGGACCGCCGCCCCCTCGACGAGATCATCGACCGGCGCGTCTGCCGTCCACTCGGCCTGCGCGACACCGGATTCAGCGTTCGGTCTCCGGATCGCGTCGTCCAGCCGCTCGCCGAAGGCACACCGGACGGGCTTGTGGCACACCGGGAAACGCCCGCGTGGCTGTCCGCCGGTTCGGGCGCCTACTCGACCGTCGGCGACTTCGCCGAGCTGCTCTGCGCGATCACGCCCGGCCGGGACGGCCGACTCTCGATCCCCGCCCTGGGGCCGATCACCAAGGAACTCTTCATCGATCAGATCGGCCCCCTGGCCGGCACCGGCCCGGACTACATCCCCGGCAAGGGCTACGGCTTCTCCTACGGACTCCACGTCCCGAGCAGCGACCCGGCCTGGGCGGCCCTCGACCCGAACGCCCGCACCGTCGGCTGGCTCGGCCGTGCCGCAACCAGTTTCGTGTACCACGTCCCCAGCGGGGGCGGCGCGGTCCTGATGACCCAGCGCTACGGCCGCGCGGTGCACTACCGCGATCTGGTCCGCTCGATCGTGGAAAGACAATCATGGACCTGACTCCCGACGATCCGGTCGTCTCGGTGGACGGCCTCTGCAAGCGGTACGGCTCGGTGCGCGCCCTGAACGAGCTGAGCTTGGCGATCGGCCGCGGCGAGATCTTCGGCCTCCTCGGCCGCAACGGCGCCGGCAAATCCACTGCGCTGGATATCATTTGCGGTCTGATCAAACCCACCGCGGGCCGGGTGCAGGTATTCGGCATCGACGTGCGCAAGCACGGCCGGAAGGTGCGCCGCCACATCGGCTATGTCCCGCAGGACAATACGGTCTACCTGGCCATGACGGTCTGGCAGAACCTCCGCTTCGCCGCGGTCATCCGCGGTCTGTCCCGCTCCGCCGCGCAGCGCAGCGCGGCCGAGGTGATGGAACGCCTCGGCCTGAGCCAGATCGCCGACCGGGGCGGCGCGCACCTGTCCGGCGGTGAGCGCCGCCGACTATCGATCGGCATGGGCATCGTCCACTCGCCGCCGCTGATGGTCCTCGACGAGCCGAGCACCGGCGTCGACATCGATTCGCGCCACGCCATTCACAACCTGCTCCGGGAGCTGCGCGGCGCAGGCTCGACGATCCTCTACACCACGCATCACCTGGAGGAAGCCGAGATCCTGTGCGACCGAATAGGCGTGCTCGACGCCGGTTCGATCATTGTCACCGCCGACGTGAAAAGCTTTGTCGCCGAATACGGCAGTCCCTACTGCGAGATAGTCAGCGACGAGACCTCGGCGGTGACGACACTGCTGCACAACGCGTTGCCCGGCACCGGGATAACGGTGCACGGCAAGCGGATTCGGGTGGCGGCGCCGGACGCGGAGATCCTGCCCGCCGTGGTCCGTGTCCTCGACGAGAGCCACGTCCCGATCAAGGACGTGCGCTTGGTCCCGACCTCCCTGGAAAACGCGTTCCTGCACGCCATCGAGCGGCCCGGATCGGCGAAACCATGACGATCACCTTGGCTTTCGCCCGGAAAGAGCTGGCGACCTGGCGGCAGGACCCCACCCTGTTCGTCTTCCTCTTCGCCGCCCCGCTGTTGCTGCAGGCCCTGCTCAGCGACGCCTTCTCCGGAATCACCGGCAGCGCGGGCGCGAACCAGACGGTTCCCGGCTTCACCATCATGTTCGGCTTCTACGTCATGATGTTCATGGGCACCTCGCACTACCGCGAACACGCCTCGGGCGCTTGGAGTTCGGTGCGAACCAGCGGACTGTCCCGGGGAAACATGGCGATTCAACTCGCGATCCCGTACTTCGTTCTCTCCGCGGTGCAGATGGCGCTGTTGATCGTCGCCGGACGGTTCCTGTTCGGCGGCACGATCAACGGATCGCTGCTCGCGCTGACCGTCCTCATCCTGGCCATCGCCTGGACCGCCATCTCCCTCGGCCTGGTGCTGGTCTCCCTGACGCGCAACGTCTCCGCCATGCAAAACCTCTGCCAGCTGGTGGTTCTCGGCATGGGCGCGGTCGGCGGCGCCGTCGTGCCGGTCCGCCTGCTGCCGGCCTGGGACCGCCCGCTCGCCCCGCTGACCCCGCAGTACTGGGCGGTCGACGGCATGAAGCGGGTGCTGGCCGAGCACGGCGCGCTGTCCAGCATCGTGCCGAACATCGTCGTGCTGTCCGGGTGGGCCTGCGTCCTCTCGATCATCGCGACCTTCGCCTTCGACCCTGGTACGCAGCGTCGCGTCGCCATTCGCTGAGGTCGAAATCTAGTAGTACCAAGGTAATTCGGGAGGTGTCTCGCCAATGGCAGAGTCAAGCGGGCGGGTAATACAGTCATGGTCGCGACAGGGGGTGCAGCCGCCACCGCGGATCGTCGGCGGCGACGGCTGCCGATTCTTCGATGCCGCCGGACATTCCTACCTGGACTTCGGTTCCCAGCTGGTGAACGCGAATCTGGGACACAGCCGCACCGAGGTGCAAGAGGCGGTGCAGAAGCAGGTGGCCACCATGGCGACCCTCGGCCGTCCCTGGGATGTCGAGATCGTCGGCGAGCTGGCGGACCGGCTCGCCGAGGTCACGCCGGGCGACCTCAACTCGTTCTTCTTCGCGTGCAGCGGAACCGAGGCGAACGAGGCGGCTATCCGGCTGGCCCGCGCCTACACCGGGCGGAGCAAGGTCATCGCCCGCTACCGCTCGTATCACGGCAGCACCGCGGGCGCCCTCACGCTGACCGGCGAGCCACGCCGCTGGGTGGGCGAGCCGGGTGTGCCCGGCGTGGTCCGCATGCTCGATCCCTACACGTACCGTTGTCCCGCAGGGCATCCCACGCCGTGCCCGGTGTGCACGGGCGCGCCCCATCTGCGCGAGCTGCTCCGGTACGAAGGCGCCGAGAACGTGGCCGCCGTGATCATCGAGCCGATCACCGGCATCAACGGCGTGATCGTCCCGCCCGACGGATATCTCGAGGCGATCCGCGAGGTCTGCACCGAGCACGGAATCCTGCTGATCTTCGACGAGGTGATGACCGGATTCGGCCGCACCGGAAGCTGGTTCGCCTGTGACCGGTGGAATGTCGTGCCCGACATCATCACGTGCGCGAAGGGGCTCACGGCCGGCTATGTGCCGCTGGCCGCCGTCGCGGTGAGCGATCGGCTCTCCGGCTGGCTGCAGGATTCGGTCTTCCCGTACGGCCTGACCCACAGCGCCCATCCCGTCGGCTGCGCGGCGGCCGTCGCGGTGCTGAGCGTCTATCAGAAGGAACGGCTGATCGAACGCGCGGATCGGCTGGGCCCGATGATCGAGACGGAGCTGCGCAAGCTGGCCGAACGGCATCCGTCGATCGGCGATATCCGTGGCAGCGGCTGTTTCTGGGGCATCGAACTGGTGGTGGACCGCGAAACCAAGGAACCGCTGGTCCCGTACAACCCGGATGCCGCTGCCGCCGAACCGATGTCGAGGCTGACGGCCGCGGCGTTCCGCAAGGGCCTGTATTTGCTCACCCACTGGAACATCATCCTGATCTGCCCCCCGCTGATCATCGAGGAGGCCGAGATCCACGAGGGCATGGCCCTGCTCGACGAAACCCTGTCCATCGCCGACGAATACGTCCGCACCGAGGGATGAACGCATGACCGTCTCGATCTGCGAACTGGTGGCGCGAACCGCCAGGGACCGGCCGCAGCAGGCGGCCGTCACGGTGCGCGGCTTCACCGACGGCGCGGAGATCACCTGGCACGACCTGCTGATCGCCTCGCGCGAGCGAGCGGAGGCGTACCGGCACAACGGTTTACGCGCGGGCGACATCGTCGCGGTCGCGCTGCCGCCGGGTATCGGCCACGTCGTCGCGACGCTCGCGCTGTGGCAGGTGGGCGCCGCCGTCCTTCCGGTGGACTACCGCTGGTCGGACACCGTGCGATCCGGCATCGTCGAACGCTATTCACGCGGCTGGGTCGTCGAAGGAGACGACCTGAGTCTGATCGCCGCACACGACATGGCCGTCCCGACGGAGCTACCGGCAGACGGGATCCCGAGATCGATATCCCTCTCCGGCGGAACGACCGGCGTCGCCAAGCTGATCATCCGGAACCGTCCGTGGGCGTACCCGGACACCGGACCGCTCAGCAGCAAGGAGGAAGAACGGGGAATGGCCTACGGCCAGACCCAGATCATCGGACTCCCGCTCTATCACGCAGGTTTCGGCGCGCTCTATCACGGCCTCGCGCTGGGCCACCGCCTCGTCATCCCGGCCAACGCCTCGCCCAAGCTGTTCCTCGATCTGCTCGAAGCCGAACGGGTGGCGGTACTTCGGACCGTACCCGCCCAGATGGGCACGCTCATCGAAGCCAGTCACCGGAACCGGCGGCGGTTCTCGTCGCTGCGGCTGGTCGTGCACACCGCCGCGAGGTGCCCGGAAACGGTGAAACGCCGCTGGCTGGAACTGATCGAACCGTCCAGGGTGTACGAGGAGTACGGCAGCGTCGAACGGATCGGCGTGCTGAGCATCCGCGGCGACGAGTGGCTGGAACACCCGGGCTCCGTCGGCCGTCCGCGGCACTGCTCGGTGCGAATCCTGGACGAATTCCTCCAGGAGGTGCCGGTCGGCCGGACCGGCGAGCTGTTCATGACCGACGACAACGCCACCCAGCCTGCGTATATCGGCGGCGGGCCGAAACTCGCGGAGGTAGACGGGCATTTCAGCGTCGGCGACCTCGCGTACCTGGACGCCGAAGGCTATGTCACGCTCGTGAGCCGCAAGGACGACGCGATCAACGTCGGCGGCGTCATGGTCTTTCCCCGCGACGTCGAGCGGGTGCTGGAACACCATCCCGCCGTCCGCGACGTCCGCGTCCGCGCCATACCCGACCCCGCGCTCGGCGAGGTCGTGCATGTCGCGGTGAGTCTGTACCGCGGTGACCCGGAGCAGGTCTCGGCCGAACTGTGGCACCGCTGCCGCGCGGAACTGACCAGAGCCCAGACCCCCAGGGCGATCGAGATCGTGGCCGACGTGCGCCGGACCGCCGCGGGCAAGCTGCGCCGGACAGACTAGGAGAGCGGTTGTGCAGGAACGTATCTGGGTCATCGTCGGGCAGGTGTGCGGCACCGGCTATACCGAACCGGCCGCGAACTTCTACGAACTGGGCGGTGACTCCCTCCTGGCCGGCGAGCTGATGTCCGCGCTCCGTGCCGAATTCGGCGTCGAGATCCCGATGAACCTCTTGTTCGAGGCGCCGGACATGGGCACGTTCGTGAACGACGCGGTCCCGCTGGTCGATTCGCCGCCGGCCTAGCGCGGCGGTTCGTAGCGACCGTCGACGGCGGTCCATCCGCCGTCGACGGTCAGCATCGTGCCGGTGACGAAGCTGGCCGCGTCGGAGGCCAGAAACGCCACCGCCCCGGCGATTTCGCTCGGCCGCGCCCACCGCCCGAGCGCGCTCTTGTCCGCGTAGGCCTGCTGCCACTGCGGCACCTCGAAGATCGGGTCGGTCAGCGGGGTGCGGACCACCCCCGGCGCGACCGCGTTCACCCGGACCCCGGCCGGACCGAACTCCGCGGCGGCCCCGCGGATCAGCTGGAGCAGACCGGCTTTCGTCGCCGCGTACACGGCCTGCCCCGGCTCCACGGTGATCGCCCGGATCGACGACATCCCCACGATCGAACCGCTCCCGCGCGCCACCATTCCCCGGCCGAACGCCCGCAGCAGGTGAAAGGCGCCGCGCAGATTCAGGTCGACCACGGAGTCGAATTCGTCCACCGCGTAATCGAGCAGCCGCTTGCGGACATTGCGCCCGGTGGTGAACACGAGCACGTCCAGCTCCGGCAGCGCCGCGGCGGCCGCGTCGACGGCCGCCGCGTCCCGCACATCCAGCGGGATGGCGGCGGCCAGGGGCCCGGCCGCCTTCGCGGTTTCCTCGGCCGTCGCGAGATCGATATCGGCGCAGGTCACCTCGGCTCCGAGCGCGCCGAGGGCGAGCGCCGATTCGCGGCCGATGCCGCTGCCCGCGCCGATCACGAGGGTGCGTTTCCCGTCGAGTCGGAACATGGCCTGGTAGTCGGGAGAAGCGGGTTCCGCGGTCATGGTCGTCCTAACCTTGATGTAGTGGATAGGGCAGCGTGATGGTCTTGACGGTGCTCATCTCCCGAATCGAGTAGGGGATGCCCTCGCGGCCGATCCCGCTGGACTTCACCCCGCCGAACGGGATGTGTGGTGAGTCGAAATGTGGTCCCGCGTTGAGGTTTACGGCACCGACCCGCAGCGCCGCCGCGATCTCGGTGAACGCGGCCACGTCCGAGGTGATCACCCCGGCCTGCAACCCGTACCGCGTGCTGTTCGCGACCCGGATCGCCGCCGCGGCGTCGGTCACCCGGATGACCGGGGCGACCGGACCGAACGTCTCCTCGACCACCAATTCGGCGTCGGCAGGCACGTTATCAAGGACGGCGGGGGTGATGAGCGGACCGCGCCGGTCGCCGCCGAGCAGGAGCTTCGCCGTCGCGGCGACCGCGTCTCCGATTCGTCGTTCGACGGTTTTCGCCGCCTCCTCGCTGATGAGCGGCCCCACGTCGGTGGCAGGATCCAGGGGATCGCCCGACCGTCTGCGCCGAGCCGCCTCGACCAGCCCCTCGACCAGATCGTCGGCTACCGCGCCGGCGACGATGATCCGCTTGATCCCCCGGCACGACTGTCCGGCGGTGGCGAAGGCGCCCTGGCCCGCCAATTGCACGGCAAGCGCGAGGTCGGCGTCCGGCAGGACGATCAGCGGATCGTTTCCGCCCAGCTCCAGCAGGGTCTTTTTGCCTGCGGCCGCCGCGGAGACGGCGCGTCCGGTGGGTACGGAGCCGGTGAAGGTGACCATGTCGATGTCCGGATGCCCGGCCAGCGCCGGACCGAGCACGCCGGGCTCACCCGTTGTGACGACCAGGTTTTCGGCCGGCAGCCCTGCTTCGAGCAGGATCTCGGCGAACGCGAGTGCCGTAAGCGGCGTCTTCTCCGAGGGTTTCAGCACCACCGCACAACCGGCGGCGACGGCGGGCGCCACCTTCACGACCACCTGATTGAGCGGCCGGTTGAACGGCGTGATCGCCGCGACCACGCCGATCGGCTCGAACTTGGTGAGCGCCAACCGATCCTGACCCGGCACCGGGATGCTCTCCCCGCGCAACCGCTCGGTCTCGGTCGCGGCGACGACCAGGTTGGCCGCGGCGCGTTCGGTCTCCCTGCGGGTTTCGGCGATACACACGCCGGACTCCCGGGAGATCAGTTCGGCCAGTTCGCCGGATCGCGCGCGGATCAGTTCGGCGGCCCGGCCGAGGACCGCCGCCCGCTGGTCCGCGCGCAACGGCCGCCAACCGGATCGAACGCCCTGGATCGCCTCGTCCAGTTGGGCGACCGTGTCCCGCGCGACCGCACCGACGGTCTCCCCGTTCCACGGGTTGCGCACGGTGAGTTCAGCGGACGAGGACTGTACCGCGCCGTCACGAAACATGTTCGCCTCCTGTCACGAAATCCCGGAACCGGCGTGCCACCTCGGCCGGCGAGACCGCGGGCCGGCCCAACTCGGCGATCGAGCCCGGTCGAATCGCCAGATACACGAACGCCGGTCCGGCCGCGACCTGCGCGATCTTGATGGCCTCGGTGAATTCGGCAAGATCCGCGCAGTCGTATACCCGGGCGTATCCGCAGGCCCGCGCGACGGCCGGAAAGTCGACCTGGGCCGCGAGGCTCTGCTGCCCGCCGGTGGAATCGTGAACCCCGTTGTCCAGCAGCACATGTAGCAGGTTCGGCCCGGCGTGCGCGCCGACGGTCGCCAGCGTGCCGAGCCGCATGAGCGCCGCGCCGTCGCCGTCGACCACGACCACGGTGCGGCGGGCATGCCGCGCGACGCCGAGCCCGACGGCGCTCGCCGACCCCATCGCGCCGACGAGATAGAAGTGCTGCGGCCGATCGGCGATCGTGTAGAGCTCACGGCTGGTCTTGCCCGTGGTCGACACCACGGCGGCGGAGTCGTCGAGCGCGCCGATCAGCGACTCCAGCGCCGCCGAACGCGTTGGCGCAGCACGGATCCCGGGGGCGGGGCCGACCGCTGGCGTCGTCGCGGCGGCCAGCGACGGCTCGTCGAGCCGCTGCGCGGCCATGACCCCGTCGCGCAGGATGAAGGCGAAAGGCTGCTGCTCCCGGTCCATTTCGGCCCAGCCTTCGGCCAGGCAGGCGTCGACTTCGGCAGCCTCGGCGGGTATCACCGCATGACCGACCCGCATCAGCTCCAACAGACCGGGCGTGATCGCCCCCATCAGCTCGTGCTGCGGCTCGTCCGGGCGCCCCGGCTCCCCACGCCAACTGATGATCAGCGGCACCGGAATTCGGCCGGGATGGGTGAGCGAGGTCAGCGGATTGACCATATTGCCGAGCCCCGAGTTCTGCCCCATGACGCAGGCCGTGGCACCGGCCAGCCAGCAGCCCGCGGCGATCGCCACCGCCTCACCCTCGTGCGTGACCGGCAGGTACCCCGCCGCCGAACCGGATGCCACCCGGTTGATGATCGGCGTCAGATACGAGCACGGCACCCCGACCACGTCGACCACGCCGCGCGCGATCAGCCCGCCGAGCAGATCGTCGGCGTCGATCACGATTCCACCCACTTGCGCGCCAGCTCGAGGTAGTGCTCCTCGTCGTCCTCGAGCTCCGGATAACCCATGAGCGCGAACACTTCCGTGAGCGAGGCGATGGTCGGCTCCACCGCGGCCGCGCCGTCGTGCAGCAGCGCCCGGCACACCTGCCGCATCGCGGACACCGCGGCCCGCATCGCCTGATTGGCCCAGATGACCGCGGCGATGCCGAGTTCGGCGAAGGTTTCCCTGGGGACCGTGTGATAGGTCGTCGGCGCGATCACCAGCGGCAGCCGCCCCGCCCACTCGTGGGTGAACTCGGCGATCTCGTCGACGGTCTGCTTCCTGGAGTGAATGAAGATGGCGTCGGCGCCGGCCTGCCGATACGCCTCGGCCCGCCGCAATGCCTCGGCCAGTCCGGCCCCGGCGATCAGCGCCTCGGTCCGGGCGACGAGCACGAACTCCGCGCCGACCCGGTCCCGGCAGGCCGCGATCTTGGTGCACATGTCACCGACCGGCGCCAGCGGGTGGCTGTCGCCGAAGTAGGAGTTCATCTTCGGAAAGACCTTGTCCTCCATGGAGATCCCCGCCGCGCCGATCTGCTCGGCGCGGGCGGCGAAGCGCCGGGCGGTGTTGAAGTTGCCGTAGCCGGTGTCGCCGTCGACGAGGACCGGGATGCCCCCGTCGACCACCCTGGCGGCGAGGTCGAGCAGCTCGCCCCAGGACACCTCGTCGCTGTCCCGAGCGCCGAGGGCGGTCGACATACAGAGGCCGGATGCCCAGAGGCCGGTGAATCCGGCGGCGGCCGCGATGCGGGCGCTGAGGCCGTCATGCGCGCCCATCAGGTACGTCGGTTCGGGCTCGGCGAGTAGCCCGCGCAACCGCGCTCCGGCGGAAAACTCGGTCGGTGATCCCGTCTGAGCAGGGAAGTTCTCTCTCACGCGCACTGCCTCTCGAATCAGGTCACTCTGCCTGCGGCGGGCGGCGCACCGCCGGCCAGGACACTGGCGACGCCCTCGGCGACCCGGCGCCGGCAGCTGCGTTCGGATTCGATCGAGAGGAACGCGCGGTGTGCGGACACCACCACGTCCTCCCGGGTGAGCAGCTTGCGGGCGGTCGGATCGTCGTTGGGGTCCTCGGGTGTGAACACGTCCGAGCCGAAACCGCCGAGCCGGCCCGACTCGAGCGCCGCGAGCACGGCGGCCGGGTCGACCAGTCGGCCTCTGGCGGTGTTGACCAGCAGGGCGCCCGGCCGGCTCTCGGCGAGGGCCGCGGCGTCGACGAGCCGGTCCGTCTCGTCGGTCAGCGCCGCGTGCACCACGACCGCGTCCGCGGTGCCGAACAATTCGGCCAAATCCGTCGCGGCGGTGACGCCGTAACCGGCCATGAGGTCGGCCGAGACGTAGGGGTCGTAGGCGATGATCGTGCGGTAGAACGCCTGCAGCTTGCGCGCGGTCGCCCGGCCGATGCGGCCGAAGCCGATGATGCCCGCGGTACAGGCCGATACTCGCCGGGGTACTCCGCCCGCGTGGATGTTCCACTGGTCGGCCTTCACGAGGCGGTCCTGGGTGCAGACCCTGCGTTCCAGCGCGAGCAGCAGCGCCAGCGTGTGGGTGCTGACCTCGTCGACGCAGTAGTCGGGGACGTTGAACGAGACGATGCCGGTTCCGTCGAGCAGCGGTGCGTTCAGGTTGTCGATGCCGACACCGCTGCGGGCGATCACCCGGCAGGTCGGCTCGATCGTCTCGAGGAGTTCCTTGGTGACCTGACAGCGATAGATCACCAGCGCGTCGGCGCCACGGACATGGTCGTGAAAGTCGTTACCCTGCAACCGGTACCGACCGTCGAACAGGCCCAAACGCAGATCGATGCCGGCGCCGAACACCGAGCGTTCGATATCGGCGCGGGCGAGATCCGGCTGCCCCTGGTCGTTCAGTGCCCAGGCGGGATCGGTGTAGACGACGCGCAATCTTGTCTCCCGTTGTGACGCAGGGTATTTCTCAAGAGTCGTAACCCCAGCCGCGACGGTCGCGGCGGCCGCGCCGCAACGTCGACACCGCGGCATAGGTATTGGTGAGCTCGTACAGGTCGAGGTAGCCGAGATGCCGGCCGGAGCCGAGCTTGATCAGCGCGCCGTCGCCGGACCAGCGATGGGTCACGAACGGCGCGACCCAGGCCGACGCGTCGACCGCCAGCTCCGAATGTCGTTCCTGCCCTGCGGCATCGGTCCAGTGCAGCGTGGGCGATCCGGCGGTCACCAGGTAGTGGGACTCGGCCGGTTCGCAGAGGTTCGTGCCGGACTCACCGGTCACGCGCAGGAAGAGTCCGGTGAGATCGGGCAGATGCGGGGCGGAGGCCAGCGAGGTGACCGGGTAACCGCGGAAGTCGCGTATCTCCTTGCGGCACTCCGCGATGTCCTTGAAGGTTTTGCCCACCGCGTCGTGCCGGGTGGCCGGGCGGAGGAGCAGCCGGTAGTCGAAGCCGAGAGTCGTTCCCAGGTCACGCAATAGCTCGAGCGAGCCCTCGTCGAGCGCCGCGGTCAGGTCGCTCGCCTGCTTGCCCAGTGCCTCGGCGGCCGACTCGATGGTGTGCCCGCGCCGGGCAAGCAGCAGGGTCGCCACCTCCTGCGGCGTCGGGGTCTCGTCGAGCCAGCCGAGCATGGCGTTCGCGGCGGGATCGGACCAGTCGTTGAGGTCGTCGATGAGCCCGGCAAGGGAGGATTGACCGGTGTAGGAGACGATTCGGGCCGGGGCGGCCGATGCCAGGGAGTAGGTGTGCGGGCAATAGGACGGTTCGACGTAGGAGTCGCCGACGATCCACCTGTCCTCGTCCGGATTGGCGTTGATCACCTGCCAGGTCGCCGCGCCGAGCTCCGCACCCCACCGTCCGTGGATGTCTCCGGGCCCGAGATTGATGGTGATGGCGGGTTCCAGGTGCCCATTGTTCAAGGCGGGCAATCGATCCGCCGGGCAGAGGATGTCGAGAATGACCGGCGCGACCGCGCCCTGCGGCGCCGCCATTGTGTAGTAGTTGTAGAAATGGATGCCGTCGCGCTGAATCGGACGCCGGGTGCCGCGCAGTTCCTCGGCCGTGCGGACCAGCACGGTCAGGTCGGAGCGACCGCTGGCGACCAGTTGCTCGGGGGTGATCTGGAGGGCTCGGGCCACCGCGTCGGCCCTCTCGTCCGGCCACTCGTCGCTGACCGACAGCAGCTTCTCGAACTGCCCGTGGTCCAGGCCGACGGCTTCGGCCACCTGCCCCGTGGTCATCTTCCGGGTGTTCAGCCAGTGCATGAGCTTGTAATTGTCAACGCGCATAGTCTCTCTCCGCGGTCCCGGCCAATAGGCGCGACAGGCCGTCTCCGTCGACGCGGCGCGGGTTGTTTCCCGCACGGTCGTAAGCGAGGGCCTCGGTGGCGATCCGAGTCGCCTCGTGGCGAAGATCGGGGGCAGGCGGTAGCGCGGGCGAGCGCACCAGTGCCTCGATCTTCCGGGCCAGCTCGTCGACCGTGCCAAACCCGGCCGCCCGCACCACCCGGGTGATCGCGCCGTGCACCCGACCGGCGCCGCGCGGGTCGGTGCAGTCGTCGCCGACGAGTGCGTTGTAGCGCAGCACCGACGCCAGCGTGAGCCCGCAGGCATGGCCGTGGCTCAGCCCGTAGCGCAGCGTCAGCGGGTACGAGAGCGCATGGCACACAGTGGTTCCCGCGATGGCGATCGCGCGTCCGGCGAAGTGCCCGGCGAGCAGGGCAGCGTGCCGTTGCGCCGCGCCCAGGCCCGCGTGCGGCTCGTCGAGCAGATCGGCGAGCAGGGACCACGCGGTCGCGCCCAGCCATTCGGACCGCTCGTCGGCCCGGATCGACCAGGCGCCCTCCAGGCCTTGCGCGAGAGTGTCGAGCAGGCAGCTGACGAGCTGGGCCTCGGGCAGGCCGACGAGCAGATCGGGGTCGAGGATCGCGGTCACCGGCTGGAGCGCGGACCCGCGCAGGGAGAGCTTGCGACCCTGGTCGCGGTGCCAGATGGTGGCGAACGGTGTCGCTTCCGCGCCGGTCCCCGGTGTCGTCGGCAGCGCGATGACCGGCGGCACGCCCTCGGCGCCCGCTTCCTCCGCACACGTCCGCACCACGAACTGGGGAGTCGGATCGGGGCCGACCGACAGGGCCGCAGCGGCTTTGCCCGCGTCCATGACGCTGCCGCCGCCGACCGTGACCACCACGTCGGCGCGGTGCGCCCGCACGTCGTGCGCGAGCCGCGCCACGGATTCGGGTGTCGGCAAACCGGATTGGGTCACCAGGCGCAGCGGGAACGTCCGCAACGCCGCCAGCAGCGGCTCGGACCAGCCGCGGGCCGCGAAGCCACTGCCCACGATCACCAGCACGCGCGGAACCCTCGTCCGGGCGGCGGCGGCCACGACGTCGGCGGCGACCTCGGCGGCGCGCATTCCGACGATCGTGCGCGGCGAGTCGAGCAACAGGGTGCTGACCCGGACCTGGGCGGCGTCCATCGACCACCTGCCTCCAACGAACGACGAGATCTACCGCAGGGCACCGAGATACGGACTCCGGCAACATCTCGGGCATCGTCGGCCGGTCGCCGTGGCGACCACGAACCGGGCAGTCCCGATGATGTCCCCCCGGTGTACGGACGCGGCTTTTTGCGTGAATACACGGTACCGTAGGGCGGTTGAATATCGGCGAATATCCGAGTTCGCCGTCCCACCAGTTCCGTGACATCGCCGGAACTTACGCCGCCGAAGGTGCGACAGATGACCGATGGCTACCGCGAGCAGGTTTCCCGAAACCAGTTGAGGTTCGCGACAATTGCGCAGGCGTACGCGGGCGGGCAGGCGCGCCGCCTCGACGTGGAACTGCTGGCCGAGATGATCCGCCCGTTGGCCTTCGAACGGGCCCTCGACGTCGCCACCGGGACCGCCGCCGCGGCGGCCGTTGCCGCCAAAGTGGGTGTGCGGGCGCAGATCGTCGGCGTCGACTCGTCGGCGCAGATGCTCGAACAGGCGCGCGTGAACGACGGCGTCAGCGGTGTGCAGCTGGTGGTCGCCCTGGTCGAGGAGCTGCCGTTCGCGGACGCGACCTTCGATCTCGTGCTGTGTACGCGCGCTCTGCACCACGTCAAACGGCCCGGCCTCGTCGTCGCCGAGATGGCGCGGGTGGTCCGGCCGGGCGGGCACGTCATCATCGCGGACAACGTCACCGGCCTCACCGGCGCCACGCACGCCCATTTCGAGGAGCTGCAGCGCCTGCGCGATCCGGGACACGCGTGCACGCTCACCGAGCGCCAGCTCATCGACCTGCTGCTGGACAACTCGCTCGACATCGTCGAAGGCCATCGCACCACCAGTTTCCGGCCGCTGGACGAGTGGCTCGACGACGGCGGCGCGGGCGCGCGGGAGGCGGCCGAGATTCGGCGGCAGTTGTCGGCGCTCGGGCCGATGACCGACGACGGCACCTTCGGCACGACCGTCGTGACCGAGTCGGGCGAGGTCACCGGACTGCGGCAGGCGATGTCGTGGATCAAGACACAACGGACGCGGATCTAACCCGGAGACACCGTCCGCGCCGTAGCATGGACCAATCTGACTTCTGGGGGTCACACCGTGGACATCGCTTCGCTGGATGCCGGAATCGACGAGCCGGAACTCATCGAGTTCACACAGCAGCTCGTGCGGACCCATGCCTTACACGAGGAGGGCCGCGGCGAGCGTGCCGTAGCCGCCTTCCTGCTCGCCAAGATCGAGGAATGGGGTTGGCGCGCTGAGCGTTTCGACGCGGGTGGCCGCCCGAATATCGTGGTGACGTTGACCGGCGGCGGTGGCGCGGGCCCGACGCTGGCCTTCGAGGGCCACCTGGATGTGGTGACCGAGGGCGACCCCGGCCAGTGGACCGTGGACCCGTACGGCGGCGAGATCCGCGACGGAAAGCTCTACGGGCGTGGTTCCGCGGACATGAAATCCGGTGTCGCGGCGATGCTTTACGGCGCGCGGGCGGTTCAGCAGGCAGGCCCGTTCCCCGGCCGGATCCGGCTGCTCCTGCTGTGTGACGAAGAGGGCATGATGACCGGCGCCAAAGCGGCGGTGGCACAGGGCTTCGTCCGCGATGTCGACGGGGTGATCTGCTGCGAGCCGGAAGGCGATGAGGTGTGCCCGATTTCGAAGGGCGCGATCCGGGTGCGGGTGGAGTTCACCGGGGTGATGAGTCACGGCGCGATGCCGTTTCAGGGCCGGAACACGGTGCCCGCCATGGCCAGGGTGGTACTCGGCCTGGAGGCGCTCGAGCGCAAGCTGATCGCGGAGGCGGGTACGACGCCCGCGCTCGGCGCACCCTCCATCACGCCGACGGTGGTCCATGCCGGAACCGCGGATCAGCTGAACGTGATCTGCGGGACGAGCTCGCTGTACCTGGATGTCCGCACCGTCCCCGGGGTGGATCACGAGATGCTGCTCAAGCGGATCGGTGAGTGTGTCGACACCGCCGCCCGCGAGTGCGAGATCGGCTCCGCGATCACCGTGATCGATGATCGTCCGTGGGTCGAAACCGGTTCGGACACAACCCTTGTCACGTCGCTGGTCGGCGCGCATGAACTGGTCAACGGTGTCCGGCCGGTGCTCGGCGGCGTGCCGGGCACCACGGACGGCACCATCCTGACCCATTTCGGCAATGTCCCGAGCGTGGTGTACGGGCCGGGGGACAAGTGGATCGCGCACAAGACCGACGAGTACGTGGAAGTGCGCGACCTCAAGCGCTATGCCTTGACATATGCCGTTGCCGCGCAGGCTTTTCTACGTCAGGGCTCGCAATGAGCCCGACGGAATCGATCGAGCGGCTGCCGTTGACGCCGGGGCAGCATCTGCTGGATTTCCTCGAATCGATCCGGCCCGGCGGGGCGGCGGAGGCGTTCAACATCTCCTTCCGGCTCACCATCGACGGGGCGCTGGACCGGAATCGGCTGTTCGACGCGATCGCCAGGACCGTCGAACGGCACGACGCGCTCCGCACCGCCATCGTGCGCGGCCGGGGCATGGACGAACAGGTCATCGGCGCCGACATCGAACCGGAGACGACGGTCGAGCGGGTCCGCGCCGCGTCCTGGGATGATCCGGAGATCGCGGGAAAGCTGGTCGAGCACAACAATTCTCCCTTCGATCTCACCCTCCCGCCGCTGGTCCGGGTGCTGCTGCTCGAACGCGCCGCGGAGCAGCGGCTGCTCCAGGTGACGGTGCACCACAGCGTCGCCGACGCGTGGTCGCTGGAAGTGCTCAAACGCGATATCGGGCGGTTCTATCGCGCCGCCGCCGGGCTGGAACCGACACCGGAACCGCCTGCGGTGCGCTACGGCCGGCTCGTGCTCGACGAACTCGCCGCGCTGGAGACACCGGAGGCGGACGCGGCCCGCGCGTTCTGGCCGGAATACCTCGGCTCCCTGGAGGTTCTGCAGATCGCCGCGAAGGCCTCGCCCGACGATCGGGCGATCACCTGCCGCGGCGATCGCCGGTGGGAGCCCGCGGAAATCGCCGCGGTGCGCGCCCTGGCCGGAAAGCTGCGTGCGACACCGTTCATGGTGATCGCCGCAGCCTACGGCGTGGTCCTCGGTCAGCTCAGCGGCTCCGCCGCGTACCTCATGCCGACCTTCAGTCACGGACGCAGGGACCCGCGGTTCCACGAGTCGGTGGCGATGCTGTTCAACCCGTTCATGGTCGCGTTCCGCTGGTCGCCGGAGCTGTCGTTCGCCGACCTCGTCGCGTCGTTCAAGCAGAACTGCCTGTCGGCCTACCGATTTCAGTGGTATCCGTTCATCGAGGTGCTGGAGGACTGCCCGGACCTGTCCGTCGCGCTGATCGATCCGCACAGCGCCCTGTTCCCGGTGCAGATGCTGAACGTGCCGAAGGCCTCGGAGGGGGAGGGCTTGTTCGGGCCCGAGTGCGTCGCCGCGGAGCACGCGCTGCGCGGGACCTCGGTGGGCAACGTGCTGCCGATCGACGGCATGCTCACGATCAAGGGGACCCAGGCGGCGATGGCGATGACTTTCAATGCGGCACAGCGCTTGTGGACCGACGAACTGGCCGCCGCCATGTGCGCGAGCGTGGTCGGCCTGTGCGTCGACGCCGCGCGGGATCCCGGCGTCGGCCTGCATCGGCTGGCCGGCGCCATCGACCGCCGCTTCGATCGCGATATGTGGAGCGTCTGATGGGACATGCGCGAGTGGCCGTGGTGGACGGCGCGAACGGCTACGTGGCCAGCAATACGATCTGCGCGCTGCTCGACCGCGGCGTCCGGGTGAAAGCATTGGCCAGGGGCGCACGGACACGAGTTCCCGAGGCGCTGGCGGCGGCCACGATCATCGACGGTGAGACGCCGCCCGACCGCACCGGGCTCGAGACCTACGACTGCGAACTGACCCAGGAACACCTGGGCATCAACGACTTCGAAGCGGCCGCGATCTTCTCCGAGCCCTGCGATTTCTGGCATTTCGCTGCCGCGGTGGATCTTTCGCCCAATCGGCCCGCGCTGCTCCAGGATGTCAACACCCGGGGAACCGAGCGGGCGTTGCGACTGTTCGCCGAACACAGCAGGCCGGGCTCCCGGTTCTTTCTCATCAGCACCGCCTACGTCGGCGGCGTCTCGGATACACCGAGCCCGGAAACCTGGCTGCCGCCCACCGACGCCACGCAGTATCGAACGGTCTACGAGGCGACCAAATGCGGCGGCGAACTGGTCTTCCGCGACTTCATCCGGGAGCACGGCGTCGACGGCGCCGTGTTCCGCCTCGGCCAGGTGGTCGGTTCGGCCAAAACCGCCCACACCACTTCGGATTTCGGCATCTACAACTTCATGTCGAACATGAAGCGGGTCGTCCGCCGATTCCCCGGCGGCGACGCGGCCGTGCAGGTCGCCGACGGGGCGACGCTCAACCTGGTCCCGATCGACACGACGGTGGAGTGGTTGCTGGGGCTGGCCGAGGCCGAGAATCTGCCACGGATCGTCAACCTGACCGACCGCGTCGGCGTTCCCGCGGACGAGACGGTCCGCATGATCGGCGCCGGCCTCGGCATGACCCTGCGTCCCGTCACCCCGGGCGAATGGGACGACGGCAAGCTCACCGCGCTGGACCGGGCCGTCGCCACCCGCATGGCCTACACCGGCAAGTACCTGCTGGAACGGATCGAGTTCGATCGCCGCAACCTCGAATCGGTGCTCACCGTCCCGGACGAGGCCTGCGATCTGGACCTGCTCGAACGCTTGATCGCCTGGTACCTGAAGTAGCCGACCCTTGCCAGCGGGCGGTGATCTGGATCACAATTCGGTGACGGTTATGCCGATTCCACTTGAAACCTTTCCAAATGCTTTGCGAAGTCTTTACTATTAGCCAGACCTTCGCGTCAACCGGGTCGCCGCTCTCGAGCGGTTGAGCTACGCCCGCCGCTCGCTTTCGATGCCAGTACATGTTCCACCGATGAACCGGGACGGTCCACGTCCGCCCGGCGAAGGAGAAATATGTCCACCGACACCGATTCCGCACCACGGACGTCGCTGCGCCACTTCGCTTTACCCGAACGCCTGGCCGCTGTCGGCCGGCACGATCTGCCCGCCTCGATCGTGGTTTTCCTGGTCGCACTCCCGCTGTCGCTCGGCGTCGCGGTCGCCTCCGGCGCGCCCGTCGCCGCCGGTCTGATCGCCGCGGTGGCCGGCGGCGTGGTCGCGGGGCTGGTCGGCGGGTCGGCGGTGCAGGTGACCGGGCCGACCGCGAGCCTCACCGTGGTCGTCGCCGCGAGCGTGCACCAATTCGGCTGGGCCGCGACGTGTTTCATCACCGTCTGCGCCGGCGCCGTACAGATCCTGTTCGGGCTGAGCCGGATCGCGCGCGGCGCGCTGGCGATCGCGCCCGTGGTGGTGCACGGCCTGCTGGCCGGGATCGGCGTGATCATCGCGCTGCAACAGGTGCATGTGCTGCTCGGCGGCACGTCGCAGAGCTCCTCGTTCGACAGCCTCGTCCAGTTGCCGCGTCAGCTGATGTCGGTGCATCGCGGCGACCTGCTGATCGGTCTCGTGGTGATCGTCATCCTGATCGCCTGGAAGTTCCTGCCGCGCCAGGTCCGCGCGGTGCCGGGGCCGCTGGTCGCGGTGGTGATCGCGACGGTGCTGTCGCTGGCGCTGCCGACCCACGTCGAGCGGCTGGTGCTGAACGGCTCGCCGCTCGACTCGATCGGACTGCCCTCGATTCCGGCCGGCGGCTGGACCGCGATCGTGATCACCGTGGTGACCATCGCGCTGATCGGCAGCGTGGAGACCCTGCTCTCCGCGGTCGCCGTGGACAAGCTGCGCCCGGGAACCTCGACCGACCTCGATCGCGAACTGATCGGCCAGGGCTCGGCCAACATGGTCTCCGGCCTGCTCGGCGGTCTGCCGGTGGCGGCGGTGATCGTGCGCAGCATCACCAACGCGCAGGCGGGTGCGCGGTCCAAGGCGTCGACCATCATGCACGGCATCTGGGTACTGCTGTTCGCGGTGGCGCTGGCCGGGCTGGTGCAGCAGATCCCGAAGGCGGCGCTGGCCGGGCTGCTCATCCTGATCGGCGTGCAGCTGGTGAAGCTCGCGCACATCCGGCTCGCCCGGCGCACCGGTGATCTGTACGTCTACGTGGCGACGGTGCTGAGCGTGGTGTTCCTGAACCTGTTGGTGGGCATGGTGATCGGGCTCGCGCTGTCGTTCGCGCTGCTGCTGTGGCGAGTGGTCCGGGTGACCATCACCGCCGAGCCGGTGGCGAGCGCGCGGCGCTGGGTGGTGTCCATCGACGGCACCTGCACCTTCCTCGCGCTGCCCAGGCTGTCCGCGGAACTGGCGAAAGTTCCGGCGGGCGTGGCGGTCACGGTGGAGATGACGGTCGACTTCCTCGATCACGCGTCCTACGAGCGGATCACCGAATGGGCGGCGCACCACGAATCCGAAGGCGGCACTGTCGAATTCGTGGAGATCGGCAGCGCGCGGATGGCCCGCGCGATGGCGGGCCCACCGGAGCGGGGACACTCCAGACAGGTCCTGGACCAGGCGATCAGCCCGTGGCGGCGCACCGGCATCCGGGAGGACCCGATCGCGGCGGGCATCGCGGCCTACCACCGCAGTCACGCGCACCTGATGCGCCCGCACCTGGACGGCCTGCGGCACCGGCCCGACGCCGACTCGTTCTTCCTGACCTGCGCCGACGCCCGCATCGTGCCGAACGTCATCACCAACAGCGGGCCCGGCGACCTGTTCACCGTCCGCAATGTGGGCAATCTGGTCCCCACCGCGGGCAGCGACGTGTCGGTCGAGGCCGCGCTGATCTACGCGCTGGAAAAGCTGGACGTGCGCGCGGTCGTGGTGTGCGGCCACTCCGGCTGCGGCGCGATGGAGGCGCTCTACCGCGAGGTGCGGACCGGCCCCGGCCTGGGCGACTGGCTGGCGCACGCGCGGCCGAGTCTCGACCGCTTCCGCCTCGGCCATCCGGTCGCCGAGGCCGCCGCGCTGGCCGGATTCGGCGAGGTGGACCAGCTGGGCATGGTGAACGTGGCGCTGCAATTGGAGACCCTGCACGCGCACCCGGCGGTGCGGCAGGGGGTCGAGGAGCGGGGCGTCGCGGTGTCCGGGCTGTTCTTCGACATCGGCACGGCCAGGGTGATCGAGGTGACCGTGGACGGCATCGCGGAATTCGACGATGAGGGCCGCCGTGTCGCCGCAGAGCCGGTTTAACCGTCGCGACGGTCCCCGGCGGCGCGTCGGCGCCCGACAGGCAGGCCTGACGTCGTGTTAACGCGCAGTTAGCACGATTCTCAGGCTTTGCTTAGTCTTTACTAATAGCCTTGCTGAGGTTTACAACTCGACCCACTGGTGCGTCGAGTACTGCTTCACCGCGAGATGCCGGTTCGCGGTCGTGTGCCCTGCTGGACATTTGATCGTCAACCGACCTCGGCCGCTGTGCCGAGTTCGGCGAAGGAGATAGTCATGGTCGTCGAGAACGATTTGGCCCCACCGATAACACCCCCGGTTTCGGCGGGCAAGGATTCTGGTCCCGGATCCCTGTCCGATCGTCTGCAATCGATCCTCCGCCACGATGTGCCCGCTTCCATCGTGGTCTTCCTGGTCGCGCTGCCGCTGTCCCTCGGCATCGCGCTCGCCTCCGGTGCGCCCGTCGCCGCCGGTCTCATCGCCGCCGTGATCGGCGGCATCGTCGCCGGCCTGCTGGGCGGTTCCGTGCTTCAGGTGAGCGGCCCGGCGGCCGGCCTCACCGTCGTCGTGGCCGAGTCCATCAACCAATTCGGTTGGAAAGTAACCTGTTTCATCGCCGTCGCCGCCGGTGTGCTGCAAATCCTGTTCGGGCTGAGCCGGATCGCGCGCGCCGCGTTGGCGGTCGCGCCGGTGGTCGTGCACGCGATGCTGGCCGGCATCGGCATCACCATTGCGCTGCAACAGATTCACGTGCTGCTGGGCGGTTCGTCGCACAGTTCGGCGTGGAAGAACCTGACCCAGCTGCCCCAGCAGCTGATGTCGCTGCACGGCGGCGACGCGTTCCTCGGCGCGGTGGTGATCGCCATCATGCTCGGCTGGAAGTACATGCCCGCCAAGGTGCGGGCCGTTCCCGGGCCGCTGGTCGCGGTGTTCGTGGCGACGATACTCGCCATGGTGCTGCCGACCGGCGCCGAGCGAATCGTGTTGAACGGCTCGCTGTTCGACGCGATCGGCCTGCCGGAGCTGCCGCGCGGCGACTGGTCGGCGGTGGTCATCATGATCATCACCATCGCCCTGATCGCCAGCGTGGAGAGCCTGCTGTCCGCGGTGGCGGTGGACAAGATGCACTCGGGCCGGCGCACCAATTTCGACCGCGAGCTGATCGGTCAGGGCTCGGCCAACGTGCTCTCCGGCCTGCTCGGCGGCCTGCCGGTCACCGGCGTGATCGTGCGCAGCGCGACCAACGTGCAGGCGGGCGCGCGCAGCCGCGCGTCGGCGGTGCTGCACGGCGTCTGGATCCTGGTGTTCTCGGTGGCGTTGGCCGGTGTGGTGCAACAGATTCCGAAGGCGGCGCTGGCCGGCCTGCTGATCGTGATCGGCATCCAGCTGGTCAAACTGGCGCACATCCGGATGGCCCGGCGCACCGGCGATCTGCTGGTCTACGCGGTCACCGTGGCGTCGGTGGTGTTCCTGAACCTGCTGGAGGGCGTGCTGATCGGCCTCGCGCTGGCCTTCGCGCTGCTGCTGTGGCGGGTGGTGCGAGTCGCCATCAGCGCCAGGCAGATTCCGGGTTCGCAGCGGTGGATGATCACCATCGACGGCTCCTGCACGTTCCTCGCGCTGCCGAAGCTGTCCGCCGAGTTCGCGAAGGTGCCCGCCGACGCCGACGTCACCGTCGAGATGACCGTCGACTTCCTCGACCACGCCGCCTTCGAGGCCATCGAGGAGTGGGTGCGACAGCAGGAAAACGGCGGCGGCAGCGTCGATTTCGTGGAGATCGGCAGTGCGCGGATGGCCTACGCGACGGCGGGCCCGCCCTCGCGCAGCTTCGGGCGCGCGGTGTGGACCGACATCCTCGGCCCGTGGCGGCGCGACGAACACGCCGACCCGATCGCGGCCGGCGTGGCCGCCTACCACCGCAGCCACGCGCACGTCGTCCGGCCGCACCTGGACGAACTGCGGGACAGTCAGGATCCGGATTCGTTCTTCCTCACCTGCGCGGACTCGCGGATCGTGCCGAACATGATCACCAACAGCGGGCCCGGCGACCTGTTCACGGTGCGCAATGTGGGCAATCTGGTTCCGGCCGTTGGTGATCCGTCGGTGGACGCCGCGCTGGTCTTCGCCCTGGAGGAGCTGAACGTGCGTTCCATCGTGGTCTGCGGTCACTCCTCGTGCGGCGCCATGAAGGCGCTGCACTCGGGCGCCAAGGCCGGTCCGGAAATCGACAAGTGGCTCGCGCACGCCCATCCGAGCCTGGACCGGGTCCAGCGCGGACACCCGGTGGCCGTCGCCGCCGCCAGGGCGGGATTCGGCGAGGTCGACCAGTTGAGCATGGTGAACGTGGCCGTGCAGCTGGAGAACCTGCAGCGGCATCCCGCGGTCCGGGCGGCGGTCGCCGAACGCGGCGTGACCGTGTCGGGTCTGTTCTTCGATATCGCCAGCGCGCGGGTCATCGAGATCACCGAGGACGGGCTGGCCCACATCGACGACGAGGAGGGACATCGGGTCACGCCCGAACTAGTCTGAGCACAGCGCCGCCGAGCCCGCCCGAACTGTCC
>NZ_JBHTUR010000037.1:0-38111 GCF_042793755.1 Nocardia sp. NPDC056564
GGCTGGACGCGCGTGACCAGACTCGGCGGGTTACCAGGGTTAACGTCGCGATCTCCCGTCGGCAGGACGGTTTCAGTGCACGCTTGTACACTGAAACTATGACTGAGCAGACGCACCAGCGGCAGGCCGAGGTCCGGGCCCTCGCCCGGTTGGCGGGCGACGAGCTCGGCGGAGCGGTCGACGGCATCGCGTCCGTGCATCGGGCGATCGCGGGACGGGTGTTCGCGGCGGTGCGGCTCGGGGTCGGTCCGGCCGCGGCGCCGGTCGAGGTGGTGCATGACGCGATCGCCGACAGTGTGTACCGAATCGTGAGCGGGACGGCGGTCGCGGCGGGCCGGCTGGCCGAGCGCACCGCGGATCTGCCCGGTGCCGAAGTGCCGTCGCGGACGGTGTTCGGGGCAGGCTTTCTCGGCGCGTTGCAGGGATTGATCGGGGACGATCTCGAGGACGCGCGCCCGATTCTCGCCGGGCCGATGACGTTGCGCGTGGACGGCGAGCCGGTGACGCCCGAGCATTTCGGAAACTATGTCGCGCAACCGAGTCGGCGGGTGGTGGTCTTTCTCCACGGGCTGGTGGAGACCGAGCACGCGTGGCGGCTGGGCGGACGGACAACGTACGCCGAAGGGCTCGAGCAGGATCTCGGCTACAGCACCGTGCAGGTTCGCTACAACAGCGGTCTGCACATCTCCGAGAACGCTCGTCAGCTGAGTGCGCTGCTGGAGCGGCTGGTCGAGCATTGGCCGGTGGAGATCGAGCAGCTGTCGCTGGTGGGTCATTCGATGGGTGGGTTGATCGCCCGGGGTGCGTGCTTCGACGCGAGCGAGTCCGGGCGGGCGTGGGTGCGTACGGTCCGGCATATCGTGTGTCTCGGTTCGCCACATCTCGGTGCGCCGCTCGAGCAACTCGTGCACTACGCGTCCGCCGCGCTGGTCCGCGTCCCCGAGACCCGTCCGTTCGGTCGTCTGCTGCGCCGCCGCAGCGCGGGTATCCGCGATCTGCGGCAGGGCTCGCTGGTAGACGAGGATTGGCAGGGCTCCGACACGGACTCGCTGGCCCGCCGAGCGATCCGCGAGGTCCCCCTCCTCCCCGGTGCCGATCACTACTTCGTCACCGCGTGCGTTACCCGCAGCCCCCGCCACCCCCTCGGCCGAATCATCGGCGACGGCCTGGTCCTCACCCCCAGCGCCGCAGGCCGAAACCGCGCCCGCCGCATAGGTTTCGACGACTCCAACGGCCTGCATATCCCCGCCGCAAACCACTTCACCCTGCTCAACCACCACGCCGTGTACGAGGGCCTGCTCGAGTGGCTGAGCACCGACCCCGCCCCCGACGAGTCAGCCAAGCAACTCCGCTCGTAACCGCCGCACCTTTGACATCCGCACCCGTGTCAACGCGGCAAGTCTGTGTGCGGAAAACCAGAACCTGTGCGGCTATCGCCCCCGATGCCAGTGCAGGTGAGCCGACCAACTCCCGCACCAGATTCACCCCAGCGCGCCGGCGAACAACAGCCCCCACGTGAGCCCCCGCTCGCAAGCGACCTCGCCCGGCCCCCAACCCCCAACAGCTTCTCGTCGAACGGGACGTGCCAGAGAGCAAACCGGCGTGTCGCCGCAGCCATGTCCCGCTCGATGACTTGATCGCCGGCTTTGGCCGTCGAGCGGGATGTCGCTGAGGCCGCTCGGGTTCGGCTGCGCACTTGGCGACTCATTGCCCGTCGCCATTGAGGCATCGCCCGAGTTCGCATGCGCATCGCCCGAGTTCGCATGCGCATCGCCCGAGTTCGCAGGGGCATCACCCAAGTTCGCAGGGGCATCACCCAAGTTCGCAGGGGCATCACCCAAGTTCGCAGCGGCATCGCCCAAGTTCGCATCCCGTTTCTGATCGCCGACAGTGGCCGATCGCCGATGCCGGGCACGCCAATCAGGGCTGCAAGCACACGACATCCAGCAGCACGAGTCGGCGCACCGCGACAGTGCCCACCGTGACAGTGAGCGGGTCTTCCCGGCGGGCCCTCCTGCCGAAAATGCCACTCGCCATCGAAGTTGCTCGAACCCTGGCTTCGAGTTAGTGACTCGCACACACTTCGGCCCGACGTAGCACGGTGGTGGATTCGCCCGCACCTGCCTCAACACCACCGTTCGGCGACGAGCCTGCATTGATCCGGCTGGACATACCCAGGTGACCGTTGCGGGTCACCGAACGCGCCGCGGGTAAGCGATCACCGGCATGCGGCCGCAGCCACGTCCCGCCCAATAACCAAATCGCCAGATCTGGTCGTCGAACGGGACATGACAGAGCGAATACCCGCGTGTCGGCTCCGCCATGTCCCGTTCGGCGTTCGGATCGTGCGGTCTGGTCGTTGGGAGGGGGTTCACTGCGGTCGCGGGGGCGGTTCGGCCGAACCACGGGGCTCGGCCGAACCACGGGGGTCGGTGGTTCGTTTGGAGCGGGGCGCGGTGTCGACCGGGTTGGACAGCCTTGTCGGTCGGGCGCTCGGCGAGCGTCGCCGAGGGGGAGATCGCCGTTTACCGGTGCCCGGCGATCCGCCAACTCGTCGGCCGGGACGGGCTGGTCCTCCTTGACGGTGATGGTCAGCGAGGACGCGACCATCGAGATGCGGGCCGGCTCCAGCGAGAGGGCAACCCGGGCGCGCTAGGCCGGCCCGTGCATCTTCCGAGCCGCTGGGTTCAGAGGAGGTGTTCGGGGTCGGCGTCGGCTTCCAGGCGGACGTCGGCGGTGAAGAGGGTTTCCACGTCGGGGTCGTCGGTGTGGGCGGCGTAGAGGAGCAGGCAGCCGCGGATGCCGTCGAGGAGGTCTTCGAGCAGGTCGAGGGCGGGGCGGGACGGGTCGAGGCGGCTGATGCGGAAGCCGGCGAGCATGGCTTCGCGGGTGTCGGCGTCGACCTCGAATTTGCGCGCCTGTTCTTCGATTTCGGCGACGCGGCCGACTACCGCCCACGGGGCGGGGACGCGGCCTTCGTGCACGGCCATGGCTTCGGCGATCAGGTCGACGACTACCTCGGTGGGGCTCTCCCCCGCGTCCAGGCGTTCCAGGACCAGGGTGGGGGTTTCGACCTGGAGGGCTTCGATGTCGTCGGCTTCCACGACCACGTCGGTGCAGGGCACGCCGGCCATTTCGCCCGCTACCTCGGCGGCGGCGAGCAGCCAGTGCGCGGCGGCGACGGAGGCGGAGGCGGGGTCGAGTTCGGTGAACAGTTCGATGGAGCCGAGCGGGTCGGCGCGTAAGAGGTCGTCGGCGGCCTGTACCTGGGCCGGGGAAACGTCGGGGCGCGACATTTCGACGGCTTGACGGGCGCGCCCGGACAGGTCGCCGCGTTCGGCGGACTCGATGGCGGCTTGTTCGTTGCTGACCTCGGCAGCGATGGTGTCGCGCAGGGTGAGGTCGTCGATGTCGTAGAGGGTACGGCCGACGCGGTGCGCGGATTCGACGACGCCGCTGTAGGAGACGACGAGTCCTTCTTCGGAGGGCAGGTTGGGGCTGCGGATGCCGGCCTCGACCTCTTTGAAGTTGCGGCGTTCCTCGGCGCGGCGCCAGGCCTCGCTGTTGGGGATGTCGGGGTCGCCCGCCGCGCTGGCCGGATGGGTGTAGGTGCGCCAGTGGAACCGCGACAGCGTGGTCAGGTTCGACGCCAGATTGGTTGCCTGATCATGGGTTACCGTCCGGGGCAGGGTGGCCACCGCCTGGGCGAGGTCACCGCGTCCGGTCGCCCAGATGGCGACGATCACGTTGTGGTCGGCGTCGAATGCGTATCGGGTCACCCGGCAAGTCTGGTCTATCCGAGCGCGATTCGCGCGGTCAATCCGATCCATTGGCCGCAGTGCGCATGCCGAGCCGGGGATCAGGGTCGCTGGCGACTTGTCGGTGGGACAGGAGAAGATAGACCGCATGACCCTCGACCACGGTGACCCCGGCGACGCTCCCTCCATCCCGCAGCCGACCGCGCCGGTGGCGAATCCGGCCCGCCCGTCGGCCGCCGAGGAGGCGAGAACCGTTGCCGCCGCGACGAATACGGCGACGCTGGCGAGTTTGAGCGAGGACGGAACGCCGTGGGCGTCGCTGGTGACCTACGGGTTGCTGGACGGGCAGCCGGTGCTGTGCGTGTCCCGGATGGCCGAGCACGGTCGTAACCTGGTCGGCGATCAGCGCGCGAGTCTCGCGATCGTGGCGCCGGACGCGCCCGCGGATCCGCTGGCAGGGACGAGGATCACACTGGCCGGCGTGGTGGAGCGGCCGGTGGGCGCGGAGGCCGACGCGGCGCGCGAGGCGCATCTGGCGGCGGTGCCCGCGGCGAAGTTCTATATCGACTACAGCGATTTCTCGGTGTGGGTGCTGCGGGTGCGCCGGGTGCGGTGGGTCGGCGGATACGGGCGGATGGATTCGGCGACCGCCGAGCAGTACGCGGCGGTGGCGCCGGATCCGATCGTGCCGGTCGCGGCGGATGCCATCGTGCATCTCAACGACGATCACGCGCCGGCGTTGCTGGCGATGGCGCAGGGGCTGGGCGGATATCCGGACGCGACCGAGGCGAGCTGTGAGCGCGCGGACCGCTACGGGCTGGACCTGCGGGTGGTGACCCCGCGCGGGGTCGCGCGGACCCGGGTGGGCTACGCGGAGCCGATCGGTGCGATCGATGAGTTGCGTGCCGCGACAGTCGAATTGGCGCGGCGGGCGCGCGGGATGAATCAGACCTCGTAGAGTTCCAGCGGCAGGTCGTCGGGGTCGAAGAAGAACGCCATGCGTTTGCCGGTGACCTCGTCGGTGCGCAGTTCCTCGGTGCGGACACCCTTGGCGGCCAGTTCGTCGAGGGTGGCGGCGACGTCGCGGACGGCGAACGCCAGGTGCCGCAGCCCGGCCGCCTCCGGCCAGCTCGCGCGGTCCGGGGGTTCGGGGAAGGAGAACAGTTCGATCCGGCTGCCGCCGGGGATGGCCAGGTCGAGCTTGTACGAGCGGCGGGCCGACCGGTAGTGCTCGGCGATCACGGCGAGACCGAGGGTCTCGGTGTAGAACCGCTTGGACCGCACATAGTCGGACGCGATGATCGCCACGTGATGAATGCCTAGTAGTTCCACCCCGCGACCGTATCGCAGCGGGAGGGCTACTCCGGACAACCGAGCTGGTGGGTGCGCTGGATGGTGTGGACGACCGCTTGACTGATGCGGGTAGTCGCTCACTGCGGCTGGTCGTGGCGCCCTCGCCCTCGTTCCCCACTCGAGCGGTTCGGATGTCGACGCCCGCCCCGGCCTATCGCCACCTGATTCGGTATGGGCGAACCCGCTTCTCGCCCCCTGTCCGTCGCGTCCGGATGCGACCGACGGCTTTCCCTTCGTCTACACCCGCCCGGTTCCTGTCAGCTCGCAGCGATGCACCGCGCCTGCGGCACCTGCCGATCCGGCGTCCGCCGAGCACCTGCGCGAGTACGCCGAGGCCAACGGAGGTGACGTTTCCGCACACCTCCTGATTTCCCGCACAGGTAATCGCATGCCATTCGGTGTGCGGGAAATCAAGAAGTGTGCGGTGGAGTGTCGCCGAGCAGGAGTGAATGCGCCGCGGCCGGAGGAGTCGGCGAAGCCGCTCCGTTTCGTTGCGCGGTGCGACCCACTCGACTTCGCTGTCGTCCCCTCGGTCTGGCGCAGGGCCGCCAAGGCGACCATGCATCGCCCGGATACTTCCACCCACCAACCGCTCCGACCCAACGTCCGCACTACCTCTCGGGATCCGCACCGAGAATAGGGCCCTAGAGCCAGTGCGGCTCCCGAGAGTCAGTGCGCATCCCGAGAGGCCCTACGGGAAGGGAACCGGTGAACACCGAGGGCCGCCGGTTGACGGTGTTCCCGCGCACTTCCTGGTTCCTGCATACCGAATGGCATGCGGTTACGTGTGCGGGGAAATCAGGAAGTATGTCCCGCCCGGAGGCATGGGCCGCACAGTCGGGTCCGATTGGTATCCGCGCTGCCGCTCGGGAACCGCACCGAGAACGTTGCTCGTATGAACCCCTGTACCGCTTCGAGTTCCGCGCCGCCGATCTTGTTGCGACATGGCGCGACCAATCCGATGCGCGCTGTCAGCGGCAGCCGCGCCACCGGTGAAGCCGTCTCCGGGTGGCTCGCTGATCCCCATCGCCGACAGGATCGCCCGAACCCACTAACACTCTTGCCGGTGGACAGCCTGCGAACTGGGCCGCCGAAATGTGCCGACGAGCTCAGTCGCGGCGACCGGCGAGCACGACCGTCGACGGACCTCGCGGTGGCCGAGATCAGGGGGTGGTCGATGCCGTCGACCGTCGCGGCCATGACGGCGGCCGCAGCGGTCGCTACCTATCTGGTCCTGCCTTGGGCGCCGCGCCGCCGGCGCTGTGCTCAACCCGATCGTCGCGCTGATCGGCGCGATGGTCTATCTCGGTCGGTGGATTCGGTGTCGCGGGCAGGCACGGTCAGCATCGCGACGATCATGTCGACGATTTCCCCGGCGTCGTCGGGATGTGGTTTGCGTACGCCCGCTTCGAGGGTGCGTTCGTAGTCGGCGATGAGCGCGAACATGACGGTGGCCATGGTTTCCAGGCGTTGGCGGCGTCGGCGCGGGGTGAGTTGCGGGAGGGCGGCGGTGAGGCGGGTGGCGATGATGCGGACGGCGGCGCGGTCGGTGCCGGCGAGGCGGCGTGGGTCGGCGACCACGGGGTGCGCGCGCACGACCTCGAGGAAGCGGCCGTAATGCGTGACGTCGGCCTGGGCGATCAGGTCGAGGATCGGCGCGGCGAGCATCGTGATCAGGGTGTTGATCTCGTGTGCGGTGCCGTCGGCTTCGTGGGTGGCGAGTAGGTGCATGCGGCGTTCTTCGAGCCAGTTCATCCGGCGGTCGACGATGGCTTCGATCAGGCCGTGGCGGGAGTCGAAGTAGTAGTGCACCGCGGAATTGTTGCGGTGCCCCGCGGCGGCAGCGATCTCCCGCAGCGGGACCTCGACCCCGCGTTCGGCGATGAGTCGCTCCCCCGCGTCGAGCAGGGACGCGCGCGAATCGGCGATCAGCATAGGTGGACTGTACTAAACCCTGGCCTTGACTGGGTTAAGCACACGTGTTTAGTTGAAGAAGTGGGAAGCGAGTGGGCGCGGGCGACGATCGGCGCGGAATGCTGCCGAATCCTTGCGGCACAAGGCAATCCCGCCGCCGGGAGTTGTGCCCGCCAGATCGGACTGCGATCGCAGGCCGCGCGGCGCATCGGTGTCGACACCACGCAGGAGCACACGCCCGCGCAGGTCCGAGGACGCATCTCTCGACATCCTCGGCTAGCACCAGCCGCCCGTTCGCGTCCCGTTCCCCGAAGGCGACTGCGTGCTCGGCCAGGACCGCTCTCCGCCGATCGAGCCGGTCGCACCAGTTGTCTCGCACGAACGCTGACCCGGAACCAGTTCGGCGCGAGATTCAGCCTCGCGCTCCGGGCATCTGTCGCTCGCGATCAGATCAGGCCGGCGCAGACGAAACGCGCCTGCCGGCTCGGCGAACTCCCCGTCGAAGCGTCCATCCGATGATCGCGGACGGACCGATCTTCCAACTGTGCTGGGTCGTCCCGGATATGGCGGCGGCGCAGCGACAGTTCAGCGAGCGGTACGGGGTGGCGAAGTGGTTCACGATCCCGGACGTGCACTTCGGGCCGCAGTTGTGTGAATTGCGTGGCGCACCAGCTGATTACACGATCACGGTGGGCCTCGGATACGCGGGCGGTCAGCAGTTGGAGCTGATCGAGCCGCGCGGTGGGCTCAGTTTGTACAGCGAACATCTCGATCGGGTCGGCCCCGGCTTGCATCACGTCGCGTGGGTGCCCGAGGACTTCGACGGTGCGCTCGAGGCGGCGCGGAAGGCGGGGATCGAGGTGCTGGCGCGGGGGAAATTCGACGGCGTGGGAATGGAATTCGCGTATCTCGATGGCGGGCCGATCGGGTCATGCGTCGAACTGATGCGCCTGTCCGGGGACATGCGGGCGATGTTCGACGCGATGATTCCGGAGGGGTTCGCGAATCCATGGCAGTAGGCATCGAGGTTCCGGCGCCGCGGCCGATCCGGTGGGACGACTCCGCCGACGTGGTGGTCAACGCCGACGAGCACGACCCCGAGTTCGGCAAACGCCCGGACTGGATCACCCCGCTGACCCAACACCCTTGGGGCGCTTTCGATTTGACCCCCGGGCGCGGCAACCTACGTCGGCTTCACCCTCGGCGGACTCCGCACCACCGCCGACGGTGCGCCGAACCGACGGATCGACAATCGAGGGGCTGTACGCCGCCGGCGCCTGTGCGTCCAATATCGCGCAGGATTCCGGCGGTTATTCGAGTGGAACCTGTCTCGGTGAGGGCTCGTTCTTCGGGCGCCGCGCCGGGGCGCACGCGGCGCTGCGGCGCCAGGAAGGCGACTGATATGCGCTTCACCTATGCCGAGACCATGACCGACCCGTCGTACTACGTTCCGTTGGCGCGCGCCGCCGAGGAGGCCGGGTACACGTCCATGGCGGTCGCCGACAGCATCGCGTACCCGCGCGACTCCGACGCCAAGTACCCCTACACCCCCGACGGGAATCGGGAGTTCCTCGAGGACAAGCCGTTCATCGAGGCCTTCGTGCTCAGCGCCGCGATGGCGGCGGCGACCACGACGCTGCGGTTCACGCCGTTCGTGCTGAAGTTGCCGATCCGCCCGCCGGTGCTGGTGGCCAAGCAGACCGCGTCGGTGGCGGCGTTGAGCGGCAATCGGTTCGGGCTCGGGGTGGGGATCAGTCCGTGGCCCGATGACTTCGAGATCATGGACGTGCCGTTCGAGAAGCGGGGCGCGCGGATGGACGAGTGCATCGACATCGTGCGCGGGCTGACGGCCGGTGGGTACTTCGAATTCCACGGCGAGTTCTATGATTTTCCGCCGATCAAGATCAGTCCGGTGTCCACCGAGCCGGTGCCGATTCTCATCGGCGGGCACAGCAAACCCGCACTGCGACGGGCCGCGCAGCGCGGTGACGGCTGGATGCACGCCGGCGGCGACGGGGCCGAACTCGACAAGCTGCTGGTCGAATTGGATGCGCTGCGAGCCGAATACGGGACCAGGAAGGACTTCGAGGTCCACGTGATCTCCCTCGACGGATTCACCGTCGACGGCATCAAACGACTCGAGGACAAAGGCGTCACCGACGTCATAGTCGGCTTCCGCCTCCCCTACACCCTCGAACAAGACACCGAACCCCTCGACACCAAGATCGCCAACCTGTCCCGCTTCGCCGAGAAAGTCATGTCGCGCGTCAGTAGCTGAGCGTCGCCAACGCCCTTCGGCGAGAACCACTCTCGAACGCTACGGTTTTCCGTCCATGCCCTCACCGAGCGGGACATGCCAGGGAACCGGGCGAGTCGGGACATGCCAGGGAACCGGGCAAGCCATGGAACCGGGCAAGCCAGGACATGCCAGCGGAACGGGGCAAGGTAGGCACGCCAGAGGAATGGGCGAGGTAGGCACCTGAAGTCCCGCTCGCCGACCGGGCTGCCGTCGAGCGGGCTGCCGTCGAGCGGGCTGCCGTCGAGCGGGACAACGCTGCGCCGACACGCCACCGACAACGCCCCTACGTCCCGGTCACCGAGCAGGGTGCCACCGAACGGGACAAGGCCCCGCCGACACGCCAACGACAACACCGCAACGTCCCGCTCCCCGCTCCCCGCTCCTCGGTCACTGGTCACCGGTCACCGGACACCGGACACCGGACACCGGACACCGGACACCGGACACCGGACACCGGACACCGGACAGGGTGCCGCCGAACGGGACAAGGCTGCGCCGACACGCCGACGACAACACCACCAGATCCCGCTCGCCGGTCAAGGTGCCACCAGGCGGGACATGGCTGCGCCGACACGCCGACGACAGCACCATCAGATCCCGCTCGCCGGTCAGGGTGCCACCGGGCGGGACATGGTCGCGCTTGCATGGCCGCAGTTGCACCATGTCACGGTCGGTTGAGTTGCTGACGGGCTGGACGTAGCGGCGCTGAGGGGCCAGCGATGGCTCGGTTGTCCCACCCGACTTCAGGGTCCCCGTCGGACACGACATGGCTACACCTGGCAGGCCAGCGACAGCGCAACCAAGTCCTGATCGCTGGTTGGGTGCCGCCAGACGGGACATAGTCGCGCTCGCATGCCCCATGGCTGCACCCTGTCGCGCTCAATCGAGCTCGTGGCGCATTTGGACGAGTGCGTCCAGGGTGGCGCGGAATTCGGCGAACATAACGACGCTAACCGGCCGGCGCCAGCTCGGTTGCCCCACTCGACTGTCAGGGTCGCTGTTGGACGCGACATGGCTGCCTCTGACCGGCCGACGACAGCACCAGCATGTCCCGCTCGCCGGTCATGTCTCCGGCGGCCAGGTCTCTGGCGAACGGGACAGGGCTGCACAGGCACACCAACATGTCCCGCTCAGCGGTGAGGCAGCAATCGAACGGGACATGGTGGAGACGACACGCCGACGGCTGCTCCGTCATGTCCCGTTCGGCGCCAAGCGTTGGACTATCCGGGGTGGCCGGGTGGTGTTCGGATGGGGGTTTCGGTGTGCGCTCGATGGTCCAGCGGGGACCATCGAGGCGCAGTGACTGTGGCATAACAGCGGAACTATGTGATGGACCGCTCTACCGAAACCTGCTCGATCGGTGAGCCAAGGAATCGGGCGGACCAGGCCGACCGCTTCCGGCCTCGGCCACCGGGCTGCTACCGGCCTGCACCAGCAACTGCTGTCGACCTCGACCAGCAAGCTGCCTTCGGCCAACGGGCTGCAGTCGAACGGGACATAGCGGTGGGGACATGCTGGTGAGCGCTCGGTCATGTACCACTCGACGGGTGGGCTAGCCCGAGAGGACGAACGAACGGGACATAGTGGTAAGGACACGGCCGGTGAGCGCTCAGTCATGTACCACTCGACGGGTGGGCTAGCCCGAGAGGACGAACGAACGGGACATGGCGGTAAGGACACGCCGACGAGCGCTCGTTTATGTACCGCTCGACGGGTGGGCTAACTCGAGAGAGCGATCGAACGGGACATGGTGGGACGCGCCGGTGGGTGCTCAGTCATGTACCACTCGACGGGTGGGCTAACTCGAGAGGACGAGCGAACGGGACATAGTGGTAGGGACACGCCGATGAGGGCTCGGTCATGTACCGCTCGACGGGTGGGCTAAGTCGTGAAAGCGAGCGAACGGGACATGGTGGTGGGGACGCGCCGGTGGGTGCTCGGTCATGTACCGCGAGCCGGTAGCCACATCCAGGGCGATGCTGATCGGAATCGTCGATTTCAGCGTCGATGACGGTGCCGGGGCGGCCGCAGCCGTGCTCGTTGCTGGGGGATCGGCGACGATCTCGACAGGGTGGGCTAGATCGAGAGGGCGGTGGTTGCGGCGGTGAGGGTTTGGGAGCGGTAGCTGGGGCCGAAGAGGATTACGTGGATCAGGAGGGGGTGGAGTTGGTGGAGGGGGATGCGGGTGTGCCAGCCGTCGGATAGGGGGTGGGTTTCGTTGTAGGCGGCGCGGATTCGGTCGAGGTGGGGGGCGCCGAAGAGGGCCAGCATGGCCAGGTCGGTTTCGCGGTGGCCGGCGTGAGCGGCGGGGTCGATGAGGGTGGCGCGGTCGGGGGTCCAGACGATGTTTCCGGACCAGAGGTCGCCGTGGATGCGGGCGGGGGGTTCCGGTGGGCCGGCGAGGGTGTCGATGCGGTCGATCACCTGTTCCAGCAGGCGGATTCCGTCGCGGCCGAGGTGGGGTGCGGCCAGTGGAAGGTAGGGGGCGAGCCTGCGTTCGGCGTACCACTGCGCCCATGGGCCCGAGGTCAAGGTGTTGTCCAGCGGCAGTTCGGCGATCCAGCCCGACCACGGTGCACCGAACTCGGTAGCCGAATTCGCATGCAGCGCAGCCAGCTCCCGGCCGAATCGCTCCGCCGCGCCGGACGTCGGGCCGACATCCTCGAGCCACGGCAGCACGATCATCCGGTCATCGGCGGCCAGCACGTCGGGCAGCAGACCGGGCGCGACGACGAACCCCTCGGCGGCAGGATCGACCCGTTCGCGATTAGCGGACCAGACCGAACGCTCGGCTCGGCGATCCGGCTCCCGATCAACTGCCCCCTGAGCATCCGGGACCGCGCCGGTGGCGAGCCAGCGCAAACCCGCCGCCTCCGCGGCGAAGACCGTGCTCGGCTCAGCGGACGCCTTGACGAAGACCACGCGCCCGTCGATCAGCTCAGCGCGGTGCAGTGTCCATGCGTGACTGGCCCCGAGATCGGTGACCGTGTGGACAGCGACGCCGAGAAGTGCGCCGAGACGCTCGGCGACGCTCATGGGGCGGTCAGACGTTTCATCGTGTCTTCGTCCGCGGGGAAGAATGATTCGATGGCGAGTTCGGCGACGGTGACGTTCATCGGGGTGCCGAAGACGGTGGTGACGCTGATGAACGACAGCTCGTGGCCGTCATGCAGAAGGCGCAGCGGGACCACGGACTGGTCGGGTTCGGGCAGCGCCGGGTCGATTTCGTCACCGGGATAGGCGCGCAGTTCGTCACGCAGTTCGACGAGGTCGGGTGAGCCGGTGACCTCGATCTGCCGGGACAGCCGGGCGAAGATATGCCCGCGCCATTCCGCGAGGTTGGCGATCCGGCCCGCCATGCCGTCGGGGTGCAGGCTGAGCCGCAGTGCGTTCACCGGCGGGGTCAGCAGGGCCGGATCGATGCCGGACAGCATCAGCGCGACACCGTCGTTCGCGTCGATCATGGTCCAGCTCTGATCGATGGCCAGCGCGGGATACGGCTGGTGACCCGCGAGGATCTGCCGCATCGTCCGCCGGACCGCGTCCATCGCGGGGGTGTCGAGCGACGGCTCGGCGTAGGCGGGCGCGTAGCCCGCGGCGAGCAGCAACCGATTGCGTTCGCGCAGTGGGATTTCCAGGTGCTCGCTGAGGTGGACGAGCATGGTCCGGCTCGGCGTCGAGCGACCGGTCTCGATGAAACTCAGATGCCGGGCCGAGGTCTCCGCACGCCCCGCCAACTCCAGCTGACTGAGCCTGCGCTCGAGCCGCCAATGCCGCAGCAGATCACCGGCTGTTTGCGTACTCACCCCCCGATCCTACGAACAACGCGGCCGCACGACGATTACCTCGGGGGTAATGGTCGGCCACACCGTCACCGACGACACCTCACAGATCGGGCACGCTCCGTGCATGCCTGCCAGCCGCAGTGTGAGTTCGTCGACTGTCGCCGCCCCCAGTCCGGTCCCAGGTGATCTGCAAGTTCAGCATGTGGCCGGGCAGCGCGGGCGCGACATCGACCCAGCCGCCCGGCCGCGGCGCGGTGAACGTGGAGACTAAGAACGATTCGCCGGCCAGCACAGAGCGCCGCACCGAGATCGGCACAGCCCGGAACATCAGGTTTCACGTGGGGACTGCCGTCAAGTCGATCTGAAGCCCGGGCCAGAACGCCAGATCCCACCGCGCATACCGGAACTCGCATCCACCCCCGGTGGGAGACGCCCTCTGAATCCGTTGTACCCCAGCAAGATACGTACTCAGGGACCGAAGTCGGCGTGGCTAATCGGCGGCACTCTGCGCATCGGCGGTCGTCGCAGCCACTGCATGGAGCAATGTCCGCTCCGGACGCTTGCACACATCGGGAGCGGCAGCGCTAGCTGGAGCTCACGAAACATGAACGCGGGATTGTTCATCAGCTCCCCCGGACCGACCTCGACAGAAAGGAACAGGCGTCCAGGCAAGCACGTGCAGCAATGCCTACCCGGCGCCAACGGCTCTCTGTCGATGAGGATGCCGAGTGGCCCTCACCACCGATTCGGAGGCCTTCGCACCAGGCGATCGGCTCCGGTATCGCCGGATTGGTTCACGGATTTCGCACGCTGAGCGCGGAGATCGGTTCGGGGGCGGTCAGCTATCGGTTCGGGGCGGTCAGCTGACGGTGATGACGCGGCTGTGCCAGCCGGTGGAGCCGTCGGGGAAAGGTGTTGTGCGGGTGTCGGTTTGGGGTGTGCCGGTGCGATCGGTGGCGCGGACGCGGAGGGTGTGCGGCCCGGGAGTGGCGGTCCAGCGCCAGGTCCATTGCCGCCAGGTGTCGGTGGAGTATTCGTCGGCGAGGGTGGCCGGTTGCCACGGTTGGTTGTCGACCTGGACCTCGACGGCGTCGATGCCGCGGTGCTGGGCCCAGGCGACGCCGGCGACGGTGACCTCGCCCGCCGGGATGGTGGCGAAGGCCGCGGGGACGTCGATGCGGGACGCGGTTTTGATGGGAGCCTGTGCGCCCCAACCACGTTCGGTCCAGTAGGCCTTGGCGCGGTCGAAGCGGGTCAGTTCGAGGTCGATCACCCACTTGGTGGCGGACACGTAGCCGTAGAGGCCGGGCACGATCAGTCGCGCGGGATAACCGTGGGCGATCGGCAGCGGTTCGCCGTTCATGCCGATCGCCAGGAGGGCGTCGCGGCCGTCGGTGACCGCGGAAACCGGTGTGCCCGCGGTGAATCCGTCGACACTGCGGGACAAGAGCATGTCGGCCTCCGGGCGGACGCCCACCTCGGCGAGCAGGTCGGCCAGGGGGTACCCCGTCCAGACCGCGGTGCCCGCCAGGTCGCCGCCGACCTCGTTGGACACGCAGGTCATGGTGATCATCCGTTCCACCGGCGTCCTTCGCCGCAGCTGGTCGAAGTCCAATTCGATGGGACGGTCGACCATTCCGTGAAACCGCAACCGCCAGTCACCACTGGTCAGCGCCGGAAGTTGCAGCGCGGTATCGACACGGTAGAACCGATCGTTCGGCGTAACGAACTCAGTCAACCCCGGAACCGACGGCCGCACACCAGGCCCCGCACCCCGCGCCGGCACAGCCACCCGCGGTACGACGAACCCGGCCCGATCAGCCACCACATCATGCAGCCGCGCCCCGATCCACTTCCCGGCAACCGCCGCCCCCGCCGCCAACGCACCAACTCCCGCGGCCATGGCCAGGAACCGCCGCCGCGAAGCACCTGCGCCGGGCGAACGTTTCCCACCATCGCCACCCGAATCTCGAGTGACCGAGTGCCCGATTCCGCCTGACACCGCCGGCCCGCCGCGGACTACGCCAGACCCGTCGCCCTCCCCCGCGACACCGCCCGCCCGACCCCCGGCACCGTCACTGATTCCCGCGACACGCCCGACGCCAGCATCCCCACCTGACCCCGCAACGCGTCCATTACCCGACTCGTCGTTGACGACCGCACTACCAGCCGCCAAGCGTCCGACACCAGCTTCCGCATCACCGCTCCATCCCGCGCCGCCGCTCGCCACACGTCCGCCCCGGTCGTCAGCACTGTCACTCACTCCCGCAGCGCCTCCGGTACCGCCGCTTACTCCCGGACCACCGCCCGCCGGATCACCGACGCCGCGTTCCGCATCGCCACTCATTTCCGTGGCGCCGCCCGCTGCACATTCGGTGCCGCCTTCGGCGTCATGGTCCACTCCCGCAACGCTGCCCGCCCGACGTACATCATCGGCTTCAGCATCACCACCGGCTCCCGCAGCACCCGCGCCGGCATCTGCGCCGCCATCGATATCCGCGCCAGCGTCTGGGTCGCCATTCATTCCGCGTGCCAAGCGTCCGACACCAGCTTCCGCACCACCGCTCCCTCCCGCGAAACCGGCCTCCGTGCGTTCGGCATCATTGCCGGCTGCCTGACCCGGCTGCGCCGCAGCGCTGCCCAGCGCGGTAGAACCCGGTTTTCCGTCAGCCTGGAACCGGTCTTTCGACTGCGTGCCGCGCAGCCGGGGATCATCGGTGGGCGGGTCAGGGCGCAGCCGGGTGCGCCACCATCTCGTACCGCTCGGGTGCGAGTTGCGCCGGACCGCATGATCGGCGCTGACCGGGGCGGAGTGCCGACCGGTACCCAACTCCTGGTCATCGTTCGTCTCGAAGTGGGATCCGGCATCCCTCGCCGACTGCGCTGTGTGCCGGCCGGTACTCGGTTCGGCCCTACCCTCCACACCTGGATGCACCCGATCCTTCGAATGCGAGACGGGCGATGCACCGCCGGTCCGCCGCTGAGTACTGTCCGAGGACGGTTCGACGGTTGCCGCAGACTCTGCGCCCAGACGGTGATCATCGGCGCCGATCTGCCGGATGAGCACTCGCATCACGACCACTCCGGCCACGACCCCGACGATCCCTGGCACCGCGAACCAGGTTGTGGCCGTTGGCCGTTGCAACGCAGCCTCCACCACCACCCCGCCCAGCAGGACCAGCAGCACACTGCCCACCGGGCGCCGACGCTCCACAATCCCCAGGACCGCGGCGAATACCACCATCACCGCGCCCATCGAGACGAACAACGCCAGCTTGTCATTGCTGCCGAATCGGCGAATCGCCGCATCCTTGAGCGCATGTGGCGTATGGTCGACTACCGCGGCACCCATCGCATAGAACGGCGAGGCCGCCGGATCGATGAACGCCGCAACCAGATGGCCGACACCCAGCACCGTGGCCGCGGCCAGCACCCCGGTCAACGCCGCGGCGGCCAGCTCGAACACCGGTTTCGGGCGTGCTTGTGCCACAACTTGTTTCATCGCAGATTCCCTATCGTCGGGATGGACGCTGCGACGCGTGCGAAGCAGCTGAGGTCAGGTGAGGTTTACGCTGGCGATCACATCACCCGTGGGGGTTGGTGAACCGGCAACCGGCTCGACCGTGACCGCCAACGTGTCCACGGCGTCGAAGCGCGTCACCATGGCCGGACCGCTGGCAGGCAACTCGGTCATCACCGCCGCGGAGTGCGCGGTCCCGCCTAGCGGAATCAACCACACCTGGTACGAACGATCCGGCGGTGGAGCCGACACGGATTCGAAAGTCACAGTGGCGGCGGCGATTCGGGCCGAGGTGCGGATGGTGAGCGTGCCACCGCCCGTGACCGGAACCGACTTCACCAGCACATCGGGCTGTTCGAGCACCATCTGCGCGGTGAGCCCGGTCGGCCCCGGTTCGGCGGAGCGGTACACCGCCACCCCGATCCCGGCGCCGATCGCCACCACAACCGCGGCCGCGGCCGCCAACCATCGCGTCCGCTCGAACCTGTTGCGGGACTTACCCGTTCCCCTGGTCGCCTCGTCGAGCGCCCGCAACAACGAGATCTCCAACTGGGCCGGCGGCGGGGTCGCGTCCAGTACGGTGAGCGCGGCCAACGTCTCCCGCACACCGGAGACGATGGCGGCGAAGGCATCCGAGGTTTCCTGATCGGCATCGCGCAACCGATGTTCGATGGTGCGGCGCTCGAGCTCGGCGACCGCGTCCATCGCGTACGGGTAGGCCAGGTCGAGCAGGTCCATGCCGGGCCGCTCGGGGTCGGTCATCAGGTATCACTCCCTGTCAGGCAGTTTTCGAGCCGCTTCAATCCGTCCCGGATCCGGGTCTTGATGGTGGGCAGCGGGACCTCGAGGTGGTCGGCGACCTCGCTGTAGGTGCGGCCGCTGTAATACGCCAGCGCGACCGCCTCCCGCTGGATCTCGGTCAAGGTCTCCAGGCAGTCGAGCACCGACTGCTCGTCGAGCAACTGCCCGACCTCCTCGGCGACGACATCGTGATCGCGGCCCAAATTCGCTTGGCCGTAAGCGATGTCACGGCTGGCGGCGGACTGTTCGCGCCGCACCCGGTCCACCGCCCGCCGGTGGGTCAGCATCATCAGCCAACCCATCGGACTGGACAGCTTGCGGTCATACCCCGACGCGAGCGACCACGCCTGCAGATACACCTCCTGGGTGATCTCCTCGGCCGCGGCGTGACCGCGCAGAATACGCAACGCCAAGCCGAACACCCGGTGACTGGTCGCCCGATAGAACTCGGTGAAGGCGTCCCGATCGCCGCCCGCGATCGCGTCGAGCAGTTCGGCCAGCCGCCGCGACCGCTCGGCCTCCTCCGGATCCACGCCGGTCGAGCACGACGGCATCACCGGCGGTCCGCCTCCGCCGGTGTTGCGGCGCAGGCGGATCGCGGCGAGCTTCGGCTCATTCGGCATGCCCACCTCCGCATCGATCGCTGACAGGGACGGATCTGGAATGGATCTGCGGCAGCAACACGGCGAGCACGACTCCTGAGGGGGAAGGACCATTCCTAACTTCGGTGTGGCGAGGTTACGCGGCCGGCGGCATCAGCACGGTATCGATCATGTATACCGTCGCATTTGCCGTCTTCACGCCGCCACAGATCACCGAAGCGTTACCCACTTTGATGTCCTCGCCGCTGCGGGTGACCGTCACGTCCGCGCCCTCGACGGTCTTGTGCGTGCCCGCGATCTTGTCGGGGGCGACCTGGCCCGGCACCACGTGGTAGGTCAGGATCTTGGTGAGCGTGGCCGAGTCGGTCTTCAGCGAGTCGACCGTGGCCGGGTCGATCTTCGCGAACGCGGCGTCGACCGGCGCGAACACGGTGAACTGGCCACCGTTGAGCGTGTCGACCAGGTTCACCTGTGGGTTGAGCTTCCCCGACACCGCGGCGACCAACGTGGTCAGCAGCGGATTGTTCGAGGCCGCCGTGGCGACCGGATCCTGCGCCATGCCGCTGACCGAGCCGGCGCCGGTCGGCACCTGCTGGGCGTAGGCCTTGCAGCCGGAGCCGACCAGATCGCCCGACGCGGCGGCCGAGGTGGTCATCGCCGCGGACGCCGACGGCGCCGCGGTCTTGTCGTCGGACTTGTTGTCACTCGAACAAGCCGAGGCACCCACCAACGCGGTCAGCGCAATCGCCGCCACAACCGTACGTCGCATTACAGTCATCGTTGTCTTTCGCTTCCGTCGATACGGCTCGAGGCCGTGCTGGGGATTGGACGGAACGGAATTCGCCTGGATCGACGAACCGGATTGGTCCGATTCGGAACGAATTTTGCGGCGGTCCGTAGCTACCGGGCAGCGCGCGGATCGAGCACCATCGACCCGGACTGCACGAGGACGTTGCGGGCGCGCCGGCGCACCCGGCAGGTGTCCACCGAACAGTCCAGGTGGATCTGCATCGCTCGATGCGCGCGGGCCGCGGACATCGGGCCGGGATCCACCCGGCAATCGGTGAGGTCGGTGTTCATCGCGAATGTCTGCATCTGTCTCCCTTTCGCCGGGGCGCTGACGAGCGCACTATGGGCCGTACCGGTAGTTCGCACTGCGACCAGCAACGGACTGGCTAGCTTTTGCCGAACGGGACACGGCCGGATGCGCGCTCGCTCATGTCCCGTTCGGCAGGCAAGATCGTGGGATGACTACTACGGCGGGTTTCGTGTTCGACAGCGATACGGCCAGCGAACGGGTCGGGGAGCACGAGTTCGCGCTCACGCTGTCGGACCGGTGGACCACCTTCATCAAGACAACGAATGGAGGGTATCTGCTGGCTACCTGTTTGCAGGCGCTGCGCCACGAGTTCCCGCACCCCGATGTGCTTTCGGCCTCCGCGCATTTCCTGCGGCCGGGCAGTCCCGGGCCCGCGCGGATCACCACCGAGGTGGTGCGGGCCGGGCGGCGTACCGCGACCGGGCAGGCGAGCATGCTGCGTGACGACAAGGAAATCCTGCGGGTACTGGCCACATTCACCGATCTGGGCGCGGCCGAGGGACCGACACTGGTCAACGGCACACCGCCGGCGTTGCCCGCGCCGCAGGATTGTGTCGATCCGTTCGCGGACTATCCGCGGCAGCGACCCTCGATCTCCGAGCGGACCGAGACGCGGATGGCGGAGGTTCCGGGTTTCTGGCGTGGCAGTCCCGGGGGTGCGACGTGTGTCGAGTTCTGGATGCGGCTGGCGGATGGGCGGGAGGCCGATCCGATCGCGCTGACGTTCCTGGTCGACGCGGTGGCGCCGGTGGTGTTCGATCTGGGGATTCCTGGGTCTTCCACGATCGAGCTCACCGTGCATATCCGGAGCCGGCCCGCGCCGGGGTGGTTGGCCTGCCGGGTGACGACCAACTACCTGATGGATGGGTTCCACGAGGAAGACTTCGAGATCTGGGACAGCGCAGGGACTTTGGTCGCGCAGTCGCGGCAGTTGGCGATCGTTTCGACGTAGGCGCGAATCCGTTCGCCGGGCGCCTGCACCCTTCTCTGCATGCGCACTCCCTCTCGGGAGCGGCACTGGCTTCAGTGCCCTATTCCCAGTGCATATCCCGAGCGCCAGTGCGGATCAGGGGCGAAACGGACCGGGGGCGCTGCGTGCGCAGCGATCACGCGGGGGGTGCGATCTTCACGATCGAGACCGCGCCCGGTGCGGCGGTCACCGTCACGAACTGACGGTAGGTGCGCACGGCGGCGTCGGGGCGGACCTCGGTGATCACCACGTCGAAGCGGCCGTCGGCCATCGGGGTGATGATCACGCAGTGCTGAGTGCCCGCCGGGACGGATTTGATGCCCGCGTTGATCACCTCGACCGGTGGCACGAGGGCGTCGGTGGTGGTGACCGCGCGCGCGTCGGCGCCCGATCTCGCGACGTAGTAGGCGTATTGGAAGGCCAGGATGACGTCCGGGCCCGAGGTGGTCGAGCCGGTTCCGTTGCCGCGCACCAACTGTTCGTTCCTGGTCGGCTGGCAGCCAGGACCGCCGCCGAGGACCGGATCGGAGTAGGTCGCGGACTGCCGGGGTGTACTCGCCGACGCCGTGTACACCATGACCACCGCCACCGCGGCCATCGACCCGACGACCGCGGCCGACCCGACCAGCCACGGCCGATTCCGGCGCTGCGCATGCCAGCGTTGCGGGCGCGGTGGCGGAATCATCCCCGGCCACAACGGAACCGCCTGGTGCCGCCCGCGGTGTGCGGCGGAACTCCCCCCGGAAACGTTGGACGACGACATGGTTCCGCCGCACCCCCTTACCCGGTGCCTACTCAGCGCTGCGAGACACCCCTCAATGCCGTTGCGCAGTAACAACATTGCACACCTTGGGCAAGCATGCTGGTCGAATGAGAGACAGACCGGAACGCCGGTTTCGCTGAGACGCTTGGAATGTCGGCAGCCGATAGGTGGCAACCGCCGACACCCGGACCGCAGCTACCGCGCCCCAGCCCGGCTCCCCCCGACCGAATGGCCTTCCCCACCCGCCCACTTCCCCACCACCCTATCGATACGCGGCGAATGGGACATGGTGGTGGCAACGGTCGAGTAACTGCTCGGTGGTGTCCCTTTCGGATTCCAGGCGACCTTGCCCGACCCGCCGCCTACTCCGCGGCGTTCGCGCGCGACAGGTTCCAGGTGTGCCAGGTGTCCGGATCGAGGTGGTCGCGGACACGGTTGCGGATGTCGGTGCGGGTGGGTTCGGGCAGGCGGTCGGTGGCGGGGAGGACATCGGCGGAGAGTTGCTCGAGGTAGTCGATGTCGAGGGACTTACCGTTCTCCCACCGGTTGATGTTCTGGTCGGCGATGAGGCGTTCCGGGTTCAGGACGGCCAGGGCGAGCAGCGTGGCCATGGCGGTGCCGATGATCGCGCGCGGCAACCACATCCGGCGCAGGCTGACCAACGCGGCCAGGACCAGCAGATAGAGCAGACCGAACCAGAGTTCACAGACCTCGACCAGCAGCCGGAGCAGGGTGAACCCGTACGCCTGCTGGTAGGTCCACATGCGGGCGAGGGCCGACGCGACGATGATCAGCGACAGGATGCTCACCGCGCCGAGCAGCACGCGCAGCCACAGGCGGTCGGCCACCGAGTCCTTCGCCGCCCAGCGCAGGACGATCAGGATCACCGCGAGGGTCAAGACGGTCACCGCCGACAGCTGCCAGAAACCGCTGCGCGCGTACTCGGCGTAGGTGAGGCCCGCGGTGCGCTGCACATAGTCGTCACCACCGAACAGGGCAACGAACTGAGCGCCGACGAACACGGTGAACAGAATGGTCAGCGCGCCGACCGGCAACGCCCACTCCACCCGCCGCAGCGACCGGCCGCGCTGCGCCGCATCGGATCCCGTCGCGGGCGGCGGCGGGCCGGCCAGCAGATACATCGCGCTGAGCGCAGCCAAACCGACCACGACGAACACCGCGATCCACTGGAACGTCCGGTCCCCGTCGACCTGCGGGGTCACCGACTCCAGCAGTTTCGCGAAGGTGGCATCGGCACCGCCGAGCAGCGGGACGAACACCGCCAGCAGCACAAGCGTGACCACCACCGACACCGCGACGCCCCACTCCCGCTGCCGCGAACCGGTCCGCATCCGCTCGATCCCCGCCTGCGCCCACGGAACGGCCTCGAAAACCGCGAACGGCCAAGCGATCACGTCATAGAGCACACCACGCGCCGAGCGCCGATCGATGATCGCCAACGAGCCGGCGATACCCGCGACAAGCACACACAGAGTGGACAGCCAACCCGCCGCCCGAAAGGTGCCGACGGCCAGCAGAGCCAGAAGCATCGTCGTCCACCAGATTCGAGCGTACTTCTCGCCGAATCCGTGGGGGATCGTGAGCCGTTGCGCGGTGTCGTCGGCGATGGGATCGTTCGGTCCACCTGCCTCCGATGAACTCGTGCCTACCCCACCCTGGGACGACGCCGCATCAGCCGCGTCCATGGATGTTGCCGCAGCTGCCGCGCCCTCGGATGTCGCATCGGCCGCGCTCACGGATGCCGCAGCGCCCACTCCACCGACGGGCGATGCCGCATCTACCGCGCGTATGGACGCCGCTGTGCCTGCCCCACCATCAAATCTCGTCGCCTCAGGCGTATTTACGGATGTCGCCGCATCTGCAGTGATTCCGGGTGTCGTCACATCGGCCGCCTGCACGGATGCCGCAGCATCTACCGCACCCACGGACGCCGCTGTGCCTGCCGACGTATTGGTGACGTCGCCAGATTCCCCCCGCGGGCCGGTCTTAGTGGCATCCGTTGCGTTGGCGGCGCGATCGCTCGGCGACTCGCCCGATCTGAGATCCGTCTTCGCGTCGATATCGAATGTCGCACGGGCCGTTGCTGTTTCAGCGGTGGCCGAGGTGGCAGGTTCGGTATCGCCGTCGGCCGCTGGTGTTTCGGCGGTGGCTGAAGCGGCGTCCTTTGCGGTCCCGTCGCCGCCCAGGGGTGTCCCGGCTGTGGCCGAGAGAGTGTCGTCCTCGGCGATCGCGTCACCGGCAGTGGGCGACCCCGCAGCTGCCAAGGCAGCGGCTTCGGCAGTCCCGTCACCTGTCAGGGTCGTCTTCGCCATCGCCGAGGTAGAGGCGGCCTTGGCGATCCCGTCACTGGCGGCGGGCGACCCCGCAGTGTCCAAGACAGCTGTCTCGGCAGTCTCGTCATCAACCGTGGGTGACCCCGCAGTCGCCGAGGTAGCGGCCTTGGCGGTCTCTTTGTCGGCAGTAGTCGCGGCTGGGGGGTTCGCTTCCGCCGCATCATCTTTGTGTGCGCCGTGGGCGGCGGTGCGGCGGGGTTCGCCCGATTCCCCGGCCTGCGGACTCAGGTCGGTTGAGCTCGTGTCGTGAGAGAACGGCGCAGCGGAACTGGACGGCTCACCACCCGAGCCAGCAAGCGCGCCGGTCGTCGGGTCCGTCGATGCGAGCCGTGCCGTCCGTCCATCGGCGGCATCGGCGGCATCGGCGGCATCGGCGGCATCGGCGGCATCGGCGGCATCGGACAGGGTTTTGTGCTGTGGGCCGGATTTCAATACGGTCGCTTGCGGTTTCGGCTCCCCGGTGCGCGGGCTCGTCGCGGTCGGAACCGAGGTCTTTTCGAGTGGAGTCTGTTGGGAATCCGCGGCTGCCGGCTCAGGTTTTCCGGCGTCGATCGCCGTCGCGGCCGACGTCGAATCCTCCCCTCCGGGATTCGATGTCGTCGCGGCATCCTCGGCAACCCTGGGCGCGGCGGAGGAATCGACTCCGGTGTCGACCGTGCTCGCCATGGCAACCGCGGCCGACCGACGCGCGTTGCGGTCTACCAGGTACACCGCGCCGACGGCGACTATGCCGGCGAGCAGCCAGCCGATTCCCGGACGGTCCAACGGGATGAGTGCCGCGCCGGTGAATCCGGCGAGACCCGCGGCGGGCAGGACACCGCGCGGGCTGGCGACCCGACGCCACTTCGGTGGCGGACGCCGGTAGGTCGGCTGCGTGAGCATGTTCATCAGTTCGGTCGAACTGCCTTGCGGTGTTTCGTTTTTCGGCCGAGCACGAGGGTCGTCCGCCAGCAATGTCGCTCCGGTACCGGGCGCCGGATGCCTGTCGGTGAGGTCGACAGGCGATGTAGGTTCGGGCCCGTCAGATCTGGACGGCGTTGGTGAACCGGGTGTTTCGGACATACTTCCCCTCCTGAGGGTGTGCGGGATCGCCCCGGGACGTATCGCTCCGGGCCGGACGGATGTGACGGATCAGTAGCCGGGCAGAACCACGCGGATACGAGAGCCGGGGTCGGCGACCGCGATGGTGCCGCCGTGCAGGTCGACGATCCAGCGAGAAATGGCGAGGCCGAGACCTGTTCCGCCGCCTGCGGTTCGGCCGCCGCGGGTGAACCGGTCGAAGACGCGGGCGCGTTCGGCGGGCGGAATACCTGGCCCGTCGTCGGACACCTCGATCACCATTTTGCCGGACTGCCGGCGGGCGCTGACGCGGACCTCGCCGCCCGCGGGACCGTGCCGGGCGGCGTTGTCGAGCAGGTTGAGCAGCACTTGATGCAAACGTGCACGGTCTGCGAAAACCGTTATGGTGCTTGGCTGCACGTCGGTCGTGAATCGAACACCGCGCCCGAGAGCCGCGGCGGCGACGTCTGCCTCGGCGACGACCTCGGCCAACAGCGGTGCGAGATCGAGACTTTCGCGGTCGAGGGGAAAGGCGCCGGCCTCGATGCTGGACAGATCGAGTAGTTCGGAGACGAGCAGGCTCAGCCGCTCGGTTTGGGCGAGCGCGGTGCGCAAGGTCTTCGGATCCGGTTCGGAGACACCGTCGACGAGGTTCTCCAGCACCGCGTTCAACGCGGTGATCGGCGTGCGCAGTTCGTGCGAGACGTTCGCGATGAGGTCGCGGCGCTGCTGATCGGCGGCGGCCAGGTCCGCGGCCATCTGGTTGAACGCCGCGGCCAGCTGCCCGACCTCGTCGCGTGACGTCGCGCGCACGCGTCGGGTGTAGTCGCCGTGCGCCATGCGTTTGGCGGCCGCGGTCATCTCGCGCAGCGGCCTGGTGATGCCGTGGGCGAGGAACTGGGAGGTGACCAGCGCGATTCCGACAGCGGTCAGGGTTGTCTTCGGCGGCAGCCAGCCGATCTTGATGCGGAAGAAGCCGAAGGCGATGCCGCCCGCACACAACATGAGGATCGCCAGTTTCACCTTGATCGATCGCACCGGATCCAGGGGACGCGGCAGGATCTCGGCGATCCAGTCCGAGAGCGCGCGCAGCCGTTCGATGAGCGTCCTGCGCCGGCGCGGCTGGTCGATTCCCTCGGCACCCGGCAGGTCCCGCGCGACGTCCGCCGATCGCGGTGCCGGGGAGCGTTTCATCGCGCCTCCAACGCGTAGCCGACGCCGTGCACGGTGCGGATCAGGTCGGCGCCGAGTTTGCGGCGCAACGCCTTGACGTGACTGTCGACGGCTCGGGTGCCCGCCGCGTCGGCCCAGTCCCAGACCTCCTCGAGTAGGCGTTCGCGGGCCAGGACCACGCGCGGGCGGCGGGCGAGGCGGGCGAGCAGGTCGAATTCGAGTGGGGTGAGCTGGGCTTCGACGTCGGCGCGCCAGACTCGGCGCTGGTCGACCTCGATGCGCAGGTCGCCGACGACGATGGTGTCGCCGTCGCGATCGGCGGCGCGGTCCATGCGACGAAGCAGTGCGTGCACGCGGGCGGTCAGAACGCGCAGGGAGAACGGCTTGGTCAGGTAGTCGTCGGCGCCGACGCCGAGTCCGACGAGTTGGTCGGTCTCGTCCGTGCGCGCGGTCAGCATCAGGACCGGCACCGGACGTTCGGCCTGGATCCGCCGGCACACCTCGAGTCCGTCGAAGCCGGGCAGCATCACATCGAGAACCACCAGGTCGGGCGCGACCGCTGACGCTGTGGCCACCGCACTCGGTCCGTCGTGCGCCACATCCACGGTGAACCCCTCGGCCCGCAGCCGCGCCGCCACCGACTCCGCGATCGTCACCTCGTCATCGACCACCAGAATCCGCCGCGCCAGCTGTCCCCCAGCCGCTCCGCTCTGTTCCATGCTCGGAACCCTAGCCATGCTCTGTGGAGAGGTACCGCACCAAATGTGGAGATTCGGTGTCGACGGGCCCGATTCCCACCGGTCGCCGGACTATGACAGCACTCGGATTGCCGCGGTCTTCAGGCAATCCTGCCGCAGCGCTGTTCGGACCGCCGGGCGGGTCAGTGCTTGTTGACCTGACTGGTTCGCCACCATCCTTGGACCAGATCGGCGACGACGGCCGGTTGGCTCAGGTAGGGCGAGTGGCCGGTTTCCCAGGTCTCCGACATCGAGCAGTGGGCGGCGAAGCGGGTGATGAGCGGGGCGGGGATGGTGTGGTCGTCGCGGCCGGCGATGTAGATGGACGGAGTGTCGTGCCAGCTCACCTGTGTGGGCGTGGCGCCGAAGATCGAGGGCGGTTCCGGACGGAGGAGTTCGATCGCGCGCGTGGCCGTGGATTCGTCGACGTCGCCGTAGAGGTTCTTTCGTGCGTCGACGGGGTCGAGGCATAGGCGACCGCCACTGTCGGGAACGACGACGAGTCCTTCGGGGGGAGCACCTGTTTCCTGCGCGACCGCTTCGAGCAGCTGCGCCGGTGACTCACCGACATCGAGGATCCAACTGGTCAAGAAGATCAATCCGGCCGCGCCGCGGACCGTTCCGGCGATCACCCCGCCGAAGGAATGTCCGAGCACCAGTGGCGGCCGGGCGGACCCGGCGACAATGTCCGCCACGAGACCGGTGCTGTCATCCAGCGACAACTCGTAGAGGTCCGGCACCTCCACCTCCATATCCGCGGAACGCAACAGCCCGACGAGATGGTCGTAATGAGCGGGCTGATGCCAGGCACCGTGGAGGATGATCACGTCGGTCACCACCGCAGTGCACACCATGCCGCCGCGGCACGGTCAACCCCACACCCGCCCGGATGTCCGCGCCATTCCCAGTTCCTCGCCCACGGCATCACCAGACCGCTGCGCGAGATGACCGCGGCCGCCAAACGCATGGCGCACGGCGACTACACCCGACCTTGTCGCGCGACGTCACGCGACAAGGTCGGGCAGCTGGCCGAGGCGTTCAACCAGAACCGGTCACGATCGACGCATCGATCGCTCGTCGCAAACCACCGAACACAGCATCATCGGACCGGAACCCCGGCGCGAAGTCATAGCCCCACCTCGCCGCTGATATCACCATCGAGAACCCTGAACCCGACCACACCTGAGCTGACGCCGCTAACGCACATATGCCACGTCCCGCTCGCCCCGACCACCTAGCGGAACATCACAAAACGGCTATTAGCCATTCGGCACGGCGACTGGACAGCGCCATTGGCCATCCCGCGGCCACGTTTCGACGACGCGCGCGGGTGGTCCTGACCGACGGGCCGATCGTTGGGGACCGCCGAACGCAGTACCAGCCTACGGGGCAATCAATCGCAACCTCGCGCCATTCTCTCGGCGCGCGCTCCATCCTCGGAGGATCGTCGTACTCGGCACCATCCGGAACCGACACGCTCAACTCGCCTCAGCCCTGCACCGCTCGACATCCCGATAGCCGATATCGGCCCATTGAACGGGACACCACAGAGCGGCTACTCGCAATTCGGCACAGCTAAGTCCCACTCGACGCGCATATAGCCCCCCTCTGCCTCTGAGTGGGACGTCGCTGAGCCGGTACTCGCAGGTTGGCGCGATCTTGTCCCTCGCGGCAGTCATAACATTCAGTACGAATCGCCGGGCGGGACACCGTTGTTCCGTCACGACACGGTGACTGCCTTCGTGGTGTCCTCCCCGACAGCCCGATCGCCCGGCTCGGGTTCTCGAAGGATCCGACCGGTTTGGCACTCGCTTTCCGCCCCGCTTCTGTCCGCCGGGATTCAGAGCGTCCCCTTCGAACGGTGGCGTGGGACGCCTCCGCGCGCGCAATTGTGTTTCCGCCTACGCCAACCCGCTCGGTTGGCGACTATTCGTCCCGCTCGCCGCCGGTGCCCGCCCAGATCTCGGCGAAGCGCGCCCCCGCCCAGTTGCCTGGTGCCGATCACCAGCCGACGCAGACTGGTCGAATTAGAGGTCGCCACCACACTTTCCCTCGACGTGCTCTCACGCACCGACGCGACCGCGTTGTTCACCACCATCGTCAACGACGACCGAGCAATGGCCGAACCCGACGCAGTGCAGGAAACAGTTCGACTGTGCGGATACCTTCCACTGGCGATCCGAATCGCGGCCGGCCGCTTGCGAGCACGACCGGTCTGGCCCATCGATCGGCTGGCCGAACGACTGCGGCAACCCACCAATCGACTCGACCACCAGTCCGCAGCATGCTCGGCGAAACAGGTGGCTCAGACGAAACGGGTGCGGGCTGGCGAAACGAGGTCCACCCACCAAACAGACACGCCTGAAGAAACGAGTGTGTTCGGCAAAGCGGCATAACCGGCGAAGCGGGCAACCCAGCGCAACGGGCGTGCTCGGCCTAGCAGGTGTGCTCGTCCCCAGCAGGCGTGCTCGGCCCCAACGGGCGTGCCCAGCCCAACGGGCGTGCCCAGCCCAACCGGCGTGCTCGGCCCAACCGGCGTGCTCGGCCCAACGAGTGTGCCCGGCCCTCGCCGCGCTCACGGCGGCCAGGCAGACCGCCTGACCTACTTCGCCGCGGGCCCAACGAGTGTGCCCAGCCCAACGAGTGTGCCCAGCCCAACGAGTGTGCCCGGGTCGGCTAAAGCCGACCCGAGCACGTTGAGCGAATGGGTTGGGGTGCAATGGCATCGGATGCCTTGTGGCGTTGTGTGCCAGTTATTCCGATCCGGAGTCGGGGGTTGTGCTGTGGGGGCGGGGTTGATTGTCGTTGACCAGTTTGTTTGGGGTGTTGCGAGTATGCGGATGTTCGGCAGCACGTGCTTAGTTGCACCGCATGCCGGTCCGCTCGGCTACGGGCGGGTGGTCAGTTGGACGGCCGGGGCTCGTGGTCGATTCCCTCGTGTTCGGCGCCGCGGCGGAATCGCAGTAGGCGCAGGGCGTTTGCGACTACCAGGAGGGTGGAGCCTTCGTGGATGAAGACTGCGGGGCCGATGGGGAGGCCGAGGAGGGTGGCGGGGACGAGGGCGGCGACGATCAGGAGGGAGAAGGTCAGGTTTTGGCGGATGATGCGGGCGGTGCGACGGCTGAGGGCAACGGCGAACGGGAGGCGGCCGATGTCGTCGACCATGAGCGCGATGTCGGCGGTCTCCAGGGCGACCGCGGAACCGCCTGCGCCCATGGCGATGCCGACGGACGCGTTGACCATGGCGGGGGCGTCGTTGACGCCGTCGCCGACCATGGCGGTCCCACTGCGACCACCGAGTTTGCCGATCATGGTGACCTTGTCCTCGGGCAGCAGCCCGCCGTGTGCGGCGTCGAGGCCCATGTCGGCGGCGACGGCGTCGGCGACGCGCTGATTGTCGCCGGAGATGAGGACGATGTCGTCGATGCCGAGTTCACGTAGCCGGGCGACGACCGGCGCCGCCTCGGCGCGCGGAACGTCCATCACGCCGACGACTCCGAGGTACACGCCTGCGTGCCGGACGATCATCGTGGTGCGGCCACGCTCGTGTAGTTCGTCGACGATTCGAACGATCTCGCTGGGCACGCCTTCCGGATCGAGTTCGTAGAACATGGTGCGGTTGCCGATTTCGGTCGCGCGACCGTCGACCAGCGCGGTGACGCCGCGACCGGTCACCGAGTTGACGGAGGTCGCGGTGCGTTCGGTACCCACGGGCACGAGCAGCGCGAGGTCGCGGGTGATCGCGCCCGCAAGGGGATGGTCGCTGTAGGACTCGACCGCGAACAGCGTGGCGATCAATTCGTCCCGCAGCTCGGGACGCGCCTCGACGATGTCGGTGACCTTCGGCTGCCCCCAGGTCAGCGTGCCGGTCTTGTCGAACGCCATGGACCGCACGCGACCGAGGGTTTCGAGCGGTCCGCCGCCCTTGGCGAGGACACCGGCCTGCGCGGCCCGCGCGATCCCGGCCAGCACCGCGCTCGGCGTAGCGATCGCCAGCGCACACGGGCTGGCGGCGACGAGCACGACCATGGCCCGATAGAAGCTGTCGGCGAACGGTTCCGACGCGGCGAACACACCGAAGGCCAGCACGCCGAGCACGCCGGCGAGTACGACCGGCACATAGAACAGCTGGAAGCGATCGATGAACCGCTGGGTGGGCGACTTCTGCGTGTCGGCCTCGCGGACCATCGTGATGACCCTGGCCAGCATGCTGTCGGCGGCCCGACTGGTCACCAGCACATCCATCGCGCCGGAGCCGTTCATCGTGCCCGCGAACACCCGATGCGATTCCGGCACCGGCGTACTACTCGCCAACGCGGCGGCCGCGTCGGCGATCGGCGCCTTCTCCACCGGAATGCTCTCACCGGTCACCGACGACTCGTCCACGCTGCTCACGCCGTCGACCACCACGCCGTCCGCGGCCAGCCGCGAGTTCGGCAGCACGACAACCACATCGCCGATGGCGAGCGCATCCACCCCGACCTCACGCACCACCCCGTCCGCACCACGCACCAACGCGGTATCGGGTGCGAGTTCGGCGAGCGCCTCGATCGAACGCTGCGCACGCCCCATCGCATACTCCTCGAGCGCATGCCCGAGGCTGAACAGGAACAGCAGCACCGACCCCTCGGCCCACTTGCCCACCATGGCCGCACCCACCGCGGCGACGAGCATCAGGAAATCGACCTCGAAGCGCCCGCGGCGCACGGTGTTGATCGCGGTGCGAATGGTGAAGTAGCCACCGAAGAAGTAGGTCGCCGCGAAGAGCGCGATCGCCACCCACTCCGGCGCGGATACCAGGTACTTCGCCGTCATGCCACCGGCATAGGTGACGCCGGACGCGATCGCGAAGATCAGCTCCGACCGCTCCCCCAGCAGTGCACCGCCGTGCGCGTGTTCGCCTCGTTCCCGTGTACTCATACGACCATCATATGCATAGATCGCCATGTATGCATAGATCCTGTTTCGAAGACCCGGCACCGGGTAGGCAGCCAGCACCCGCCGCTGCCATGGCGTGGTGACAGCAGAAGGACCCGCGCAGTGAACGATTCGACAGAGAACCCCGTGGACGACGGCACGGCCGATGCGGGCCACAGCCATTGGGTCGGCCAGCCGCACGCCACCGACGAGCCCGCGGTCATCACCGCCGCCGAGGCCGACGCCGCCGCGATCAGCACCACGACGCATCCGCTCGGCAAGCCGGGCAAACGTTTCGATCGCTGGTCCCCGTTCATGATCGGCATGGCCGGTGCGGCGGGCGTCATCGTCACCGTCGGTTTCGCCCGCCTGCTCCTCGACGCTCGCGACGCACTGGTCCTCGTGGTCGCGGCGATGTTCCTGGCGATCGGCATCGAGCCGGTCGTCTCCTGGATGACCAGGCATCGCGTCCGCCGCGGCATCGCCGTGACGATCGTCTTCGTCTGCGTGCTGGCCGGCCTCGCCGGATTTCTCGCCGCCGCGATCACCCCGCTGATCGATCAGGGCCGCGCGCTGATCGATCACGCACCCGATCAGTTGCGTCACCTCGAGCAGACCTATCCGATCGTGCGCAGCACTTCGGAACGCCTCCACCTGGACGAGAAGCTGCAACAGGGCATCACCACCGACACCTCCTGGACGGGTGGGCTGCTCGGCGCGGGAAAGGTGGTGTTCGGCGCGATCACCAGCGCGGTCATCCTCAGCGTGCTCACCGCCTATTTCTCCGCCAACTTCCCGGCCCTGCGCGCCAGCGTCTACCGCTTCTTCCCGCACGCGCGCCGGCCACGCGCGATCCTGATCGGTGACGCCATCTTCGCCAAGGTCGGCGGCTACGTGCTCGGCAATCTGCTCATCTCGCTGATCACCGCCGTGCTCACCTTCATCTGGCTGCTCACCTTCGATGTGCCGTTCGCGCTGGTACTTTCGGTGCTCGTCGCGGTACTGGATCTGATCCCGCTGGTCGGTTCGACGCTGGCCGGGGTGATCATCGCGGTGGTCGCGCTGACGGTGTCGCTGCCGGTCAGCCTCGCCACCGTCGGGTTCTTCATCTTCCTGCGACTGGTGGAGGACTATCTGCTGGCGCCCAAGATCATGGGCCGCACGGTGCAGGTGCCCGCGGTGGTGACGGTCGTGGCGGTACTGCTCGGCGGCGCACTGCTCGGCATCGTCGGCGCACTGCTCGCCATTCCGGTAGCCGCGGCGGTCCTGCTGCTGATCAAGGAGCTGCTGTTCCCGCGCCTCGACCGGATCACCGACGAAAGCGGCGATACCCCAGTCGCTTCGACGTGAACGCCGCCGAACCGACCACGCGCTCCATACACGGGCGACATCACTCGAGCGGATACCGCTCCGCCGAACAGCACCGATGAGCGGTCCCCTAGCATCGCGACCTGTGATCACCGTTGCCACGTGGAACGTTCTGCACCGTATCCACGCCGAGAATTGGTACGAGGACGTCTCCAGCCGGTGGCCGGACGAGGCGGCCCGCATCGACGCGGTGACCGAACGGGTGGCGGCCAGACCCGAGCAGGTCGTGGCGCTGCAAGAGGTCAGCGGTGATCAACTGTTCAGCCTGCGGGCCGCCTTGCCGGGGCGGACCGTGCACTCGATGCGGTATGTGCGGGTGCCGACCGCGCGCAGGCACGCGAGCGCGCTGCGCGATCCGAGTGAGCATTTGGTGCTCATCGTCGAGGGACCGAGCCGGGAGATCACCGCCGAGTCGTTCGCGGACGATCCGGGGAAGGGTGCGCTCGCGGTCAGTACCGGCGGGGTCGTGGTGATCGCGACGCATGTGACCGGCGACCGGCGGCGCGGGAAGCAGCTCGCCCGGCTGGCCGAATTGGCCTCCGCCGCACCGGAATACCCGGCGATTCTGCTGGGCGACTTCAATGTCGACCGCGAGACGGTCGCGTCGAGTCTCGGCGCGGGCTTCACCGTTGCCGAACCCGACCCGGGCTCGCTGGCGACCCGTCCGCGGACGTCGGGGGCGAAGTCGCAGTTCATCGATCATGTGGTCGTGCGCGGGGCGACGGTGCGCGATGTGGCGGTCGAGGATTCGGACGGGCTGTCCGATCACAATCTGGTCCGCGCGACTATCGCGTTGTGAGACCGGAGGATTCGTCGGTCGGCACATCGCGGACGGTGGGCCAACCCCGTGATTCTGGTGTCTGCTGGCGGTCGGCGGCGCCGATTAGGGTTCACCGGGGTACCAGGAGGAGACATGGCCCGCACGAGACTCGTGCACTTATCGACTCGGAAGAGCGTTACCGCAGCTCTGCTCGCTCCGGCAGTGGCAATGCTCCTCACCGGGTGCTCGTCCGGCAGCAGCGACAAGCCCGCTGCCACAAGGACACCCATCGCGAGCTCGCCCTTGACCACCACGGCCTCCAGCGGCAAGGCCACGCCCACCCAAACAGCCGTGGCACCCGGGCCACCGGCACCTGCCGCGGTCCCCCGTACCGCGGCCGTCCAGCAACCGCCGTCCGACGGCTACGTCAAATGCACCGACCGCATCGACTACGCGGGCGACCCCCGCGCGAACGCCGAAATCAACTCTCTCGGCGAAGAATCCGGTGTCTGCCCCGAACCGCGGCAGCCGGCCGCCGAGCATCACGTCAAATGCACCGACCGGATCGACTACACAGCAGACCCGCGTGCCGATGCCGAGATCAACACCATCGGCGAACAGACCGGAGCCTGCCCGGAACCCCAGCTACCGACCACCCCGCCACCGACGACAACCTCGATCGCGCCCACCGTCACCACCTCCACCACCCCCGCGTCCACCTCGACCGTGGCCCCGACGACCTCGGCAACCGTGTCCCCCACCCCCTGACCACCTCGGCGCCGAACGAACCCGGAGTCCGTCCCCCGCCGCGACTTTCGCAGCCAGCCGAGGCGATTGATCCGATTCCGCCGCCGTCGCCGCCCGGCCGGACCGAGAATGCTCCTATGGTCGAGATCAGTCGTGGGGTCGCCACCGTGAACGGCATTCATATGCACTACCGCCGCGCCGGCTCGGGTCCGGCACTGGTGTTGCTGCACGGTTGGCCACAGACCGGTTACTGCTGGCGCAAAGTGCTGCCCGCCCTGGCCGAGCGGCACACTGTGATCGCTCCTGACCTGCGCGGTTACGGGTATACCGACAAGCCGACCACCGGTTACGACAAACGCAGCATGGCCGCCGACGTGGCCGCCCTGATCGAATCGCTCGGCTTCGGCGCGGCGGCCGTCGTCGGGCACGATCGCGGCGCGCGGGTGGCGCACCGCTGGGCGCTGGATCGCCCGGATCAGGTCCGCAAGCTCGCCGTGCTCGACATCATTCCCACCAGGGAAACCTGGCGGCGGATGGACGCCGCGCTCGGCCGCCGCTACTTCCACTGGCTGTTCCACCTGCAACCGGACCTGCCGGAACGTCTTGTCGGCCAAGACATTCCCGGCTATCTCCGTTACTTCTTCGAGACCTGGACGGTCAACCGACACGGCCTGCCCGGCGAAGCCATCGACGAATACATCCGCGCCTTCAGCACACCCGGCGCGCTGCGCGCGGGTTTCGACGACTACCGCGCCGCCGCCCTCGACGCCGAGCACGACCACACGAACGCCGGCCACCGGCTCACCATGCCGGTGCTCGCCCTGTGGGGCGCGGCCAGCTTCCTCGAAGACATTCCGGCACTGGAGATCTGGCGCGCATACGCCGAAGATGTCCGGGGCGCCGCGATTCCCGACTGCGGGCACTTCATCGCCGAGGAGCGACCCGAGGCGTTGCTGGCGCACCTCGACGAATTCCTTTGAGGTACGGGAACATTCGACTGGCCGCCGTTGTGCGTCCGGTCGATACCCCGTATGACAAGGGCGCCGAGAACAGTCCGAGCCCGTCGCGGACGCCGAGCCGCATCTGCCCGAGCACGCCGTATACCGGGGTCGGGGTGCGCCGGATGCGGAACCGCAACCGGCCGAAGCGACGACCAGCTCGAGTGCTGCGGCCGCCACTGCGCAGCGCGTGATCTGCCCCTCGGCTCGAGGGAAATCAGCGACCCCGACATCCCTTCACGGTGCACACCGACCTCCCCCAGCGGCGGCACCCGGTTGCGCTTCGCCCAAGATCTGATCACGGAACGGTTATCCATCGCCGTAGAAACCGGTCGGTCTGAAAGAATCGGAGCGGCTCCACCGCTGGCGTGCGCAAAGGATCGTGACCTGCACCATCCCCGGGATGAAGGGTACGACGTGGCTGCTCCGAAACGGTTCGGGATTCGACTGGCCCTCGGTGTCGCGGCGCTGACGTTCGCCGTGGCCGGCCCGCACGACGTCGCCGGCGCATCGCCGGGGGTGCCGCTCGGCGGCGGTTCGGGGATCCTGCTCGGCCGCGGCGTGTGCACGCTGACCACCATCGGCTACGACCGCGCGGATCGGCTGGTGGGACTCACCGCGGGGCACTGCACGGAGGTCGGCATGTCGGTGCGGTCCGAGCGGGTACCGGAGGCGGGCGTCCTCGGCACCGTCGCGGCCGTCGATCATCTCGACGACTACGCGGTGCTCGAATTCGACCGAGCCAAGGTCGCTCCGGTCCGTCAGGTCGCCGCGACGCTGATCGGCGGCATCGGCGCGCCGCCGCAGCAGGGTGACGTGGTATGCAAGAACGGGCGGACCTCCGGCTACAACTGCGGCGTCGTGTGGGACACGCATCGCTGGTGGTTCCAGAACCAATCCTGTTCCCAGCCGGGCGATTCCGGCGGACCGGTCACCATCGGCGATCGACTGGTCGGCATGAACGTCGGGCACATCGGCGTGAAAGTGGCCGGCGTCACCGTGTTCGACATGGTCTGCCACCCGCCGGTGGCACCGCTGCACGATCCCGCCGTGGCTACCCAGATCGGCATGGTCCTGGACGACATCGACCAGGGCGGCGGCATCGGGTCGGGATTTCGGCCGCTCTGAACGCGTGCGACGATGACTCGAAAATCGGAGCGCCAGTAGCGCATTCCGCCGACGCACACCGCAGGAGCTCGACGTGGAGCCGACCAGAGGACCCGCCTTCACCCGTTTCGTCACGCTCGGCGACAGCCAGACCGAGGGCATCGGCGACCCCGACGGCCACGGCGGATACCACGGCTGGGCCGACCGGTTCGCCGCCCTGCTCGCCACCGCGAACCCGGCCCTGCACTACGCCAACCTCGCGGTCCGCGGCCGGCGGGCCGCCGAGATCCGCGCCGAGCAGCTCGGGCCCGCCCTCGCACTGAAGCCGGACCTCGCCACCGTGGTGGCGGGTATGAATGACATCATCCGGCCGCGTTTCGACCGCGCCGGGCTGCTCGTCGACATCGAGGCGATGTTCACCGCGCTCACCGACGCCGGCGCCACGGTGGTGACGTTCACCTTTCCGGACATCGGCGCCATCGCGCCCTTCGCCCGGCCGCTGTCCGGGCGCGTGCACACCCTCAACGCCGATCTGCGCGCGCTGGCCGCCCGCACGGGAGTAACCCTCGTCGACTTCGAACCGGTCCTGGCCGCCACTCACCCCGCCGCGTGGGACAAAGACCGTCTCCATCTGAGTCCGGTAGGCCACGACATCGTCGCCCGCGCCCTAGCCGCCGCGCTCGACGTTCCCGGCGCCGACGACTCCTGGCTCGAACCGTTGCCTGCGGTGAACCGGTCGCACGCCGAAGCGGTGACCACGGAGCTGCGTTGGGCTACTCGCCACCTGGCACCGTGGATCGGCCGCCGGCTGCGCGGTGAGTCCTCCGGAGACGGGCAGGAAGCCAAGCGCCCAGAATTGCTGCCCGTGCTGGTCTAGGCGCGGACGCGGGCGATCTGGACGTACGACCGGAAGTAGTATGGGCCGGTGCGGACATCGGCGGAGGCTACGGGGCGGTTGCGTGGTGCGTTCGTCGGGTCGGTGTCGGGGGCGGTGAGTATCGCGGCGCATGCCGTCGGTGGTGGGGTCGTCTCCCCTGGGCAGTCTTCGATCGGGGTGCTGATCGCCGCGTGCACGGTTGTCGGCGTGCTGGTGGGCGTGCGGCGGCCTCAGTTCGGGGTTGCCGAGGTGATGGGGCTGCTGGCGATCGGGCAAGCGGCCGGCCATGTCGCGCTGACGATGTCGCCCGGTCATCAGCACAGCGCCGGAATGACCTCGGTCATGCTTGCGGCTCACTTGGTCGCTGTTCCGGTCGGGGCGCTGCTCATTCGCGGTGCTGAAATCGGCTTCGGGAGAGCCGTTTCGGCCGCGAACCGCGCTGTGCGAGTGATCAGCACTCGCCCGGGCGAGTGCTTCGTCTTCCATTACGCAGTACCCGTGGGCTCGCTCACTGCGCCGCGGCGATTGCTGTTCAGCTCCGGTTTTGGACTTCGCGGGCCACCGCCGCATTTCTGAGCTTGCTCGCTGCCCACATGTTGCTTTGTTGCACACCTCATTTCGCGCGATAAGGCGCGGCACCACCACGAACGACTTACGGCGAACGCCAGAGTTTGCGCTGCGTCCGGTGTCCAATGTCGTACGGACTGCCAACAGCTGAGCAAGTTCGCGAAGCGTTGCCAAGCGGCTCGCTGATCGCGCTGCGCCGCAGTCTATTCGGGTATTCGGCCGTCATCACCTGACGGAAGGACCACGAGTGCGTTGCGGTGAGTGACCGATCTCGTTGCCGATTACGCGGCGATTCAAGGCAACTGGCGAATTCGGAGGTCCCGCAGCGGTCCAGCGAGTAAGGCTGCCGCAGCCCAGCACGAGAACCGGGGACGAACGCCCAGTGCGGAGGCCTTCGCGCGCCGCGCTTCGTCGGCAGATCGGCAAAGTCGATCGACCGACCGACGGGGTGACTCGGTAACCGATGTCTCGGCGAGACAGGCAGCACGGCAGCACGGCAGCACGGCAGCACGGCAGCACGGCAGCACGGCAGCACGGCAGCACGGCAGCACGGCAGCACGGCAGCACGGCAGCACGGCAGCAC
>NZ_JBHTUR010000037.1:38210-40147 GCF_042793755.1 Nocardia sp. NPDC056564
CGGACCAGCGCTACCGCCGTGGCCGCAGAAGGCGAAACTTCGCGGCCGGTGTCGGGCACGGTTGTGCCGCCGGGCCTCCGGGCGATCTGCACGCGTGAGCCGGGTTCGCGCCGACCGTGCCCCTCCTGCCGACAACGGTGCGGAACACGCACCGCCACAACACATTCCCCACGATCGGAGAACTTCATGCGTACTCTCACCAGCTATTCGACTCGCGGCCGCCGCTCTGCACGCGTACTGCGTGGCACTGCCGCGGCGTTGTCCATTCCCCTACTCCTCGTCGCCTGTTCGTCCACCGACAGGTCGGAGGCTCGGGCGGCGGATTCGGTGACGATCACCGACCAGTGGGTCAGGGCGGCGGACGGTGAAATGTCGGCGGCGTTCGGGGAGCTGAGCAACTCGAGCGACAAGGCGCGCACGGTGGTGTCCGCTACGAGTCCTGCCTCCAATCGGGTCGAGCTGCACGAGGTGGTCGCGGATGGCGGTGGCGCCAAGACGATGCGGCCCAAGGCGGGCGGGTTCGTGATTCCGGCGCACGGGAAGGCGGAGTTGCGGCCGGGTGGGGATCACATCATGTTCATGGGGCTCACCGGTCCGTTGCGTACGGGGACCGAAACGCCGGTCACGCTGACCTTCGACGACGGGTCGACGACCACGTTCACCGCCCAGGTACGCGACTTCTCGGGCAACCAGGAGAATTACGCGCCCGACCACGCGAACGGTGCGCAGGCGCCGGCGCACGGTGGCTGAGACCGGCCAGGGACGGCTCAACCGACGGCGCCTGCTCGGGGGCGGCGCCGTCGCGGCGGGGGCGGCCGGGATCGGTTGGGGCGGCGGCGTACTCACGCACCGTCCGGACGAACCGCGGCCGGCGATCGAACCGTTCTACGGCACACATCAATCCGGCATCGCCACGGCCCCGCAGTCCCAGGCGGCCTTCGTCGCGGTCGATCTGAAACCGGGCGTCGCCAAGGACGATCTCATCGGCATCCTGAAGATCTGGACCGGCGACGCCGCCCGCCTGACCCAGGGCCGCCCCGCCCTGGCCGACACGGAACCCGAACTGGCCCAACGTCCGGCGCGGCTCACCGTCACGGTGGGCTTCGGTCCCAAGGTGTTCACCGCCTCCCGGCTCGATCACCGGCGGCCCTCTTGGCTTCGACCGCTGCCGCCGTTCACCATCGATCGACTCGAATCCGCTTGGAGCGACGGCGATCTGCTGCTGCAAGTCTGCGCGGACGAGGCGACGACGGTGTCGCACGCGGTCCGGGTGCTGTGCCGCAGCGTGTCCTCCTTGGTCACCGTCCGCTGGGTGCAACGCGGGTTCCGCGATGCCGAACCCGGTCAGACCCCGCGCAACCTGATGGGCCAGGTCGACGGCACGGTGAACATCGCCCCCGGAACCGATTTCGATCGACTCGTATGGGACAACGGCGCGGCGCAACCCTGGCTCGCGGGCGGAACCTCCTGTGTCCTGCGCCGAATCGCGATGACCCTCGACACCTGGGATGAAATCGACCGGGAGGGAAGGGAACTCACCGTCGGCCGCACCGTCGCCAACGGCGCCCCGCTGACCGGCACGAAGGAATTCGACGAACCGGACTTCGCGGCCGTCGACGAGAACGGCATCCCGATCATTCCGCCGTCCGCGCACATCGCCCGCGCGCGCCACACGCACGACGGCGAACGATTCCTGCGCCGCGGCTACAACTACGACGATGCTCCCGCGCCGGGCCAGATCTCGAATTCGGGCCTGCTCTTCGCCGCCTACCAGCGCGACGTGGACGCCCAATTCCTGCCGGTCCAACAGCGACTCGCGGAGTTCGACGCCCTCAACGTGTGGACCACCCCGGTGGGCTCGGCCGTGTTCGTCATCCTGCCGGGCGTGCCGTCACCGGGCGGCTACCTCGGGCAATCGTTGTTCGACACATAACGGC
>NZ_JBHTUR010000038.1:0-37989 GCF_042793755.1 Nocardia sp. NPDC056564
CCACCCACCCACCCACCCACCCACCCACCCACCCCCTCAACCCGCACCCCCGCAGCCGAGTTGGCCGAGCCCCCACCCCTGTTCTCGCATCACCTGAACCCGCTCCCGCCCCGATCGCCGTGGCACGCCAAAGCCGCACCACTTCTGACTTCCCGCACCGAAATTCGCATGCAATTCCCGGTGCGGTAACCCAGAAATGGTGCGGGGTTGCTCGCCGGGCAGCGCTGCAGCAAAGTAGCGAGTACGGTTTCGCGGGCGGCGATGTCCTCAGCACCGGAGCCAAGTTGGTCAAGCGCCCAGCCGTACGCCTATCCTCGTGCCACCTGCACCCGCACCCCCGGTAGCCGTGATACGCCGCAGCCGCACCACTTCTGATTTCTCGCACCGAGATTTGCATGCAATTTTCGGTGCGGGAAATCAGAAGTGGTGCGAGGTTGCTTGCCGGGCGGCGCGGCGGGCGGCGGGCGGCGAGGGTTTGGTGGGCGGTGGCGGGGTTACTTGCCGGATAGGGCTGCGGCGGCGGTGGGGTAGTGGGTCAGGGCTTGGCGGGCGGCGGTGTCTTCGGCGCCGGCCAGGGTTCGGTAGAGGGTTGTTTTTTCGCCTGCGGCGCCGGCGTCTGCGGCGATGCCGTAGATGGCGTGCTGGGATTCGACGGCGTCGCGGTGGTCGCCGAGCACGGTTTGTAGTCGTTTGGCGCGGCTGCCGAGGTCGCCGGCGTCGGCGCCGAGGACGGCTTCGGCGGCCTCGCAGGAGTAGCGTAAACGCTTGGCGCTCTTGCGGATATCGTGCAGCAGCTCGACTCGTTCGGCGGGGGTGACGGTGGTTTCCCGCTCGATCAGGTCCAGTACGCGCTCGCGGTCGCGTTCCAGGACGACGCCGAAGAACTCCGCGGCGGGCACCTCGGCCCGTGACGAACGCAGCGGCGGTGCGGTACGCCACCCGCTGAGTTCATCGCGCAGCGCGCGATAGCGCGCACTGTCCAACGCGAGCAGCACCTCCGCGTGTGCCGCGGCGTACGTGTCGTGCTCCGCGGTGACCAACCGGGCGGTGACCAGCTCGAGCTCCTCGGCCGAATGCTCGCCCTGCTGACCGTGTTTCCTCAGCAACGTCTCGAAGCGTTCTGCCCGCACCTCGGCATCCCGGGCGACGCCGAGCACACCGGCCAGCCACTTGAGCTCGTCGCCCATCGTCCTGGCCGGTGTCCGTTCGAACAGTCCGCGATAGGAACGCAGCACGCTGCGCAACCTGCGGGTGGCCACGCGCATCTGATGGACCGAATCCGGTTCGTCCGCGCGCACCTCGGGTTCAGCGGCCAGCAGCCGGTCCACATTGTCGCCGAGGGCGGCGACGATGGCCTCGCCTGCGGTGGCCGTCATGGTTATCCCGCCTTCGCGAATCTATCGGTGGCTTCTACCAAATGATGCGTGATGCCTGGCTCGAAGGAAGCGTGTCCGGCGTCTTCGACGATGTGCAGCTCCGAAGCCGGCAACGCCTTGTGCAGATCCCAGGCGCTCACCGTGGGGCAGACGATGTCGTGACGGCCCTGCACGATGACCGTCGGAATGTGCGCGATCGTGCCGGGGTCGCGCAGCAGCTGCCCTTCTTCGAGGAAGGCGTGATTGCGGAAGTAGTGGTTCTCGATCCGCGCGAAGGCGAGCGCGAACCGGGGATCGGCGGACTCGGCGACCCGATCCGGTTGCGGCAGCAGCGAACTCGTCGCACCCTCCCAGGTGGACCAGGCGACGGCGGCGCGGAGCGCGACCTCCTGGTCGGCGGAGTGCAACAGCCGGTGATAGACCTCGACCAGGTCTTCGCCGCGCTCGTCCTCCGGTATCGGCGCGAGGTACTTCTCCCACTCGTCGGGGTACACGTAGCCCGCCGCCCCGTTGTAGTACCAGTCGATTTCCTTGCGGCGCAACAGGAAGATGCCGCGCAGCACCAGCTCGGTCACCCGGTCGGGGTAGGTCTCGGCGTAGGCGAGCGCGAGGGTCGAACCCCACGAGCCGCCGAACACCTGCCAGCGCTCGATGCCGAGATGGGTACGCAGCGCCTCGATGTCGGCGATCAGATGCTGGGTGGTGTTGGTGGACAGATCGGGGTCGTCGGCCAGATGCGGGGTGGAGCGCCCGCAGCCGCGCTGATCGAGCAGCACGATCCGGTAGGCGGCCGGGTCGAAGAACCGCCGCTGCGCCGGGGAGGTGCCGCCGCCGGGACCGCCGTGCAGGAAGACCACCGGCTTGCCGTCCGGGTTGCCGCTGACCTCCCAGTACATCGACTGGCCGTCGCCGACGTCGAGCAGGCCGGAATCGTAGGCGTCGATCTCCGGGTACAGCGTCCGCAGCCGTGCCTGGCTCATCAGAACGCCAGACCCGAGGCGAGGTCAGGGAGCTCGAGCGCCTGGATCGCCTCTTTCTGCACGTCCGGGCAGCTCTTGGTGGTCAGCCGGTCGATGATCGGCTTGTCGGCGAGCACCGCGCCGTTGATGCCGCCGTTGCGCAGCGCCCACTCGTGCACGAGGGCGTTGAGCCCGATCCGGCCGAGCGTCGGGCCCTGCACCCGCCAGTTCGACAGCTCGGGCTTGATCATGTCGCAGAGCTGGGCGGCCGCGGCATCGGAGATGTCCGGGGTGGTGCCGGGCTTGGGCGTGCCCGCGGTGCCGCCGGGCTTGGTGGTCGCCGTCGCCGACCCCGTTGTCGAGCTCGAGCTCCCGGTCGGAGCCGGGTTGGACGAGCCTCCGCATGCGGTCAGTGCTGCGGCGGCGAAAACGCCCGCCAGCAGCAGGGTGCTGCGTGAAATCCAACGGCTGTGCGGCATCGGTACCTCTGCTTCTTGATCGCGAATGTCCGCATCGAGTCTGCCATTGATTCGCCGTCGTGGCCCGGAGTGTGTGGCTCGCACACCCCTGTTCGCGGCTACCGGAAGGTGATGCGCAGCTCGTCCAGCAGTGCTTCGACGAAACGGGCGAAGCGTGGAATGGACGTGTCGATGGTTCGCCAGGGGTTGAGCGCGATCAACGGGGCGAGACGTTCGGCGAGGGTGATCTCGGCGGCGGAGACCGGCCCCGGCCACTGCGCGAAGTAGTCCGCGCGCCGCGGGCTGTGCAGGATGCGATGGGACAGGAACGGGTGGGTGATCACGGCGTCGCCCCAGTCGAACAGCCGGCCGGTGCCCGGCGTCGCGCCGGCGAAGACGTTGCCGGGGTGGACGTCGTTGTGCTCGATGGTGAGCCTGCCGTACGCGGCCAGTTCGGCGGCGGCCTCCTCGATGCGGTGACCGAGGCCGGGCATGCGTGCTTCGAAGTGCCGGTAGACCGTGACCAGGCGACTGGGCGGGAGGTACGGGGTGCCGGTGGCGATCAGCGCGTCGATGTCCGGCGCGACGGACTGTTGCAGTTCGGCGTAGGAACGGAACAGGCCGGACCACTCGGCATCGGTATCGCGGGCGGTGTCGCCGCCGTGCGGGCTCAGTAACCACCCGTGATCCGCCTGCACCGCAAGGGGTTCCAGCACGCTGCCGGGCCGGAGCCGGGCGAGCAGCTGAATCAGCGGGCCCTCGTGCGCGAAGGCGCGGGCGTTGGCCTTGGCCCAGATCGGGCCGGTCTCGGTCGGCAGCCGGACGAGGAGCGACCAGGCGCGGCGGCGAGTCACCGTCGGCGCGCCGGTCACCTCGATCTCGTGTGCCTTGAGCACACCCGACGCCCAGTCGATCAGCGGCTCGGGTGGCTGGCCGAGCAGTGCGGCTGGTGCGTGCACTGCTCGGCCGTTCATCGTTACTCCACTAGAAGCTGTGTTCTGGCCCCGGGAAGGTGCCCCGGGCTACCTCTTCAGCGTAGGCCGCCGCGGCGGTGCGCAGTTCATCGCCGACATTGCCGAACCGCTTGACGAACTTCGCGGTCTTGCCGCTGGTGTAGCCGGCCATGTCCTGCCAGACCAGCACCTGCGCGTCGGTTTCCACGCCGGCGCCGATGCCGACGGTCGGAATGGTCAGCTTGCGGGTCGCCTGCGCGGCCAGCTCCGCCGGAACCATCTCCATGACCACGGCGAACGCCCCGGCTTCCTGCACCGCGATGGCGTCCGCGATGAGCTGTTCGGCGCCGTCGCCGCGACCCTGCACGCGGAACCCGCCGAGGGTGTTGACGCTCTGCGGGGTGAACCCGATGTGCGCCATCACCGGAATGCCCGCCGAGGTGATCAGCGCGATCTGCTCGGCAACCCGCTCACCGCCCTCGAACTTCACCGCCTGCGCCTGGCCCTCCTTCATGAACCGGGTCGCGGTGGCCAGCGCCTGCTGCGGCGAGGACTCGTAGCTGCCGAACGGCAGGTCGGCCACCACCAGCGCGTGCGGTGCGCCGCGGACCACGCCGCGAACCAGCGGGATGAGCTCGTCCGCGGTGATCGGCACGGTGGTGTCGTAGCCGTAGACCACGTTGGCCGCGGAATCACCGACCAGCAGCACCGGGATGCCCGCTTCTTCGAACAGCCGGGCCGAGGAGTAGTCGTACGCGGTGAGCATGGCCCAGCGCTGGCCATCGGCCTTCATCTGCTGCAGATGGTGCACCCTGGTCTTGCGCATAGCCTTCTTGGGCTGGGCGGGTGCCGCACCGTAGGCAGGGGTTTCCGAATCGGATACGGACATCTTCGTCCCTTTCGTCTGGTGTCTCCTCGGGGCCCATCCGGGTCCCCGGGTTCGTCTGACGAAATCCAGTGTGCAGCAGTTACCAGGCGGGATTAAGGGCTTCGCTCGATGCGATTGGTCACATCGGGCGGCGGCGTGGGTCAGTCGCCGGAGTAGAAGATCAGTGGCGCGATCGAGACTCCGCCCTGATTGTCGCCCGCCGAGCTGACCCAGTAGTGCTCGCGGTCGTCGATCACCTCGGCGGCGTGTGCGTCGATCTGGCCCGCGCGGTCGTCCGGGTCGAAATGCAGCGGGTCGCGGCTGAAGAACGCGGTGGTGCCGACGTAGCCGGGGCGCGGGCCGATGAACAGGTACCAGTACTCGCCGTGGCGCACGACGAACGGTGATTCGGTGTTGCCGCCGCCGGTGCCGGATTTCTGGTCGGTGTAGGCGACACCCCCTGGCTGCCAATGCCGCAGATCGTCGCTGGTGCGGTAGGCGACAACGTGATTGCCGCCGGTCGGCGGCCTGGTCGCCGTGTAATACATGACCCATTGATCGCCGACGCGCGTCACCATCGGGTCGCGCGCGTCGTAGCCATCGGTGAACAGCGAGCCACTCGGTTCGCGCACCCAGTGATAAAGGTCTTTCGAGGTGGCGAGATTGATCGCGGATTTACTGCCGTCCGGGCCTGCGGCATAGAACATGTAATAGGTGTCGTCGGCGAAAACAATGTGCGGCGCCCACAGATGCCGCTCGCCGTAGGCGGGATCGGCGTGCAGCGCCGGCGGCTGTTTCGCCCACGGCCCGTGCAGGCTCGGCGCGATAGCGTGCGCGAACACCACCTCGGTGTCGGGATCGGCGGGCTCGACGTGGGTGATGCCGAACATGTGCCAGGTGCCGGTCGGTTTGTGGAAGACGAAGGTGTGGTCGTTGATGTACCACTGCCCCAACAGATTTGTGGTCGGGTCGTACACCTTGGTGAACTCCCCGGCCTTCACCCGCTCCGCCTCGGCGCCGGGCGTCGCCACCGCGGCAGGCAGGAGGCCGAGCACGAGCACGGCCGTCACCGCACAAAGGAGTCCGGATCTCCGGTACGCGCGCAAGAAAGCACCTTCCCGATCGGCGAGCCAGGGTGGAATTCGCCGGAAGATTAGCGCGCCGCACACAAAAGGACAAAACACATGGCCGCCGGAAAACAATTCACGATTTCATTCCATCCTTGAACCCGTCCGCAACGAATACCTCAATCGTCTCCATTGATTTCCGCGCCGCGCTCACTCCGGGTAAGGGGTGCGCGCGACGCGGGTCGCCCGAGCACGCGCGCGACCGCGCGTGGGCGGCCGAACGGCCGCTGACCGGTGCGTTGTGCCCGCCGAGCCGACGAGCTGCCACTATCAGTGGATGGCTTTGGTTCGGAGTGGGCGCGCTGGTGCGCTGATGGTGGCGGTGCTGGCGTTGGTGGCGGCGGGGTGCACGATCGACGGTCATCCGACGGGACCGATGCCCGCGGGACCCGCCGAGTTGACGAAGTTCTACTCGCAGACCGTGGAGTGGGGCGGGTGCTCCGGGTTCGGTTCGCCGGACGATCGCTTCGCGCCCAACGCACAGTGCGCGCGGATCACCGTGCCGGTGGACTACGCCAACCCGGACGGACCGACCGCGCAGATCGCCGTCTCCCGGATCAAGGCGACCGGCAAACGCATCGGCTCGCTGCTGATGAACCCCGGCGGCCCGGGCGAGTCCGGCCTGACCATGTCCGCGCTCGGCAACAAGACCCCGCTGGCCCAGCGCTTCGACCGGGTCGGCTTCGACCCGCGCGGCGTCGGCTCCTCGACCCCGGCCATCGTGTGCGAGACCGCGCAGGAGCAGGACGCCGAGCGCGCCGAACCGCAGAAGGACAACACGCCCGAGGGCATCGCGGCCGCGGAGAACGAGAACAAGCAGTACGCCGACCGCTGCACCGAACGCACCGGCAAGGAATTCCTGGCCCGTGTCGGCACCCGCGAGGTGGTGCAGGACATGGACGTGATGCGGGCCGCCCTCGGCGACGCGAAACTCAGCTACCTCGGTTATTCGTACGGCACCAAGATCGGTTCGGCGTATGCCGAGAAGTTCCCGGACCACGTGCGCGCCCTCGTGCTCGACGGCGCCATCGACTCCTCGCAGGACCCGGTGCAGGAGTCACTGCGCCAGGCGGCCGGCTTCCAGAAGGTGTTCGACGCCTACGCCGCGGACTGCACGAACAAGCCGGACTGCCCGCTCGGCACGGACAAGACCCAGACCGTGCAGCGCTTCCGCGCGCTGGTGAACCCGCTGTGGGACAAGACCGTACCGACCACCGACCCGCGCGGGCTCAACTACGGCGACGCGCTCACCGGCGTGCGCCAAGCCCTCTACACCAACGATCTGTGGCCGGTACTCACCCTCGGCCTGTCCGAACTGCGCGACGGCCGCGGCGACACCCTGCTGCAGCTGGCCGACCTCTACGACGGCCGCCGTGACGACGGCACCTACAGCAACACCACCGACGCGTTCAACGCCATTCGCTGCGTGGACGATCCGCGGATCAGCGACCGCGGCATCACCGGCAAGCAGGACGCCGAGTACCGCAAAGCGGCCCCGTTCCTCGACGACGGCCGCGGCACCGGCGCGGCCCCGCTGGATCAGTGCACCGCCTGGCCGGTGCCGAATACCAGTGAGCCGCATCGGATCACGGTGACCGGGCTGCCGAAGGTGGTGGTCGTGTCCACCACCGAGGACCCGGCGACCCCGTACCAGGCCGGGGTGGACCTGGCGACCCAGCTCGGCGCGTCGCTGGTGACCTACAAGGGCAACCGGCACACCATCGCGCTGTCCGGCGGATCGTCGTGCGTGGACGAGGCGGTGATCGACTACCTGGTCGACCTGACCGACCCGGAGCCGGGCCTCACCTGTTGACCCGACGGGCTGTGATGTCTTTTTCGCACAACAAGGTCAGCACACTCAGCGTGTATGTAACACGGATTTAACGCCGGGTGCTTACTCTCGCGGACATGGATCGCCAGAAGGAATTCGTGCTGCGGACGCTCGAAGAGCGGGATATCCGCTTCGTGCGGCTCTGGTTCACCGACGTGTTGGGTTACCTGAAGTCCGTTGCCATCGCTCCCGCCGAGCTAGAGGGCGCGTTCGAGGAGGGCATCGGATTCGACGGCTCGGCCATCGAGGGCTTCGCCAGGGTATCGGAGGCCGACATGGTCGCCCGCCCGGATCCATCCACCTTCCAGGTGCTGCCGTGGGCGACCAGCAAGGGCCACCAGCACTCCGCGCGGATGTTCTGCGACATCACCATGCCCGACGGCTCGCCGTCCTGGGCCGACCCGCGGCACGTGCTGCGTCGTCAGCTGAACAAGGCCGCCGACGTCGGCTTCAGCTGCTACGTGCACCCGGAGATCGAGTTCTTCCTGCTGGAGAACGGCCCGGTGGACGGCTCGCAGCCGATCCCGGCCGACTCCGGCGGCTTCTTCGACCAGGCCGTGCACGATTCCGCGCCGAACTTCCGCAGGCACGCGATCGACGCGCTGGAGTCGATGGGCATCTCGGTCGAGTTCAGCCATCACGAGGGCGCGCCCGGCCAGCAGGAGATCGACCTGCGCTACGCCGACGCGCTGTCCATGGCCGACAACGTGATGACCTTCCGCTACCTGATCAAGGAAGTCGGCATCGACGAGGGCGTGCGCGCGACGTTCATGCCCAAGCCGTTCGCCCAGTACCCGGGCTCGGCGATGCACACGCACATGAGCCTGTTCGAGGGCGAGGCCAACGCGTTCCACGATCCGGACGACCCGATCAACCTGTCCGGCACCGCGCGCGCGTTCATCGCGGGCATCCTGGAGCACGCACCGGAGATCAGCGCGATCACCAACCAGTGGGTGAACTCCTACAAGCGGCTCATCCACGGCGGCGAGGCGCCGACCGCGGCGTCCTGGGGCCGGTCCAACCGGTCCGCGCTGGTCCGGGTGCCGATGTACACGCCGAACAAGTCCTCCTCGCGCCGCGTCGAGATCCGCAGCCCAGATTCGGCCTGCAACCCCTACCTGACCTTCGCCGTGCTGCTCGCGGCCGGCCTGCGGGGCATCGAGAAGGGGTACACGCTGCCGCCGGAGGCCGAGGACGACGTGTGGTCGCTGACCGTCGCCGAACGGCGCGCCATGGGCTTCCGCGAACTGCCCGGCACGCTGGACGAGGCGTTGCAGGCAATGGAGCGCTCCGAACTGGTCGCCGAGACGCTGGGCGAGCACGTGTTCGACTTCTTCCTGCGCAACAAGCGCCGGGAGTGGGCGGACTACCGCAGCCAGGTCACGCCGTACGAGCTCAAGGAATACCTCGGTCTGTAGAACAAGGCACATTTCTGCAACCGAACGTATGTCCAGGTGGGGGCGAGTCGTTGGCTTCGAACCTGTAATTTGAGACCTATGGTCCGGCCACCGACTGCCCGCTCCGCGGTCCCCGGCGTCGGTCGGCTCGGTCTGCTCGAGCCCACCGCCGCTGCCTCGCTGCACGAATTGGGCTGGGACAACGTCGAAAGTATCCCCCTGCTGTGGGCGCTGTCCCGCGCGCCCGACGCCGATCTGGCGCTGAACACGCTGGTCAAGCTGCGCGAGCGGATGGAAAGCGAGTGGGCCGAACTGGATTCGGCGATCCGCGCGGAAACGTCGTTGCGCGGCAGGCTGTTCGCGCTGCTCGGCTCGTCCAGCGCGTTCGCCGATCACCTGGTGGTCGACCCGGCGGCCTGGCGGATCCTGCGCCGCAAGGACCTGCCGACCCGCGAGGAACTCATCGCCGATCTGCTCGACGCGGTGCGGGCCGTGCCGGAGGAGGGGCCGCACGCGGGTCCGCTCCTGTTCCGGGCCGGTGAGTCCGGGCCGGAGGTGGTCGCGTTGCTGCGCAAGCGGTATCGCGATCAGTTGATGCTGCTGGCGGCGCTCGATCTGGCGGCGACCGTCGAGAACGAACCGGTACTGGCGTACCAGGTGGTCGGCCGTCATCTGACCGCGCTGGCCGATGCCGCGTTGACCGCGGCGCTGTCCGTGGCGGTGGCCAGGGTCTGCAAGGACGGGCCGGTTCCGGTGCGGCTCGCGGTGATCGCCATGGGCAAGAGCGGCGCGTGCGAGCTGAACTACGTCAGCGACGTCGACGTGGTGTTCGTCGCCGAACCCGCCGACGCCACCGCGACCCGGCTGGCGGCCGAGATGATGAGCGTGGCCAGCGCGGCCTATTTCGAGGTCGACGCGGCGCTGCGGCCGGAGGGCAAGGCGGGCGCGCTGGTGCGCACGCTGGATTCGCACGTCGCCTATTACAAGCGCTGGGCGCGGACCTGGGAGTTCCAGGCGCTGCTGAAGAACCGGCCGATGACCGGCGACCTCGAGCTCGGCGAGGAGTACAAGGCCGCGCTGATGCCGATGGTGTGGACCGCCTCCGAGCGTCCCGACTTCGTCGCCGACGTGCAGGCCATGCGCCGCCGGGTGGAGGACCTGGTCCCCGCCGACATGCGCGAGCGGGAGCTGAAACTCGGGCACGGCAGCCTGCGCGACGTCGAATTCGCCGTCCAGCTCCTGCAATTGGTGCACGGCCGGGTGGACGAGTCGCTGCACGTGCAGGGCACCGTCGAGGCGTTGACGGCATTGGCCGCGGGCGGCTACATCGGGCGCGACGATGCCGCGAATCTCACCGCGTCGTACGAGTTCCTGCGTCTGCTCGAACACCGCCTGCAACTGCAACGGCTGCGTCGCACGCACACGCTGCCCGCCGCGGACGACGAAGAGGGCATGCGCTGGCTGGCTCGCGCCGCGCACATCCGCCCCGACGGCAGGCAGGACGCGGTCGGCGTGCTCGCCAACGAGATCCGCCGAAATGCCGTGCGGGTGCGGCGATTGCACGCCAAGCTGTTCTACCGTCCGCTGCTCGAATCGGTGGTCAAGCTGGAGCCGGACGCGCTGCGGCTCAGCCCCGAGGCGGCGGTCCGGCAGCTGGCCGCGCTGGGTTACCAGGCGCCCGAACACGCGCTCAGCCACCTCAAGGCGCTCACCGGCGGGGTGTCGCGCAAGGGCCGGATCCAGGCGCTGCTGCTGCCCACCCTGCTCGAATGGCTCGGCGAGACACCGAATCCCGACGCCGGCCTGCTCGCCTACCGGCGGGTGTCGGAGGGGCTCGGCGATCAGACCTGGTTCCTGCGCGAACTGCGCGACGAGGGGGCGATCGCGCAGCGGCTGATGATCGTGCTCGGCTCCTCGGAGTACCTGCCCGATCTGCTGATCAACGCGCCGGACACCATTCGGATGTACGCCGACGGACCCGGCGGGCCGCTGCTGCTCAGCCCGCAGCCGGAAGACGTCGCGCGCGGCATCATGACGGCCGCGGCGCGGTATGACGATCCGAAACGCGCTGTGGCCGCGGCACGTTCGTTGCGCAGGCACGAGCTGGCCAGGGTCGCGTCGGCGGATCTGCTCGGCATGCTCGAGGTCAAACAGGTCTGCCGCGCGCTGTCCTCGGTGTGGGTCGCGGTGCTGGAAGCGTCACTGGCGGCGGTGATTCGGGCGAGCGAGGCGGAGATGGGCGCGCCCGCGCCCGCCGACTTCGCGGTGATCGGGATGGGCAGGCTCGGCGGGCACGAGCTCGGTTACGGGTCCGACGCGGACGTCCTGTTCGTCTGCGATCCGCGGCCCGGCGAGGACGAGACCAAGGCCGTGAAGTGGGCCAACAGCGTCGCCGACCGGGTGCAGAAGCTGCTCGGCGCACCGAGCACCGACCCGCCGCTGCTGGTGGACGCCGGGTTGCGCCCCGAGGGACGTAACGGCGCGCTGGTCCGCACGCTGGCGGCGTACGCGGCCTACTACCAGCAGTGGGCGCAGCCGTGGGAGGTGCAGGCGCTGCTGCGGGCGCACCAGGTCGCGGGCGATCAGCAGCTCGGGCTGCGTTTCCTGCACGTCATCGACAAGGTGCGCTATCCGGAGGGCGGCGTATCGAACGAGGCGGTGCGCGAGATCCGCCGGATCAAGGCCCGCATCGACGCGGAACGACTACCGCGCAACGCCAACCCGGCGACGCACACCAAACTGGGGCGCGGTGGCCTCGCCGACATCGAGTGGACGGTGCAGCTGATGCAGTTGCGCTACGCGCACGATGTTGCCGGGCTGCACAACACCTCGACGCTGGAGTCGCTCACCGTCATCGAGGAGACCAAGCTGCTCGACGCGGCCGACGTCGCGCTGCTCCGGGATGCGTGGCTCACCGCGACCAAGGCGCGCAACGCGCTCGTGCTGGTTCGCGGGAAGCCGACCGATCAGCTGCCCGGGCCCGGGTTGCTGCTGTCCGCGGTCGCGCGGGTGGCGGGGTGGCCCAATGACGACGGCAGCGAGTTCCTCGATAACTACATGCGGGTTACGCGGCGGGCGAAGGCCGTGGTGGAGCGGGTGTTCGGCCAGTAGCGCGCCCTAGAGGTTGGGGCCGATCGCCAGGCGGCTGATGGTGGTATCGACCGGTAGTTCGAGCACGAAGGTGACCGCTTCGGCAACGCGGCCGGGCGGGAGGAGCCACGGCTTGTTGTGCCCGTCTTCGGCCGACATGCCCGCGTTCACATAAAGATTCGTGTCCATGCCGCCGGGGAAGATCGTGGTCACCCGCAGCGGCGTGCCCTTGGCCACGCCCTCGATCGCCTTCGAGTACCCGGTCAACGCGCCTTTGGTTGCGGCATAGACTCTTTCGCGCGCGCCCGTCCCGGTGTGGAGCGGATCTCCGGCGGACGAGTTGATGAAGACGATCTGGCCGGTTTCCGGGCACAGGAGGCCCTGTTCCAGGACGGCATCGGTGATGTTGATCGTTCCGTTGACGTTGACCGCGATAGCCAGCGACGCGCGACCGGGGTCGGCCGCCTCGATGGCGTCGTTGGTGAAGACTCCGGCATTGTTCACCAGAGCCGAGATGCCGCCGGAATTCCCGGCCGCGATCGCCGTCAGCGTGGTCGCGATCTGCGCACGATCGGCGATGTCGCAGACGAACGTCGCGCAGTGCTGTTCGCCCAGTTCCTGTCGGGCGTGCCGGAGTGCGTCCGCATCGATATCGATCAGGATCACCGAGGCGCCGCGGCGAACACAACCGCGCGCGATCTCCAGCCCTAGACCCTGGCCCCCTCCGGTAATGACGACGCGCCTGGACAGCAGAGATCCCATGGGCCCATTCCCTCCACACAGCGGTGTGCGACGAGAGTCAATCGTGGCACATGAACTAGGTCGACGGCGCGGGCTCGACCAGTAAACCTGTTCGCTCGGCGCGCTTTTCACCCCATTCGTAGAGCGCGGTGAGGGCGGGGACGAGGGTCCAGCCCTCGTCGGTCAGGTCGTATTCGACCTGGGGTGGCACCGTATCGAAGACGGTGCGGCGCACCAGGCCGTCCGCCGCCAGCTCGCGCAACTGCTGGACGAGCATCTTCTCGCTGGTCGTCGGCATCGACCGGCGCAGCTCGCCGTAGCGCCGCACGCCTTCCTTGAGATGGGCCAGGATCACCGGCTTCCACTTGCCGCCGATCAGGTCGACGGTCACCTCCACCGCGCAGTGATAGCGCTTCTCCGGCATTGCTGGCCTTTCGGGTACTCACCAAAAAGTGCGTTCTTGTAACACTGTAATCATCGCGATTCCATGGACGGGACCACCGATCCCTACCGCAGACATGGAGCCCGAATCCCTATGAAGGTCATCGTTTTCGACCGGTTCAAGCCCGGCGTGACCTTGGAGACCATCAATCCGTACCTGCCCGAGGAGGTCGCCAACGTGTGGCGGCTGTGGAAGGCGGGCATCGTGCGGGAGAACTACGCCCGCGCCGACGAGCCGGGCGTGGTGATCGTGTTCGAGGTGGACAGCGTCGAGGAGGCGCAGAAGTACGTCGCCGACTTTCCGCTCACCAAGGCCGGCTACCTGGAGTGGACCTACGTCCCCGTGCAGGCCCCGTTGCCGCTGGAGGCGCTGATGGATCCGCGGGTCGACGTCGCCGAGCCCTACGACCGGACCAAGTGAGGTCGCGCCCATGCGACACGCCTTCGGCCTGAGCATTCCGCAAACCGTGGCGGACGCCTGCGATCCGGCGCGGATGGCCTTGCTGATCTATGACATGCAGGTCGGCATCGTCGCCCAGATCCCCGACGGGGACAAAATCGTGCGACGCTGTGTTCAGCTGCGAGACGCGGCACGAGCCAACGGCTTCCGAGTCTTCTACACCCGGCACGTGTCGTTGCCGATCGCCGCGTCCGGCGTCGCGCAACTGCGCACCGCCATGCAGTGGCAGCGGGTGGACGATCTGGACGCACTGCACGCCAGCTTCCCGCAGGGCTCGCCGCAGTACCAGCTCACGCCGGAGCTGACCCCCGGCGCCGACGAGGTGGTCTTCGACAAGATCACCATGTCCGCCTTCGCGGCCACGCCGCTGGATATCGCGTTGCGCGACTGTGGAATCGACTCCTACGCGATCGCGGGCATCGCCATGGAGGTCGGCATCGAACCGACGGTCCGCCACAGCCTCGACCTCGGCTACCTGCCGATCACGGTCACCGACGCGTGCGGCGCGGGCCATCCGGCGGCCGCCCAAAGGTCGCACGCCACTTTGGAATTCGCGGGCGGCTCGCTGATGACCGAGACCGAAGCGCTGATCGATCTGATGAACCGGGGCTGACTTCCCCTGGCACACAGGCACCCCGCCCGGGCAGGCGCGGGGACGAGGGATGTGCCTGTGCGCCAGGGGATCATCCGCCGGTGAGTTCCCGGAAGCGGTCGACGAACGCGCGGAGCGCACAACGATCCTCATCGATCTCGGGGCGGTGGCCGTGCTCGACGGTCACCGTCACCACGCTGCCCGCGCGCAGCCGCAGCACGTCCGAGCACGTCGGCAGCAGGGGCGCGTTGACGCTGCGTCCGTTGCTGCTGACCGTGATTCGCGAGGTGTACCCGAGCATGGTCAGCAGGAGTTCCTCGGCGTGGTCGGCGGTGAGCGGGCCTGCGACGCGGAACTCTTCGACGTACATTCGGCCCTCCTTCGGCGCCCCGGTGCCAGTTTAGGCGGCGGCCGGATCAATCCTGCTGTGGCAGCGCGGACTGCCAACCTTTCACGTTGTCTCCGGAACTCCACGGTCGGCGCACAACCTCTCCACATTCGCCGCATAGGGTCGGGGTATGCCGAAATGGTTGGAGCGAATAGCGCTCGGGGTGGGCTGGTGCGCGCTGGTGGCGGGGGTCGCCGGCGTCGTGCTGCACTTCGGCGCTTGGCAAAATCGGACGCTGGTGCTGGCGCAGTCGGGGGCGTCGTACCTGATGATCGGCGCGTTGGCCGGGTTGGTGATCTTCCTGATCGCGCGTGGCTGGCGCAGTGCGGGCGTGGCCGGAGTGCTGGTGGGCGTGGTGCTGTGGACGCTGGTGCCCGCGTTCGTCCCGGAGAGCCGGGCGGCGAGCGGGCCCGAGGTCATGGTGATGCAGTCCAACCTGCTGTTCGGGCAGGCGGACGTCGACGCGGTGGTGCGGGCGGTGCGCGACAACCGCATCGATGTGCTCACCGTGGACGAGTTGACCAACTCTGCCGTCGACCGCCTGGCCGCCGCGCGACTCGGCGAGCGACTGCCGTACTCCTACCTCCAGCCGACCGCCGACGGGGGCGGCGGCACCGGCATCTACAGCCGATACCCGTTGCGCGACACCAAGAAATACGACGGCTTCGTGCTGAATCAGGTGTCCGCGATCATGGATCACCCGGAGCGCGGGCCGATCACGGTGTTCGCCTTCCATCCGATCCCACCCCCGTTCAACTTCGCCGACTGGCTCGTGGAGATGCCCAGAATCCGCGACATCCTCGACGCGCAACCAGGCCCCGCGATCGTCGGCGCGGACTTCAACGCGACCCGCGATCACGCGGCGTATCGCGACCTGCTGCACGGCCGGTTCGAGTCGGCCGCCGATCAGGTGGGCGCGGGCCTGCTGCCGACGTTCCCGAACGACCGGTCCTGGGGTCCGATCATCGGCATCGACCACATCCTGCTGGCCGATGCCACCGCCCAGGAAGTGCGCACGCTGAGTGTTCCCGGCTCCGATCACCGCGCGTTGATCGCCAGGGTGCGGTTGAATTGATCTCGCAGGCACGGTCTGTACCGGTCACTGCGCGTGGTTCGTCGCCGAGGGTGATGCGCGCGCGGGAAACCCGGCGATTACCGTGTGAACGCTCGGCGCGCGGGTAGGGCACTGGGTGTCGGTACTCGGAGAGGCCCGTGAATGATGAATAAACAACGGCTGCGGCTCGGTGCGGTCACCGTGCTCGTCCTGTTCGGCGCGGTGCTGGCCGGGTGTGACAAGGGCGTGCAGCCTGCGCCGAATGCCACGCCGCCGAGCACGGAGACCGTCTGGGAAGTGGCCGGATCAATGACGGCCAACGGGCCGAACGGACCACGCAAGGGAGTGCCGGACGCCCCGCTCACCGCGGTCAACGGGGACGGCGGCAAGTACGACAAGCTCGCGCTCAACGCGATCGCCGATCTCCAGGAGTACTGGACCGCGACGTACCCCAAGGTCTTTCCCGGCACGTTCACGCCGGTTTCCGTCTTCGCGTCCTGGGACGCGAAGGCGCCCAAGCAGCAGGCGATCGAGTTCTGCGGCGAGTCCACCTATCACGTCGTGAACGCCGCCTATTGCAGCCTCGACCACACCATCGGCTGGGATCGCGGCGTGCTGTTGCCCGCGGTCGTGGACAAGTTCGGCGAGATGGCCGTGGTGATGGTGCTCGCGCACGAATACGGTCACGCCATTCAGGGGCAGGCCAGGCTCGCGGGTATGCGGACGCCGACGCTGGTGCTCGAGCAGCAGGCCGACTGCCTGGCCGGCGTGTTCTTACGTCATGTGGCGGAGGGGTCTTCGGCGCATTTCACGTTGAACACCACCGACGGGCTCAACTCCGTTCTCGGGGCCACGGTGGCGATTCGCGATCAGGATCCGAGCGATCCGCGCAACGCGCACGGCTCGGCGTTCGAGCGGGTGACGGCGGTGCAGATCGGCTATTCCGACGGCGCGCAGGGCTGTAAGTCGATCACCACGCAGCAGATCGCGCAGCGCCGCGGCACGCTGCCCATATCGTTCGAACCCGGCGAGGAATTCGCTCAGCTTCCGGTGACCACCGAGTCGCTGAACAGCGTGAGCCAGGCCCTGACCAAGATCTTCCCGACCGGCCGGAAGCCGAGGTTCGACTACTCCGGTGTGGTGCGGAACTGCTCGAATGTCACCGCGACCGAACCGGTTTCGTATTGCCCCGGCACGAACACGATCGGCACCGATGTGCCGGAGCTGGCCAAACGCGGCGCCCCGGCGCAGGGTCACGAGGACCCGCTCTCGGCGGCGGTGAACGGCGACTACAACGCCTTCGTCATCTTCGTGTCGCGGTACGTCCTCGCGGTGCAGAACGATCGCAAGCTCGGCTTGACCGGCGCCGAGACCGCGGGCCTGCGCACCGCGTGCCTGTCCGGCGTGGTGACGACCAAGCTGAGCGAGCCGGGCAGCGACCCGCGGCTGTCCGCCGGCGACCTGGACGAGGCCGTCTCCGAACTGCTCTCCGACGGCCTGGCCGCCGGCGACGTGAACGGCAAGGTGGTGCCGAGCGGGTATCAGCGCGTCGAGGCGTTCCGCACCGGCGTGCTCGAGGGCGAGCAGGCCTGCCTGTCCCGCTACGAGTAGTCGCTACACCGGCAGCGACCGCAGGGAGGTGAGCGTGGTCGCGAGCGCGCGGGCGGCCTCGGCTCCCTTAGTCACGAAGTGCTCGGTGAAGTACGTGACGTGCTCGCTGTGCTCGTGGAAGTGGTGCGGGGTGAGCACGACCGAGAACACCGGAACGTCGGTGTCCAACTGCACCCGCATCAGCCCGTCGATCACCGCGGACGCGACGAAATCGTGCCGGTAGATGCCGCCGTCCACGACCAGCGCGGCCGCGACGACCGCCGCGTACTTGCCCGAGCGGGCGAGGCGCTGCGCGTGCAGCGGGATCTCGAACGCGCCCGGCACGTCGAAGACCTCGACGGTCGCCGGGTCGTACCCGAGATCGGCATACTCGGCGGTGAAGCCCTCGTAGGCCTTGCCGACGATGGAGCTGTGCCAGCTGGCGCGAATGAACGCGACGGATCCGGTGGTTCCCATCCCCGGATCTTACTTGCCGGTAATGTGCGTTTCCAGCCAGTCCACCACGTCGCCGAGCACCCTGTCCTGCTCGGGCTCGTTGAAGATCTCGTGGTAGAGACCGTCGTAGCGGATCGCGGTGAGATCCTTCGAGCCTGCGCCCTGCTCGATGAGGTCGGTGCTCGACGGTGCGGCGAGGGCGTCGGCCGTGCCGTGCAGGACCAGTACCGGGACGGTGAGCCTGTCCAGTCGGCCCTTGACCAGGACGGAGGTGTCGAGGATCTCGGTGGCGGTGCGGGCGGGGAGCTTGCCCCGGTACACCAGCGGGTCGTTGTCGTAGGCCCGCCGGACCTCGGGATCGCGGCTGATGTGCGTGGAATCCAGTTGCAGCACACCGAGATTCGGGGTGAGCCTGGTCAGCACCGGGGCGAGTGCGCGTTGGATCGCGTTGCCCGCCGAGATGTCCAGCGGCGGGGCGGAGAGCACGATGCCGGTGACGTCGATCGGGGCGCGGGTGGCCAGGTGCAGCACGATGAGGCTGCCCATCGAGTGGCCGAGCAGGAAGCGGGGGATGCCGGGGTGCTCGCGGGTCGCGATGTCGAGCATGGCGGACACGTTGTCGGCGGCGCCGTCGATCGAGCCGATATTCGCCTTGCTCCCCGCGGATTTGCCGTGGCCGAGGTGATCGAGGGCGTAGACGGCGAAGCCCGCGGCGGCGAGGCGCCTGCCGACGTGGCCGTAGCGGCCGGAGTGTTCGGCGACGCCGTGCACCAAGACCACGACGGCCCGCGCCGCGGACTCGGGAAGCCATGCGCGCCAAGCGATCCCGCTGCCGGTGCCGTCGAAGCGGCCGGTTTCGGTGCGGATCTGCGGGGTGTCGCCCGGTTCGGCGGTCATGCATCGGCTCCTGATGTCTGCGGCACGGTGGCCGGCGACTGCGCGAACTGGGCGATCAGCCGCCGGTTGAACTCGATGAGTCGAGCGTAGTTGAGCCGGGAGAGGCGCTCGTCGGTTCCGTGGATCGTGGCCAGATCGCGTTCGCCGAGCACGATCGGGGCGAAGTTGCAGCGGGTGCCGGCCAGGTCGTCATAGTGCCTGGAGTCGGTGGCGCCGGGAACGATGCCGGTGGTGACGACGATGCCGGGCACGATGGCGCGGGCGATGTCCGCGACGAGTTCGAACGCGGGGCCGGGGGTGAGGTTCGCCGTCGGCTCGGCGGACATGCCTTCGGCCTCGATCCGAACGCCATTGTCCCGAACCACCTTCCGGCAGTGCTCCAGTACGGATCGAACCGAATCGCCGGGCAGGATGCGGAAGTTGACGGCGGCCTCGGCGTGCTGGGGGAGCACATTCGACTTCACCCCGCCGCGAATCACGGTGGGAGCGGTGGTGGTGCGCACCAGCGCCTCGGTGTGCGGGCGCAGCGCCAGCACCCTGGTGATCAGCGGCGCGGCGAACCGGGCGACACCGAGCAGGCGGCGGCGGGACGGGGGCATCGCCTGGCGCAGCCGGGACAGCATGTCGGCGGTGATCGGGGTCATCCGTAACGGCATCGGATTGTCCTGGATGCGGCTCACCGCGCGAGCGATCCGGCCGACCGCCGTCTGCTTGCCCGGCATGGACGAATGGCCGCCCACCGCGGTGACCGACAGTTGCACTGTCGCATAACCCTTTTCGCCGAGCATGACGTTGGCGACCGGCTGGTCGATGCCGTCGGCGACGCCCTCGGTGATCATGCCGCCCTCGTCGAGCAGCAGGTCGGCGTGCACGCCGAGGCGGCGGAGCCGGTCGGCCATCCGCAGCGCGCCGGTGTCGCCGAACACCTCCTCGTCGTGCCCGAAGGCGAGGAAGACGGTGCGGCGCGGGCGAATTCCCGCGGCGAGGGCGGCCTCGACCGCCTCCAGGATGGCGAGCACCCGGCTCTTGTCGTCGATTGCGCCACGGCCCCAGATGAATTCGTCGTCGACCACGCCGGCGAAGGGCGGGTGGGTCCAGCGGTGCGGGTCGTCGGCCGGGACCACGTCCTGGTGCGCCAGCAGGATCGCGGCGACCCCGTCCGGCTCGATGCCCTGCCACCGGTAGAGCCTGCTATAGCCGAATCGCTCCAGTTCGAGCTCCGCGTGCACCCGCGGAAAGGATTGCTCGAGGTGTGCCGAGAGCTGCGCGAACGCCTGATCGTCGACCTCGCCCCTGGTGTCGGTGGACACCGTGGCACAGCGCAATGCCGCGGCAAGTCGCTCGGCGGTGCGGTCGTCGACGGGTTCCGTCATCGGTCACCGGCGCGGTCGGGCAAATTCATGGACACCACTGCATTGTCCAGCACGCCGGGGGCGACCGGTACGGTCTTTTCGTTCCGCCACTTCACGATGCCCTCGGTGACGCCGCCCGGCAGGTCCGGCGTGCGGGGCGCGGTCAGCATCGGGAGTTCGAGGTGGGCCTCGGTCACGGTGACCGGGGCGAAGGCGGGGGTGTGCGACCACACGTCGTCGACGACGTCGGTGACGCGCACGCCGATCCGGTGTCCGGCGGCGATCGGCCAATCCTGGGCGAGCAGGCGGATCTCGGCGGTGTCACCGGTGATCGGGGCGATGCCGCGGGTGATGACGGTGGCCTGCTGGTTGGGGGCGATGTCGTAGAGCTCCACGGCGACTGTGGCGGTGGCCGGGCCGGTCACCTTCAGTGACCCGGACGGCAGACCGGCCAGGTGCTGATCCTGGGTCAAAGGTGCGGAGACGGACCAGAATTCGCGATCCGGTCCGGGCAGCAGGCCACGGTCGGTGTAGCCGCCGGGGCGCAGCTCGACCGGAATCCGGGTGGCATCGGCGGGCGGCCAGGCGGTTTCGGCGCGCCAGCGACCGTCGAACTGGCCCACCGTGATTCGCGGTCCGGGCACCTGGACGTCGCGGCCCGCGACGTGCCGGTCGAAGAAGGCGAGCAGTTCGGTGTCGAAATGCGGTGTGTCGCACTTGTCGTGGCAGGTGCGGTGTCCCCACTGGCCGAACCACGCCTTGTGCTCGCCGGGGCCGAGACCGTTCCACAGATCGAAGACGCGGTAGGGGCGGGTGTTGTAGTCGACGAAGCCCTGGCCGAGGAACAGCGGAATCGTGTTGCCGCGCAACCGGGGAATCAGGTCGCGGTCGCGCCAGAAGGGGGAGCCGCCGTCATGGTTGGTCATGTCGGCGAGGTACTGCTGGTAGCACTGGATCGGCAATTGTGCCGCGTCGGCTCGATATTCGGGCGAATCGTCCGGGCGGGCCGGCGTCGACGCGATCAGCAGGTGCTCCAGTCCCGCGAAATCGGCGGGGCGCACGCCGCTCTCGGTGATCGGCTTGCCGGAGAACTTCCACGAGACGCCCTGCATGTACAGGTAGGAGTACGGGTCGACCACCGGCTCGAACGACGCGACCGCCGCCAGGCCCTTCGGCTTGGTCGCCAGCCCCATCAGGCCGGTCCAGGCCTCGTAGGAGACGCCGAACATGCCGACCTTGCCCGTGGACCACGGCTGGTTCGCGGACCATTCGACCGCGGTCGCGACATCCGATCGTTCGCCGGGCCCGCCGAAATCCGGGCAGCCGGACGAGCCGCCGAAGCCGCGCAGGTCGACGATGACGTAGGTGTAGCCCGCCCGCAGGAACATGTCCGCCTGCAGGTTGTCGGTGGACGGGCCGCCGTTCAACCGTGGTTCGCTGAGATACGCGAGGTGCGCGCGGTACGGGCTGACGGTGAGGATCACCGGGGTGCGCACGTCGTCGGCCAGGCCCGCCGGCCGCAGGATGTCCGCGTGCAGCCGCGTGCCGTCCGGGGCATCGATGAACGCCTGCCGCCACTGAAACGGCACCCCGAGCGGCTCCGCCGCCGCGCTCACCGGAGTAACCACAGCCAGCAACAGCAGCAGCCCGCACAGGGCCCGCAGCACGACGGTTCGTTCGCTCACCATAGGACTATCGAGTGTGCCCGGACGACCGTCCAGCCCATGGAACCGGGGTAGGTGGTCGGTCCGACCTGTTGCCGAGCCGCCGGGCGGATGCCATCCGGTGTTCACCCCCGACCGCCAGCATGGGCGGTATGCCGGATGCCGCCGACCCGCTTGGCACCGCGTCCGTGGACGTGCTCGCGCTGGGGACGATCTCCCTCGCGCTGTTCGCCGCGCTCTTGTTCGCCGTCTCGGCGGCGTTGCAGCAGGGGGCGGCGCGGCAGGCCGCGACGGAAGCGGGGCAGGGGCGGTTCCTGGTCATCGTCGGGATCGCGCGCCGGCTGATCACCGATCGGCGCTGGCTGGCCGGGCAGGGCGCGAATGTGGCCGGGTTCGTGGTGCACGCGGTCGCGCTGCGGCTCGGGGCCATCGCGGTGGTGCAGGCGCTGCTGGTGGTGCAGTTGCTGTTCGCGTTGCCGTTCGCGGCGGCGCGGCGGAAACGGGCGCTGCTCGGACGGGATTGGGCGGGGACGGTTTTCGTGTGCGGGGGGCTGATCCTGCTCGTCGGGCAGAGCGCGCCCGGGCATGCGGAGGTGCGACCGCAGATGTTGCCCGGTGTCGGCGCGGGTGTGTTCCTCGCGATCGTCGCGTTGATCGCGGTCTCCCGGCTGACCCACTCGCCGCAACTGCGCTCGGCCCTGATCGCGGTCGCGGCCGGATGCTGCTTCTCCACCACCGCGGTGCTGGTGGTGATCGCCACGTCGGCCCTGCCCCACCTCAGCTGGGCCCTGCTCGGTATCCCCGTCTCCACCGTCCTCGGCGGCCTGCTCACCCAGGAGGCCTACGCCCGCGGATCCCTGCCCACCGCACTCACCGCCATGACCATCACCGACCCGGTCCTCAGCTACACCGCCGGTCTCACCCTCTTCGCGGTAACCATCCACCCCCGCCCCACCCTCTTGACCCTGGCCGCCGCCCTGGTGATCACCGGAATCGCCCTGCTCGCGAATTCCCCCACCCTGCACGACGAACTGGACCGGTCCCCGGTGCCGCCGCCGAACCAGCCTGTGCCCGAGGCTGTTCCGTAGTCCATGTCAACTGGCATCCGCGCACCTCTTCGGCCTGTCTCGAGACATGTGCCGTCCACGTGATGCCTGGGGGGTGCCGACTGTGCCTGGATGGCGCGTGGGGCGTCGTGCTCAGGCAGTGGTGGGTGCGCGGCCGATGAAGGGTTGAACTGCCATCGGTCGGCTCCATAGTCGGCGAGGGGCGTCAGCAGTCCCGCACACAGCCCGTCCACCAAACTGGCCTGCTTTTCGCGCGCAAGGCGGAATCCGCACTTGCACTTGGGATCTGCACCTGCAATAGGGGCTGGTAGTAGGTGCGTTTTCCGAGAGAAGTGCGGCTGTTGTGGGTAGCTGCCGGTTTGTGGTCAACGGGGCAGGGCGGGCGGGTTTCGGTGCCGCTTCTTTGGGCTTATGGGTCAGGCGGTGCGGGCGGGGGTGTCGTAGTCGGCGTAGAGGGCGAGCATGCCGGAGACTGTGGCCGACCAGGGGAAACGTTCGGCGGCCGAGCGGGCGGCGCGGCGGCGGTGGGGAGCGGGGACGGTGAGGAGTGCGCGGACGCCGGCGGCGAGGCCGTGCGGGGAGCCGTCGGAGACGATGCCGGAGCCCGGGGCGTCGACCAGTTCGCCGGCGGCACCGGCGGCGGGGACCACCACGGGGGTGCCGCAGGCGAGGGATTCGAGCACGGCCAGGCCGAAAGTTTCTGCGGGGGAAGGGAATACCGCGATGTCGGCCTCCGCTATGCGGGCGGCCATCGTGCGGCGGTCGGTGAGGTGGCCGTGGAAGGTGACCGGGAGGCCGGTGGCGAGGCGTTCGAGGCGGGGGCGCAGCGGGCCGTCGCCGATGACGGACAGTTCGCACCGGAGACCGGACTCGACCAGGACCCGCACCGCCTCGATGGCGAGTTCGGCGCGCTTCTCCTTGGACAGTCTGCTCACCAGTACCAGTCGAACGGGTTCAGCTGCGGAACAAGGTGTTTCGTCTGCGAGGTCGACCGGGCGGAAGGTCGCCAGGTCGACGCCGAGCGGAACGCGACGCACGTTGGTCGCGCCGATGCGGGCGAACTCCGCCGTCGCGAAACTCGAAGTCACCACGACCTTTTCGGCCCGCACGCAGAGGCGGCGGTTGGCCAGGTCGGCGGCCGTCGTCAGGGGAAAGCCCGGTGGAACGCGAGTGCGCAGGATCGCGTCGATGCGTTCGTGCGAGAACAACACGAGCGGCACCCCCGCCCCTCTGGCCCACGGTGCCAACCACCGCACACTCAACTTGTCGCTGCACTCCAGTACATCCGGCCGCAGCCGATCGAGCACCGTCCGCGTCCGCCGCGCGGTCAGGACGTGATACCCACCCGCCCCGAACTTGGGACTATGCACCGTAATTCGCCGCCCGGACCCGGTCAGCTCATCCCCATCCGCAGGCCCGGGAACCACCAGCACCCGACTGTGCCCGGCCGCCAGATACCCCCGCCCGATCTCATCCAGACAGGTCCGCAGCCCTCCGGACGCCGGTGTGTAGAAGTTCGCGATCTGCACAATGCGCATTAGCGGACCACCGATCCAGCCGAGTAGGGACAGGTAATTGTTCGCATTACTGCACCGCCGAGGCGATGAGGTCGGCATAGGTGGTGGCGTGGGCGCCGGATTTCAGGGCCGTGTCGATGGCGCGGAGGGTGGCCTCGCGCAGGCCGGGGTGGTGGAGGTCGTCGGGGTGCAGGGCGAGGCGGACGAGGCCGCCGCGGGCTGCGTTGCGGCGGGCCAGGTTTTCCAGCAAGGCGGCGCCGAAGCGTTCGGACCAGCCGCCGCCGGGGCGGTGGGAGAGGGCGAAGCCGCGCTGGCGGCGGCCGGTGCGCAGGTCTTTTGCGCCGAAATGGTCGGTGGTGTGGGAGAAGCCCGCCGCGCGCAGCGCGCGTTCCGCGGCGGGCGAGGTCAGCCAGCCCGGCGGGGTGAAACCTGTTGTGGAAAGCCCGGATTCGGCCATCACCTGCTTGGCGGCACGTAACTTGGCGGTCGCCTCGCCGACGTCGAGCGCCGCGAATTCCGCGGCACCGCGCGCCACCGCCCGGCCGAGCGCACGCCGCGGCCACCCACCCTCGGGCCCAGCCCGATGCGACCACCCGTGCACCATGATCTCGTCTCCACCGGCACGGCGTTCCCGCAGGAAACTCGCATACTCCGGCTCTCCGGCCAGCGACGCGCCCCGCCACGGCCCGGGAATCACCAGCAGCGACACCGGAATCCCGAACCCGTCGGCATCAGCACACCACCGCGCCGTCTCGGCCGCACTCGCCGGTGCGACGTCATGGACGCTCACCACCAACCGCGCACACACGCACCGCAAACTAACACCGCCCCATGACCACCAGCTGAACAGCACGATGCCACCACCCAACAGATCAGCACCAGTGCCCACCCCCCCGGAACATCCCCGGCCCCTCTCCGCCGACGCGGCAGCCCCGCGCATCCGAACGGTCCATCCCTCCCTAACCGTCCGCCCCCAGCACCAGACCGACCATCCGTCGAACGGGACCTCACGCCACCCCCACTCGCGATTCCCCACGCCCACGTCTCGTTCGGTGGGCGTCTGTTCGTCGTGTGGGACTTGGCTGTGCGCTTAGCCGCGATTTGCCGCTGTCATGTCTCGTTCGGTGCGCAGCTGTGCGTCGTGGGGGAGATTGCTGCGGCCGTGGGGCGTGGGCGATGTCACGAACTGCCCGATCTCACCGTGCGGACGGTGGCCACCAACGGCACCGACATGATCGCCGACGTAGATGCTCGCCCGCTCAGGCGGCGGATCGGTAGCCGATGTGGTGCGGGGTGGTGGGTTCGGCGTGGGCGCGGGCATTGAGCAGGGATTTCGCCTTGACCAGGTCGGTGACGGGGTAGACGATGGTGTGCGGTCCAGCGGTCATGGTGTGCTCCTGGTCGGCTCGATCCGGTGTGGCCCGGTTCGTTTGCTTGACCGGAGCCAGCGAAGGAATGTGACAGATGGACGCGAATTTTTTGGCCGCGCGGTTCGAGGAGCAGCGGGCGCACCTGCACGGGGTGGCGTATCGGATCCTCGGCACCGGCGTCGAAGCCGACGACGCGGTACAGGAGGCGTGGCTGCGGCTGAGTCGTTCGGATGCCGCCGAGATCGATAATCTCGGCGGCTGGCTCACCACGGTGGTGGCGCGGGTGTGCCTGAACATGCTGCAATCGCGCAAGACCCGCCGCGAGGAGCCGCTGGACGACCACGAACCGGCCGAACTCGTCACCGGCCCGGAACACGAAGCGGTGCTGGGAGATTCGATCGGCCTGGCGCTGCTGGTGGTGCTCGACACGCTCACCCCGGCCGAGCGGCTCGCGTTCGTGCTGCACGACATGTTCGCGGTGCCGTTCGACGAGATCGCCCCGATCGTCGGCAAAACCTCGGCCGCCGCACGGCAATTGGCGAGCCGGGCGCGCAGGCGGGTGCAGGGCGCGCGGGCCGGCGTCGACCGGGACCGGCAGCGCGAAGTCGTCGAGGCGTTCCTCGCCGCCTCCCGCGGCGGCGACTTCGGCGCACTGCTGACCCTGCTCGATCCGGACGTCGTACTGCGCGTGGACGCCGCCGCCATGGCTACCGGCGCGATCGGTGCCCTCGGCGCGGACGCGGTCGCCCAGACCTTCTCCGGGCGCGCGCAGGCCGCGCGCCTCGCGCTCGTCGACGGTCGCGCGGGCGCGGTCTGGTCGGTGCGTGGCACACCGCGGGTGGTCTTCGAATTCACCGTCTCCCACGGCCGGATCGTCGCCATCGATCTCCTCGCCGACACCGACACCCTCGATCGGCTGGAACTGGAGATCCAAGCCCGTTCCCCTTCGGCACGCTGAGTACCAGCCCCCTGCCCAAAGAGACCTACACACTCGCGACTGCCGACGCGCGACTGCCGACGCGCTGCCGCTGACGCGCTGCCGCTGACGCGCTGCCGCTGACGCGCTGCCGCTGACGCGCTGCCGCTGACGCGCTGCCGCTGACGCGCGACTGCCGACGCGCTGCCGCTGACGCGCGACTGCCGACGCGCTGCCGCTGACGCGCTGCCGCTGACGCGCTGCCGCTGACGCGCGACCGCTGACGCGCGACCGCTGACACGCGACCGCTGACACGCGACCGCCGACGCGCGACCGCCGACGCGCGACCGCCGACGCGCTGCCGGCGACGGCCTTCGGTGACCCCTGGCACCCGATGTGGTTGCCGCGCTGAGTCACTCGTCAACGAGCGGCTACCTGGGCGGGTCCGAGTGCGTTCAGCGTCTCGGGCCGTGCATAGCAGAGGAATATCGGCAAACACTTCGTCACATTTCTGCCATCCCGCCGGTCAAGGGAGGTGACGGCGCAGCAGGGATCGCGCCTCGGGATCAGCAAGGAGCAGGACGATGGGCAACGCACGATCGATCGGGTTTTGGGCGACAACCGGGGCCGTGGTTTTCGTGTTGGCGACCGGGGGCGTCGCTGATTTGATCCAGCGCGGGGGAACCGCGGACGGCATGGTGGAGTTGGGGTATCCGACGTATGTGATGGGGATTCTCGGGTTCTGGAAGGTGCTGGGCGCCATGGCGATTGCCGTTCCGCGTTTTCCGCTGGTGAAGGAATGGGCTTATGCGGGGGCGTTTTTCGATCTGACGGGTGGGCTGGTTTCGCATGTCGCGCACGGATCAGGGGTGAGTCACCTGTTCTATACCGGGTTTTTCGCGTTGTGTGTGGTGGCGTCGTGGGCGTTGCGTCCGGCCGGTCGCAAGCTCGCGGTGCCGGTGTTCCGCGATTACGGCCGGGCGCCGGAGTTCGAGAAGCTGCCGAGCTCAGGGGCGTCGGCGAGGGTGTGAAATGCCGGAGAATGGCCCGCGTTCCCAGCGAACGACGGGCCATTCGTTTTGGCTATGGACATGGCGAAGTATCCGGGCCTACAACAGGATTCACCTGGTGTCCGAGGTGGGGCGGCGTATGATCGGGCCAGTGCGAGCGCCCGGGGGAAGAATGAACGAGCCGGTGACCGCGGACTGGGAACAGTTCGTTCAAGCACTGGCGCAGTGTCTGTCCGAGTTACCGTCGCGGGCCACGTTGATCATCGCGGCGCCCGGAAATCGGTACGTCCAGTTCATGCAGTACGACATCAAATTATCCGCGGAACTGGCCGGTGATCATTATCTGACGGAGCCCATTCCCGATGCCGCCGCGCAGGAGTTGCGCGACCTCGGCTGGAACGAGCCGATGCTGCGCCGCGAGGTGGACAACTGGACCCGGACGATGTTCTGGCCGATCTCCCCGCGCAGCCTGATCGAGTTCGCCCGCTCGGTCGCGATCGGATTCCGGGACGCGCTCGGTGTCGCCACGCCGGTGGAATTGCGGGCAATGGGCTGGACCGAGGCGTCCGGTGATTTGGATCTCACCGTGCTCGGATCGATGGCCAGGCGCGGTTGGAATTGACGTTGGCGCGACGGCGATAACCGCCGCCGAGGTAGGCGTGGCGAAACTCGCACGACATGGGCACTATCCTGAGTGACATGGCAGCAGGTAAGCCCACCAAGGAAGCGAAGGCCGCGGCGAAAGCGGCCCGCAAGCAGCAGTCGAAAGAGCGCAGGCAGCAGCTCTGGCAGGCGTTCCAGATGCAGCGCAAGGAAGACAAGCTGCTGCTGCCGTTGATGATCGGCGCCTTGCTCGGCATCACCGCCGTCTTCCTGGTCATCGGCCTGATCTTCGGCCTGACCTGGTTCCTCGTCCCGCTCGGCGTGGTGCTCGGCGCGCTGGCCGCGTTCATCATCTTCGGCCGCCGGGTGCAGAAGAGCGTTTACGGCAAGGCCGAGGGCCAGGCCGGCGCCGCGGCGTGGGTGCTGGACAACCTGCAGGGCAAGTGGCGGGTGTCCAACGGCATCGCCGCGACCACCCAGCTCGACGCGGTGCACCGAGTGATCGGCCTGCCCGGCGTGGTGCTGGTCGCCGAGGGCTCCCCGCAGCGGGTGAAATCGCTGCTCGCGCAGGAGAAGAAGCGCACCGCCCGGCTCATCGGCGACACCCCGATCTACGACGTCGTCATCGGCAACGACGAAGGTCAGGTGCCGTTGAAGGAGTTGCAGCGCTACCTGACCAAGCTGCCGCGCAACATCGACGCCAAGCGCATGGACCTGATCGAAGGGCGCCTGACCGCCCTCAGCTCGCGTACCGGCCCGGCGCTGCCCAAGGGCCCGATGCCCGCCGGCGCCAAGATGCGTGGCGTGCAGCGCACCATTCGCCGGCGCTGAGATAGACCTCGAAAGGCCCGCGTCCTCGGGACGCGGGCCTTTCGCGTGTTCATCCCAGGCAGGTCGTGCCCCCGGCGTCACCGATCGGCCCGCCGAATCGGACAGCCGCACGCCTTCTGACAAACCCACGCGTGTCCGTGCGGCAGTTAGGCGTGCGGTCGTGACAGCAGCTGGCCGCCTTCAAGATCAGGGGGAACTGGTGCGGGTCGCTACTCGGCAGATGCCTGCACCAGTTCCCGATGATCATGCTTTGACCAGCCAGACGACGCGGTCGTAGGCAAGGGCCTGGTAGCTGGCCAGGATGAGGGCCGAGATGAGCGCCCACCTGGGGAGGTCTGCCGCCCAGAGTGCCGCGGCGCCACCGCCGAGGACGGCGAGTTCGACGAGTAGCCGAATCGGTCCAGGCACTGCGACCGGCGCTGCACCGCTGCGACTCGGATCGCCCGGCACCGCGAACGTGCCCCACGCCGCCGCCGCGATTAGTGGCAACAGAACTACCAGCAGAAACTTCCAAGGCGAATCGAAGGCTCGCCAGCCGTAAACACCGAAGGAAGCGATAGCGACAAGCTCGAGCAGAAACCGGATCGCGAGCATGGCCGGATGGAGTGACACCGCCGGAGCGTAACCGGCCAGGACGGAATCAGCGCGAGTGAACGAGCGCCGTCCCGGTCGCCCGGTCGTGCATCCCACGCCCGTCGGAATCGGTGAACAACGCGGGCACCACGAACACCAGCAACGCCTGCCGGGCGAGCGCACGCACGAAACCAACGGTCACCGGCGCATCGATCCGAACCGTCCGCAACCGCAGGAAGTACTGCCCGGGCGTGAACCCGAACAACGTCACCGCCGCCACTCCGATCACGAACCAGATCAGCAACGTCAGGCTCGACGCCGACCCGCCGCGCATGATCAACGCCGCGATCCCGAGCGCGATCAACCAGTCCACGAACAGCGCGGCGATCCGCCGGGCCATCCCGGACAACGATCCCGCACCGGACTTCGGCAGCCCCAGCTGTTCGCCGGGGAACTCGGAGGTTGCCGGATCGCCTGCACCCTCCGAAGGGCCGGAGAGCCACGATCCCGTCATGCGTGCCATGCCTCCCACAATATGCCGGGCCGACCGGCCGTCCGGCACCGCATAAGGGGAGTTCACGTCAGCGCGCAGCGGCACGGATGGCAGGATTAGCATGCTGTTCGAGCCCGGGTGGGCCTAGTCACCCGGCCAGCCGTACGTGTAACACTGGCGAAACACAGACTTGACTGCCGGGAAACACCGCGTCCTTACCGTCTGGACGCGACGAACCCATGCAATCGACACTCGCTGGGAACCGATCCGTAAGGAGAACAAGTGACGTTCAGCACGGCCGACGAGGTCATCAAATTCCTCGCTGACGAAGAGGTCGAATATGTCGACATCCGCTTCAGCGACCTTCCCGGCGTTCAGCAGCACTTCTCGATCCCGGCGAAGGCCTTCACGACCGACCTCGCAGAGGAAGGGCTAGCGTTCGACGGCTCCTCCGTCCGTGGCTTCCAGTCGATCGACGAGTCGGACATGCTCCTGCTGCCCGACTTCAGCACCGCGCGCCTGGATCCGTTCCGCGCCGCCAAGACGCTGAACCTGAACTTCTTCGTGCACGACCCGTTCACCCGCGAGGCCTACAGCCGCGACCCGCGCAACATCGCGCGTAAGGCCGAGGAGTACCTGCGCTCGACCGGCATCGCCGACACCGCGTACTTCGGCGCCGAGGCGGAGTTCTACATCTTCGACTCGATCAGCTACCAGTCGAAGATGAACGGCGCCTTCTACGAGATCGATTCGGTCTCGGGCTCCTGGAACACCGGCTCGCGGACGAACCCGGACGGCACCCCGAACCTCGGCTACAAGGTTCGCAACAAGGGTGGTTACTTCCCGGTCGCCCCGTACGACCACTACGTCGACCTGCGCGACAAGATCTCGACCAACCTGCAGAACGCGGGCTTCGAGCTCGAGCGCGGCCACCACGAGGTCGGCACCGCCGGTCAGGCCGAGATCAACTACAAGTTCGGCACGCTGCTCGGCGCGGCCGACGACCTGCAGCTGTTCAAGTACATCGTGAAGAACACCGCGTGGCAGGAGGGCAAGTCCGTCACGTTCATGCCGAAGCCGCTCTTCGGTGACAACGGCTCGGGCATGCACGTGCACCAGTCGCTGTGGAAGGACGGCAAGCCGCTGTTCCACGACGAGGCCGGCTACGGCGGCCTGTCGGATCTGGCGCGGCACTACATCGGCGGCATCCTGCACCACGCGCCGTCGCTGCTCGCCTTCACCAACCCGACGGTGAACTCCTACCACCGCCTGGTTCCGGGCTACGAGGCGCCGATCAACCTGGTGTACTCGCAGCGCAACCGGTCTGCGGCCGTGCGTATCCCGGTCACCGGCAACAACCCGAAGGCCAAGCGCATCGAGTTCCGCGCGCCGGACTCCTCGGGCAACCCGTACCTGGCCTTCGCCGCCATGATGATGGCCGGCCTGGACGGCATCAAGAACAAGATCGAGCCGCTGGCCCCGGTCGACAAGGACCTCTACGAGCTCCCGCCGGAGGAGGCCAAGAACATCCCGCAGGCCCCCACCAGCCTGGCCACGGTCATCGACCGCCTCGAGCAGGATCACGACTACCTGACCGAAGGCAACGTCTTCACCGACGACCTGATCGAGACCTGGATCAGCATCAAGCGCGAGCAGGAGATCGCCCCGGTCAACCTCCGCCCGCACCCCTACGAGTTCGAGCTGTACTACGACGTGTAAGCCTGACCTGCGTCTTTACGCCTGATTCGGGCGTTCGGTACGCAGTGGGTACGCAGTAGCAGGAGACGAGTCCATCCGTTCGGCGATCACGGCAGCGATCACCAGGCGGGTGGACTCGTCCGTATCCGGCCAAAGGTGGCCGTAGGTATCGAGCGTCGTCTTCGCTTTCGCGTGCCGCATCCGAGCCTGAACGACCTTGATATTCGCGCCGCCCGCGATGAGCAGCGACGCGAGGTAGTGACGCAAGTCCTGAAAGCTGAATTCCTCAGGCAGACCGGGAATTCCGACGCGAGCAGTCCGAAGCGCGCGCTCGATCTGCCACGGCGGAACCGGCTTGCCGAACTCGTCACACACGACCCGTTCGCCAGGCCATTCCTTCACTGCAGCGGACAACATCAACGCCAGCTCATTCGGCACCGGAATCGGAGCCTCCGAGCCTTCCGTCTTCAATGATTTTGCGGGCCACTGCTGGTGTGGGTGGACGATGCCGCGCATGAAGTCGATGTCGCCGGGGCGCAGGCCGGAGACTTCGGCGACGCGCAGGCCAGCGAATGCACCGAGGAGAACCGCGGAGCGCATGTGTGCAGGCATCGCGTCGTAGATTGCCCAAACCTGGTCTGTGGTGGCGCAATAGACCTTCTGCTTGCCCGCCGGCGGGGACGTGCGCCGCGAGCACGGGTTACGAACGAGGATGTTGTCCAGGACCGCGTCCCCGAGGATCTGCGAGAGCCGGGAATGCAGCGCATAGACGTAGCTGGCTTCGTGGCCGCGTTCCTTGAGCTTGGCCACCCACGCCTTCACCATCGAGGGCCGGACCGCTGATAACTGGATGTCGCCGAACTCGGCCTTGATCTGGGCGATGTGTACCCGGGCCTGCCGGACGGTGCCGTCGCGGTGTACCGCGTAGCCCTTGATCCACTCGTCACACCACTGCCCGACCGTGCTCTTCATGTCACGGGGGGCTACGTGGATACCGTGGACCAGCGCGGCGAGTTGCTTGTCGAGCCAGTCTTTCGCGTCCGTTTTCCGCGTGAACCGCTTGGAGTGCTCGCCACCCGCGTCGTCAACGTAGCGGGCGCGCCAGCGTTTGCCTTTGCCGTGCAGCTTGGACGGAACGCGCCGGACGGTGCCGTCCTGGTCGCGTTCTTCCTTGGTCCAGAGGTCTTCGACTCCGGCCCGGCGGTTCCGTCGTGCTGTCATGGTTATGCGACTCCGTCGCGACCGGTCAGCAATTCCTGCTGCTCGATCCATGCCGTGATGACGCTGTGGCGCCACACGCGCCGACGCCCGAGTTTGAAGCTGGCCGGCCCCGACCCGACGTGCGCCCAGTAGCGCCATGTCGCGGCCGGGATTCCGGTCAGTTCCTCGCAGTCCTTCGCCTGCAAATACCGCTCTGCGGCCATCGGATTCGTCTCCTTCGTGATCGGGGTTGTTGCCTGCTCTGTGCCTGGTGTCGCGCCGGGTGTCGCACCCGGTGTTGCGTGCTGGCTCGCGGTGTCGCGCGGATTGCCGTCGGTGTCGCGTCCGTCGCGTGTGGTGTCGCGGGTGTTGCGGCACCGAGTGCAATGCCGTGTCGCTGTCGCGTCCTTGCCTCGTTGCGCGACGGGAGGTGTTGCGGTCATGACGCTGCCTCCTCAACGGGTGGGAGTTCGAGGGTGCGAGTCGCGATCACCTGATGAAGTGACCGGAGCCGGATCTTCGGCTGCTTGGGTAGATGACCGGCAGCGATGAGACGAACGATTATGCGGTTCAGTGCATTGCCTACTTGTTCATCGCCGTAGAGGTAGAGCAGGCCGTTGCCGTTGGGTAGTGCTTGGTAGGTGTCGCGCACTGTTGCGGCCAGTCGCGTGCCTGTCGGCCACTTCACCGTGAGTTCGACTTCGACCGACAGCCAGCCGTCGCGGCTGTCGCGGTAACGGCCGTCGAAGACGTGCCCGCGTTGGCGGTCGAAATCGAATCCACCCATCCGGGAAGCCAACCCGCCAGGGCGAGCCCACCGCGACGCGACAGCCAGGGCCGCGTCACGGTAGAGCTGCCGTTCGGGCACCCACAGTCCCGGCTCCAGTCCGCACAGCGCGGCACGTGCACGCGACACCTGCACCTTGTGCGCGACACTGTTGCGCGAGGGTGCCCACGCCTGCGACGGCTTCCATCCGAGGTAGTGTTCAACGATCTTGGGACGCGGCCACACCACCGACAGCGCGGGACCCGACCGCGAGTGCGGCCGAATCGGTTCGCTGTAAACGACTTTGAACTCATCACGCCAGGTCTCGATCAACCGATATGCACGCCGCTGCCCGACACCGCACAGCAAACGGACCGCTTCGAGGTCGGCGCACCACTGCTCACACAGGAAACGCATGACCGCGTCGTCGCGGTCAGTCCATGGTCGGCTCACCAGTCACGCTCCCAACCCTGCTCCGGACCCGGTGCGTCGAGGTCGATCACATGCTGTTGATCGGTCGTGTCGGCGGGAAGCCACACCTCACCCGAGCCGGGCCAGATCGCGGCGGCGGCCCCGACGACAGCATCCGGTGGAGTGATGTCGGTTTCCCACACTCCAATCGCGGCCGGCCGGATCGGCACCCTGAGCGGGCCGACAAGTGTGTTGAGCCGATCCGCGAATGCCTTCGGACCCAACCCGGTCGCGGCCCGTGCCTGCGCCACGACAAGCCGTTTAACCTGCGCCTCCGTGCTGTTCATCGGTCCATCTCCCATGCTGTTCGCTGCACGCCCTGCGTGCGGGAGTAGCGCTCCGGCAACGGGTCTCGGCTCGGGTGCATCTCTCGTTCATGAAGCGGAGACCTGACATCGACCCAGCTCATCAACTCCCGGAATCGCTCGTTGGTGTGCACCGCCGCGCTGTCGGCCCGAGTCACCGCCGCGCTGTTCGGCGCCGGTTTGCCGGAGTGTTCACGCTGCGGACCTTCCTGCGCCAGCAGCTCGATACGCGGCTGGAACGGATCAGGCCACAGCTCCTTTTCGGGAACGCCGACCGCGACAGCGACGGCGAATTGATGCACGGGGTAGGGGATCCGGCCTTGAGTGATCCACCGCTCAACGGTTTTCGGATCGACCTCTACTGTGCGGGCCAACTGCTGCGGGGTCAGCCGTGCGTCGAACACCGCCCGCCGTAAACGATCGTTCGGCGATGCCTGCCGACGTCCCGCCCGGCTCATCGGTCCATCTCCCATGCCATGTCGCGGCCGATTCCGGGCCGGGCTGACGAGGCGGAAACCAAGGCTGGTCGTTTCGGCGCCGACGGCGGGCCGGGTCTGGTGGCAGGGTCGCGGTGGACGAGTACCTGCACGGTCGGGCGAGGTGCTTCCCGTTGGAGGGCGAACTGGTCGTAAGCCTCGATGAGTTGGCCTTCGGCACCCAGGGCTATATCGGCTTCAGCCCAGAACTGGCGTCGGGGGATCGCTCGCCCGGACTCTGCGTGACGGATGTAGGAGGGATCGATCAGGCACTCTCGCGCCAACGCTTCGCGGCTGACTCGCCCGTCGACCCGGACACTTTTCAGTCGCGCGCCGAGCTGCTGCTGGGGGGTCAGCCGCGGCGGTGATCCGGGGATGTCGGGTCGCGGCTGCGCGGGGGCGAAGAGCTCCTCGATGGTCTGGCCGGGGAACATGGTTTCCAGGACCTGGCGGCGGAACTCGCTGCGCGGCGTATGAGTGCCACCAGCTTTCCACTGCTGAAACGTCGCGATCGATGGCATGTGCCCGGACACGTTGCGGTCGATCTGCCGCGCGACGCGGTCGTACTCTTGGCGGAATGTCTTGTAGTCGTTCAATTTCCGTTGCTGGAGAAGCGCTTTCAGGGCAGTGTCCGCGCCACGTGTCGGGGCGCTCACCGGTCCATCTCCCAGCCTTCGGCACGGTCCTGATACGGGAACCGGATCCGGCCGTCGGGCTGAATCTGGCCTTCGTCCTGGATCCACGAGACTTCGCTACTGCCCGCTTCGCTGGTGTCGAAACCGTCTGTAACCCAGTACCTTTCGTCCTTGACGAAATACTCCAGGTCCGACGTCCGTGCGTGGTCCGTCGCGGCACGATCGAGTTCTTCATCGGTGGGGGTCGGACCCAACCCCCAGCTCTCCCAGAGTTTCGTTACTCGCTCGGCCGCGCCGGCCGCAACAGTGTGCGCCTGGTCGGCGCGCGCGTTCGGGGGCTGGCGCTTCGCTGGCAGGCGCCGATCAAGGATCTCGCCGGGGTAGAGCTGGACACGAGCGACGCGGAAGACGGGGCGTTCTACACTGGACATGCTTCGAGGACTCCAATCCTGAAGTGAGGAAATCTGCTGAAGCGGCGGGAACCGCTTTGGTGTGGCTTCCTCGCATCGGTCACAGATGCGAGGAAGCCTTTCTTGTCTAGCCAGGAGCTTGACAAGCTTGCTAGCTTGCCTAGCCAACTTTATCGTATCGAACTCGCACTAACCCGCGCAAGGGTTCTGGCTAGGCTGCCTAGGTTGATTGAACTCGCGGCGGTATTCTCGGGCGCATGGACGAACTTGATCCCGATGACCCTCGACCGCCCTATCAGCAAGTTGCGAATGCTCTGCGCGCGGCAATCCTCACCAGGAAACTTGGCCCAGGGGAGCAGCTGCCGTCTGGACCGCAACTTGCAGAACGCTACGGAGTCGCGCGGATGACGGTGCAACAAGCAATCCGAGTGCTGCGCGACGAGGGCTTGGTGGTTTCCCGGAAGGGAAGCGGAGTCTACGTGCGCGAACGTACGGAGCGCCCGGTCGGCCTGCGCCCCCATATCGAGCGCGCCTTCGGAGAATCGACAGTGACGGTTGACTTTGCAGGCTTCTCCGGAGAGACGCTGCATGGTGCGATGGGGGAGCCGTTGGACAAGATCCGGCACGGACGTCTGCGGCCCAAGTCAATTGCGGTCCGTCTGTTAGTTCCAGATGCATCGATCCCATGGTCACTGCCCGCCCGAGTCGACAATCTGGAAGACAGCCCTGCGTTCCGCCGTAGGGCGAACCGAATCATGGAGCGTCACGCGCTCGGAATCGTGGACGCGGTGACCGAACTGGCGGAGCTGGGGCTTGTCGAGAGTGCTACCGCCGCGGTCCGCACCTACCCGGCGACTCCGCAGTTCAAGCTGTACATCCTGAACAAGACCCACGCGTTCTATGGCTACTACCCGGTGCAGGAACATGCTCTTCAATTGGATGGTGAAGCGACGGCTGTATGGGACCTGATGGGCAAGGACGCCACGCTCTTTCAGTTTGCCCAAGAGTCGGATCCTGACTCGACGGCAAGTCAGTTCGTGCAACAGTCTCAGCTGTGGTTCGACAGCATCTGGACGTCGGTTGCGAAGGACTATGAGGCGTGAGTGCGCTAACGGATCTACTTGTGGCCCGCCGCAACGTCTTGCTCGACTTCGACGGCCCGATCTGTTCCGTGTTCTCAAGCTTTTCCAGCAAGGATGCCGCTCGGGAGTTGGCTGAATCAGTCTGTGAGCCGCTGCCGAGCGAGGTAGCGGCGAGCTCTGATCCCTTCGATATCTTGCGGTTCACAGCCGCCGGCGGAAGTCCGGCTATCGAGGTGATCGAACGCAAATTCACAGAGTTGGAACTGAAAGCAATCGCTGTCGCGCGCCCCACTCCATACGCGGCCGACGCGATGCACATGCTGGTAGATCGCCGATACCGGATAGTTGTGGTTAGCAACAACTCTGTGACTGCTGTCGAGTCGTACTTGCGGGCGCACGACCTTCAGGCTGTCGTCTCCGGCGTCTACGGGAGGACGAGCGACAACGTCGAATGGCTGAAACCAAACCCGCACCTATTGAATGTCGCGATGAAGGACTTGGGCAGTGAGCCGAACGAGTGTGTGTTTGTCGGTGACTCGGTGACTGACATCGAGGCTTCCGCGCGGGCAAGCGTGCCAGCCGTTGGGTTCGCCAACCGTCCCGGGAAGGCTGAACGTTTCGCCGAGAGCGGAGCAGCCGTTGTGATCACCAGCATGGAGCAGATCTCTGGCGCGCTACCTCCGATCGAGTGACGTTCGGCAGTCGGAACGCGCAGCGAAAGTATGGACTGATCGGTGTGCAATGGATTGCAACGCGAAAGTCCATACCTTTTTACCCCTCCGACCAGGGGTTTTGGTGGTGGTGTCTTGCCCGGTTTCCGAGCCACACTAAACACACCCTGCGGGCGCATTTAGTGTGGCTCGGAAACCGGG
>NZ_JBHTUR010000039.1:0-35711 GCF_042793755.1 Nocardia sp. NPDC056564
GCGTTGTCGCGGTCGCTGCGCGACCTCTCGGTCGCTCTCGAGGACGTGCGGAAGCGCATGAGCGCCGTTGGCGGGGTCGCGGAACGCTTCGCCGGGTTCGAGACGCGGGAGGTGCCGCCGGCCGGGGTGATCCGGGTCCTGGAGGGCAAGCGGCGCATCCGAGCGGTGATCGCCGAGGAGGCCGACCGGTGCGTCTCCGAGCACGTGTCGCCCAGGCAGTGGGGCGACACCCCGACGGCTCGCCTTGTCGTGCGCCGGTCAGGCGTGCGGAATGCCGCCGCACCAGACTCGGGAGATGGCGCGGGTGGCGTGGATGTCGGCCAGCGGGTCGCCGTCGATCAGGACCAGGTCGGCACGCAGGCCGGGGGCGATGGCACCGCGGTCGGACAGGCCGAAGTGGCGGGCGGGCAGCGCGGTCGCGGCGGCCAACGCCGCCACCGGGTTCAGGCCCGCGGTGACGAGCAGTTCCAGTTCGCGATGCAGCGAGTCGCCGTGCGGCGGCTGATACGGCACGCCCGGCTCGGCATTGGCGTCGGTGCTCGCCAGAATCGGCACGCCGGCGGCGTGCAGCGCCGCCACACTGGCCAGGCTGTCGGCGAAGCCGAGCCGGCCCAATGCCGTGGCGATGCCCTGCATCATGACCAGCGTGGGCGCGGCGACCCGGCCTTCGGCCTGCATCCGGCGCACGTCCTCGGCGGGCAACTGGCCGTCGGACGGGATGTGCGTGACGATGTCGACGCCCACGTCCAGGGCCAGGGTGTAGGCGCCGAGCGACGCCGCGTGCGCGACCACCCGCAGGCCCTTGGCGTGCGCGGCGGCCACGACGGCTTTGGCGGCGGCCTCGTCGGGACCGCCCTCCCCCGGCGCCTCCAGCACGAGCTTGATGTAGTCCGACCCGGCCGCGGCGCGCTCGGCGACCATCGCCTCGGCCTGCTCGGGGCCGTGGATGACCGCGTGCTCGGCCAGGCCGGGAAGACGGGCGTGCATGCCGTCGGCGCCGATGATCGGCGTGCCCGCGCTGCGAATATCGGTGGTGCCGGGCCGGTTACGCAGTGCCGCGAGCCGCTCCGGCGGGAAGGTGGTCATGTCCAGCGCGGTGGTCACGCCGTGCGCGGCCAGCCGGTCGAGCGATTCCGGCCCGGCTAGGTGAACGTGGGCGTCGATGAGACCCGGTAGCAGGATCGCGCCCTGACCGTCGACCCGCTCGGCACCCTGGGCGTCGGTGCCGATCACCGCCCCGTCGATCACCACCGTCGTCGGCTCGGTCAGGCCGTGGCCGTCGAAGACGCGAACGTTGTGCAGGGCGGTTCTAGCGATCGCTGGGGAGTCGACGGTCACGCATGCCTCCGATGCGGGTTGTCCATACAGCGGCGGGGATACGGCCGCTCCGCTAGGGAACGTTAGTAGCCCACCGTGCATTTGTCCGCACACGAAGTGATAACGCATTGTTCACGTATCGGCACGCCTATTCGGTGATCCGTTCGCCGGTTGCCGGGTGGAACAGGTGCACTGCGGCGGCGTCGGTCACGGCCAAGCTGACCGATTCGGCCAGCTTGGCCGGCGCCCGGATCGCCGAGCGGGACACGAACAAGAACGATTCGCCGTCCAGGCCTGCGACCTTCGCCGAAGGCCGAGCGTAGACATAGGATTCGCTGCCCAGCTCCTCGATCAGCTCCACGGTGACCGCGAAACCGGTTCCGTCCCTGCGCAGTTCGAGCTGCTCGGGGCGGATGCCGATGGTGACCTCGGCCAGGTTCGCCGCGGCCAGCCGGGTCAGCCGTTCGCGCGGCAATTCCAGTGTGGTGCCGGCGATGTCGACGCCGCCGGAGACCAGCGGCACGGTGCACAGGTTCATCGCCGGTGAGCCGATGAAGCCGGCCACGAACGCGGTGGCGGGGCGGTCGTAGAGCTCGGCGGGGGTGCTGAACTGTTGCAACCTGCCGTCGCGCAGCACCGCGACCCGGTCACCCATGGTCATCGCCTCGACCTGGTCGTGGGTGACGTAGACGGTGGTGGTGCCGAGCCGCCGTTGCAGCGCGGCGATCTGGGTGCGGGTCTGCACGCGCAGCTTGGCGTCGAGGTTGCTCAGCGGCTCGTCCATGCAGAACACCCGCGGCTCGCGCACGATCGCCCGGCCCATGGCGACCCGCTGCCGCTGCCCGCCGGACAGTTTCGCCGGCTTGCGGTCCAGGTACGGGGTGAGGCCGAGCAGCTCGGCGGCCTCGGCGACGCGGCGTTTGCGTTCCGCCAGCGGCACTTTGAGCATCTTGAGCGCGAAACCCATGTTCTCGCCGACGGTCTTGTTCGGATAGAGCGCGTAGTTCTGGAAGACCATGGCGATGTCGCGGTCCTTGGACGGGACGCCGACCATGTCGGCGCCGTCGATGCGGATCGAGCCCGCGTCGATCTCCTCCAGGCCGGCCAGCATGCGCAGCGCGGTGGACTTGCCGGAGCCGGAAGGCCCGACCAGCACGATGAATTCGCCGTCGGCGATGTCCAGGTCGAGCGAGTCGACCGCCAGGGTTTCCGCGCCGGGGTAGACGCAGGAAGCCGAGTCGTAACGAATGGTGGCCATGGTTTTTCCTTACTTGATGGCGCCGAACGAGAGACCGCGCACCAGCTTGTTCTGCGCGATCCAACCGGCCAGGACAACGGGCAGCGCGGTGAGCACCGCGGCGGCGGACAACCTGGCCCAGTACAGGCCCTCCCCCGTGATGAAGCCGACCAGGAACACCGGAATGGTCTGGGCCTGCACGGCGGTCAGGTTCACCGCGAAGAAGAATTCGTTCCAGGAGAAGATGACGCAGATCAGCGCGGTCGCGGCGATGCCGGGCGAGACCAGCGGCAGGATCACCTCGCGCACCCCGGTCCAGGTGCTCGCGCCGTCCATACTGGCGGCCTCGAGCAGTTCGCTGGGCACCTCGAGGAAGAACGAGCGCATCATCCAGACCGCGATCGGCAGGTTCATCGCGGTGTAGAGGACGACCAGCGCCCAGATGTTGTCGAGCAGGCCGATGTCGCCGACGATCACGTACAGCGGGACGATCGCCGCGACCACCGGCAGCATCTTGGTGCCGATGAAGAAGAACAGCGCGTCCTGAGTTCGGCGGACCGGGCGCAGCGACAGCGCGAACGCGGCGGGCAGGCCGAGCAGGAGCACCAGGATCGTCGACATCGCGGTGGCGAAGGTGGAGTTGAGCAGCGTGGTGCCGATGCCGCTGTCCAGGACCGCGGCGAACTGGTCGAGGGTCGGGGTGAAGAACAGCTTCGGCGGGTCGGTGTAGGCGTCGCCCTCCTGCTTGAAGGCGGTGAGCACCATCCACAGCACCGGGAAGAAGAAGCCGATGCCGACCACCCAGGCCAGGGCACCCCAGAACATGCCCGCCTTGCTGCGCCGCCTGCGCACCCCGGCGACGGGTTTCGCGGTGTCGGCGGCGGACTTCTGGTCGAGGGTGTGCGCAGTCATGCTGCTTCCTCTTTTCCGGTGAAGGACTTGAACAGCAGGCGCAGCGCCAGGGTGGCCACCACGGTGGTGGCGATGACCGTGACGACGCCCATCGCGGCGGCCTGGCCGATGTCGAAGCCGAGGAACGCGCGCTGATAGATGTAGAAGGGCAGGTTGGAGCTGGCGATGCCGGGTCCGCCGGAGGTCATCATGTAGACCGCGTCGAAGGTGTTGACCAGGTAGATGGCGCCGAGCACCGCGCCGAGCTCGATGAACCGGCGCAGGTGCGGCAGCGTGAGTTCGCGGAAGACGGCGAAGGAGTTGGCGCCGTCGACCTTGGCCGCCTCGACGATGTCGCGCGGCATGGACTGCAACCCGGCCAGGATCAGCAGCATCATGAACGGGGTCCACTGCCAGACCAGGTCGGCCATGACCGCCGGTAGCGGGTATTTGCTCACCCAGTCGATCTGGCCGACGCCGAACGGCTTCAGCACGAAGTTGACCAGGCCGAAGATCGGGTCGAGCATGGTGGTCTTCCAAATGAGCGCGGCCGCGACGGGCGTCACCAGGAACGGGGTGATCAGCAGGGTGCGCACCACGCCGCGGCCGAAGAACGCGCGGTCGAGCAGGAGCGCGAGCAGCAGGCCGAGGATCACCGAGATGATGACGGTGCCGACGATCATGATCACCGTGTTCAGCGCGACCTCGCGGAACTGGCTGTCCCGGAACACATCCGCGTAGTTCTGCAGGCCGTTGAAGTGCCGGGAGCCGGGGCGCACCAGGTTCCACGACTGCGTCGAGTAGTACAGCGTGAAGACGAACGGCACCTGGGTGACCACGAGCATGAAGATCAGCGCGGGCAGCAGCGGGCCGCGGCGGCGCCAGCCCTCGGCACGGGAGATCTGGTCGCGGCGGGACACGAGCGGCGGCGGGGTCACCGGCTTCTCAGCCGAAGTCGTTGGGGCGGTAGTTGTTTCGGACATGATTAGGGGGCCTCTCGATACGACCGGCCGACCACCTCGGCGTACTGCTGGGCCTGGTCGAGCGCGGCCCGGACGCTGATCCGGCCGGCGATCGCGGCGCTGATCTGCTGACTCACCCGGGTGCCGAGGTCCTGGAACTCCGGGATGGTGATGAACTGGATGCCGGTGTAGGGCACCGGCCGCACGCCCGGGTGTTCCGGATCGACCCCCTCCATGGCCGACAAGGTCAGCGGCCCATACGCTTTCGCGGCCTCGCGGTACTCCGGAATCTGGTAGGTCGACAGGCGACTGCCCGGCGGTACGTGGGACCAGCCGAGTTTCTCGCCGACCATCTTGATGTACGGCTTGCTGGTCATCCAGGAGACGAATTTCCAGGCGGCGTCGGGCTTGTCGCTGGTCTTCGGGATGCCGAGGGACCAGGTGTAGAGCCAGCCGGAGTTGGGCTTCTGCTGGGTCGGCGCGAGCGCGTAGCCGATCTTGCCGACCACCTTGCTCGCGGCGGGATCTTCCAGCACGCCGACCGCCGAGGTGGCGTCGTACCACATCGCGGTGTTGCCCTGGGACAGCTGCGTGGCGCATTCCCCGAAACCGCTTGTCGCCGCGCCGGGTTCGCCGTGCTTGCGGACCAGGTCGATGTAGAACTCCACGGCCCGAACGACTTCCGGGCTGTTCAGCTGGGCGTGCCAGTTCTCGTCGAACCAACGGCCGCCGAAGGTGTTGATCACGGTGTTGAGCGGGGCCAGCGCCTCACCCCAGCCGGGCTTGCCGCGCAGGCAGATGCCGGAGCGGCCGTGATCCGGGTCGTCGAGTTCGGCGGCCGCGGCGGCGACCTGGTCCCAGGTCGGTTCGGCGGGCATGGTGAGCCCGGCCTGCTCGAACAGATCCTTGCGGTACATCAGGAACGAGGACTCGCCGTAGAACGGCACCGAGTACATGTTGCCCTGATAGGACAGCGACTTCTGCAGCGACGGAATGAAATCCTGCTCGTCGTAGCCGGGGGTCCTGCGGGCGTAGCCGGACAGGTCGGTCAGCCAGCCGTTGGCAGCCCACTGCGGGGTCTCGTAGTTGCTGATCATCACCACGTCGAACTCGCCGCCGTGGGTGGCGACCGATGCGGTGATCTTGGCCCGCGCCTCGTTCTCCGACAGCGACACGAATTTCAGCTTGGTGCCGGGGTTTTCGCGTTCGAACTCACCGGACAACTTGATCGCGTCCTGCATCTGCGAGTTGGACACCATGGCGATGGTGACCGTGTCGCCGCCACCGGAGGTGAACGAACCCGCGCCCGCGCAGCCCGCCGTCGCGAGGACCGTCGACACGGCCAGCGCCAGTGTGTTTCTCCGCCATGGGCTATGCCTGCTCATCGGCCGCGCCCTCCTTCTGTTCCAGCAGCCACCGCGCGCATTCGAGGTCGGTGACGAGAATCTTGGCCAGGCCGCCGCGCAGCACCGCGAGGGTCGCCTCGTGTTTGACCGCGCCGCCGGCGATCAGCAGCGTGGCCGGGCAGGCGCGGATGGCGTCGAGGCCGACCGAAACCGTGCGTGCGGCAAGCGATCCGGGGACGTCGGTACCGTCGGCGCGGAAGAAGCGGCCGCCGATCTCGCCGACCGCGCCGAGACCGCGCAGCTCGTCGAGGACCGCTCCGTCGAGGTAGCTGCCCTCGAACAGGGTGGTCGCGGTGGAGACGGTGCCGACGCCGAACATCATCACGTCGGCGTTGCGGCCCAGCGCCATCGGATGACCGAGCAACGAATCCTGTTCCAGCGCGGTCACGGTCGCGGCGTCGGCGTAGAGCGGGGCGTTCAGCCGGACCGGGGTGGCCTGGAGCACGGTGGCGCAGCGGCCGAGGGTGTAGTCGACGCCGGTCTGATAGTCGACCGAGGTCATCGATCCGTCGAGCTGAACGACGGTGGCGCAGCGCGCGGACTTGGTGCGCAGCTCGTGCGCGACGGCGATTGTCTCCGGGCCCCAGGTGAATCCGAGCGTGGACTGCGGTTGCAGCCTGCGGGCGAGCACGCCGACCGCGGCGCGGGCCAGCGGCAGCAGACCCGAGGGGGAACCATCGGGGACGTCGCGGAGCACGACGACCTCGGTGAGTCCGAAGGCACGCTCGAGGTCGCTCTCCAGTTCGGTGTGCACGGCGTCGCGCAGTTCGTCGGGAACGCTGATCTCGATGCGCACCAACCCTTGTGCGCGCGCCCTGGCGATGAGCCTGCCCGCGGTGGGCCGGGAAACACCGAGTTTGGCCGCGATTTCGGCCTGAGTCGCGCCTTCTAGGTGATAGAGCTGCGCGGCGCGGAGCGCGAGCCGGACGTCGTCGGGCGTACCCGGGCGGGAAGGGACGGTGGCCACACGGCCTCCTCATCGAGGCTGAACATATGCTCAGCATGTGAGCTACTGCTCACAGAGGGTACCATCCGAGATGTGACGTACACAACAGTGGTGGGGTAGCTATGACTTGGGACACAAGCACGCCGTTGCGGGCCGCGACGCTGCGCGACCTCGGCCCGGCGATCGCCGTGCCGACCTATGACCGGGCGGAAATCACCACCGGCATAGTGCATTTCGGCGTCGGTGGGTTTCATCGCGCACATCAGGCGATGTATATCGACCGGCTGCTGACGGCAGGCGGCGCGCGGGAATGGGGCATCTGCGGGGTGGGCGTGCTGCCCGCCGATCGCCGGATGCGGGACGCGCTGGCGGCGCAGGACGGGCTGTACACGCTGTCGGTGCTGGCGCCGGACGGCGGCTGGACCACCCGGGTGATCGGCTCGATCGTCGAATATCTCTATGCCCCGGACGATCCCGAGGCGGTGCTGGCCAAACTCGCCGACCCGGACACCCGGATCGTCTCGCTCACCGTCACCGAGGGCGGGTACCACTTCTCCGCGACCACCGGCGAGTTCGACGCCGACGCCGCGGACATCCGGGCCGATCTCGCGCCGAACGCGTTGCCCGCCACCATCTTCGGACTGATCGTCGAGGGCCTGGCGCGGCGCAGGGCGCACGGTATCGCGCCGTTCACGGTGATGTCGTGCGACAACATCGAGGGCAACGGGCACGTCGCACGGGCGGCGTTCAGCGCGTTCGCCCGGTTACGCGACCCCGAACTCGGCGAGTGGGTGGCACGGGAGGTGCATTTCCCGAATTCGATGGTGGACCGGATCACGCCGGTCACGCCACCCGAGGCCGCGGCGGAAGTGGCGCGCCGGTACGGCGTGGCGGATCGCTGGCCGGTGGTGACGGAGCCGTTCACCCAGTGGGTGCTGGAGGATTCGTTCACCCTCGGGCGACCGGACTACGGCTCGGTCGGCGTCCAGCTGGTCGATGATGTCGCGCCGTACGAGTTGATGAAGCTGCGCCTGCTCAACGCGAGTCACCAGGCGCTGGCGTATTTCGGCTACCTCAGCGGATATCGGCTGGTGCACGACGCGGCGCAGGATCCGGCGTTCCAGCGATTCCTGTTGCGGTACATGGACATCGAGGCGACGCCCACCCTGCTTCCGGTGCCGGGCGTCGACCTCGACGCGTACCAGCGCACGCTGATCGAACGGTTCTCCAATCCGGCGATCGGCGACACGGTGGCGCGGTTGTGCGCGGAGTCCTCCGACCGGATACCGAAGTGGGTACTGCCGGTGATCCGGCAGCGGCTCGCGGCCGGCGGCGAGATCGCTTGCGCCGCCGCGATTGTCGCGAGCTGGGCGCGCTATGCGGAGGGGATCGATGAGCAGGGCGAGGCGATCGACATCGTGGATCCGCTGCGCGACCGACTGGTCCCGCTGGCCCGCCGGCAGCGCGACGATCGCACCGCGTTCCTCAGCGAGCGTTCGGTTTTCGGTGACCTGATCGACGAGCCACGGTTCGTCGACGCCTACGTCACGGTGCTGGATTCGTTGTACGCCAAGGGCGCTCACGCCACCGTGGCGGAGCTGGGGAACCGAGCGGGCTAGCCGGGCCCGGGTCCGCGCCGATTCGGCAGACCCGGGCGACCGGGGCTCAGAGGGGGACGACCCGCGTGGCGGCATGGGTTTCGCCGCCGACGGTGAACCAGATGTCGAGGGCCGAACCGGTGCGGAAGGCGGCCAGGTCGACGTCGTCGCCGGACTTCAGCGGCTTCACGTACTCGATGATCGCGCGGTGCGGGCCGGACTTCAGGTCGTCGTGGTCGGCCAGGACCTCTTCGACGCCGCTGAGGTAGACCGAGTTGTTGACGTGGTCCAGCATGTCGATGTCGGTGATGCGCAGCGGGAACGGGCGCACGGTCACCCCGTCCGCGCCCGCCGCGGGCGCCGGGTCGGTGAGCGCGGCCTTCCAGCGCAGCCGGTGTTCGGTGGTGGCGGCCAGCATCGGCTCCATGAAGCGGTCGCTCATCCGGGCGGGCACGCCGGATTCGGTGCCGAAGTGGATCAGGAACGCTTCGGTCTCGACCAGGCCGCCCGCGCTGCCGCTGATCTGCACCCGCATATTGCACCAGCGGGTGGACAGGCCGGAGCACCAGCGGCGCAAGATGACCCGTTCGCCGAACTGGATCGGCTTGAGCACATCCATCACGGTCCGGCGCACCACCCAGCCCCGGTGGTTGTCGCCGTCCTCGACCGCGTCGAGATGTTCGAACCCGATGTCTTGCAGGTAGCGGGCGATGGCGTCGAGCCGAAGGCGCTGGTTGCCGTCGGTATCGGCGAGACGTACCGGCCACCCCGTCTCGAACGGGGTTCCGGCGGTCGGACGTTCCGGCAGCACGCTGGGAATGACCATGGACGGATAATGCCAGGTCATCTCCCCCGCTCGCGCGGCGGCACGGTCAGCGCGTCGCGCATCTCACACCCGCCGGCGGTCGGATACCAGCGCTCAGCGGGGAATCTCGCCCTCCCCGCTCGAGCATCGGCTCGCGACAGCGAAGAGCCCCGGGACGCGAAAGTCCCGGGGCTCTTCGATGGACTCGGTCAGCGCTTCTTGGCGGTGCGCTCGCGCTTCTCCCGGACGCGCACCGAGATGCGGACCGGGGAGCCGTCGAAGTTGAACTCCTCGCGCAGCCTGCGTTCCAGGAAGCGGCGGTAGCCCGCCTCGAGGAAGCCGGTGGTGAACAGGACGAACGTCGGCGGACGGGTGGTCGCCTGGGTGGCGAACAGGATGCGCGGCAGGCGGCCGCCGCGCATCGGCGGCGGGGTGGCCGCGACGACCTCCTTGAGCCAGGTGTTCAGGCGGCCGGTGGAGATGCGCTTGTCCCAGGACTCGAGCGCGGTTTCCATGGCGGGCACCAGCTTCTGCACCGCGCGACCGGTGTGCGCGGAGATGTTCACCCGCTGCGCCCACGGGACGCGGACCAGGTCGCGGTCGACCTCGCGGTCGAGTTGCAGGCGACGGTCCTCGTCGACCAGGTCCCACTTGTTGAAGGCCAGCACGAGCGCGCGACCGGAGTCGGCGACCATGCTGATCACCCGCAGGTCCTGTTCGGTGATCGGCTCGGACGCATCGATCAGCATGATCGCGACCTCGGACGCCTCCAGCGCCGCCTTGGTGCGCAGCGAGGCGTAGAACTCGGTGCCGTTGGCGTGCGAGACCTTGCGGCGCAGGCCCGCGGTGTCGACGAACTTCCAGATCTTGCCGCCGAGCTCGACCAGCGAGTCGACCGGATCGACGGTGGTGCCCGCGACGTCGTGCACGACCGAGCGCTCGTCGTCGGCCAGCTTGTTCAACAGGCTGGACTTGCCGACGTTGGGCTTGCCGACCAGCGCCACGCGGCGCGGGCCCGCACCGCCGGTGCCCTCGCGCGGGGTCTCCGGCAGCACGGCGAGCACGTCGTCGAGCAGATCGCCGGTGCCGCGACCGTGCGCCGCGCTGACCATCCGCGGCTCGCCGAGACCGAGCGACCACAGCGCGGCCGCCTCGGACTCGACCTTCTGATCGTCGACCTTGTTGGCGACCAGGATCACCGGGATCTCGGAGCGGCGCAGCATCTTCACCGCGGCCTCGTCGGTCGCGGTGGCGCCGACGACGGCGTCGACCACGAGCAGGATCGCGTCGGCGGTCTGCATGGCCACCTCGGCCTGCCGGGCCACCGACTGTTGCAGGCCCTTGGCGTCGGGCTCCCAGCCGCCGGTGTCCTGCACCAGGAAGCGGCGCCCGGACCAGTTGGCCTCGTAGGAGATTCGGTCGCGGGTGACGCCGGGGATGTCCTCCACGACCGCCTCGCGCCGGCCCAGAATGCGGTTCACCAGGGTCGACTTGCCGACATTCGGGCGACCGACGACCGCCACCGTCGGCATGGCCAGAACTTCTTCACCGGCGAATTCGCCGTCGAGATCGGTGAGCTCCCAATCGGTTTCGTCACTCCAGATGCCGTCGCCGGCCATCACGTCTTCAGTCACTGCGGACCTCCCGTCCTGGTCGCCGAAATCTGCTGCGCGACAACGCGGTACAGCTCGTCGATGACCTCATCCATGTTCAGGTCGCTGGTGTCGACCAGCACGGCGTCCTCGGCCGGACGCAGTGGGGACACCTTGCGGGTGGAATCGAGGTTGTCGCGTCGCTGCACGTCGGCGAGCACGGCCTCGTAGTCGTCGCCGCGGCCTTCGGCGATGTTCTGCTGGTTGCGCCGGTGCGCGCGGGCCTCGGCCGAGGCGGTCAGGTAGATCTTGGCGTCCGCGTCGGTCAGCACGACGGTGCCGATGTCGCGCCCCTCGACCACGATTCGCTGTGCGGCCGCGGCGATTTCGCGTTGCAGCGCGACGAGCAGGTCACGCACCTCGGACACCGCCGAGACCGCGGAGACGGCCTTGGTGACGGCGTCGCCGCGGATCTCCGCGGACACGTCCTCGCCGTCGAGCTCGATCACCTCGCGGCGCGGATCGGTGCCGATGGACAGCGGCAGCTCCTTGACCGCCGCGCCGATGGCGGCGGCGTCGGTCAGCTCGATGCCCGCCCGCAGCACGCGCAGCGTGGCGACCCGGTACATCGCGCCGGTGTCGAGGTAGCGGGCGCCGAGCCGGGTGGCGAGGCGACGCGAGACGCTGGATTTACCGGTGCCCGACGGGCCGTCCATGGCCACGACGAGCGGACTGGTCCCCGACAGCTGCCGGGGCGCCTCCACCGGAATCTCCACACCCATCACAACGACACCGCCTCGTAGAGTTTGCCGATTTCACCGCGACCGAGCACGCGCAGCGTGCCGGGGCGTTGGTCGCCGAGCGCGACCGGACCGATATTGGTGCGCACCAGCCGGGACACCGGATGGCCGACCGCGTCGAGCAACCGGCGCACGATGTGCTTGCGCCCTTCGTGCAACACCAGTTTCACCAGGGATCGTCCCTCGTTGATCTCCAGCACCTGGAAGCTGTCGACCTTCGCCGGGCCGTCCTCGAGCTCGATGCCGTCCTTGAGCTTCTTGCCGATCCCCTTGTGCACCTCGCCGTTCACCGTCGCCAGGTAGGTCTTGGAGACCTCGTAGGACGGGTGCATCAGGCGGTGCGCGAGGTCGCCGTCGTTGGTGAGCAGCAGCAGGCCCTCGGTGTCGGCGTCGAGGCGGCCGACGTGGAAGAGGCGCTGGCCTGCCGCGATGCGCTCGGCGACGATGTCACCGACGCAGGGGCGGCCGAGATCGTCGGACATGGTGGACTGCCAGCCCTTCGGCTTGTTCAGCACGAGGTGCACCAGCTCCGAGCGCACCATCACCCGGGTGCCGTCGACCCGCACCACGGCGAGTTCGGGGTCGATCCGCAGACCCTGCTCGACCACGATGGCGCCGTCGACCTCGACCCGGCCCTGGGCGATCATCTCCTCGGCGGCGCGACGCGAGGCCACGCCGGCCTTGGCGAGGACCTTCTGCAGGCGCTCGCCCTCGCCCCACGGCATTTTCTCGTGGCCCGCGGACGCGGCCGGCTCGACATGCTGGCGCTTGGCGGGCTTGGCGTTGTTCAGCAGCGGGTTCGACTGGGTCTGCTTCTGCGGCTTGGCGCTCTTCTTCTTGCCGGTCGGCGCGGGCTGGGCGGCGCGGCGCTGCGGGATGCTGCCGGTCGACCTGGTGCCGGGCTGCGCGTCGGCGCGGTAGGAGTTGCCGGACTGGGCGTTGCCCTGACCGGAGCCGCCGTCGTTGCGGCCGCGGTAGGCGTTGCCGCCGGAGCCCGCTTCGCTGCGGTTGCGGTAGGCGTTGCCGGTCGAGCCGGTTTCGCTACGCGAGCTGCCGCCTTCATAGCGGCCGCGGTAAGCGTTTCCGCCGGAACCGGCCTCGCTGCGGTCGCGGTACGCGGTGCCGCCGCGAGCGGCACCACCCTCGCCGCGACCACGGTAGGCGTCGCCGCCCTTGGCGCGGTCGCCGTAGGAACCGCCGCCCGGCGAAGAGTTGCCGCGGTAGCCGCTGCCCGGTGAGTTGTTGTCGCGTGAGCCGCGGTACGAACCGCCACCCTGACCGGAGCCGGCCTCGCTACGGCCGCGATATGCGCTGCCGCCCTCGGAGCGGTCGCGGTAGGAGCCCCCGCCTTGCGACGAGCCCCCGCCTTGCGATGAGCCGCCGCGGTAGCCGCCCTGCGCGGAACCGCCTTCACCGCGGCCGCGATATGCGTTGCCGCCCTGCGCGTTTCCGCGTGCGCCGCCCGACGGCGATGCGCCGCGGTAGCCGCCCTCGCCGCGCGCCGCGCCGCGCTCTGTCCCCCTGCGCGCGGCGCCGCGCACGGGGCGCTGCTCGTCACTGCGTTTCCTGCGATCCGGTGTGCCATCTCGGCGAGCGGAAGTATTCATTTTGTCCTGTCAGTCCTCGCTGCCGAGGTCCAAGTCGGCCTCGGCGGGTTTTTTCAGCCTGGTGTAACGGGGGTCCGTTTCCAGGCTCTCATTGATCTCATCGATCAGGTCGACGCCCGGGAGCAAGGGCGCCAGCGGCGGCAAATCGGTCAGCGACGCGAGTCCGATCCGTTCCAGGAACAGCTCGGTCGTGCAATACGTCGTCCCGTTGGTTTCCGGGTCGACACCTGCCTCGGCGAGCAGGCCCCTGGCCAGCAGCGTGCGCATCACCCCATCGACGTTCACGCCGCGCACCGCGCTGACCCTGGTCCGGGTCACCGGCTGACGGTATGCCACCACCGCCAGAGTTTCCAACGCCGCCCGCGTCAATTTGGTGCGGGCGCCATCGAGCAGCACCCGCTCGACATATGGTGCGTACTCGCTGCGAGTATAGAAGCGCCAGCCGTCCCCGACGAAACGCAGGTCGATCCCGCTCCCCCGCGCGGACAGCTCGGCCCGCATCTCCCGCAACGCCTCGTCCACCCGCTCGGTGGTGTCGTCCAACGCCGCCGCCAGCTGCTCTACCGGGGCCGGAGCGTCCACGACAAGCAACATCGCCTCCAACGCCGACCGGAATTCCGCGTCCTCCAGACGCTCCGGCGTGAACTCCGCCACTGTGTCCTCGGCGACTGGTGTCGCGTCGTAGGTGGTCGAGTTGGGAGCGTCGGTTTCCGGCGTCTCCGCCTTCGTTGCTGAGCTCGCGTCGGGGCCTGCGTCGTCCGCGTCCGAAGTCGCCGCGTGCCCGTTAGCGGAGGTCGCCTCGCCGGCCATCGCCGGCGCGCCGTTCGCGCCGGAGCGGGCGGCCTCGTCGGAGCGGGCGGCCTCGTCGGCAACTGTGGGCGCGGCGTGGGCGCCTGTGGATGTCGCCTTGCCGGCAACCGCGGTGGCAGTGTGCGATTCGGCGGTTGCGGTGTCCGCGTCTGCAGTCGCGGGGGCAGCAGCCGCGGTTGCGTCCGCGACGACTGAAATCCGGCCGCTCGATGCTGTGGCTCGGGAGGCCGGGGTTGCGGCGGCCGCGGTCCGAGCGGTGTTGTCAGCTGCGGATGAATCGGCGGACTCCGGCGCGGCGGTACCGGTTTCGCGCGCGGTGGCGTCTCCCGAGGTCGGCGCGGCGGAGTGGCCGGCGGTTTCGGGGGTGTCGGCCGGGAGGTCGGTGGCGTCCGCGACCTCCGCGTCCACGGAGTCGTTCACCCGTAGTCCTCCTCGATGTTCAGGTTCTGCTCGGCTTCGGGGACGTCGTCGCCGATCCAGCTGATGGACAGTTGGCCGAGCGGATCGGGCTGGTCGAACTCGATCGTTTTGCCGCGGTAGAGCTCGAGCAGGGCCAGGAAGCGGGCGACGATCTCGATCGGGGCGTCGCAGTCCTCGACCAGTTGGCTGAAGGTGGTCCAGCCGCCCTTGCCCGCCAGCTTCAGCCGCTCGAGCACGAGCGCGGCCTGTTCGGCGACCGAGATGGCGTGCGAGTGCAGGTGGTCGAGGCCGACCCTGGGCACAGGGCGCGGGCGGAACGCCGCGGCGGCGATCGCGGCGAACTCGTGCGCGTCTACTCCCAGCGTAACCTCGGGCAGCAGGCCGGCGAAGCACTCCTCCAGGCCGACCGCACGCGGGTATCGCCGCAGCGCGACGGCCTCCAGCTCGCCGAACAACTCGGCCACCTGCTTGAACGCCCGGTATTGCAGCAGCCGCGCGAACAGCAGGTCGCGCGCCTCCAGCAGCTCGAGGTCCTCGGCGTCGGTCATCTCCCCCGAAGGCAGCAGCCGCGCCGCCTTGAGGTCGAGCAAGGTGGCGGCGACGACCAGGAATTCGGTGGTCTGATCCAGGATCTTGTCCGCGCGCAGGGTAACCGCCGCGTCGTCCTCGGACAGCGCGGCGGTCAACGCCTTGGTATACGCGATGAATTCGTCGGTGACCTGGTGCAACGCCACCTCGGTGACGTCCAGCTTGCGCGAACTGATCAGGGTCAGCAGCAGATCGAACGGCCCCTGGAAGTTACTCAGCCGCAGATGAAAACCAGACTTCTTCGCATCCGCCGCCCCCTCCTCGGACCCGCCCGCCACCGCCGTGTCACCGGCGTCCGCCACACCAGCCGCGTCGTCCGCGATCGACACCGACAGCAAGTCGGAGTCGGCGGTCGCGGGCTGGTCGGGCATCTCGACATCATCGAGCACGGTGGTGTCGGGTGCTTCGCCCAGGTCCGGCGTGGCCGGTTCGTCGGTGCGCGCCGAGGCCCGCTCCAAGAGGTCGCCCGACGGGTGGTCGTCGCTATGCGCGACCCCTTGGCCGGTCGAGTGGGTGGTAGCGGATGGCGCGGCGTCGGTGCCGCCGATCACCGGCCCGACCGGTGGATGACTTCCCGCGCCATCGCCCGATACGCTTCGGCGCCACTGGATTTCGGCGCCCACGTGGTGATCGGCTCGCCGGCCACGCTGGCGTCGGGGAACCGGACGGTGCGCGAGATCGCGGCGTCGTAGACCAGATCGCCGAACACCTCGACGACGCGGGCCATGACCTGACGCGAATGGAGTAGTCGCGCGTCGAACATGGTGACCACGATGCCGTAGAGGCTCAGTCGCGGGTTCAGCCGATCGCGCACCTTCTCCACGGTGTCGTTCAGCAGCGCTAACCCGCGCAGCGAGAAGTATTCGCACTCCATCGGAATGATCACGCCATCGGCGCAGGCCAGCGCGTTGACGGTGAGCAGACCGAGCGACGGCTGACAGTCGATGATGATGTAGTCGTACCGATCGCGGATGGAATGCAGTGCGCGGCCGAGCGAATGCTCGCGGCCGACCTCGTTGACCAGCTGGATCTCCGCGGCCGACAGGTCGATGTTGCTGGGCAGCAGGTCCATGTTCTCGACCCGCGTCTGCATCAGCACGTCATCGATCGACCCCTTCGAACCGACCAGCAGGTCGTGCACCGTGAGGTCGAGATCATGGTGCGCCACACCCAATCCGGCGGACAGCGCGCCCTGCGGGTCCAGATCGACCAGCAGCACCTTGCGTCCGTATTCGGCCAGCGAGGCGCCGAGGTTGATGGTGGAGGTCGTCTTGCCGACGCCGCCCTTCTGGTTGCACATGGCGACGATGAGGGCGTCGCCGTGGCGTTCCAGCGGTGGCGGGTCCGGCACGAGGCGCAGGGGGCGTCCGGTCGGTCCGAGCGCCGCGTCCTCCGGGACTGGTTCGGCTCCGGTGCCCCACAGGGTTTCGGCCGCGGCTTCCGAGTACGGACCCGTGCGCTGTCCCGTGCGCGGCTCCGCCCCAGCACCCATCGGCGGCTCTGCCGCTTCGGCTGATGTCACGATCCGCTGCTCCTTATACGTTCCTGCCCGTTGCCTCGCCGAGCGTAGCGAGGCCGATCAGGCCCGACCCTCGCTTTCGTACGGTCCGACTCCCGATAGACGCTACCGCGTGCGAGGGTGCAAGTGCCGCGACGCGCGCGGCGTGTTCGCAGCACCACGCCGTGCCTCGAACAGCACGACGCTACCGTGTATCGCTCAGCGCCACTCCGGGTCACCGTCGAAATGCACGTCGAAGCGGTCGTGCAACTCGTCCATGCTGTCCCATTCCGCCTCCCCGCGGGCGATCCGGCCGAGCTGCCGGAAGTATTCGAACCGCACGATACCCGGCGTCAGCACGGCCAAGAACTCCGCGGGGCCGGCGGCGGACGCACCGAACGCGTGCACGATGCCGGGCGGGACGACGACGAGCCCGCCCTTACGCACCGAAGTCAATTCGCCGTCCACCAGAAACTCCATGGTGCCGTCGAGGACGTAGAAGATCTCCGTCGACTGCGTGTGGTGGTGCGGCCGAGTGCCATTCGCGCCCGCGGCGAGCACGAGGCGGTTCGCGCCGAACAGGCCCTCGGAGTTCTCGCTGTCCTCGAGCAGCCGGAAGGAACCGCCGCCGGGCAGCGCCACCGCTTCGACCTCGGCTTCCTGAACGATGAAAGACTTTGGCATTCAACCCACCTCGCGTCGCACACATCGAGGCGCGCACCTCGACAGTGAGATCAACCGGACTGAGGTCCAGTTTCTTCCGGGGGAGTTCGGCCTGTCCCAGTGCGTACGAGCAGTTGCTCAGCTTCGCCTGGCTGGTGGTTGTCGAGGGTTCAGCGGGCTCGGGGGTGGGCGGTGGCCCAGACCTCGCGCAGGGTGTTGACGGTTACCAGGGTGTAGATCTGGGTGGTGGTTACCGAGGCGTGGCCCAGGAGTTCTTGGACCACGCGGACATCCGCGCCGCCGTCGAGCAGGTGCGTGGCGAACGAGTGCCGCAAGGTATGCGGCGAGACGGTGGCGCCGATGCCCGCGCGCTCGGCCGCGGTCTGCAACACCTGCCAGGCGCTTTGACGCGACAGCCGACCGCCGCGCGCGTTCAGGAACAGCGCACCCGCGTTGCCTTTTCCGCTCGCCGCGAGCTTCGGCCGCCCGCGCACCAGATACGCGTCGACCGAGGCGAGCGCCGGTCGGCCGATCGGCACCATGCGCTGCTTGCCGCCCTTGCCGTGCAACACGACGGCGCGTTCCTCGGTGTCGATGTCGTCGACGTCGAGGCCGACCATCTCGGAAATCCTTGCGCCCGTGGAGTAGAGCAACTCCAGCAGCGCGCGATCGCGCAGCCCGCGCGGACCGCCGTCGGTGCCCGGCGCGGCATCGGGATCGCTGACCGAACCGCCGCCCGCGGCCTCCAGCAGCTTCAGCACCTGGTCATACGGCAGTGCCTTGGGCAACCTGCGGCCGGGCGCGGGCGGTTTCACCGCGTGCGCGACATCGGTGGTGGTCATTCCCTCGGCCGCGGCGAAACGGTGCAGCCCGCGCACCGCGATCAGCGCGCGCGCCACCGAACTGGCGGCCAGCGGCGGGAATTCGGTGCCGCCGGCCCGCAGCGCCATGGTGAACTCGGCGACATCGGCCTCGGCGACCTGATCGAGCGCGGTGATGCCGCGCCCGATCAGGAAGTCGAGATACCGGCCGAGATCACGCCGGTACGCGCCGAGGGTGTTGCGCGCGGCGCCGCGCTCGACCGCGAGATGGTCGAGGTAGGCGTCCAATTCCCGCGCGAGCACCGGCGGTCCCCGTCAGTCCGTCGACTTCGCGGCGGCCTTGCGGCGCAGGAACGCCGTCGGCTGACCGGGCCACGGCGCGTCCGCGGGACGTAGCTCGGTATCACCGGCCCGGGCAGCGGCCAGCGCGAGGACACCGGCCACGGCGGTCGCGTTGACGATCTCCCCGGCCAGCGCCGCGCGCACCGCCTGATCGACCGGCATCCGGACGATCTCCAGGTCGGCTTCCTCGTTCTCCGGCTCCGGCTGGTCGGTTTCGTAGAGCCCGCGGGCGCAGTAGACCCGCAGCGCCTCGTCGGTGAAGCCCGGCGAGAGCGCCACATCCACCAGCACCGCCCACTCCCGCGCGGCCAGCCCCGTCTCCTCGGCCAGCTCGCGTTGCGCGGCGACGAGCGGGTCCTCGCCGGGCAGGTCGAGCAGGCCGGCCGGCAGCTCGAGCAGCCGCCTGCCGATCGGATGCCGGTACTGGTTGATCAGCACCACGTTGTCGTCGTCATCGATCGCCGCGACGGCCACCGCGCCGTGATGCTCGATCACCTCACGCTCGGCGACCTTGCCGCCGGGCATGCGCACCTGGTCGAGCCGCAGCGCCAGGATGGCGCCGCTGTAGACGGTCTCGCTGGACACGGTCTCGAAATCGTGGCTGCCCTTTTCGGTGCTGCCACCGTCCTGCGTCATCGCCTTAGGCCTGATCCGCCGCGCTCACGAATTCCTCGTCCGGGATGTCCACCGGAAGGCGCTCGGCGAGCTTGTATTTCAGCGCCGCCGCGATGAGCGCCGCGAACAGCGGGTGCGGGCGGGTCGGGCGGCTCTTCAGCTCCGGGTGCGCCTGGGTGGCGACGAAGAACGGGTGCACGTCGGCGGGCAGTTCGACGAACTCGACCAGGTGCCCGTCGGGCGAGGTGCCGCTGAACTTCAGGCCGCTCTTGGCGATCCGGTCGCGGTAGGCGTTGTTCACCTCGAAGCGGTGCCGGTGCCGTTCGGACACCTGCTCGCTGCCGTAGGCCTGCGCGACGACCGAGCCCTTCGCCAGGGTGGCCGGGTACGCGCCGAGCCGCATGGTGCCGCCCAGATCGGCCTCACCGGCGACGGCCTGTTCCTGATCGGCCATCGTGGAGATCACCGGATGCGGTGTGTCCGGCTCGAATTCGGCCGAGTTGGCCTCGGTCAGGCCGACCGAACGCGCCGCCTCGATGACCACGCACTGCAGGCCGAGGCACAGTCCGAGCAGCGGAATGCCGCGGGCGCGGGCATAGCGAATGGCGCCGACCTTGCCCTCGATGCCGCGGATGCCGAAGCCGCCGGGGATCAGCACCGCGTCCACGTCCCGCAGCGCGGCCTGCGCGCCGGCCGGGGTCTCGCACTCGTCCGACGGCACCCAGCGGATGAGCACCTTTGCGCGGGAGGCGAATCCGCCCGCGCGCAGCGCCTCGGTGACCGACAGGTAGGCGTCGGGCAGGTCGACGTACTTGCCGACCAGCGCGACCTCGACCGTCTCGCGCGGCGAGTGCACCCGGTCGAGCAGGTCGCCCCACACGGTCCAGTCCACGTCGCGGAACGGCAGCCCGAGCTTGCGCACCACGTAGGCGTCGAGGCCCTCGCGATGCAACACGCGCGGGATGTCGTAGATCGACGGCGCGTCCGGGGTGGAGATGCAGGCGTCCACGTCGACGTCGCACATCAGCGCGATCTTGCTCTTCAGCGCCTGCGGCACCTCGCGATCGCAGCGCAGGATCAGCGCGTCCGGCTGGATGCCGATGTTGCGCAGCGCCGCGACCGAGTGCTGGGTCGGCTTGGTCTTGAGCTCGCCCGAGGGGGCGAGGTAGGGCACCAGCGAGACGTGCAGGAAGAACACGTTGTCCCGGCCGACGTCGTGACGGATCTGCCGAGCCGCCTCGAGGAACGGCTGCGACTCGATGTCGCCGACGGTGCCGCCGATCTCGGTGATGACCACGTCGGGGGTCTGATCGTCGGCGTCCGGCGCGCTCATGGCGAGCACCCGGCTCTTGATCTCGTCGGTGATGTGCGGGATGACCTGCACCGTGTCGCCGAGGTACTCGCCGCGACGTTCCTTGGCGATGACTGTCGAATAGATTTGCCCGGTCGTGACATTCGCGTCCCGGGTCAGGTCCCTGTCCAGGAACCGCTCGTAGTGACCGACATCCAGATCGGTCTCGGCCCCGTCCTCCGTCACGAAGACCTCTCCATGCTGGAAGGGGTTCATCGTGCCGGGATCGACGTTCAGATAAGGGTCGAGTTTCTGCATCGTGACGCGCAGTCCACGCGCCGTCAACAGCTGACCGAGGCTGGAGGCGGTAAGACCTTTACCCAATGAGGAGGCGACTCCACCGCTGACGAAGATGTGCTTCGTGGCCGTTCGCGCCTGATTCCGTGTATGACCCACGGGTCTTCACGGTAACACGGATCAGGCGTCCAGTTCTAACGCCACGCACGTTTGCTGTCAGTTGGCCGGAACGGTTTCTAGCGCGGTGCCGATGCCAATGTGAGCGAGGTCGCCTTCTCGCCGGTGCCGTATCGGCCGGTGCCGCCGTTCAGCTGCTCGCTCAGCGCGAGCACGGTGGTGACGCGGCCGATTTCCCGGTCCAGGTTGTCGACGGTGCTGACCGAGGTGGCGAGCGGGCCGTCGGAGCGGACGACGGCGAGCGGGCCAGGGTTCTCCGCCGCGCCGGAACGCCCGGCGAGCACGACGCCCGCGCCGCGACCGCGCAGCGCGCCGGCGAAGCGGGCGATGTTCGCGCCCTGGCTGTTCTCGCCGGACTTCGCGCCGTTGCCGGTGATCACGATCGCGGACTGGGCCGGGCGCACCGGGGTGTCGCCGTAGGCGAGGAAGCCGCCGCCGCGCAGAGTCTCCAGCACGAGGCCGAGTTCCTGTGCGGTGCCGCGGGTTTGCCCGTTGGCCGGATCGACCAGCATGACGGTGCCGAGCAGGTCGCCGGCCAGGCTGCCCTGATCGACTGCGCCGGTGCGCAATTGGACGCCGGCCGGGATCAGGTTGGTGACCGCGGTGCGCATCCGATCGCCCTCGGTGGCGTCGACGAACGCGTCGGTGAGCGAGATCCGGCCGGTGATGGCGGCGCCGGAGGTCTCCAGCGACTTGGTCACGCCCTCGATGTCGGCGGGATCGGCGTCCGGGGTGGTGAACACCGCGACGCTGCGATCGGCCAGGGTGCCGCCGAGGATCCGGCCCGCATTACCGGCGATGAATCGGTCGGCCGAGTTCAGCTGATCGGTGAGCCTGCGGTTCTGGTCGGAGACGGTGTCGACCTGCTGACGCAGATCCGACTTGTCCGCACGCAATCCCGACAGCAGATCCGCGGCCAGCGTCTGCGAGCCGAGCACCACGCCGATGGCGAGGGCCAGGAAGATCGCCACGATCGAGACGGCGTGCTGGCGTAACGAGATCATCGTTCTCCCTTGGTCATTTGTCGCCCGCACCGACCAGGCCCTGCGCCCACAGCGCGAACCGGTCCCAGGTGTCGGTGGCCCAGGCGATGGCGTCGGTGCCGGTGTTGGAGGCGAGCAGCACCACGATCACCGCGATCAGCGCGGCCAGCACCACCAGCGCGATGCCGATGCCGGACACCCGATTGCGGTACAGCGTGGCCACCGCCTTCGCGTCCATCAGCTTGGTGCCGAGCTTGAGCCGGGTGAGGAAGGTCGCCGGGTTGCTCTCGCGGCGGCTGCGATCGAAGAAGTCGTCGAGGGTGGCGGCCGCGCCCGCGGTGACGATCAGCGACGCGCCGTGGTGGTGCGCCAGCAGCAGCGCCAGGTCGGCGGGCGCGCCGGTGGACGGGAAGGTGGTCGCGCCGATGCCGAGGTCCTGGATGCGTTCCAGGCCCTTCGCGTGCCCGTCGGTGTCGGCGGGCAGGATCACCTCGGCGCCGCATTTCAAGGTGGCGGAGGTGATCTCGTCCGGGTCGCCGACGATCAGGTCGGGGCGGTAGCCCTGCTTCATCAGGGTGTCCGCGCCGCGGCCGACGCCGACCATGATCGGCACGTACTCCTTGATGAACGGCTTGAGCCGCTTCAGGTCCTCGGCGTGATCCGGTCCGTCGGCGACGACGATCACGTGCCGGTGCTTCATCGATAGTTCCAGCTCCGGCACGCCGATGCCGTCGATCAGCAGCGCGCTCTCGGTGCGGATGAACTCGATGGTGTTGCCGGCGAACGCCTCCAGATGATCGGCGAGGCCGTTGCGCGCCTCGATCATCCGCTCGGCGATGTCGGAATCGGTCAGCTCGATGCCCTTGACCAGGACCTCGGGTTCCTTCTTGATCACCTTGTCGGCGTAGACGACGCCCTCGTCGATGCGGACCTTGATGCCGTCCTTGATCTTGCTGAACGCGTCCGAGCTCACCGTGTCCAGCAGCAGAATGTTGTTCGCCACCAGCACTTCCGGACCCAGGTTGGGATAGCGGCCGGAGATCGACGGCGAAGTGTTGATCACCGCGACCACCCCCGCCTCGACCAGCCGGTCGGCGGTGAGCCGGTCCAGGTCCATCTCGTCGAGCACGACGACATCGCCTGGTCCGACCCGTTTCAGCAGACGCCGGGTGTTGCGATCCACCCGGGCTATCCCGGAGAGGCCGGGCAGCGTTTCGGTGTTCCTCGACAACAACGCCAGCATCTTCATGGCCCCGATGCTCCCCCCAAACCCTCAACCTTTGGTGGAGGCGCGCCGAACCACCTACCACATACGTCACTGTGATAACAGTGACACGACTTACGACACGCGGAAGAACTCGTTGCAGGGGCGACTTCCGGGATGGTCCTATCCGGTAGAAGGCCAAGGATGGCACTACTTCTCGACCTTCTCCGGCCAAGCGAAATCCCGCCTCACGCTCGCCGGCGAATCGAACCGGCGCACGAACTACCCGTCGCTATTTTCCAGGCCAGTTGCTCAGCCATTGGAATTCCCCGCCCCGGACCCAGTACCCGAGATCGCCGCCCTCCGGCGACATGGCCTGGTAGAAGTACTGGTGGTGCCCACCCCCGGCCACCCAGACCGAACCGTCCCTGGACGGGGTGAACCCACCTTCCACATGCTGGCCGGTCTTGATGCAGTCGCCGGCCCGCATCGAGGACGTCGAGCCGAAGCTCTTACCTTTTCCGTACTTGTTCGTCGTGGTCTCTCGTCCGTTCTTGCCGCCGATCCAACCGGCCATCGCGTTGTAGCCTTCGTCTTTGCATACCTGAATTCGATCAGTGAGATATGCCGAAGGCTCCGCTGCGGCCGTGGGCATCACGCACGACATGCCCGCGACCACGAGCGCAGTGGCGACGCCGACTTCACCAGCACGCCATACCGATACGAAGTCCATTAGCCCGTTCCTCTCCTGATTGATCGCGATTTCCAGAACGCGGAGCGCACTGGCCGATCCAGACGCACCGTTCGGTATTCGGCACCGACACAGTGGCGGATGGGGCGGCTACATCAACGGAGATCATGTGGTGCCAGTCACATGGACGGGTTACTTCGCGCGCCTAACGAGCAAGACCGCTATCGTTTCGTTACCGTCGACCAGCCCCGACGACAACTCGACGTGACGTGACGAAGGACGACTGCGTGATGTGCCTCGAAATAGCCAGGGAGACCGGGCTTTTGCGCCGAAGACCAGACATTTCTCCGATATGTGCAGCTTCTGGACAAATGCGGCAAATGTGGTCAGCGCGATGAGCAGGCACTGGCCGGTCGGTACCGAGCGACGATCCGGGGCAGATCCGCGCAATTCGGACGAGCGACAGCAACGTTATAGCTATCAGCCGGGGTGGGCGGACTCGTGGCCTGATTTGGATGAGCCGTGGTCGAGCGAGGACCAGTGGGCAGTTGAAGATCAGTGGGCCGCGGCGGACCAAGGGGCCGCGGCGGATCAGTGGAATGCGGCGGATCAGTGGAATGCGGCGGATCGGTGGGCTGCGGCGGATCAGGTGGCTACAGGGGGTCAGTGGGTAGCCGAGGTTCAGTGGGCAGCTGGAGATCAGCGAGCCGCCGCGGATCAATACGCCGCGCGAGAGGCTCGAGAGCAATCCGCCGCCGAGGAACAGTGGGCCGCCGGAGATCAAGGGGCCCCTGGGGATCAGTGGGACGCGGCGAATCAAGGGGCCGCGGCGGAACAGTGGGCTGCGGCGAATCAGTGGGCCGCAGCGGATCAGATGGCCGCAGCGGATCAGTGGGCAGCTGGAGATCAGCGAGCCGCCGGGGATCGATACGCCGCGCGGGAGGCTCGAGAACAATCCGCCGCAGCGGAACAGTGGGCCGCCGGGACTCAAGGGGACGCAGGGGACCAGTGGAACGCGGCGAATCAATGGGCTGCCGGGGATCAATACGCCGCTCGGGACCAATCCACCGCAGGAGGTCGGCGGGTCGTAGGGGATCAGTGGAACGCGGCGAGTCAAGGGGCGGCCGGGGGTCGATACGCCGCCCGGGACCAATCCACCGCAGAGGGTCAGTGGGCCGCAACGAACCAGGGGGCCGCGGCGAATCAGGGGGACGGGCCGGATGACCGGTGGACGCGTTCCGACCAGCGGCCCGTAGCGGATCCGCGGTCGGTGCCCGCCGCTCGTCCAGCGCCATCCAAGCGCCGTGGTGGCAAGCACCGCATGCCCCCGCCGCCCGCCTCGCTGAAGGGTCGCGCGGCGATCGTCGCGGTCGCCGCCGGCGCGCTCGTCGCGGCGGGGCAGAACTTGATGACCACCACCACCGAGCAGGCGCCGGTGGAGAATGTGGCGCCGATGGCGCTCGGCCAGGCGCAGGCACTGCCGACGGAACCGGCCGCCACCGAGCCAGGCCTGCTCGACGAGGGGCCGGTCGACCTCGGTCAGTTCAGCGACATCCTGAGCAACGGCAGCAAGGTCGCCGAGGAGATGACGGCGGAGGCGCAGGCGAAGCTGCGTCCGCTGTTCATGAAGTTCACCACCGGCACCTTCACCTCTGGGTACGGAATGCGCTGGGGCGCACTGCATCCGGGCGTGGATGTCGCCGCACCCATCGGAACCCCGATCGTCGCGGTCGAGGACGGCACGGTGATCAGTTCGGGGCCGGCCGCCGGGTTCGGCATGTGGGTGCGGTTGCTCGGGGACGACGGCACGGTCACGGTGTACGGCCACATCAACACCTCGCTGGTCAGCGTCGGCCAGCACGTGATGGCCGGCGACGAGATCGCCACCGTCGGCAACCGCGGCGAAACCACCGGGCCGCACTGCCACTTCGAGGTCTGGCTCAACGGCACCGACCGCATCGACCCACTCCCCTGGCTCGCCACCCGCGGCATCAGCCTCGGCCAAGAACGCGACTGACGGCGCATGCCTTCGATGCATCGAGTTAACTGTCTGTGACACCGGTTACATCGACACACGGGACGCCAAGGTAATACCTATATGCTGCCCGTCACAGGTAACTCGAAGAGGAGACCCCATGGCCAGCACGACCGTCGACGCCGTCATCGCCGCCCCGCGTGATGTGGTGTACCGGCTCTTCGCCGACCGCGAGAGCATCAGCCCCTACCTCCCGATCAACGTCAAGCTGACCAAGCCCGGGCTGACCGAGCGCGAGGGAGTCGGCGCCCAGCACCTCCTCGGCGTCGGCCCGGTCGGCATCACCGAGGAGATCACCAAGCTGGTTCCCGGCGAGCGAATGGAATACAAGGTCGTCAAGGGCGCCCCGGTAAAGCGCCACATCGGCGTCGTCACCTTCACCGACACCGACAACGGCACCCTGGTCTCCTACACCATGGAATCCGACCCCACCCTCCCCGTCCCCACCAAGGTCCTGGAACTGGGCCTCAAAAACCTGATCACCCAATTCATCAAGGCAGCCCAGAAGGCCGTCCGCTAACCCACACCCCAGCCGCACCCCTTCTGACCTCCCGCACCCAACTCGCCGCGCCGACACGCGTGCGGATGTCAAAAGGGGTATGGCTGCGACCGACTCGCCGCGGCTCCCCGGCGTGAACACTGCGAATGCTGTGCGCCAGCCGCCGATATCAGCCGCAAGCGCCGCACAAGCGCGCCCGCAGAACCAGAACAGCCCACGCGCGAGTTCACCACAACCGCCGCACGCCTTCTGACTTCCCGCACCCCAACTCGCCGCACCAACACGCGTGCGGATGTCAAAAGGCATGGGGCTGCAGACGACTCGCCCAGGACTCGACACGAGCGCCACGAAGGCCGAGCTGCCGGTCAGCCGCAGAACAATCGGACCCCGCGGCTCCAGCAGCTCCACCCGTATCGACCGCATAGGAACCGTGGCGAGTGCGCAGCAGCGGCACACCGTTCGACTTCCCGCACACAGACTCGCCGCCCTGACACGCGTGCGGATATCAAAACGTGTGCGGCTGCGGACGGCTCGCCCAGGAATGCTCGACGCGAGTGCCGCCAAGGCTGGGTGCTAGTCGGTGGTGTTTGACCACAGGCTGAACAGTCGCGCAGCGAGAACTGCACCAGCTTCACGCATGACGGCGGCAGAATGCCGGGCGCGCGTTCGCCACTAGACGCACGCGTTTTGATCTCCCGCACCCAGACTTGCCGCACTGACGCGCGTGTGGACGTCGAACGGGGCGGTTGGGGGTTAGACGGTTGCGCCGGACTTTTCGGCTCGGGCGAGGTCGAGGAGTTCTTCGGCGTGGGCTCGGCCGGTTTCGGTGTCGTCCAAGCCGGCCAGCATGCGGGCTAGTTCGATGACGCGCTCGTCCTTGGTCAGGGCGTGGACGCCGCTGTTCACCTTGCCCTTGCCGTCGTCGGACTTGTCCACCACCAGGTGGGTGTCGGCGAAGGCGGCGACCTGGGGCAGGTGGGTGACCACGATGACCTGGTGGGTGCGGGCGAGGCGGGCGAGCCTACGGCCGATCTCGACCGCGGCGCGGCCGCCGACGCCGGCATCGACCTCGTCGAACACCATGGTCGCGCCGTGATCGGAACTGGCCAGCACGACCTCGAGGGCGAGCATCACCCGAGACAGCTCACCACCGGACGCGCTCTTGCTCAACGGCAGCGACTGCGCACCGGAGTGCGCGGACAACCGGAACTCCACCTCGTCGATGCCGGACGACCCGGCGTGCACTTCTTTCCCGTCGACGGTCAGCGGCGCGGAGTCCTGCGGGCTCGCGGGCATCGGCCGGACCTCGACCTCGAGCTTGGCCTTCCCCATGGCGAGTCCGCCCAATTCGGCGCTCACCGCGGACCCCAGCTTGCCCGCCGCCTTCTTGCGCGCGGCACTCAACTTGCGTGCCGCCTCCCGAACCCGCTCGGCCGCGATATCGACCTCGGCCGCCAACGCCGCCAGGGTCTCCTCGGACACGTCGAGCGAACCGAGCTTCGCGCGCGCATCGTCGGCCCACGCGATCACACCGTCGATATCGGGCGCGTACTTGCGGGTCAGAGACTTGAGCTCGGCCTGGCGGGTGAGCAGCGAGTCGAGCGCACCGGGATCCGACGGCAGATCCGACAGATAACCGCTGAGCTCGGTGGTCAGGTCGACCACCACCGCGATCGCCTCACCGAGCCGAGGTCCGAGCGCGGCCAGCGCCGGATCGTCGGCCGCGTCGATGCGCGCGAGCGCGGCACCGAGCAATTCCAGTGCGCCGGAACCCTCTTCGGGCGAATCCACAGGACCGGCGAGCGCGTCGTGCGCGGTCGTCGCGCCCTCGCGCAGCGAATCGAGATCGCTGAGCCTGCGCACCTCGTCGACGATGCGCACGTCCTCGCCGGGTTCCGGTGCGATGGCGTCGATTTCGGCCAGCGAATGCTGGAGCCGGTCCGCCTCCTGCGCCAATTCCCTACTGCGCGCGGTGCGTTCGAGCAGTTCGGTGCGCGCGTCCAGCCAAGCACGGCGCTGCACAGTGTATTTGCGCAACAGCGGACCGACGGTGTCGGCGGCGAACTGGTCGAGCGCGGACAACTGCTGTTCGGGGCGCTGCAACCGCAGCTGGTCGTTCTGGCCGTGCACGGTCAGCAGCGACGCGGTGAAATCGGCCAGGACCGAGGCGGGCACGCCGCGACCACCGAGATGCGCGCGCGAGCGGCCGTCGCTGCCGACGGTGCGGATGGCGATGATGCTGCCGTCGTCATCCTGTTCGGCCGCAGCCGATTCCAGCACCTGCGCCACTTCGGCACGGGCGGCGTCGTTCACGTCGTCGACGGTGAACCGGCCCTCCACCACCGCGCGCGCGGCGCCGAGCCGGACCCGGCCCGGGTCGGCCCGCGCACCGCTCAGCAGGTGCAGGCTGGTGACCACCATGGTCTTGCCCGCGCCGGTCTCACCCGTGAGAACCGTGAGACCCTCGTGGAATTGCGCCGTGGCCGTCGATATGACGCCAAGACCATCAATCCTGATCTCTGTCAGCACCGAGTTCACCCTCCCCGCCGGCTCCGCCGGCTGCCGTCCCCCCTATGCTCTCCGTCCGCCGCCGGCCACGCCAGCCGGTCACGGGCAATTGGAACTTGCGCACCATCCGGTCCGCGAACGGCGCGGAATCCAGCCGCACCCAGCGCACCGGTTGCACACCGCGAACCGCCTCCAGGCGACCGCCGCGCGGTAGGTCGATGCTGCGCCTGCCATCCAGGAAAACTATCGCATCGTGTCCGGTGGCCACGCATTCCACCGCGATCCGCGAGGCCGGGCTGGTCACCAGCGGCCGCGCGAACAGCGCGTGCGCGTTGCTCGGAACCACCAGCAGCGCTTCGAGTTCCGGCCACACCACCGGGCCGCCCGCGGAAAACGCGTACGCGGTCGAACCGGTCGGAGTGGAGATCAGGATACCGTCGCAGCCGAACGACGACACCGGCCGCCCGTCCACCTCCAGCACCAGCTCCAACACGCCGGTGCGGGAGGCGTTTTCGATGCTGCCCTCGTTCAGCGCCCAGCCGGTCTGCACGACCTCGTCATCGACACGCACGGTGAAGTCGATGGTCATCCGCTGTTCGATGCGGTAGTCGCCGCGAACCACGTGGGCCAGTGCGTCGTCCAGGTTCTCGGCTTCGGCTTCGGTCAGAAAACCGATGCGGCCCAGGTTGATTCCCAGCACCGGCACCTCGGCCGGACGGGCGAGTTCGGCGGCGCGCAGGAACGTTCCGTCACCACCGAGCACCAGCACCATCTCGCAGCCGACCGCGGCGTCCGGACCGTGCTCGACCACCCGCACCGGGTAACCGCCCGCCGCGGCCTCGAACCGGGTATCGACGGCCTCGTCGGCCAGCACCCGCAGGCAGATGCCCGCATCGGCGAAGATCTTCGCCACCCGGTGGGCGGTCTCGATGATCTCCGCCCGGCCCGGATGCGCCACCAGCAGGATCTCCCGGCCATCCGACCTGATCGCCGCGTTCACTGTGGACCCTCCTCGACCGCACGCTCGACGAGAGCGGCGACTCGCTCACCGTCGTCTTCCGGCTGCTCGTCCTTGCGCAGCCACACGAAGTATTCGACATTGCCCGACGGGCCCGGCAACGGGCTCGCCACTACGGCCTCGGTGCGCAGGCCGAGCGCCGTGGCGGCGGTGGTGACGTCGCGAACGGCCTCGGCGCGCAACGCCGGATCGCGCACCACGCCACCGGTGCCGACGCGGTCCTTGCCAACCTCGAACTGCGGTTTCACCATCGGCAGTAGGTCGCCGCCCGGCGCGGTGCAGGCGGCCAGTGCGGGCAACACCAGGCCGAGGGAGATGAAGGACAGGTCGCCGACGACCAATTCGACGGTACCGCCGATGGTTTCGGGGGTGATGCCACGGACGTTGGTGCGATCGACGACGCGGACCCGGTCGTCGTTCTGCAACCGCCAGATGAGCTGGCCGTAGCCGACGTCCACCGCGACCACCTCGCGAGCCTCCCGCGAGAGCAGCACATCGGTGAAGCCACCGGTCGAGGCGCCCGCGTCGAGGCAGCGTTTGCCCGCGACGGAAAGCCCCGCGGGCTCGAAGGCGGCCAGTGCGCCTAGCAGTTTGTGCGCACCCCGCGAGGCCCAGGAGACCTCGTCGGGCTGCTCACGAACCAGCAGCGGGGTGCCCGCCTCGACGGCGGTCGCGGGTTTCACCGCGACCGTTCCAGCTATCAGGACCCGACCGGCGCCGATCAGCTCGACCGCGTGTTCCCGCGATCTCGCCAATCCGCGGCGAACCAGTTCGGCGTCCACGCGCGCGCGTCTGGCCACCTCAGATCTTGTCCACCGTGGCCAGTGCCTGCACGAGCACGTCGTGCGCCTGTTCCAGGATGCGCGCGCGGCGGGTGATGTCGGTGCCCGACTCGGCGCCCTCGGCCGACGAGCCCGGCCAGCTGGTACGCGTGGCGAGTTCGGTGAGCAGGCCGTCGATCTCGCTGCGGATGCGCTCCGGATCGGCCGGCTCCGGACGCCCTGGACCGCCAGGCAGATGCTGACCGGGCAGCGGCGGCCCCGGGCGGGGTCCGTTCGCGCCGGGCATACCGGGGCCGGTGGGGCGGGGCATGGGAGTAGTCATCGTGGCGTCAACGCTATCGGATTTCCGAACCGGACGCGCGTACCGTCACGGCTCGTCCCGGGTTGCGCCGCAACCGGTCGGCCAGGTGCGCGGCGAGGTCGCTCGGGTCGGTGTCCGATTCGGCGGGAATCGGCGGGTGGTTGAGCGCGTCCAGGGAGTCGGCGACGTAGGTGGGGATGGACTCGGCGGCCGCGTCTTTCAGCTCGTCGAGGGTGCTGACGCCGGTCAGGACCAGCAGGGACTCCAGGCCGACGGTGTTCGCGCCCTCGATGTCGGTGTCCAGGCGGTCGCCGACGACCAGGGCGCTGCGGGTTCCGGCACGCACGAGCGCGTCCTCGAGCAGGGGCGCGTAGGGCTTGCCCGCGACGATCGGCTCGCGTTCGGACGCGGCGCGCAGGGCGGCGACCATCGAGCCGTTGCCGGGAGCTAGGCCGCGTTCGTTCGGCAGGGTCTTGTCGGTGTTGGCGGCGACCCACAGTGCGTCCGCGCGCAGGGCATAGGCCGCTTCGGCGAGGTCGGCCCAGCAGGTTTGGGGTGAATGTCCTTGTACGACAGCGGCGGGCGGGGTGTCGTCGAAGCGGCGGATCGGGCGCAGGCCCACCGCGGTCACCTCGGCGGCCAGGTCGTCGGTGCCGATGATCAGCACGTCCGCGCCCGGGGCGAGTCGTTCGGCGAGCAGGCGGGCGGCCGCCTGGGCGCTCGTCACCACCTCATCGGTGCTCGCGCGGAAACCGAGTTCGGTGAGATGCGCGGCGACCGTCTCCGGTCCCCGGCTCGCGTTGTTCGTGACGTACATCAGCCGCTGCGCGGATCCGTCGTCGGCCAGTGCCGCAGGCGCACCCTCGATCACCGCGTGCCCGCGGTACAGGGTGCCGTCCAGATCCAGCAGCAAGGCCTCGTAGCGATCTCGTAGCCGCTCCACACCACTCTCCGTGTCACCGATCGGCCGGGGCCGAATTACGTATCCGCCGGACATCCGGAACCACACCGAGGCGCCCTCGGCCGGTCCGAGACATCCGAACACTACGCCAGACGGACGACAAGAAACGCAACGCACCGATCCCGCAACGAACCACATCCAGCGTTCCGCGGCTATGGAAACGACGAGCGGGACATGACGGTGCGGTATCTCACGATCTACCGCGGTCATGTCCCGCTCGATTTGCCTCAGCTGGTGACGCAGTTGCCTTCGCCGTCGGCCTTGCCGTACTTCGGCGACATGATGCCGGGGACGGAGCAATCCGTGTCCTTCGGCATCGGGACGAACTGGACGACATCCTCGCCGGCCTTGTGGCAGGTGGCCTTCGCGCTCACACCACCAGGGAGGTTGATGCTTTCGGTGTACTCGAGGCCGGCCTGCTCGCAGGCCTTCTTGGCCTCCTGGCCGTAGTTGGTCGGCTCCGCGCCGGCCGAGGCGGCGCCCATCGCGGTCAGCGCCGCGGCGGCCAAGCCGACGAATACAGTGGCCCGAACACTACTCATCCTGCATCTCCTTGAAATCAGACAGTCCCGTGACGTATCGCTGACCCGCATCGCGACCCCGGGCAACCAGCCGAAGCCGGCACACCCCTGGCGATTTCGCGCCACAAGAACCCTACGTGGTCCCCCCAAGGCTAGTTGTGCGTTCCACCGAAGAGTTCAACGGGCACAACGAATCCCGCTGAGCGAGCCCGCAATTCAAAGAACTGGACGGCCCGCTTTTGGGGGCTTGACGGATTTCGCACTGGTAGTCATGGGTGCGCGCAGTGGTCGGCATTGCCGACAGGGGTCTCGGAAATGACGCCGATAAGCCAGGTCGCCCCAATCGATATGCGGCACATGAACTGAACGGGATAACCCCTTGAATTGGCACGTCAAGACCAGTGGACACTTCATTCGAGCCCTCGCGATCCAGCATCATGCAACTGACCCGCAACGACCGCCTACGAACCTGGATGAGCCGTAACCCGAGCATGCGCTCGACCCCCAACTCGACGTGCAGCTGTAATCACACCTCACCCCAATAGCCAACAGCCGCAAACCTTCTGACCTCCCGCACACAGACTTGCCGCCCCAACACGCATGCGTTTGTCAGATGTGCGTCTTAGGCACGTGGTGGCGCGGGTCCCGCCAACCGGAAACACTATGTCCCGCTCGGCAGCTCCATTCCCAGCGAGGTCCATCAGGCACCCGGTCGATCGCACGGCCTCCACATCGCACTCACCCACGTCCCGTTCAGTGCCAAGCAGTTCACCGAACGGGACATAGTGACGATGACACGCCGGTTTTGGCACCCTCATGTCCCGTTCGACGGGGTGCGGGTTGCTGTGTGGGACGTGGTGGCGGGGAGGTGCTGGTTTGGGCTCATCGGGGCCAGGTTCGATGAGGGGGCCAGGTGGTTTGGCGGGGCACAGCGTGATGGCTCGTTCGCCGACCGAGGTGGGGGTGTCAGGCGGACTGTCGCGGCGGTGTTCGGGAGATGGCCGTGGGCTTCTCGGCGCATCCTTCGAAGTCGCCTCACTGACGATAAGCCCCTGCGCGGCGGCACCAGACGAGGCCGGCGCAGCAAAGACTTACGAGTACACGCCGCGTCCCCAAAATGCCTGCTAGACAAAGATTTCGCTGCCGTGCCGTTCGGTTGAACGACTGGGCTCGGAGCGGAGTTCGGCAGCGCGCGGGTAGGCGGTGGGCTCGCCGACCGGGGTCGGCGAGGGCGCGTGTCGGGCTACAGTTCGAGGTCGTCGGTGGGTTGGGGGCCGCCGGTCAGTTCTTCGGCGCGCTCTTCTGCGTCGGTTTCGCCGTCGAGGTCGGCGGAGGCCGCGTTGAGGAACCAGGTGAGGCCCTCTTGGGTGCGACCGGCGGCGACGAGGGCGTCGGCGTAGGCGTAGAAGAGGCGGGCGGCGGCGGAGCCGGTGCGCGAGGGGTCGAGTTCCGACGTTTGCAGGGTGACCACGGCTTGGTCGTATTCGCCGAGGTCCATGCGGGCGCCGGCGACGACGATGCGCAGTTCGGTGGCCTCGTCGCCGGTGAGGGCACGGGCCTCGTCGCTGCGGCCCAACTCGATGGCGCGTTCGGGACGGCCGAGGCCGCGTTCGCAGTCGGCCATGACGGCGAGCAGGCCGGACCCGCCGGACATCCGGCGGGCGGTGCGCAGTTCGGAGAGGGCCTCGGCCCATTCGCCCGCGTGATAGGCGGTGACGCCTGCGGTTTCGCGGACGACGGCAATGCGGCCCGCGCGTTGCCGGGCGGCACGCGCGTGTGCCAGGGCCAGGCGTGGGTCGTCCTCGATCAGCTTGGCGGCCATCACGAGGTGACGGGCCACGGCCTCCGCGTTGGACTTGTCCAGACTCAGCAGGTCGCGGCGGACCGCCGGATCCAAGTCGGCCGGCTGCACGTCATCGGGAAGATCGGGCTCCTCGGGACGCGGCGGCCGCCGATCCTGCGAGCGATCGCCGCCAGCGCCGGTGCGCGCACCTTCGCCCCCGCGCCGCCGATCATCAGGGCCGTTGCCCCGCGAATCGCTGCGGTCGAACCCACGGCCACCGGAATCACCACCCCGCTTGAACCCGCCGCGATCACCCGAATCACTCCGACCACCGGAGCCACCGCCACGATTGAAACCACCACGGTCACCGGAATCGCTGCGCCCGCCGGAGTCTCCGCCACGGTTGAAACCGCCACGATCGCCCGAACCACTGCGATTGAAACCGCCACGATCACCAGAGCCACCGCCACGGTTGAAACCGCCACGGTCCCCAGAGTCACTGCCACGGTTGAAACCGCCCCGGTCACTGGAACCACCACGCTGGCCGGAATCGCTGCGCCCACCGGAGTCGCCACCGCGATTGAAGCCGCCACGATCACCGGAACCACCGCCGCGATTGAAACCACCGCGGTCACCCAAGTCACTACCGCGGTTGAATCCGCCACGATCACCGGAACCACCACGGTTATAGCCACCGCGATCGCCGTCCCGGTTAGAGCTGCCGCGATCGTTGGAATCGCCACCGCGGTTGAAACCGCCACGGTTTCCGGAGTCGCCGCTGCGATTGAATCCGCCGCGATCGGCCGAACCACCGCGATTGAAACCGCTACGGTCACCCGAGTCGTTGCCACGATTGGATCCGCGATCTCCGGAACCGCTGCGGTTGAAGCCGCCTCGATCGCCGGAACCGCTGTCGCGGTTAGAGCTGCCACGATCGCTGGAATCACCGCTGCGGTTGAAGCCACCCCGGTTGCCCGAATCGCCACCACGGTTGAAACCGCTGCGATCACTCGAACCACCGCTGCGGTTGAAACCGCTGCGATCACCCGAGTCGCTGCCACGATTAGATCCGCGGTCGCTGGAGTCGCTGCGATTGAAGCCGCCGCGTTCATTCGAGTCGCCACGACGGTTGAAGCCGCGCTCGCCGGAGCCACCGCTGCGGTTGAAGCCGCCACGGCTGTCCGAATCGCCACGGCTGGAGCTGCCTGAAGGGCCGGAGCCCTCGCGGCGCTGGTATCCACCGCGGTCGCCGGAGCCGGATCGGTCGCCGGAGTTACCGCGCTGGGCGGAGTCGCCGCGCTGGTTGAATCCGCGGCCGGCGGAGTCGCCGGAGCCGCTGCGATCGCCGGTGTTGTTGCTTCGTTTGAAGCCGCCGCGCTGGCCGCTTTCGCGGTCGGGGCGGTTCCTGGAGGAGTCGCCTGCGGTGCCACCGCTGCCCTGAGCTGGGCGGTCGGATCCCTCGCCGCGCGGGGAGGACTTCCGGTCGTCGTTCTGTTCCGACACGGTGATCCCTTTCTGAGGTCCGCAAGAGTGGTCGGGGCCCCACAAATTCAATCACGTGTCTTGGTGGGGGCCTGACACGGCGACGTCGTTTCGGCACTCGAGGTGCTGAAACGACGATAGGGGACCCAGAATCTGGGTCCCCTATCGTGAAGGATGTTCCGGCGGTGTCCTACTCTCCCACACCCTGTCGAGTGCAGTACCATCGGCGCTGGCAGGCTTAGCTTCCGGGTTCGGAATGG
>NZ_JBHTUR010000040.1:0-35338 GCF_042793755.1 Nocardia sp. NPDC056564
GTTGCGGGCCGCTTTCACGTTGGTGCAGAAGGGGTTACGAACGCCGAGGCAACACGGTGTAGCTGAACGAGACGACGAAGTCGATCGCGAGGATCAGCCCCCACGGCGCCAGCACGCCCCACAGCGGTGCGGTGCGATCGAGATCGCCGACCAGCAGCGTGAACAAGCCGAGCACGACGGCCGCCACCGTGTAGGCCAGCAGATGCTTGAACCACTGCGCCCGCTCCCGCGCGGCATGCTCACGTCCCGCCTTCGGCGGCCGCACGGGTGCGGGCCCACCGGCGAACCGATGCGCGAACCGCTGATCGGCCCAGTCGATCAGCTGCGGGCCGAAGGCGATCGACACGCCGATGTAGATCGCGGCCAGCCCGTGGGTGAGCGACGCCTCGCCGCCGCGCCGCAGGTCGATCACCGACGCGACGAGCAACACGACATCTACCAGCGGAACGCTGGCGAGCAAGACGTTGCTCAGCCGCCGCGCCGAGGTCAGGTAGCGGACCGCGAGCCCGAGCAGGAGCACCACCCAGAACCCGACCTCGCAGCCGATGATCAGCGCAATCACTGGAACCTCCCCTTTTTCGCACGATCGAGTTGAATAAAAGATAACACGACTGTGCGAAAATGAGCCATGCCGAAGATTGTGGACCACCGGGCCCGCCGGGTGCAGCTCGCCGAGGCGGTCTGGCGGGTCATTGCCCGCGACGGCGTCGACGAGATCTCCATCCGCTCGGTGGCCGCCGAGGCCGGCTGGTCCTCCGGCGCGTTGCGTCACTACTTCGCGACCCGCGCCGAACTGGTCGCCTTCGCCTGCGAGGAGGTGATCACCCGGGTCACCGCGCGCATCGCCGAGCTGCCGCGCACCGGCTCGGCCCGCGACACGGTCCGCGCCATCCTGCACGAGACGATGCCGCTCGACGAACGCCGAATCACCGAGTCCGCCATCGCCTTTTCCTTCGTCGTCCTCGGCCTGGCCAATCCCCAGCTCGCCGAGGTACAGCGCAAGCACTTCGGCCAGATGTACGGCCTGTGCCGCCGCCTCGTCGCGGACCTATCGGCCAGAAACGCACTGGCCGAACAGCTTTCCGACCACGACCTGGTCGCCCAGCGCCTGCACGCGCTGATCGACGGCCTGAGCCTGCAACGCCTGGCCGGCCACCTCACCTCGCCCGAGGTGATCGCCCGGCTGGACGCGTTCCTGGACGAGATCATCGTGGGATGACCGGCCGAATGTAGTGCGGAACCGCGTTGCCGCACGGTGGGATTGGGTGACGCCCCGGCTTGATGATAGCCATGTGGCATGAATGAGTAGCTATCGCAACAACTTACGGCCATCCTTCGATGAAGGCTGGTAGCGATCTCTTTCAAAACTGTTGCCTCGATATGGAACCGATCGGACGGTTCACGCGTCCAACCAGATAACTAGGAACAGTAGGGGAGGCTCGGCCGTTCGGGATCGGCGGTCGCAGCAGACTACGGAGGGGGATTCGCGAGAGTCGGCCGACGCCACGGCTGACCGACATGGCTTGACGACACCGCACACTGCGGCACCCAGGATCGGGTGCACTTACCAGTGCGCCAATCGAAGTAAGTGGGGGGTTTCCTTGAACACTGCGCAACTGAGCTGGGGCATCGAAACGATGGCCAAGCCGAACGCATTCGTGCATCCGAGTCTGCGCGACTATCTGGATCCGACGAACGGGCCGTGTGGGAGCCTGTTCCCGCCGGGCTTTCAGTTGGAGTTCGCCGACTACGACGAACTCACCGCACGCGGTGACATCGACGGTGCGCCGATCGTGCTACCGGTCAATACGGAGCATCAGGCCGAAAAACTGAGGTCGATCCGGTCGATACATGCGATGGGACTGATCGTCGCGGTCACCAACGATGTGACCGGGCACTCGACTTACTTCGCGATTCGCGCCGGCGCCAACTTCGTGATCAACATCGCGATATCCGGTGAGCGGCAAGCGGAGATCCTGCGCGCGCAACTTCTTGACCATGCACGGCCGGTTGTCGAGAACCAGCGCCCGCCGGTGCGTGGCGTGGCGTTGAACCGTGACTCGAACATCCGGAGGACGGAATCCGCGAGAAGGCCTGATATCAAATCCGCCCCCAGGGATATCCCACGGCCCGGCGCGCAGGACGGCCGAGGTGTGTTGGACGAATTCGACACGCGGCTGTTGCGAATGCTGCGCACGTCGATGACTGTCGCCGAGATCGCGCGGCTCAACTATCTTTCGGAGCGCTCGATGTATCGACGCATCCGGAATCTGTATGACACCCTGGGCGTCGAAAGCCGCGCCGAACTGGTCAAAGCGGAGCATCGAGGCGCTTCGTCCCCGCCACTTGCCATGCTGCGCGGCTGACCGGTGACTATTGGTATGCCTGCGAAGGGATTTCGTGGAATCAGCCGTCGCGACCTCCTTCGGTCTGCCGGAGTCGTTGCTGCCGCGATGATTCCAGTCGCCTGCGGCTCCTCCGCCAACCCTGGGGTGGGTCCCGATCTGACGGGACTCGATGCGACTGTCCGTCCTCAAGATGATTTGTACCGGCATACCAATGGACAGTGGTTGCGGGCGTACAAGCTACCGGACGACCAACCGGTGTGCAGTGCGATGACCGACGCGATGCACCGGGTCGAGCGGCAGCTCAGAGATATCATCGAAGGCATCCGCGAGCCGGTGCCCGCGACGGCGGAACAGCAGATCCGGGACCTGTACGCGGCCTGCTTGGACAACTCGGCTATCGAGCGGCTCGGAATGACTCCGCTTGCCGACCTCTTCGCCGACATCGATGCCGCAGAGACGAAGTCCGAATTGGCACGGGTCATGGGAAGACTGCCGATCCCCGGTTTGATCGCGATTTACGTCGACATCGATAGGAAGGACTCGCGCCGCTACCTTGCTACCCTTGCTCAGTCCGGGCTCGGCATGGACAGCCGATATTACCGAGATCCTGAGTTCAACACCCATCTCGACGCCTATCGCAGGTATCTGGAGCGCGTAGCCGGTGCAAGCGGCCTTGCCGATCCTGCGGGGGTGTCGACGCGGGTGGTCGAACTGGAGCGGCGATTGGCCATGGCCCACTGCGATGCTGTGCAGGACCAGGACGCGGCGGCGACCTACAACCTGCTGAGCTGGTCCGAATTGCGCGGGTTGGCACCAGATTTCGACTTCGATGCCTGGTTGTCCGGGCAGACCACGCAGCCGCTGGAGCTATTCGCGCGCGTCGTCGTGCGTCAGCCCTCGTTCGTGGCCGCCGCCGGAGCGCTCTGGGCCGGCGTCGACCTCGCCCAGTGGCGTGAATACCTCCGCCTGAATGTGATTCAGGGGTTCTCCAGGTTCCTGCCCGAGGCGATCGCCACGGCGAATTTCGACTTCCGGCACCGATTCATGGGTGGTACGGATCGGCCGGACCAGCCGTGGCAGCGCGCCATCGCCACGGTCAACGCAGAGTTGGGGCCGCAGTTGGGAAAGCTGTATGTGGCCAAGCACTTTCCGCCCGCGGCCAAGGACCGGATGCACGATCTGGTCGACGATCTGCTGGTAGCTTACCGTGCACATTTTCGCGAGTCGTCCTGGATGTCGGAGGCCACCCGCACCCGCGCCATTGCCAAACTCGACAAGATCGAGACGCTGATCGGCAGTCCGGACCGATGGCCTGACTATTCGAGTGTGCCGATCACACCGGACAGGTTGATCGAATCGCTCAGGGCGGTCCGCGATTTCACCGCACGACGGCAGTTCGAGCGGCTCTCCACTGCGGTCGACAAGAGCGAATGGACGACGACCCCGCAAACCGTCAACGCCTTCTACACTCCGACATCGAATCAGATCGTCTTCCCCGCGGCCTTCCTGCAACCGCCGTACTTCGACAAGGACGCAGACCCGGCGGCGAACTACGGTGCGATCGGTGCGATCATCGGACACGAGATCGGTCACGGGTTCGACGACCAAGGGTCTGAATACGATGGTGACGGCAACCTGTCCGATTGGTGGGCTCCTGCGGACCGCGCGGCGTTCGACGCGAAGACCAGGCAGCTGGTCGGCCAATACGACGGGCTGGTCCCCGAGGGCTTCGATGCTGCGCACCATGTCGACGGACGGTTGACCGTGAGCGAGAACTTGGCGGATTTGCTGGGTCTGCAGGTCGCAGTCGCCGCCTACCGCCGCGCGGCGCGACGCCGTGGTGAGCCGCCGGAGTTCCGTACCCTATTCCTGTCGTGGGCGAGATGCTGGCGGATGAAACAGACAGACCAGTTCGCCATGGCCGCGCTGGCGGCGAATACCCACGCACCTGCGGAATTCCGTACCAACCAGATCGTGCGCAACATCCCTGAGTTCTACTCGGCCTTCGAGGTCACGCACGGGGATCGGCTGTTCTTGCCCGAGGAACAGCGGCTCGCACTGTGAATCTCTTGATCCGCAACTACAACGATGACAAGGACCTGATCATGCAATCCGATTATGTCGACTACCTGACCTGGGACGAGCAGCACAATGTCGCCTACCTTGCGCTCCGTCCGAACAACTCCGGAACTCGCCGGGTCGCCCGAACTCTGCAGGTGTGCGATGAGGCCGGCAACGAGGTTGTGGCCGCTCTCGATTTCGGTGCGGACGGCGAACTCATGGGCATTGAACTGTTGAACGCGGCCACCCAACTGGGCGCGGCGCTCAAGGCGGCGGCACGCGAGCAGCAGGCGAACACCTGATCCGCGTTTCACCGTGAACCGCAACACGTTAGACGGCTACGTACTCGAGTAGACCGACTGACTCGAGGAGAGAAATGGCCACCACCGCAGCACGTCAGGAGCCTGACGTTCGCCCGAAGCGGGATCAACCGTTCCTGGCGGAGGTCACCGCCGTCGAACTGTCCAGGATGCGCCGGGGTTTCATCGGCTGGTTCGTCGTCCTGGTGCCCTTCGTGATCACGGTTCCGCTGTATCCGATGTCGCTGGCCTCGCCAGAAGGGCAGTCCGGCCATACCTGGACGGTATTCCGTGATGTTGCCCTGGAGGGTTGGGGCGTTCTGATCCCGATGACTGCCGCGCTATTGGCCGCGCTCTCCGTGCGAGCGGATCAGGACGCCTGGCGGCTGCTGTTCTCGTACGCTGTGCCGCGGACCAGATATCTGCTCGGCAAGTATTTCGCCTTGGCCGCGCTGTCGGCCGTTTCGACGACTCTGCTGGCCGTTTTGCTGTGTGGCGGTGCGGCTCTGAGCGGGCGGCTGGGCACCAGCTTCTCGACGATCGTCGGCGCGTGCTTTCTGCCGTGGCTGGCCGGATTGGGCTGCGCCGCAGTGGCTCTGGTCGTCTCGATGAGGTGGGGACTCGGCCCGACCATTGCGGTGGGCGTTATCGGCATGATGAGCGGGATGCTCATTGCGGACAAGAGTTGGTGGATGGCGGTGCCGTTTGCCTGGCCGATGCGCGTCATCTTGCCGTTGGCCGGAATCGGACCCAACGGCGTTCCGCTCCCCGCGGACAGCCCGGTCCGGGACCACGGAGTCATTCTGCCTGCGATAGCGCTGTCGATCGGGCTGGCGGTCGTGGTTCTCGCTCTCGGCTCGTTCCACATCAAGCGCAAGGAGATCTGACCATGCTCTCACTGGAAGTGTCGCAGCTGCACAAGCACTACGGGAAACACCGCGCCCTCGACGGTGTCGAGCTTTCCGTCCACTCGGGTGAGGTCTACGGACTGCTCGGTCCGAACGGTGCGGGCAAGTCCACGGTGATGAAGACGATTCTCGGCTTGCAACGCCCGACCAGCGGAACCATCCGGCTGTTCGACCAGCCGTACGACCGTGCGCAGCTCGTCGATGTCGGCGCGCTGATCGAGACGCCGGGGCTGTGGCCGAAGCTGGATGCGTTGACGCACCTGCGTATTCACGCGAAATTGCGTGGCGTGCCCGAGCAATGGATCGACGAGACATTGGCGGCTGTGCAGCTGACCGACGTCCGCAACCGTAAGGTGCAGGCCTTCTCTCTGGGCATGCGCTGGCGCCTTGGTATCGCCATCGCCTTACTGGCGCGGCCGAGACTGCTGCTGCTCGACGAACCGACGAACGGTCTGGATCCGGTCGGGATCCGGGAGATGCGGGGCATCATTCGATCCCTCGCCGCCAACGGAACGACGGTCTTCATTTCCAGCCACCAATTGTCTGAGATCGCCCAGGTGTGTGACCGTGTCGCTGTTCTGGTCGCGGGCAAGACACGCTACGAGGGCACGCTCGATGGCATCGCGGGCGATGGCGATCTCGAGGAAGGGTTCTTCCGCATCCTCGAATCGAGCGGTTCGCACATCCGCTGAAGCACCACAACGCAGTGCCGGGTGAGAGCGATCCGAACGATGCTGTCGGATCGCTCCGCACTCCCGTTCTGGTTAGCCGTCCCGAAACTGCCGTCGGTCTGCTGCTGCGCGATCAAGAACCCCATGGCCCGCACCGGAATCGGTCGTTCGGACAGCGCCAACCGGGCGCATCCGCGCAGCAGGGTGGCGAGTGCGTCGAGATCGTAGCGACGAATCGCCAATACCAGCAGGGAATCGAGCACGACAGCCCATTCCGTGATGAGTGCACCGGATGCGTCGATGGAATCGAGGTCGCGCCAGCGCACCGGATCGGGGCACAGCAGGCCGGTAGCTGTCAGCAGCCGTGTATTCGGCTCTTGCGCTGCGGATTCTGGGTCTCCGTCAAGGCAGTCGGGTGTGGCGTTGGCCGCCAGCCACGCCTGGGCCGCAGCGAGCGATCGGATCGCCGCCCTGCGGAACGAATCAGGGTATTCGAGCATGGTGCCGCTCGCGTTCTGCCACGGCCATCGCCGCGACCATCGTGGTGTGGTGACAAGTGCCGAACGCGTAGGCCTCGGCGACCTCGGCGCGCAGCCCCGACCATCGGACCGGGTCGAACAACGGACCAGGCACCGCGCCCTCGGACAGTCTGTGCCGGGTCAGGGAGTCCCATCCGTGCGCGGTGATCGTGCAGTCACCGGGACGCACCGCATGCAGAGACAACAGCAGCTCGCCGGCCAGATCCATGTCCCCTAGCGCGAGATAGGTTCCGAGCAGGGTCCGCATCGTGTCGATGAGCTCCGGGTCGATGTGCATCGACCTGGCAGCGAAATCCGTTGCGTAGAAGACGACATGGGTCAGCGCATAGACCTCGTCGTCGCGTAGGTAGAGCGGATCGGGTCCGGCGGTGACGATGGTCCGCGAGACCAGATCCGCTGTCGACGACAACGAGTTCGGGAACTGACCGAGCTCGAGTACATACCGCAACTCCAGCAGGCTGAGCGGTGTGCGCCAAGTGCCGTTCCATCCGCCACAGCCGGTCGTGAGAACGGCCCGCACCCGCTCGGCGGCAGTCGGTACCGGCTGGCCGAGGTCGGCGAGCAGTGCGACCAAATAGGCACGGTACGGGAACTTTTCGTCTCCGCGGCCCAACACGGCATGGAAGGATTCGGCGGAAACCAAGGTATAGGCGAGTTCGATCGCGCTATCGACGAGCGGATGGTCGTGTCGTCTCCCGCGGCGCAGAATCCGGCACAGCACAAGCAGTTCGAGCACGGTGCCCTCGCGAAATTGCCGGGGTGGCAGGAACCGATCCCAGTGCGCTGGGTCGAACCAGCGGAGATTGGCGGCGAGCCAGTCCAGTGCTGTATCGAGAAGCGGTGTTGTCGCGGTAGTCTCGATCCGAACCTGCGGCGGCCACACGGGGAAGCCATCTACCTGGCCGCGCAGTTCCACCGGCGGATGTGTGTCGTTCACCCTCACCGTCCGATCTTGATGCGGATGCCGATCGCGAAGAGCAGCGCCAAGGACACCAGCACCAGCACGTCGACCGCGACCGGAACCAAGGCTTGTTCCGTGCCGACCAACACCTGTCGGCCCGCATCGACCAGATAGGTCAGCGGGTTGACCCGGATCACGGCCGACAGCCAGCTCGGCACGCCCGTAGGCTGAAATACCGACCCGGACAGGAAAAGCATTGGCAGCATGGCCATTTGCACACTGGCCTGTAGCGTCTGGATTTGCCGCAGCGTGGTGGCCAAGAACAGCCCGAACAGACTGAACACGGCGGATCCGAACAGGTAGATCACGGCCGCGATCGCGATCTGCGCGAAGGTCGGCGACAGCCCGAAGATCGGGGCACACATCAAGAGCAGCAGGCTCTGCACCCCGACGACGATCCCGGTGCTGACAACTTTCCCCATCGGCAGGCACATGCGCGGCACCGGGGCGACGGTCATTTCGCGCAGGACGCCGAATTCACGGTCCCAGGCGTAGGACAATCCGGTGGCGACTCCGACCGTCGCCACCTGAATGGCGATGATCCCCGGCAGGATGTAGGCACTGAACGACACCTGGCCCACGGAGCCGACCATCGCATCGAAGCCGACGGCATAAATAGCGATGAAGAACAGCAACTGGGCCGCGTTGCTGATCAGCAGACCGGGACGACGAATTTGGCGCTGCAGGTCCCGGTTCGCGATCACCCAGACGGCGCGTGCGCCGCTGATCATCGAGCGCTCCGGCACGTAGCCCATCGGCTCCGCCACATCCGATGCGGTCACGAGATGTCCCTTCCTGTGTGCATGGTCGCGGCCGCATAGACATCGTCCATCGACGGGTTGTGCACGGTAACGCTCAGGACTGGCAGGTCGAGAACGCGCACGATGTCGGCCACCCGCCGATCAGGTTCAGCGCAACGAATTTCCAGTTCGGTGAATCCGGTGATCACCTCGAAACCCGCCGTACGCAGCTGCGCGGCGGCCACCGCGTCGTCGTAGGTCCGCAGCCGCACGCACGAGGCATGCAATTCGTCCTTCAGATCTACCGGCGAACCCGATCGGCCGATCCGGCCGCCGGACATGATCACGATCTCGTCGGCATATTCGGCCTCGTCCAGGTAGTGCGTGGAATAGAGAGTGGTGACGCCGAGTTCGTCGCGCATGCGACGCAGATCGCGCCAGACCACGCGACGGGATTGTGGGTCGAGACCTGTCGTCGGCTCGTCGAGGATGAGTAGCCCCGGCCGATGCAATAGGGCGCGGACCAGCTCCACGCGTCGCGCGGTCCCGCCGGAGAGCCGCTCGATCGCGGTCCGTCGTTGGTCGGTCAGGTCGAGCATGGCCAGCAGCCGATCGATCTGGTTGGCGGCATCGGTGCGGCGCATGCCGAAAAGCCGTGCGTGGAACCAGAGGTTCTGCTCGACGGTCAACTCCTTGTCCAGCGTCCGTTCCTGGAACACCAGACCGAGGTGGGCGCGGGCACGCATCGGTGCCGTTCGCACATCGCTGCCGAAGATGCGGACGGTTCCGGATTCGGGTTTGGCCGCGGTGGAGAGCACTGAGAGCAGACTCGACTTACCCGCACCGTTCGGGCCGAGCAGTGCGGTCAGCCGGCCGGGGACCGAGCTGAGTGAAACCGAGTCGACGGCAAGGGTGCCGCCGTAGCGCACGACGATATCGGCGAGCTCGAAAGCGTTGTGGGACATGAGTGCGACCTTTCTCAGCTCAGGGCGAGGACGCGATCCCACGGATGCCGCGACATGTCGGGAGCGGCGCCCAGCAGGCCGGACGGGATCACCGACAGCAGCGCGCAGGCAACACCCGCCGCGCCCTCGAGCAGTCCGGCGACGTCGAGCAGCTTGAATTCGGTCGGCCCTGGCGCCGACCGGGGATACCGCATCGGATGACGAAAGACGAAGGGAGCGTCCGGATCTGCCATACCCAGGATGGTGTCGGCGAGCCGGGACTTCGCCGCGAGCAAGTCCTCGTCCTGCTCGGCGGTGCCGATTCGATGGACCACCTGGAGCAAGCCGGCGTAGCCATGGCATACGGCCGGCCCGGTGAGGGTCCATTCGGATTCGTCTCGGGCAAGGGCATCATGCAGTGCACGGATCGCATGCGTCCGCCATTCGGGGACGTCGAGGGTTCGGCCCGCGTGGTGGATCGCGGCCGCGACTCCCGGCGCGCCGTAGCACCACGCAGTCCGCGCGTACAGGTTTCCCGTTGGGGTGATTGCGATTTCGTCGTCGAAGCCGACTCGGCACGGCCAAAACGTGCCCTGGTCGTCGGTGCGGATCCATCGAATCAGCCACTCCACCATGCGGGTCAGCGCCGCACGCTGTCCCGGCACCTCGTGCCCACGGCGCAGGGCCAGCGACAGCACGGTCGCCGGACCGGGAATCCCGTGTGCTAGACCGAGATTGAAGTCGCCGCGGGGATAGTCCAGACGATCTTGTTCGACCGCTTGCAGCTCCGCGGGAACCCACCAGCCGGGCACCAGGTGCCCATCGACGGTGATCGGCTCGCTGATGGCAACCAGATGCTGCAGTGTTTCCCGCAGCGCGCGCTCGACCTGTGCGTCGTTCTCGACGGGATCCTCGATGGAATCGAGCAATAGCCTTGCCGTGCCGGACAATCCGTTGACGATGTCGTAGGACTCCCACGAGACGCCCGGCTCGCGGCGAGCCCGGAACCCACCCAGCCTGCTCAGCTGATCGTCGGCAACCCAGGCGGCCAGTTTGCGCCGTAGACCGGGATAGTGGCCCTCGCAGTTCTGCGTGGCGGCCAGCAGCGACGCGGGTCCCGCGTACAGTCCTCGGCTCGGCTCACTGGACATCGCCGCGCCCGCTGCTTGCACATGCTGGTGCGTGAAACTCGACCAGGCGGAACTCGTCCTGGCCAACTCCGCATAGAACGTCGCGATGCCGGGCAGGCCGTTCGACAGGGTCATCGGCCCCCACATCCCCGCGTCATAGATGGGGTCGCGATTGTCCCGATGCCCCGCGATGTCCGCGATCGCAGCGGGATCGGCGAGTCGTTCGGCGACGAGGGTGACGGCTTCGGCCGCTCGGTCGGCCACCGAGATCTGTTGCTGCTTTGTGGCGTTGGTCATCGCGCGTGCTTTCTCCTGTTGAAGTTGTCTTGCACCGCACCGCGCGCGATGGCAACGGCCGACCGCTCCCGGTCGCTGTCCCCACCGAAGAGCCGATTGCAGGTCATATGCATGAGGCTGCCGATCAGCCGCTGATGTCTGGTGCGTGTGCTCGTCAATGCCGAGCGCAGCTCGCGGACGGCCGCGTCACGTGCCTGGAGCGCATCGATGGCCGCCGCACCGTGCCGATCGGCGCGCAGCACCGGCCACTGGCCGTATGGATCGATGAGCCCGCGCCAGCGCTGCGCGGCAACCCGATACGCGTCCGGCAGATCGTTGCGCGACCCCGTCATCGACAGCCATGCCATCGCCGCGTCATCGCCCCATCGGTCGCCGTGCGTGGCACTCGGTTCGGGCCGGCCGAAGGCTGCGGCCAGTGCGGCGACCGAGGCGGCCGCGAAGGTGTCGAGCGAGTGCTCGCACGAAGGATCCTCGACCAGATTCAGGAATCGGATCGCGGCCAGGCTGTCGGCCTCGAACACCCGCTCCGCCGCAGCCATCGCCGCCTCGCCGCCGTATCGCTCGACCTCGGCGTCGTACTGGTTTACCCGATGGGTTCGAATCAGTCCGCTGTGCTGCAGGCTGTCGAGTTTCCGGCCGATTGCCTGCGCGGCGCCTCCCCAGAGGTCGTGCGGCTCGCCGTGGAACCGAACGCGAAGGTGGGCCCCGTTCGGGTCGGTGTATCGGATGAAAAACCAACGGTCGCAACCGTGTGCGTGGGCCTGCTCGGCCAGCTCGGGTAGCTGGGTTCGGATGAAGTCGCTCTGCGACGAAGTCGGCAGATATAGCTCGAGGAAGAGCCAGTCGCTGCCGAGTCCGGCCGGCGTCCGTTCCGTCTCGGTGTAACCGCCGTGCGCCGTGCGTGGAGGCCGCGTGTCGCGGCGCGACAGCGGGACGACGATCTCCATTGCGTGTCCGTCGATGCCGTCATAGTTGTTTTCGTCGCCGGGCACTTCGTGCGCGACGATCGCCGGATCCTTGCGCAGCTCGTCGCACAGCAGCTCGAGATGCGCCGGATCGGTGAGGTCGAACAGCAGCCGCTGATCCATCTGCACGGCCAGGATTCGCTTCGGCACTCGCCATTCGCGGCGCCACCGCCGCACTGCCGCGCCGAAGTCTCGCTCGGGAACTCCGGTGAGCACGTCCATCCGCCACACCGCGGGCGCGAGCACAATCCGGCCGTGCCGGACGCGCGGTACGAACGGCAGCTCCGCCAGACCGGCCCAGGTCCACGGCTCCCACAGTCGCTGCCCCTCCAGGCTGATCTCCCACAGCAGCCGGGAGACGTTGGGCGCCTGGGTCATCGGACTGATCATGTTGTCCAATACCGGGACGATCTCGCGGCCGGTCGGCAGATGTACCGCACACATCCGCTCCGTCGTCGCGCCGATGGCGACGTCGGCGAGCGCGAGCTCATCGATCCCCGTGGCATCGGACAGGCCGACGCTGATCCGTTTGCCGCTGTGCGCCATGGTGTTGGTGAGGTTCGCGGCCTTGCCGGATCGTGGCATGAAACTCAGGTCGACGCGCATCGCGTCGGTGATGTGCACGGGGACGGCACGAGATTCCGCGGCGGCGGTGGCGCGGATGTCGGGTGCGAGCAGATCGGCGAAGCGGGCCAGCGTCGCCCCGGCTTGATGCGACCCAGGACTCGGCGCGAGCACGATGCGAAAGTCCCCGGCGGACAACGCGTCCAGTGAGGGCGCGATGACGTGAAAGGTGATCTCGCATGAGTTAGGCACATCGACGGCGGGTGTTTCGTCGGTGATCAGTTCATCGATCATGGCGTCGGTCAATTCGACCTCGACGGCGCCGTCGCGCAGCGCGTTGCCGATCAGCCGGTGCAGCAGGCGAATACGAGCAGGATCGCGGGAAATCGTCTGATCCGGCGCCGCCTCGTCACCGGTCGGCCAGCTGTATCCGGCCGGCGCGCCCAATCCGCGTGCGGGGTCGAGCAATTCGCGAATCCCGACCAGCCGATCGCTGCCGTAGCGTTCGAGGAACTTCTCGTGATAGTCGCGTAGCGCGACGAGGCCGAGCTTGTTCGCCGACATCCGCCACATCAACTCGGCGGCGCGCTCGATGTCGGCGCGCACCTCGTTGGGCAGCTTGATATCGATGTCCAGCGCGGTGTCGATGTGCAGCGGTGTTTCGTAGTCGTAGAGCCGGTTCGCGATCTCGGCGGTCGAGACCAGCTGAGCGGTACCGGGACCGAGCGGCGATTGATCGCCGGTCTTCCTGAGGTCATCGATCTCGCGTAGCGCTCGCAGTGCCGCGCTGATCGGCTCGGCGGGCTGGTCGACCGCGGCGAGAACGTCGATCACATGGCACAGCGGGTCGCTGCCATCCAGCGGCGGGCGCAGATCGGTGAGCAGGAACTCCTGCTCCACCAACCGGCCAATCAATTGCGCGGCGCGCTGTGGCGGCGCACCGAAACGCGCCGCGGTCGCTGCCGTGAGTTCGTCGACGGGGATGGTTCGTCCGGCCGCGCGCAGGACCATGTCGACTACGGGCGAATTCCGCACCGAGACGACCGCCCTGGTCGCACCGTTCAAGGGCGCGCCGAGCGGGGATGGGCAGTCGAGGACAACGCGGTCACCGCGGTGGGTCAACGCGGGGTGGGCGCGAACCCGCAGGCTCGGCAGCAACTCCGGGATGGCCTGCAACTCGTGGACGACGCCGAGCAGCCACTGCATATCGGCGTGGGTCCTGGTGCGGTGGCCGGTTCCGCGATCGAGCTTCGCCGACGAGTCGAAGCGCCCGCCCGCGACACCGGAGAAGACGCCGAACGGCGTCGGCCGGGTGCGCCGTCTGATGTCGTAACGCAGCACGGCCAGCGCGGCGCGGCGCAGCTGGGCTGCTTTGATCCCCTCCAGCTCACCACGGCGCACCCGATCGAGCAAGCCACCGAGGCTTGGCGTGGCCAGCGTGATCGCGGCCCGCAGCGTCGCGTCTGCCGCACCGGCCCGTACGACGTCGAGATGGCTACCCCTGGTCGGCACACCACGGTCACCGACCGCCAGCGGGGCCCGGAGCAGAAAGACATCCCAGGCCCGAAAAATCGAATCCGACACCAGCCCAATTCCTTTGCAATGTTCGACAGCGTGGCGCCCGGGCTGGGCACTGCCACCCAGCCCGGACATCCGACTCAACAGCAGTGGCTGCAGCCACTTCCGCCGCCCGAGCTGGTGCAGCCGGGGGTGCAGTAGGACCAGCTGGTAACGGCCGCATTGCCCTGGATGTTGCCGACACCCACCTGGATGTCGAGATCGAACAGGTCGACAGTCTCGACTGTCTGCACCGGTTCCATGGTCGCCGTACTCACGGTGTTCTCCTTCGGATGCTGTGCACGGCCGATCTGACGACTCGGCCGAGGGAGGCCCAGTGTTTGTTCCCCCGGGTATCGAGACAAGCAGCGCGGACCCGCTCGGACAACGACGTGACCGGTATCTGGCAGCCCATGGGAGGCTGCCAAGGTGCGCTGATCAACGCGCGGAGGAAGGTTTTTGCCATCCGGGTTGAACCGTTCGGCGCGCACACGCTACACACGACTGTGTGGACACGGACGAAGCACTGCTGGCCGCGGTGGCCAGGGGGGATCAGGCATGCTTGCGTGCGCTCTACGACAGGCATGCACCTGCGATGTTGCGGGTGGTGCGCCGGATGACGGCGCAGAGCGGGGTGGCGGAGGAGATCCTGCAGGAGACCTGGCTCGCCGTCTGGCGTTCGGCGGACAGTTTCCGTGGTGAGTCGTCCGCCCGCGGCTGGCTGTTCGGCGTCGCCAAACGCCAGGCGCACAACTATCTGCGCAAGTCCGTGCTCGTCACGGTCGACATCGACGAGACGGCGGAGATGTCCGATCAAGCGGGCACCGTCGAGGACATCGTCCTCGCCAACGCTGCCCGCACCGAGCTGGCCGTCAGCATCCGTGACCTGCCCGAACACCTGCGCGAGGTGCTGCTGCTCGTGCTGGTCGACGATATGTCCTACCCGGACGTCGCGGCGATTCTCGGCATCCCGGTCGGCACGGTGAAGAGCCGAATGTCGCACGCACGCAGGCGACTTGCGTTGGCGTTGGCCGGAACAACCGCCGACCTGTCCACCCGATACGGAGGCGAGAGATGAGCACCCCGAATTCCTTCGGTCCGCACCTGTCGGACGACCAACTGGTCGACGCGCGCGACGACTCCGCTAGAGCGCACCTGAACGGCTGCGCCCAGTGCCGGGCACGGGCCGAGGGTTGGCAGAACGTGGCAGTCGCCGCGCGGCAGGTTTCCGCCGAATTGGTGGGCGCCATCCGCACGCCCTCGTTCGACAGCTTGCTCGGCGATGCCGTCGGCATGCCGTGGGCCGCCCCGGCCGAAGTGGCGCGGCCGGGGTGGCGCGGTTCACTGCTGCTCGCCGCGGCGCTGGCGCGTACCCAGGCGCGGCTGCTGCCGCGTGCGTTGGTCCCGCTGACCGTGCTCGGCTTCGCGTGCTGCTTGGTCCTTGCTGTGCTCACGAAGCAAAGTGATACTGCTCCAACGGTCTTCGGGCTTGCCGTCACCCTCATGTTCCAGCTCGGAACGTTGGCCGTCTGCTTGCCGCGGACCGACCCGAGGCTCGAGTTGTTCAGTACGTTGCCCACTGCGCCCGCCGTGGTGTTCGCGTGCAGGCTGCTGGTCGTCCTCGTCGTCGATACCGCGCTCGCGCTGCTCGCATCGATGCTGGCGAGTGAGCTGGGTGCGACGGCGGACTTCCCCGCCATGGTCGCGGGGTGGCTCGGGCCAGCCATGCTTGCCTCTGCGTTCGGCGTCGTGTGTGCCGTCTGGCGGTCCCCACCGGTCGGGGCGATCGCGGGTGCCGTCGTGTGGTTGCTCGGTGCCGCAGCGTCCTCGGATACCGGTCCGGCGCACCGCATCGGTGCGCTGATCGAACCCTTGTGGTCGACCTCTGCGGCCACGTTGGCGCTTGCCGCATTGCTGCTTGTCGTCGCGGCGATCGGGATGAGCAGGCCTCGATACAGTGTCGTGGCCGGATGAACCGATCGGCGACCGCTCGCTACCCCATTGATGTGAATCCGATGTGGCTGTACGAAATTCGGCGCTGCGGAAGAAGCGTGCTGACGCTGCCGCCGGCCGTGGCCGCAGTGCTGAGCATCGCACTCGTCGCCCTGGGCGGTGGTCCGGCCGCGCAGGTCGCGGCGGTCGATACCGTGGCGTTGGCGGCAGGACTGACCACCGCGGCGGCGCTGGGCGGAGAGCAGATGATCGAACTGCAGCTGACGGTACGGACGCCGTACCCGCTGACTGTCGCGCGTCGCGTCGCGCTGGTGGTGGCCTCGGCGAGTTGCGCGGTGCTGCTGATCGACTTGCTCGGGTCGCCCGTGGTGCGCGACAGCGCAGGCGCTCTACTGGTGGGGAACATGGTCTTCGCGCTGGCGCTGATCAGTATCGCGACCTACGTCATCGTCGAGTTCCGTTCCACCGCAGGTGCTTCCGCGATCGTCACGACCGCATGGTTGACGAAATTGCTGGTACTGGACCAGGTTGCCCGCGCGGTGCCGGTGCAAGCCGCGATACTGCTGGCCATCTCGGCACTGTGCGCCTGGCCTGCCGCGCTGCGCGTCGCCGACAGCGAGGCACAGTTGCGCGGAGCACGCGGATGAGGGGCGTGCCCGCCGCGGCGCTCGGCGCAACCATCCGCTACGAAGCCTTGCTTGCCCTCCGGCACCGGGTGGTGTGGCTGTCGCTGATTCCGCTCTGCGCGTTGATCATGCTGCTCGGCGGCTTTCCCCGTGGGCGGAACCGGACCGACGAGATCGCTGCGATCGGTGATACCGCGCTGTTGCTCAATTTTCTCGGATCGATCGGTATCGCCGTCGCGCTGGCCGACCGGCTCGCGGGTCAGCGCAGACCGGGGTTGCGTGAATTGTTCGATGCCACGCCGGCCGGGGGACGGACCAGATCGGTCGGGATCCTGCTCGGACCATGGCTGGTCGCCTCAGTTCCTGGTGTGCTGATATTGCTGGTCATGGGCCTGTGGCTGTCAGTCACGTCGGGCGGGCCACGACCGTTCGTCGCGGCGTTGATCGGCCTGCTGACCATCGTGCTGCCAGGGTCGCTGCTGCTCACCGTGCTCACCAACGTGCTGAGTCTGCTGTTGCCCAGCGCGGTCGCCCGCGTGCTTACCGTGCCGTTCTGGTATTGGGCGACGGCGCTGACGCCACTGGTTCCGATCCCGACGGTGGCCAAGACGGTGTTGTCGCCGCTGGGCGACTATCAAGCGGCGCAATGGCTCGGTGTCGTGCTGGCACAGCCGGACGGCGGCTGGCTGCACCCGGCGGCCGGCCTCGCGCCCGCCGTCGCCGCTCTCGCGCTGACGCTCGCGACGACGTTGCTCGCCTTTCTGATCGGACACCTGATACTCGCCGAGAGTCGTTGAGCCGGAATGGAGTTCGGATGACTATTACGCTACGCAACCTGACCAAGGTCTATCGTGGGCCCGCCGTCGCCCTGAACGAGATCAACCTCACCATGACCGAAGGCATGACCGGATTGCTCGGCACGAACGGCGCGGGCAAGACCACGCTCCTGCGCATCCTGACGGGAACGATCCGGCCGACGTCCGGCACGGTGTCGGTGTGCGGGCACGACATGGCTACCACTGCGGGGCGGACCGCGGTGAAGCGGTTGCTCGGCTATCTGCCGCAAGAGCTCGCGCTCTACCCGGATCTCACTGGACGCGAGTTTCTCGACTATGTCGCGCTGCTCAAAGGCATCGACGACAAGCGGACCCGACGGTCACAGATCGACAGCCTGCTCGACCGAGTCGGATTGGAATCGGTTGGCACGCAACGGATCGGACGATACTCGGGTGGTATGAAGCGTCGGCTCGGCATCGCGCAGACCCTGCTCGGCGACCCGAAGCTGATCATCGTCGACGAACCGACGGCAGGCCTCGACCCCGAGGAACGGATCCGCTTCCGCAGCCTGCTCGGTCAACTCGGCGGCGATCGAATGGTCGTGCTGTCCACGCACATCCTCGATGATGTGGCGCACAGCTGCCCGATGGCCGCGGTGCTGACCGAAGGCAAGCTGGCCTACCACGGCACGACCGGCGGACTGGTTGCCCTGGCTCAGGGACAGACTCATCTGGTGCGCGCCGCCACCGAGCCGCTCGGCGACTTCACCGTCGTCAATGTGACCAGCACCGTCGATGGCACCGAGTATCGAATCGTCGGGCCGGTACCACCGCCCGAATCACGCCCGGTGCCACCGACGTTGGACGACGGCTACATCGCGCTACTGCGTGCCGCCAGGGCGGCAACGCGGTGATCAACTGGTCGCGCTGACCAGTTCGCGCAGGTATGTGTGCTGTTGGGGAAACCGCTCGTGCAGTATGCGGCCGATCGCTTGCGCGTGTGTCGCGGTGGCGCACCACAGCGGAAGCAGCAGCACGTACTGATCACCCATCGGCGCAAACCTCAATTCCTCTAGTAAGCAAGGCTTCTGGTGAGCGGTGAAGTATTCACGGAGGCTTGCCTCGACCGTGTCCGGGGTTACGCCGGCGGCCAGCCGGAAGCGCCCGGTATGTGCCAAAGTCGCATACCAGGAACAGATTTCGGTGAGGTATGCCGTGCGCGCCGCAGTCCGATACTCCGCCTCGGCGATGGCCTGGACAACCGCCTCGGCGACGGTCCGGCTTGCGACTCGCTGCAACACCACTGCCTGCGGTGGACGCAATCCGTTGCGCCGCGAGGCCGGATCGATCGTGAGGATCGCGGTGGGTTCGACGGCGATGTCGAAGTGGTAGCCGTGCCGCGCGGACCGAAACCACAGATCCCAGTCTTCGTAGCCGGCGTGCACGGTCGTCCACCCGCCGACCTCTGCCAGCAGCCCGCGGGCGTGGCCGACGCGAGACGGCTCGAACATAGCGTTGGTGGTCTGCAATTCGGGGTGCCAGACATGGTCGGCGAACCCGCTGCGCGCCACCTCGTTGCCGCTCTCGTCGACTCGAATGCACCCGGTGGCGGCGAAGGTCGCGCCTGTGTCGAGCAAGCCGAGCAGCGTCGCCAGATGCGTTGGCAGCCATCGGTCATCATGGTCGAGGTAGGCAACGAACGGCGCCGTAGCCACCGCGACGCCGACGTTGCGCGGGCCGCCGGGGTGGCCGAACCGCTCAACTCGTAAGAGCTTTATCCGCTGGTCTCGGTAGGCGCGGACGACCTCGTCGGTGTCGTCCGTCGAGCCGTCGGAGACCACGAGCAGTGTCCAGTCTTCGATGGTCTGGGCCAGGACGCTGTCGATCGTCGCCCGAATCGCCGTCGAACGGTTGAACGTCGGACAGACGATGTCGATGCGGGACGATCGATGAACGGACAACTGCTCTCCCAGGGTGCGGGTGGACTCCGCACCGACCCTATCCGCCCGCAGTCGCGATGACCGCTGACAGCGTCGCTCGTGAACCGAAACTTGGCAGTGTGCAACGTAATAGGTACACGAACACCGATACGCTTGGAGGAAAGATGATCTCGCAGGTCCGAGGACTATTGCTGGTCGGTGTCGCGTGCTGCGGCGCGCTGACGATCAGCGCGTGTGGCGGCGGTTCCGGGCCGAAGGATCCGGCGCATCCGAGTCCGGTGCCGCTGCCGGCGCCGACCTCGAGCAGCCAGGCGATCGGCAGCGAAAACCTCGGCTACCTCTGGCCGTTCACCGTTGATCGCGGCACCATCGAGTGCCGCGCGGGCGAGCAGGCGGTCTTCGTCGCACCCGACGGCAAGGCATATGCGCTCAACGACAGGTCCGAGCAGGCCGGCATACCGAGCATCGAACCGCTGCGAGCCAGCGGTTCCGGGGGTGACAAGATCAGCCTCGGCGCATTGCGCAGCCGGACACTTCAGTTGTGTCAGTTCGCGAGGTAGGTCCGGCGTTCGGGGTCGATATTCGCTGCGGCGCAGAGGAAATGGGCACTGCACACTTACTGCCATCTCGTTGACGTGGCGCTGGATCGGTGCCAGCGTCGCGGCATGACCCAGCATGTGACAGTGGCCCGCTCTGACCTAGCGCGACTAATCGATGCGGCAGGTGCGAGTGACACCGTCCTCTCCGCGAGCATCCAGTCGATGGGCGTCGAATCGGCCGCGCGTGCGGTTCTGTGGGAGGTCCTCGATCGTGTGGATTTGCGCGGGTGCCCGCCGGTTGAGGTGTTGTTCCGGCTCTTTCTCGGCACGGCGGATATCGAAGCGGTGGTGCGGGTAACCGACGATGGCTCGGAGATACTGTGGGCGCCGGCTTCGGGGCGCGTCGCGGCCACCGTGGAACAGTCGTTGATCGAGCTGGTGCGCAGCGTTTTCGGGCCGCGCTGCGCGGCCTCGTCCGCTACACGGGTGCTTCGCTGGGACGACGTCTCTGACCCCGAGTCGTTCGGCAGGCCGCAACCGGCGTTCGAATCCGTTCGGCGGCTGCTGGATTCGACCGACCGCGGATATCAGGCGGGATTGTCCGAGCTGTGTGTGCGGTACGGCTCGGACAAATGGGGGGTTCATCAGTATCCGCGACATTACGAGAAGCATTTCGAGGCAGTGCGAGATCGCCCCCTGACCATTCTGGAAATCGGTGTCGGTGGCTACGCCGATCCGCGGCGCGGCGGCGAGTCTTTGCGGATGTGGCGGCGGTTCTTCCCGCGCGCCGCGGTGTTCGGCATCGACATCATCGATAAGTCCGCGCTGTCCGGGCAGCGCATGACAGTCCTGCAAGCCGACCAGTCCTCGGCAGCGGACCTGGCCCACGTCGTCGAGGTGACCGGGCCGCTCGACATCATCATCGACGATGGTAGCCATGTCAGCGCCCATGTGATCGCCACGTTCAACGCGCTTTTCCCTGCACTGCGCCACGGCGGGATCTACGTGATCGAGGACCTCCAAACGTCCTACTGGCCCCATTTCGGCGGCAAGGCAGGCATTTACACGGACACGTCGACGAGTGCCGGGTTTCTGAAGGCCATGATCGATGGCCTGAACTACGAGGAAATCGATGGCAGGGAATCCGAACCCACCGACGCATGCATCACAGGGATGCACTTCTACCACAACATGGCATTCCTCGAGAAAGGCGAGAACCAGGACGGTGGTGCACCGTCCTGGCTCCGGGGGAGGTGAACTATCGACTGTTCGGGTTGTAGGGATAATCCTGAACCCAGTGAAATGTCCGTCCGAGCAAGGGAAGTGAGTCCAAGTCGAGCTGCCGCAGCGAGATTTCCACTCGGTGTCCGTCCAGCGTGCCGGACAGCGTGAGGCGGTCCGGTGCCGGTGTATCCAGCGCCAACGTGTTGATTTCCGTAGGCCGGTCGAATCTAGTCAGTTCCAATCGGTGGTTCGTGAGGTCGACGGTGGCTCGATAGAAGCCGATCGAGTCGTTCATCCGCTGAAATTTGAACTCGTCGGGATATTCGAAGAACACCCGGCGCCATCGGCGCTCGTCCGTGGTCAGCGGTGCGACTTCCTGCCCGTCCGATATCAGCCGCTCCACATTCCACACCCCGTACAGCGGTGGTTTCGGTCGGCCCTCGCCGTGCTCGCCCCACGCCGTGACGCAGTCCTGGGCGATGGGGATCGTGATCCACAGCGCGAGGAAGATCTGTGCGAACAGAGCGATCCGGTTCAGTCGACTGGCTCGGAAGAGCGGTGGCAGTGTCGAAAGTCCGACCGGCCGACGAGACAGCAGGACATCCAGCAGACGGCCGAGTTCGGGCGCGAGCAGGAATCCGCTCATCAACAGAAGGTGCAATGACATGGACTTGACCGGAACGTCATAGGTCAGGTTCAGCACGAAGACTTGGGTCAGTCCGACCGTGCCCAGGACCGCTCCGAGCGTGGTCGTCCGCGGCAACAACAGCAGTAACCCGCCGGCCGCCTCGAAACTGCCGATCAGGATCTCGTAGGCCGGCGCCGCGCCGACGGAGGACCACAGCAGTCCCATCGGTGTCAGCTCGCCGAATGGTGTCACCAGCGTGGTCAGCGGGGGTGACGGCATCTGCGTCAGCATTAATTTAGCCACGCCGTACAGCAGGAGTTGTCCCGCCAGGTTGAACCGCAGGAACAATCGGAACCAGGCAAGCAGCCTCACATAATTGCCACGACGGCGATCCAGGACGGACCAGACAAGGGTTGCCACGGCGGCAATGACGAGCAGGCAGAACAGCAGGATCCAGTCATAGGTCCGGTCACTACTCGCCGTTGCGACGTGCACCAGCGGCTCGCGCACACCGACGATGTGCGCGGCCGTCCAATCGACGATTGGTGTCATCAGCCAGCCTGCGTTCAGCCCGGCGGATGGTCTGCTCAGGAATCCGAGAAGAGGGCTGACGATCTGGGTGAATAAGCAGTACAGACCGAAGTGCACGACGCAGAAGCGGAAAATGATGCGGGTCAGCGGGTTCCATGCGCTGACCGCGGAATCTTCGCGCTGTTCCTGCTGCGGCTGTGCACGCGTGATCACCGACATTCGAAATCAATCCTTCGCTCGCCGGCGGCGCGAGCGTCACACTGCTCGTGGCTCGGCGAATTATTCAGGCATGGTCGTTGATTCGGCCCACGTGTCGAGTTCCGCGAGACGATCGGCCAAGACCATTCGGTTGTTCGCGGTGAGTTCGGTGCGGCCGAGAATCTTCTGGAAAAGGTGGCGATACAGCTCCACCGTCGCTCGGTCGTAGTCGTAGCGGAACACCGAACGGTCATCGACACCGTGCAGCGATTCTTCGATACCGCTGTCGGTGGCGAACTCCGCTAGCCGCGTCACCTGCGCTTCGGACAATCCATCCGGGAACAGGATCTGCCACCGGTGTGCTCCGGGCTCGGACATGATGGTGCTCCTGTTTCTTGTCAGTCGAAGTCGAAGAACGTGGTGTCCGCGTCGTAGCTGGCTTCGCGTGGATAGGCCAGGTCCCGTAGCCAGTCGTCGAACTGCCGGATCGACTCGCGCATCAGGTCGAAATCCTCAGCGGTCAGCGGTTCGTCGTTCAATACTGCGCGCAACGTCCGGCGGTGAGCATCGACTTCATCGCGATTCAACGCACCCGAGTACCAATATCTGGGATCCCGCCCCGCGCGGATGAAATCCGCGGAGTCGGGACCACAGATACCCTCGGCGACTGCGAAATCCGCGATCCGCTCGATCGCTTCCTTGGTCGCCCCGGGCTCGAACCGTATCTGCCATTGTCCGGTGGCGGGCGATGGGTCCGCAGTGCCGTTGTTCGGATGATCCAAGTCAGTCACCAATCCGGTTGAGGTTTTCGTCGTACGTGCCCATCCGGGTCTGCTTCGAGCCGAGCCCTTCCGGTGAACTCGCCATCTTCCAGCGCCCCCCGTTGTGGCCATCGACGTCCTGCGTAATGTACAGATTCTTCTTCGAGTGCTTGAAGATCAGGCACCCGTGGCTCTTGCCGACTTTGGCTTCAGCGTAGCCGAGGTCTTGGGCGGCGGCCCGGTCCTCGCCGTCATTGAATCGCTTGCCCGCAACGGCCTGGAATTCGAATGGCACACCTGGGGCGTCGGTTTCGACGGCGATCGGCGCGGCGAGTGCGGGGGCGTCGGAGCCGGGTGCGGCAGCCGCCTGGGTGCTGGTCAACGCGACCAGTGGCAGCGCTGCGAACAGCAGTGCGACAAAGGATTTGCGGATGGTCTTCATGGTATTTCCGATCGTCGAGGTCGCTCGGCAAAGCCGCCGAGCTGAAACGCATTGGCTAGCAGTGCTTCGGGCGCCGTCATAGCAGCCGACTGCTACGACGGCGGCCGAAAGGTCGCTACATGACGGTGACGATGGTGGCGTCCTCGTTGATCGCTACGGAGATCCCGCCCCAGGTCACCTTCCAGGTGCGGTGTTCGGGCTGCCATTGCCCCTCGTAGTGACTGAGGATGGCGTCTTCGACCTGGCTCTCGTTGATCCTCCGCTCGGCCATTCGCTGACGCGCGTGATCTGTGTACCCGGCGATGTAGTGAGGCCGTCGTCCCGCGACCTCGTCGAACCGGATATCGGTTGCCGCGGCAGCCCGGTCGGTCACGACGGATACGGGACTGATGTCCGGTGCGACGGTGGAAGTCGCGGCAGCGAAGGGCATTCCGGACAAGAGAATGGCAAACGCCGCCAGCGGCGGTGCCGCCATACGGATGATCGATCGCAAGGGTTCCCCTCCTTGATGAATTCCGGGCTCCTGCAGCCCGGTCTGTTGACGGTCAGGCAGCCGACTCGATCGCCCCCCGACGGACTTATCCTGCATCGCCGTGCGGCCGATCGCATTGGTCTGAGGCACTTTTGGCACCCGGGTGGCAGTCGGTGTGGTGGGGCTGGATGGCCTCCAACGTCTGTCGGAGGCCATCGGATAGAGCGTTAGGCAATTGCCGAAGCGGTCGAAGAATCAGCCTTGCGGACCACGGTCGGGCCGAGGGACCCAGACAAATTTGTAGTCACCCACGTGCTTGCATTCGTAGAACCCGTCTTGAATCCACACGATCTTGCCGTCTTGCCCAGGTGCGCAGTACATCTCGGCGACATCGAACGACCCGGGGACCTGCTGTGCGACGGCAATAGCCGGACCCCGCACCGGAGTGTCAGCGGATGCTTGGGCCGGCAACCCGAGCAGGCTGATCCCCGCCGAGATTCCCGCGATTGCAGCGGCAAAGCGCAGTTTTGTCATGAGTGAAATCCTCTGTGTAATGCCGACGCAGGTTTGCGTCGATCGCAAGCGAGAATAGTGCTGCGCTGCAATCGCGAAAGCAAGAAAGGACTGCCAAATGTATTGTGGCACTGCATATTACAAATATGCGACCCAGCCTCTGGCGCGCTTTGCGCGGGTTGGCGAAACGCCGATCTGCTCGGATCCATCGCAATGAGATCGCAGTACCGGAACGTTGGGCAATAGGTGCCGAACTGGTTATGGGCAGGCTGGTGCTGCGGCTGCCACATGGCTGCCAACGACGCGGCGAGGGTGTGGCATCGGCACGGATCGAGGCATCTTGCACGCGGAAAGGCGTGCTCGCTCAACGACAGAGCCGGGCAGGCAGGGTGGTGCTGCGGATATCGAGCCGGTCATCGCGCGGCGGGCGCGACCAGGTCAGTCTTGGTGCGGTGCGCAGTAAAGCATTGCGGTCGTGCGAGTTCGGCGGGTAGCGCTGCGGCGGGCGGCGTCAGTATGTGCTGTGGGCTATCTGGGTGACGGCGCGGCAGGCGGCGCGGAGTGTGTTGAGGAGCGACCTGCGGTGCTCTTTCTCGGCAACCTGGGGCGGTTCTTGTGCCGCCGGTGATTCGGGCTGCGATGTCGAACGGCGCCTTGTCGGCCATGGTTCGCCGGGGGCGCCGAGTACGTCGCGCTCGTAGGTGAGATACCAGTGTTCGTGGGTAGACATCCCGGACTCCTCGGGTCGGGGTATACACGCGGTCGGTCTCGGCGGCCGACGGTGTAGGTTTCGGCCGCGTATTTCGTACTGGACGTGCCGAATTCGAGAGTGGTCGCGAGCATGCCGGGACGCAAGTGCCGGCCGAACTTTGCGCGCGGAGCGTGCTATCCGAACAGAAAAGCGGCCCGGAACGTAGTGTTCCGAGCCGCTTGTCGTTTGTAGCGGGGACAGGATTTGAACCTGCGACCTCTGGGTTATGAGCCCAGCGAGCTACCGAGCTGCTCCACCCCGCGTCGGGTGTTCCCAACCTTACACACCGAGTGGCCGTATGCGAAAACGCCTGGTGGGGCGTGTCGTAGCGAGGGTGGGCGGCCGGCCCGCCGTGGGTCGGTCGACCTGACTGTGCTGTGTCCTGGATCACAAACACGGGCGACTAGAGATAGACATCACTCGACGTTTCCCGAATCGTGACCGAGGTTTATCGTTGCTGCTTAGTTCGTGGGCGCTTGGTCGCCGCGGTCCGGGGATGGGAATGGCCGCAGTTCGACAACTGATGCGTGGCTTTCTTATTTCAGGAGTTGCTGATGGCGTTGACTCATCGCGGACATCGGAGCGAGCGGGACGACGCGCCCGCGGTGCGGCCGGGTGATCCGGCGGCCTTCACCCATCGGCAGGTGCTGGTGATTCTGAGTGGCCTGGTCCTGGGCATGTTCATGGCGGCGCTGGATCAGACGATCACGGCGACCGCGGTCCGGACCATCGCCGACGACCTGTCCGGCTATTCGTTGCAGGCGTGGGTCACCACGGCGTATCTGATCACCGCGACCCTGACCACGCCGCTGTACGGAAAATTGTCGGATATGTACGGGCGCAGGCCATTTCTGCTCGCCGCGATCGTGATATTCGTCGGCGGATCGCTGCTGTGCACGGCGGCCCAGTCGATGTATCAGCTCGCGGTCTTCCGGGCGATTCAAGGCGTGGGGGCGGGCGGGCTGATGTCGCTGGCCTCGGCGATCCTCGGGGACATCGTGAGTCCGCGCGAGCGGGCGAAGTACCAGGGGCATTTCCTGGCGACCTGGGCGATGGCCAGCGTGATCGGACCGGTGCTCGGCGGGTTGTTCGCAAGTCAGCACGTGATTCTGGGGATCACCGGGTGGCGTTGGGTGTTCCTGATCAACGTTCCGGTCGGCTTGGTCGCGCTGGTGGTGGTGTACCGGGTGGTGCGGATGCCGCGGCGCGATCCGGCGCGGGTACCGGTCGACTGGCTCGGCACGATCGCGTTCGCCGCGGGCATCACGCCGTTGCTGATCGTGGCCGAGCAGGGGCGCGGTTGGGGGTGGACCAGCGTCGGGGCGGTGGTCTGCTATTCGATCGGCGTGGCCGGACTGATCGCGTTCGTCGGGATCGAGGCGAAGATGGGCGACGCGGCGCTGATTCCGTTGCGGCTCTTCCGGAATCGGACATTCGCGCTCGGTGTCGCGATCGCGATGGTGGTCGGGGCGTCGCTGTTCGGCGGCATCATCCTGGTACCGCAGTACCTCCAGGTCGTGCGGGGCGCGAGCCCGATCGCGGCGGGTCTGCAACTGCTGCCGATGGTCGGCGGTCTGATGGTGGGGTCGATCGTGTCGAACCGGCTCATCGCGCGGAGCGGGCGCTATCGGGCGTTCCCGATCATCGGCACCGCGACGGTCGCGGCCGGTTTGTACCTGTTCCACTATCTGACCCCGGACACGCCGCTGTGGCGGACCATGATCTTCATGGCGATCACCGGGGTGGGTCTGGGAAACCTGTTGCAGCCCATCACGTTAGCGATCCAGAATGCCGCAGCGCCCGCGGATATGGGGGTGTCCAGCGCGGCCGCCACGTTCTTCCGTCAGGTCGGCGGCACGCTGGGCGTCGCGGCGTTGCTGTCGACGCTGTTCGGGCTGTTGCCGGCCAAGGTGACCGGCGCGGTCGAGGCGGCCTCGACGCACCCGGCGTATCAGCAGGCGGTCATCGCCGGGCTGCACAGCGGCAACCCGGTCGATGTCGCCTTCGCGCAGGGGTTGGTCCACCACGACTCCGCCGCGGTGCAGAAGGTGCTCGACGACAGCTCGGTGATCCAGCAGTTGAACCCGACGCTGGCCGGACCGTTGCAGACGGGCTTCGCCGAAGCCATGTCGACGGTGTACGTCGTGGCCGCGGTGCTCGCGCTGGTCGCATTGGTGCTGGTGCTGTTCTGGAAGGAGATTCCGCTGCGGGAATCCGGCGGGATCGAAACGGGCATCGGCACGGACGGCACTGGTCCCGAATAGGGAGAATCATCGGAATGGGCAGGAATCGGACAGTTTGAATCCATGTTTCGGCTGTTAACTGCTTATTAATTGATGCCGCTTTTCGTTACGCTGTGACGCCCTTTCGGCTGTTGGCTGGGGGATGCTCGATCGCCACGCAATGCCCGTTTTGGGTAATTGGTCGGTTGGCGGAACGATGCCGATATTCGCCGATAGTCCAAGTTTGTAGGAATCCGAAGTCGAACATCCTCGCAGTTCAGAGCTTATTCTGGCGCGTATGGGCGATTCGAGTAGTTCCATCCTGAAGGATTTCCGTAAAGACGTCACTGGTTATCTGTGAAATGGATTACAGCACCTTGAACTGTATTAGCTGCGGGTTCACTGTATCTGTTACATGGTGTCGCAACATGAGATTGAAAAGTCATCGATTTGTGGCACAAACCAATCCGCCGGCTCGGGAAGTGGTCTGATCGACCGCTCCGCCGCCGGGGTTGGTGAGCGCGACAGCGTGGTCGCCGATATCGGAACACGGCAAAGAAGGTTGACCATGGTTGAACTACTCGACGCGATGGCGGTGGAGCAAATCGACACGAACTTCTTTCGTGGGAAGCTCCAGCACCGAACCGCGTTGGTCCGGACGTTCGGCGGCGAGGTGGCCGCGCGGGCGCTGGCGGCGGGTTCGTCCGGGATGCACGCCGGATTCTCGGTCCATTCGATCCACGGGTACTTCGTCCGCGCGACGACGCCGGAGATTCCGATCGACTACCTGGTGGACACCGTCAAGCTCGGCCGCTCGTTCGCGGTGCGCCGGATCCGGGCGCTGCAGCACGGCCGGGAGACCTTCCTGATGGTCGCCTCGTTCCACGTCGGCGGCCACGGCGTGCGGCACGCCGACCCGTGCCCGGAGGCCCCCGCACCCGACGACCTGACCCCGGTCGGCATGGGCGACGCGGGCAACGAATGGGACGGCTGGGATATCCGGCGGGTGCCGGACGGCGCGATCTGTGCGGCACGCCAACAGGTTTGGCTCCGCTACACCGGACAGCTGCCGGACTGCCCGGTGACGCACAGCTGCGCGCTGACCTATGCCAGCGACATGACGCTGCTGGGCGCGGCGGTGGCGGCGCACCCGGGAATCGCCATCCAGACCGCCGCGCTGGACTATTCGATCTGGTTCATGCGGCCGTTCCGGGTGGACGACTGGCTGCTCTACGACGAGATATCGCCCTCCGCGGCCGGCGGCCGGGCCTTCACCCAGGGCCGGATATTCAGTCGCAACGGCGATTTGGTGGCGATGGTCGCGCAAGAACGGATGCTGCGGCTGGCCGAGCCGGCGTTCCTGTCGGATACCGCGGACCTGCTGGATCGGGAGGCATCCTGATGGCCCCCGTGTATGTCGGCCTCACCGACAAGGCCTTCCTGCGACTGCACCACGGTTACGGCGCCCCCGTCATCAGCCAGACGGTGACGATCATGGCGAACCGGCTCACCGACGATCAGCTGAGCGAGATGTATGCCCAGCTGCGTTCCGGCCCGTTCATGCGGCGGGTACGGCGACCTCGGGTGCCGTTCGCCCGATGGCGCTGGGTACTCGCGGACACCGCGCTGCCGTTGGCCCTCGAGCGCGCCGCCATCGATGACGCCGCCGCGCTGGCCTGGGCAAACGATCAGGCACAGTACCCGCTCGACCCGGAAAACGGCTACGGCTGGCGGCTTTCGGCGGTGCCCACCCGATCCGGCGGCATGGTCTGTTCCTGCGTCGCCTCGCATGCCATCGCCGATGGCCACGCGGGCTTGATGGCGGCCATCGGGCTGGTCCAGCCCGAACTCGCCACGACAGCGGGTCTCGACGATGCCGTCCGGCTCCGCGACGAGCTGAAGGACGGCGTGAGCCGCGGCATCGCCGTGGCACGCGAGGTGGTTTCCGAGGCCCGCCGCGCCTACCGAGATCCGGCGCACCGCACAGCGATCCGCCGGGCGTTGGCGAAAGGCGATGCGGCACCGGAGTCCCCACCGCTCGGCTGGCGCGAGGGCTCGGTGCTCGCCACCTTCGACGCGGCACACTGGAAGGACCTCGCGGCCCAGCGCGGCGGTTCGCCCAACACGCTGTACCTCGCCCTGGTCGCCGATCTGCTGCGGCACTGCGGATCGATCGGCGAGACAACACCATTGGTGTTGATGACCGCCGTGCGCATCCTGCGCGAGCAAGACCAGATCGATTCGAATTCGTTCGCCCGGGTGCCCATCGTGGTGCAGCGGGAGTGGCTGGACCGGTTCGACCTCGCCCCGCTGCGCGCGGCCAGCAAGGCCGGGTTCGGCTCGGTACACGGGGTAGGCTCCGGCGGCATCTCGCGTCCGCGGAAGATGCCGCCGGAGTTGATCGACGTGCTCCCGGAGGGCGTGGTCGAACGGCTGGTCGACACCCCGCCGATCACCGTCGGAATGTGTTCCAACATGGGCGTTCTCGATCCGTTCGTGCCGACGGTGATGCGCCACGGCGCGGCGCCGACGGCCTTCGTGATGCGCGGTGTGTTCCAGGGCATCGACACCGACCAGGCGGGCAGGCAGCCGATCGCGCTGGCGACCTGGCTCTCGGAGTTCGACGGGAAGATCCAGTGGGTGCTGGAGAGCCTCAAACCCGAAATGGCGCACACCGATGAGGAACTGGGCTTCCTGGCGCGACTGATCGCCGAGTCCTGGGGATTGAACCCGTTGCGGGTCAGCACCGGCGGCGGCAGCACGAGCCAGACGGCCAAGGAGTTCTCATGACCAAGCCACTGATCAAACTGGGCACCGACTTCGTCTACGACCCGCACCCGGTGTACGACGAACTGCGCAAGCAGGGCCCGATCCATCACGTCCTGCTGCCCAACGGACTGACCTCCTGGCTGGTGGTCGACTATCAACTGGCCCGTGCGGTGCTCGCCGACGGCCGGATCAAGAAGGGCGCGGCCGCGCTGGCGCCGATCACCACCGCACTGCGCCCCGGCGACTCGTACACCACCGTGAGCACGGACCTGTGGGAGCACATGCTCAGCTCCGACCCGCCGGACCACACCCGCCTGCGCAGGCTGGTGACCAAGGCGTTCACCGCGCGCACCGTGGAGCGGCTGCATCCACGCATCGATGCGCTCGCCGATCAGCTGCTCGACGAGATGGCGGGCAAGCCCGAGGTCGACCTGATCGCCGACTACGCGCTGCCGATCCCGATGACCGTCATCTGCGAACTCTTCGGCGTGCCGGAGGCGGACCGAGCGCGGTTCCGCGAGCTGTCGACCACCATGACGGCCGCGTCCGCGGAGAACGCCGAAGATCCAGTGGCGGCGGCGAATTCGCCGTTCTACGCGACGGCGGCCGAGCGCGGTGCGGCGAGCATCGAGCTGGCCACCTATCTGATCGGGCTGGTCGCCGAGCGGGCGAAGGATCTCGGCGAGGACCTGCTGTCCCAGCTGATCATGGCCAATCACGAAGGGGACAAGCTGAGCGACCGGGAACTCATCGCGATGCTGTTCCTGATCCTGGTGGCCGGTCACGAGACGACGGTCAACCTGATCGGCAACGGGCTCTACGCGATGCTGCGCGACCGAGTGCTCTACGCCGAGCTGACCCTGACCCCGGAGCGGATTCCGGCGGCGATCGAGGAGTTCCTGCGGCACGAGGGGCCGGTCCATCTGGCCACCCTGCGCTACACCTCGGAGCCGATCACGTTGGCGGGCATCGACATTCCGGCCGAGGAGCTGGTGTCGGTGTCGCTGGCCGCGGCCGATCACGATCCGGGTCAGTTCGCGAACCCGCACGGCATCGAGATCGGTCAGGCGGGCCAGAGCAAGGGTGGGCACCTGGCCTTCGGGCACGGCATCCACTACTGCGTCGGCGCCCCGCTGGCCCGGCTGGAGGCCAAGGTCGCGTTCGAGAAGATCGTGGCTCGGTACCCGAACATGAAGATGGCCGACGAGGTGCAGTGGCGGCCGAGTACCTTCCTGCGCGGTCTGCAAACGTTGCCGACCGTGATCGATTGACCGGCCGAGGGCCCAGATCGGTTCGCGATCTGGGCCCTCGAGCTTTTACTCAGCCGAACTTGATGCCCTGTGCCAGTGGCAGTTCGGCGGAGTAGTTGATCGTGTTGGTGGCCCGGCGCATGTACGCCTTCCACGAATCCGACCCGGATTCGCGGCCGCCGCCGGTCTGCTTCTCGCCGCCGAACGCGCCGCCGATCTCGGCGCCGGAGGTGCCGATATTGACGTTGGCGATGCCGCAGTCGGACCCGTCGGCGGCCAGGAAGCGCTCCGCCTCGCGCTGATCCGAGGTGAAGACCGCGGACGAGAGTCCCTGCGGCACTTCGTTGTGCAGGGCGATCGCGGTGTCGAAGTCGTGATAGGTCAGCACGTACAGGATCGGCGCGAAGGTCTCCTCCCGCACCACCGCGGTCTGCGCGGGCATCCGTACGATCGCGGGCCGCACGTAGTACGCGTCGTCGCCGAAACCGTCGACTCGTTCACCGCCGCAGATCAATTCGCCGCCGTCGGCGAGGGCCTTGTCCAGTGCGGCGCGCATGCCCGCGTAGGCCCGGCCGTCGATCAGCGGACCGACCAGCACCCCGTCCTCGAGCGGATTGCCGACGCGCAGTTGCTGATACGCGCTCTCGATCCGTTCGACGAGTGGCCCGACCACGTCGGCGTGCACGATCAGCCGGCGCAGCGAGGTACACCGCTGCCCGGCCGTGCCCGCCGCGGCGAACACGATGCCGCGCGCGGCGAGCTCCACATCGGCTGACGGCGTGACGATCGCGCCGTTGTTGCCGCCGAGCTCCAGCAGGCAGCGGCCGAACCGCTCGGCCACCCGCGGCGCCACGATCTTGCCCATCCGCACCGAGCCGGTCGCGCTCACCAGCGCCACCCGTTCGTCGTCCACCAGCTGCGCGCCGATCTCCGCGCCGCCCTGAATCAATTGGTGCACTTCGGGATCCGCGCCGACGTCGGTCGCCGCGCGGCGCAGCAGGGAGTGGCAGGCCAGCGCGGTGAGCGGCGTGGTCTCCGACGGCTTCCAGACCACGGTGTCGCCGCAGACCAGCGCGATCGCGGTGTTCCACGCCCACACCGCCACCGGGAAGTTGAACGCCGAGATGACCCCGACGACGCCCAGCGGGTGCCAGGTCTCCATCAGCCGATGGCCGGGGCGCTCCGAGGGCATCGTCTGGCCGTAAAGCTGGCGGGACAGGCCGATCGCGAATTCGCAGACGTCGATCATCTCCTGCACCTCGCCCGCGGCCTCCGGGCCGATCTTGCCTGCCTCCAGCGTGACCAGCTCGGCGAGCTCACTCTTGTGCGTGGTGAGCAGTTCGGCCAGCCTGCGCACCACCGCGGCGCGCACCGGGGCGGGCACCGTGCGCCAGGCGCGGAATGCCGTGGCCGCGCGGTCGATCGCGGCATCGACCTCGGCCGATGTGCTGGATCGCAGGGTGGTCAGCTGGGTTCCGGTGATCGGGCTGCGGGCGGGCAGGTCGCCCGGTTCGGGGGGTTCAACGCCGAGCCCGCGCAGCACCGCCGCCGCGCGCTCCGCGAGTTCCCGGGTGGACTGGTCGCCGAGTACATCCGTCATGTGTTGCTCCGCCGTACCTTTCGGCCGCAATGCGGCATATCTGTCCCATGTCTTGGGAGGATCGGGGTGAGGTTTCTGCCACGAGGGGGTCCGCCTGGGTTAGTCTCCGCTGATGGCGGATACACCTGCACGACCTGCACTCGACGACATTGATCGCCTGCTGATTCGTGAATTGATGGCCGATGGGCGCGCCACCTTGTCGAACCTGGCCGAGAAGGCGAGCCTGTCGGTGTCCGCCGTGCAATCGCGGGTGCGCAGGCTGGAAGCGCGCGGGGTGATCCGCGGCTACACGGCGCATGTCGACCCGGAGGCACTCGGCCAGCTGTTGTCGGCATTCGTCGCGATCACTCCTCTCGACCCATCGCAGCCGGATGACGCCCCCGCAGTGTTGCAGCACATCCCCGGGATCGAGGCGTGCCACTCGGTGGCGGGCGACGAGAGCTACATGCTGCTGGTCCGCGTGGCCTCGCCGCGGCACCTCGAGCAACTTCTGCAGGAGATCAGAGCGACCGCCAACGTCAGGACTCGAAGCACCATCATCCTGCAGACATTCTATGACAGGTAGCCGTTACGTGTAATTAATCCGCTTTCCTGTACAGAAACCGTAAATTTTCGTATCCTCGATGGTGTGACCATCGAACTGGAACGCACCCGCCCGGCGGTCACCCCCGCCGCCCGGGTGCACGAGATTCTGTCGGCCAGCATCCTCGCTGATGGCTTCGATTTAGTGCTGGACCTACAGGAGTCCCGCGGCTGCACCCTCGTCGACGAACGCGACGGCAGCTCTTACCTCGACATGTTCGGCTTCTTCGCGTCCAACGCACTGGGGATGAATCACCCCGCGCTGGCCGAGGACGCCGACTTCCGCGCGGAGCTGGTGACCGCAGCCCTCAACAAGCCGAGCAACTCCGACATCTACACCGTGGAAATGGCGCGGTTCGTCGAGACGTTCGTCCGAGTGCTCGGCGATCCCCGGCTCCCGCACCTGTTCTTCATCGACGGCGGCGGGCTCGCCGTGGAGAACGCGCTGAAGATCGCGTTCGACTGGAAGAGCAGGCACAACGAAAGCAACGGCCGCGCACCGGAACTCGGCACCAAGGTGCTGCACCTGACCGGCGCGTTCCACGGCCGCACCGGCTACACCATGTCGCTGACCAACACCGACCCGGTGAAGACCGCCCGATTCCCCAAGTTCGACTGGCCGCGGATCGACGCGCCCTACCTGACCGACGCGTTCGACATCGACGAGGCCGAGGCCAGCGCGCTCGACCAGGCGCGCCGCGCGTTCGCCGAAAACCCGCACGACATCGCGTGTTTCATCGCCGAGCCGATCCAGGGCGAGGGCGGCGACCGGCACATGCGGCCGCAGTTCCTGCAGGCCATGCAGCGGCTCTGCCACGACAACGACGCGCTGTTCGTGCTCGACGAGGTGCAGACCGGCGTCGGCATGACCGGCACCACCTGGGCCTACCAGCAGCTCGGCGTGCAGCCGGACATCGTCGCGTTCGGCAAGAAGACCCAGGTCTGCGGCGTGATGGCGGGCGGGCGCGTGGACGAGGTGCCGGACAACGTGTTCGTGGTCAACTCCAGGATCAACTCGACCTGGGGCGGCAACCTGACCGACATGGTGCGGGTGCGGCGCATTCTCGAGGTGCTCGAGCAGGATTCGCTGATCGAACGGTCGCGGGCGCTCGGCGCGCATCTGCTCGATCGGCTGGAAACCTTGGCCAGGCAGCATCCGAGCATCACCGAGCCGCGGGGACGCGGGCTGATGTGCGCGGTCACCGTGTCCTCGGTGCACCTGCGCGACGAGGTGCTGACCGCGCTGCGCGAACGCGAGCATGTGCTGATCCTCGGCACGGGTGAGCGCAGCATCCGCTTCCGGCCGCCGCTGACCGTCAGCGTGGCCGAGCTGGACGCGGCGGTCGACGCGCTGGATCGGGTACTCGCCGGCCTGGAGTAGACGAGGCTTTCGCGCGGTCTGCCCGACGGAACTCCGTCGGTCGGGCCGCGCGTTTTGCGGTCCAACCCGGTTGCTTCCGGCAAATTTCCTGCCCCACGGTCGTCGATGGCGGCTACGCCGTCGACGCGAACAGCGGGTTCGTGCGGGCCTTCTGGGCTTCCGGTCGCCGGCGCGGCGATATCTACGTCGTAGATAT
>NZ_JBHTUR010000041.1:0-31368 GCF_042793755.1 Nocardia sp. NPDC056564
CGCTACAACTGCTGGACGCGCTACAACTGCTGGACGCGCTACAACTGCTGGACGCGCTACAACTGCTGGACGCGCTACAACTGCTGGACGCGCTACAACTGCTGGACGCGCTACAACTGCTGGACGCGCTACAACTGCTGGACGCGCTACAACTGCTGGACGCGCTACAACTGCTGGACGCGCTACAACTGCTGGACGCGCTACAACTGCTGGACGCGCTACAACTGCTGGACGCGCTACAACTGCTGGACGCGCTAGGGTAGGCGACCGACCAATGTCCGCATCACCCATCGCATACGGGCGATCTCAGGACGACTGGGGCACTCGCGTCACTCCGACGGCGGACTCGGTGAGACTGCCGAGGTACAGCACGCCGTCCTGCTCCGCCACGCCGGTGACCATCGCGAAGTTCGTTCCCTCGCTCTGCAAGTCGTGCACCACATTGCCCGCGAAGTCCACCCCCATCACCCAGATCGTCCGCGCCGGCTTCGGGCGCATCCACTCGGGTAGTGCCCACACCACGCGCCGCAGCATGCCGGGTAGCGGAAGGAGGCGGTCCAGCAACGGGTTTCGTGAGGTCGGCAAGGTGATCCAGACCAGACCGTCGCTGCCTAGGCTCATATTGTCGGGGAAGCCAGGGAGGTTCTCGATGAGAACGTCGCGGGTGCCTGCCTTCGGCCCCGACAGCCAGTAACGCGAAACCCGGTAGCCGCCGGTCTCGGCGACGACCACGCACGATCGGTCCGGGGCAAGTACCACCCCGTTCGCGAAATCCAGTCCGTCGAGCAACGTTTCGACCTTGCCGGACGGATCGCGACGGAACAGCCGGCCGGTGCTGGAATGCTCGAGTATGTCGCCCATGTACTCGGTCAGCGAATAGCGGCTCGATGAGGACGAGAAGTAGATGGTGCCGTCGACGTCGCGAACAACGTTGCTGGCGAACGGAAGCGGCTCGCCGTCGACCTCGTCGACCAACACCTCCAGCATCCCGTCCGGCCGCAATTGCAGCAGGCCGCGCTCGAAATCACAGATCAAGAGGGTGCCGTCCGGGTCGGCATGCAGGCCCAGTGGGCGTCCGCCCGTATTCACGAGCTCCCGCACGTCGCCGTTGGCCGGATCGATGCTCAGTACTCGCCCATCGGCAATCCCGGCGACCAGGCGTCCATCCGGCCCGAGCGCCACATCCTCCGGTCCGGTCCCCGGCAGATCGAGCCTGGCAAGGGCCGGAAGCGGTGGCGTACTACGGGTTTGGCGCGCCCGAGGGGGAGCGGGCGGCGGTGTCCAGCGCCGCGGGTTCATCGTCGTTGTGCGCACGACTCAGCGTAGCGCCGGGTTGGTGAACGTCTCGCCGTAACGGCGGGGTAGGGGAGGTGTGGGCGATGCGAGGACTGGTGGGGAGTAGGGCCGGGATGTGCCGAGTTAGCGACTGAGGCTTCTGATACGCAGATCCAGAACTCGAAGCCAGGTTTCGAGCAGCGGGTTGGCATACACGAATAAACATTGCCTTACGTAGATATGCGCATCTAAACATGTGAATCCTTTCAGCCTCAATCCCTAGAAATACGGTGGTCTCTATCTAAAGACTGCATAGAGCAGGGGAGGGAGCGCCGCCGCGAGAATCGCCCTGAGTCGTGCTTAACCCGCTGTGGGGGCCCGGTTTCGAGCTTCGCGAAGGGCGCCGCCATGAGGGCGAGGGAGTCGTCCAGCTCACGCGCCGCTGGCATCTCTGATGCAGTGCGAATAGGGCTGGTTCGTCTTGTTCGATGACGCCGAAACCTCGGACCGCTGAGGTATCCGACGCCCAGCGGTGTACCGCCGTACGTCCCGCGGCAAACCCTCGTCCCGACTTCCACCCTCGGCCGCTCGATCATCATCGCGACCGTTACCGGAACCCCATCGTCGGCACCCGGAATCCGCCGACCGCCTCGCCTCCTCATCGACGGTGACGCCGGTCGATGTGGCCTCGAGAGCCCGCACGCCTGCGAAACGCTGTGCCGGTCGGGACCGCACGAGTGCTCGGCACGCCTACGCAAACCGTCCCGATCGCCGCCTCAGCGACGGCCAGAAGGTGCCGATGTCGCGCTGCGCCGTGATCGGTGTGGCGGAGCCATCGGCGGCGCCCGAGGTCCCTACGCCTCATCGACCTCGGCCGCCAGCACGCCACCCATGCAGGCAGGGAACGGCACACCCAGATCCGCACTCCCTCTCGGGATCCGCACCGAGAAGAGCGCCAGACAGTCAGTGCGGCTCCCGAGATCTAGTGCGGATCGCAAGAGTCAGTGCGGATTCTGAGCGTTCCGCGCGGAAGCGGAGAGCGGTGGATGTTCTAGGGCTGGTGTGTGATCGAGTACCACAGCACCGCGAGGGTGCCGAGCACGAACAGCGGTGACAGCACCCAGGTTTCGAGCTTGTTCCCCGTGCGATCGATGATCGGCACCCGGGTGCGGAGCTTGAACGGCCAGAACAGGCGGCAACCGCGGTCGGTGAGGCAGTCGCCGAGCAGGTGTACGAGGGCGCCGAGGCCGACGGAGAACGGCAGCCAGACGGGCTTGTCGGAGATCCAGTGGTCCATGGCGAAGGTGCCGGCGACGGCCAGGACCACGATGGTGCCCCATGCCTCGATCCCGTCACCCGGCGGGCACAGGTGAAGCGCCCGTACCGCGAGCGCCAGGAGGAAGAAGACTAGCCCGAGGGTGAACCAGCGTCCGATCCAATGCTCGCCCGCCCACGTGCCGTAGGCGACGGCGGCGACGAAGGCGAAGGAGTGGGTGGCGTGCCGGTGGCCGCCGGAGATCCACGAGATCAGTTTGCAGAGGTAGTACGAGACCGGACCGAGCACATGCGCGATCGTTCCTTCCGGATGGTCGGCGTCCGGCAACAATGCCGCACCGGCCGTCAAGAATGTTCCGAGGAGCAGGTCGACGGGGCCGAGATGTCCTGATACACCTTGGATTGTCGGGTAGGTCAAGATCGCGACGGGCAGCGCCGCTGCTGCCCCCGACCAGGCCAAAGCGCCACTGGTCGCATGAGAATGTCCTAGCACCGGTTGAAGGTTAGTTCACCGCAGCGGCGTTCAGCGAATGCGTGTTCAGTGATCTTGTGCGGCGGTCGAATTGGGGGACAGGCAATCGGTGGCGATCGGGTTAGGCTGCGGCACAAGTGCGATGGGCGCTGTCGACAGGGGGAGGGGAGTGGATTGTGTAGGGTGCGTTGATATCTGGCCGACGAGTAGGTGCGGTGGGCAGGCCATAGCGGCGACGCCTACCGAGAACTTCGGGTACTCGTGAGGCTTCAGAGACAATGCAAAACAACATTGTGGTACCTAGACGTGCGTATATATGCATATAAACGCTATTAACTGTCCTTCGAACGAGGCAACCGGCGGTACTGAACAACAGCACAAGACAGGGGAGGGTCTCAACCACCTCACCGCACAAGTCGAAAGAACCCCGAACATCCTCGACGAACAATGGTTGCCCGTAGCCGGGCGCGCAGATCCGCGAGCTGCTGCTCGGGAACCTGAATCCGGAACGGCCGCAGCACCGTCCGGTCACGGCCGAGCGTGCGGGTTGACGATCCGATCGAGGGCATGCAGATCGGATTCGAGCGTGTAGAACACCCGCAGTGCCCCGAGGAACGCGAACAACCCGCAGACGCACAGCGCCACGATCGACGCGATCACCGTCTGCTGCTGTTCGGGATTCAGGAACGCCACACCCGCGGCCACCCCGAACAGCGGTACCGAGGCGGCGATCCCGAGATAGATCCGGCTACGCCGAGCCAGCCGGCGCAGTTGCGCCGATTCGGCGGGGGAGTTGCGCCCCGCGGCCACCAATCCCGGGTAGTACCAGCGAAGCACGAAGAACGTCACCGGGAAGTAGGTGTACACCACCGCGACCGCGGCCGCGACCAGGTGCGAGGAGATCAGGTTGAACAACAGTCCCGCGGACAGGTCCGCGATGTCGTTGAGTTTGATCAGGAACGCCACCAACGCCAGCAGCCACCCGGTGAACGCCACCGCCGCGATGCGATCGCTACACGCGAGGGTGTCCGCACGCGCTTTGGTCAACGTCTCCTCGCTGTACTGCTTGCCCTGCCGCAGTCCGTGGGGAACGAGGAACACCAGCCGGCACCAGTACAGCAGAATCGCGATGCCGACCGGATATCCGACGGCCGCGGCGATCAGCCCGAGCTTGGTCAGCTGCGCCTGCCCGTCGGGTCCGAGTTCGAGGTCGAGCAGTTTGGTGTTGTGTGCCGCGAGATACAGGCCGCCGAGCATCTGCCCGAGCGCGCTGGACAGCGTCACCACCGGCATCGGTCGCATCCGCAGTCGTCCGCGCAGGCTGCGTTTCGGCGGGTCGACCAGGTCGCGGGCGGTCCGGTCCAGGGTGAGTTCGAGGTGCTTGGCCAGATCGGCGCCGGTGGCGTATCGGTTGTCGCGGTCGGGGGACAGGCAGGTCAGCAGCGCGTGCCGGAGAATCTGCGGGCAGTCCGCCGGTGTGCTCGCCTGTACGCGCTCGTCGATCGGTCGGCGGCGCAGTTCGATCATTCTGGTGAGTGAGGTATCGGACTCTCCGATGCCGAGCTCGTCGCTGAAGGGCAGCCGCCCGGTGAGTAACTCCCACAGCACGACCGCGAGCGCGTAGAGATCGCTGCGGGTGTCGAGGTCGGCGGCGGTCGTGGCCAGGTTGGGGTGGCAGGCCTCGAGCTGCTCGGGGGACATGTACGCCAGCGAACCGCCGAAGTAGGCGACCGGGCTCGCACCCGGGATGTGCGTGCTGAAGCTGATATTGAAGTCGGCGAGTTTGGGTTGGCCGTCCGCGGTGAGCAGCACGTTGGCCGGTTTGATGTCGCGGTGCAGCACGCCGGCCCGGTTCGCGTAGTCCAGGGCGGTGGCGAGCCGGCTGCCGAGCCAGGCGACGGCCTCGGACCAGCTCAGGCGCGCCAACTCGGCACGGGTGGCGGACGGTTGCGGGGTGAGCACGCCGCCGGAGGTGACCGAGGCGTCGACCGCGTCGAGCAGCAACTGCCCGGTCCGGCGCGCGACCGGGGTACTGCGCACCAGCCGCAGCACCCCGAGCAGCGTGCCTCCCGGCACATATTGCATGTACATCAGCTTGAGATGCTGTTCTTCGATCTGCCGCTGATCGAAGACCCGCACGATGTGTTCGTGGTCGAGCTGGGCCAGCGTCTGCGGCTCGCTTCCGCGGTCGCGCGAGATCTTCACTGCGACAAGTCGTTGCATGGACCGCTGCCGCGCGAGGAAGACCCGCGCGAAAGCTCCTTGCCCGAGCGCGATGAGCAGGTCGAAGTCGTCGATGGTGGCGCCGGGCGCGATGGTGTCGAGCGCGTTGACGGCCGTGGGGTCCGAGAGCAGCGTGGTGCGGAAGTTCTCGGCGGCCAGGATGTCGGTGTCGAGCTGGGTGGCCAGTTGGGCCATCTGCGCGGCGAAGTCCTGCTCGTATTCGCTGAGGTCGAGTGCGGGGTCGCCGCCGCGGGTGCGTGCGGTGATCTCCTCGTAGATGAGGTCCGGCGGGAGCGGGGCGGCGTCGAGCTCGGGGAATTGGGCGCGATAGTCGGCCAGGCGTTTGCCGTGCTCGGTCTGCTGCCACCGATGGTGCAGGTCGACCTTGATCAACTCGATCAGCGCCGTGCGGCGCAGCCCGCCCTCGACCGGCAGGTGCGCGGCCAGGTCCGGTGGCTCGGCCGCGTCCTCCCATGCACTGTCGAATCCAACAACCAGTCGCGTCAACGCGGTCTGCGTCGCCGCCACCCGGTCCATCTCCATGTGGCCCACCCGATCAAAAATGGCTTCCCGAGCCCCCTCCCGAGAATAAACGATCATCACGGCCGTAGCCGTCGAATTACCTGCTACCGCTGGTTCCGCGGTCGGACATCGTCGCTAGGCACCGCCGACACGATGTGCAACAAAGTGTTGCGCGTAGCGGAGTCGTCGGTTAGCGTCATGCGCAACAAGTTGTTGCGAATCAGAGGAGCAAGCATGGAACACGGCCAGATCGAACGCACGATGTACGTCGAAGCCACCCCGGAGGTGGTCTACGAGGTGATCAGCAGCCCTGCCCACCTCAAAGAGTGGTGGCCCGACGACGCCGACCTCGCACCGGTCGCCGGCGCCAGCGGCACCCTCACCTTCGGCACAGGGGACGACCGAGACGTCGTCCCGATCACCGTGATCGATGCCGAGCCACACCGGCTGTTCTCCTTTCGCTGGACGCATCCGGCCGACGAAGCCGCGTCCGTCGGCAACTCACTGTTCGTCACCTTCGAACTCGCCCCCTCCGGAGCCGGCACCACGGTCCGGATGACCGAGACCGGATTCCGCGAAATGGGCTGGGAGATCGCCGTTCTGGAGCAACAGTACAACGACCACGTCTCCGGCTGGGACGCCTATCTGCCGCGCCTGGGCGAGTACGCCGTGCGCCTGGTCGCCAGCCGATGAACGGCGCCGTCGACGACGACCTGTGGTCCGCGATCGGCGACCCGACCCGGCGTCGCATGCTCGACCTGCTCCTGGCCGACGGTGAGGGCACCGCGACCAGCCTCAGCGAGCAGCTACCCGTCACGCGGCAGGCCGTCGCCCGCCATCTCGGCGTCCTCGATCGGGTCGGCCTGGTACACGGATCGCCGGAGGGCCGGGAGCGGCGCTACCGCGTCGACGACGTCCAACTCGCCCGCGCGGTAGCGCAACTCAACGCGGTCGGCTCGACCTGGGACGCCAGGCTCCAGCGCATCAAGCGGATCGCCGAAGCAATTCAACGCAGCAAACAGCAGTAGGGAAGAGATTCGACAATGGTAGATATTCTGCATCGGGTCGGGGTCAGGTCGCAGTCCGTCGACGACGTGTACGCGGCGCTGACCTCGGTCGACAAGCTGGCCGTCTGGTGGGCCGGCGACACCAAGGGGGACGCGGACGCCGGGGGAGTCATCGAGTTCCGGTTCACCGCAGGGGGATTCGATATGAAGGTGGCCGACGCGCAGCCCGGTGAACGGGTGCTGTGGGAGGTCATCGGCGGCCCCGAGGAATGGATCGGCACCCAAGTCGTCTGGGACCTGAAGCGCGAAGACGGCTACACGATCATCCTGTTCAAGCACCAGGGATGGAAGGAGCCCGGCGAGTTCATGCACCATTGCAGCACCAAGTGGGCGACCTACCTGCTGAGCCTCAAGCAATTGGTCGAAACCGGGAAGGGCGCACCGGATCCGCACGAGGTCCGCATCGGCAACTGGCTCTGATCACCCGGTATATCGCTGGATAAGCACGGACGCCGCCGCCTATGGTGCGCACCATGGAGATTCGGCAGGCCGAGGAGTCCGACTGGCCGCACATGTGGGCGATCATCCACGAGGTGGTGCGGCAGCAGGAGACCTTCACCTATGACCCCGATATGGATGAGGGGGAGGCGCGAGGGGTGTGGGTCGAGCGGCCGCCCGGGCGCACGGTGGTCGCCGTGGAGGGTGGGCGGGTGCTCGGGACCGCGAAGATGGGTCCCAACCGGGCGGGGCCCGGAGCACATGTGGCGACGGCGAGCTTCATGGTCGCCGCCGACGCACGGGGGCGCGGCGTGGGGACGAAGCTTTGCACCTACGCCTTGTCATGGGCGGAGCGTCGTGGGTTCGCCGGGATGCAGTTCAACGCGGTGGCCCAAAGCAATCGGACGGCCGTCGAGCTGTACCAGCGCCTGGGATTCTCCGTAATCGGCACTGTCCCTGGAGCGTTCGAGCATCCGGCCTTGGGTCGGGTGGGCCTGCACGTGATGTACCGCCAGTTCTGAGCCTTGGGGATGCCCAGATCGCCTCAAGTTGACATAATGTAGATTATCGGCGTAGAAACGGGCGTGGATAATCAGGTCGGCATCGGTCGAATACGTCGGTGTTTGCCGCGTTTGCGTCCCGGCGGCTCGACTCCCGGGCCTCCACCTTCGTGGGCTCATGGAATCCCGGTTGTTGTACGGCGTGGATCGTTTATCGATCTCCCCTTGGTCAGGTTTGGCGCTGATGTAAATCTTCCTGCCGGAAGCTGATTTCGGCGGAAAGTCTTGGGCGGGTTCTGGATTGGGGTCTTCGGGCTTCTCCCCTAAGGTCCGTGCCCTACCTTCAAAACGTCACAGTGACGTTTTGAAGGTAGGACGGTGGGCCTTGAATTACGTTGGACGGCAGGCAGTCTGGGTTAGATTCCGCCGTTTCCGTAGTAGCCGCCGAGGAGTCTGCGGCGGAGCTTGCGGTTCTTCTCGGCCTCGGCGGTGTTCTGGTCGGCAGACTCGGCGGGTCGCTCGTCCGGGTCGGTGGTTTTGCGGAAGATGCCCATCGTGATCCTTACCCTCGTTGTCGGCCGGTGCGTGTTGTCTGCCAGTGTGGTTCAGGCGCAGGCGATGTCGCATCGGTCATGGGTATGGGTGGTGTGCTGATTCCGGCGGCGCGGATCTCAGGGTCGGGTCCACCTTTGGGGCCAGTTGTAGAGCCAGCTCCTTTGGACTGGCTCTGTCTCTCGATGCCAGTTGTCGGACATGCTGGGCAGGTGTTGATACGTCGGCTGGTTGCGTTGTACGTCGGGCTGTGGTTGTACGGGTTGTCGATGGCGGTGATGGTGCGGGCCGGGCTCGGGCTGGATCCGTGGGATGTGTTCCATCAGGGTGTGGCGCGGCATGTGCCGCTCACCTTCGGCACGGTGACGGCGTTGACCGGGATCGCGGTGCTGCTGGCGTGGATTCCGTTGCGGCAGCGGCCGGGTCTGGGCACGGTGAGCAATGTGGTGATCCTGGCGGTGTCGGTGGATGTCGGGCTGTGGCTGTTGCCGGCCTGGGACATGATCGCGGCGCGGATCGGCGCGATGGGTGCGGCCGTGGTGCTCAATGCGATCGCCACGGTGCTCTACATCGGTGCCGGGATGGGTCCGGGTCCGCGCGATGGACTGATGACTGGACTGGTTCGCCGGACCGGCGTGTCGGTGTGGGTGGTGCGGACGTCGATCGAGGTGACGGTCTTGTCCATCGGCTGGGTGCTCGGCGGCAGCGTCGGGGTCGGGACGCTGGTCTACGCGTTCGGCATCGGCCCGCTCATTCAGTTGTTGATCCCCCTGGTGAACCGTCACTTGCCGGGATTCCAGGACAACCCGGCGATCGAACCGATCCCGGTCGTCCCCGCGACGGTAACGACAACGCGAAACGACGGACTGCTCGCGCGCGAGTGATCCGGCTCGGAGATCAACGGGACATGGCTGCGGGATTCAGCGAGTATTGCTACCGTCATGTCCCGTTGATCTTGTGCCTGCGCGGCCCCTGGGCGCAGCGGCGGACTCCCCTGCCGGTGTGATGCCGTGCAGGAACTCGTCCACAAAACGTCACAGTGACGATATGGGGGTAGTCAGGCCCCCGTATCAGGTTGCGACTTTCTCGTCTTCTAGTGATTGGCGGATCTGCTCACGCAACTCGGGTCCGTCCTCGTGCTTGTGCACCGAGACGGCGTGCTCGCTGGCAGCTCGCACCACTTCGTCTTCTTCGCCGGCGATGGTGAGCGTGCAGTTCGTTTCGCTGGGGAACTTGCGGCAGTCGGCTACTTTCCTCGTCATCGGACGAGCCTCCTGAGAGAGATCAATGGTTGCCCTCCTACGGTAGCCCTGTCGGTGATCGGTCAGGCGGGATCCGCGTCGGCAATTGACCGGCCCAGCAAATACCTAGAGTTCGGTAGATTCGCCAAGTCGCTCGGGTTCGCCGGTCTGCGTGTGCTTCCATCGCCCCCATAGGCCGCCCATGATCACCAGGGCGATCACGATCGCGCTGTGCAGCGCCCACAACGCCAGCCACGGCCGCAGGAACCCGACTTCGGTGTACTGCCCACGCTCGCCGACGCAGTACATCGAGAAGTTGGTGCTTTGCCCGTCGGAGTCGTGGAAGGTGTCGGAGACGACGATCGGCTCGGTGTAGGGCGCGGCGCAGAACAGCGGTGCGGTCAGTTTCGCTTCGCCGGGCCAGATGGCGACGGGTAGCACGGTGCCGAGTATCGCGGTGCTGAACAGGATCACGCCCAGCACAGCCAGGATCTTCCGGGCCGGGCGTGGCGGGTGGTTGTCGTCCGGTGAGTGCGCGTCGGACCGGTACTCCTCGGTCATACTCGATCCATTCGCAGAAACGTTCCGGTGCGGTCGAATTCGGCGACCATGGTGGTGCGCGGTGCGGTGACGCTGACGGAGATGCGCACCTCGTCGCCGATGCGGCTGACGATCACCGCTGAGACGTGCCCGTCGGCCACGGCGGTGCGGGTGAGCGCGGTGTCGAGGACTTCCTCGAGCCGGAGCAGGCCGGAAACCTCGCTGACGTCGAACATTTCGGAGCCGGGGTGCACGGCGGCCGAGACGTGGACCGGTCTGGGTCCGTGCAGGGTGTGGTTGGCGTAGGTGTAGTCGTCTTGTTGTTCGGGGCTGGTGGGTACCTGGATGCGCAGGTGGACCGCGCAATCCTGGGTGAAGAGGTCGCGGTTGTCGTTGCCGAAACGGGTGACCTGGGGTGGTTGTGCGAGCATTCCCCAGTTGGTGGTGCCGGTTTCGGGTGCGGTGAGCATGATGACGCCGGCGCGAATATCGGGTACGCCGAGGCGTTTGCGCAGGGTGTCGAAGGCGGTGGACGGCAGGTCGGAGACGAGTCCGCCGCCGCGGGCCTGCACGATCTTGTCGAAGTCGGCGCGGTCGACGGCGCCGATGCAGCCGGTCGTGGTGAGGAGGAGCGCTCCGAACAGGGCCACCAGGCGGGAGCGGCGGTGTGGCATGGGCTGCATCGTATAGCGCGACGGTGACCGGGGTTGCTCGCGTGGGCGGCGGGTGGATGTTAGGTTTCACCAGCGCTGGTCGTACGTCCAGCTTGGTCGGCTGGTGGAGGCATGGTGAAGACGTCGCGTGCTGTGATCGCGTGTGCGGTCGTGGGTGTGGTGGGGTTGAGTGCCTCGCCGGTGGCGTCGGCGGCGCCCGGGTTCGGTGAGTATGTGGCGCTGGGTGATTCGTGGGCCGCGGACGCGTCGTTGATTCAGGCGACCGACGATTTCGTGCCGTTGGGTTGCGCGCAGAGCCGGGGCAGTTATGCCAAGCAGGTGGCGGCCGCGTTGCAGGTTCCGGTGTTCCGGGACGCGACGTGCGGTGGCGCCATGACGAAGAACTTGACTGGGCCGCAGCACACCCCGTCGGGGGTCAATCCCCCGCAGTTCGATCGGCTCACCCCGTCGACGGATCTGGTGACGCTGGAGATCGGCGGCAACGACGCGGGGTTGGCCGCGGTCGTGCAACGATGCCTGACCGCGGACGCGTCGGCCGCTCCGTGCGTGGACGGTCTCGTGGTCGGTGGCGTGGATCAGATGTCGCTGAACATCGCCGCCGCCGAACGGAACGTCACCGCCTCGATCCACGGAATCCGGGACCGGTCGCCGCGCGCCCGGATTCTGCTGCTGGACTACTTCGAGGGCGTGGGCACCGGCCGCGGCTGCTTCCCGACGGTCCCGATCTCCGACATCGACGCGGACTGGCTGGGCCGCAAGCTGATCGAGCTCAACGCGATGCTGGCCCGCGTCGCCGAGGCGACCGGCGTGGAACTGGTCGACACCTACTCCGCCAGCAGCGGCCACGACGGCTGCCAGCCTCCCGGCATCCGCTGGGTCGAGGGCCTCGTCCCATGGTCGAGCAACCCACCCGGCCCAGCCGTCCCCTTCCACCCCAATCAGCTCGGCGCCGACCACCAGGCCCGCAGCGTGCTGGCGGCGTTGGGTAGGTAACTCCCGCGGTAAGCCCGGACTCGCGTTCCGGTGAACATAGTGGTACCTACGGTTTGCTTGGTAGCCTGGGGCAAGCGGACCGGCAGAAGGTGAAAACCGATGAGTGCTACCACTATTGCCCGGCAGTGCACGTTGTGTGAGGCGCATTGCGGAATTCTGGTCACCGTCGAGGACGCGCGGGTCACGCGGATCGAGGGCAATCCGGATGACGTGCTGTCGCGGGGGTATATCTGCCCGAAGGCGACCGCGATGGGCGGGTTGCATCACGATCCGGATCGGTTGCGTACGCCGATGCGGCGGGTCGGTGACGGGTTCGAGCCGATCGGGTGGGACGAGGCGTTCGCCGAGATCGGGCAGCGGTTGCGGGCGGTCCGCGGCGCGTACGGGCCCAGTGCGATCGGCATGTATCTGGGGAATCCGGCGGCGCACAGTTCCTCGGTGATCTACGCGGCGCTGCTGCGTGCGGTGCTGCTCACCAGGAACTTCTTCTCGGCGTCGTCGATCGATCAGTTCCCGCAGGAGTTCGTGGCGTGGCGGATGTTCGGCTCGAATGTGCTGATGCCGGTGATCGATATCGATCGCACCGATCGGCTGGTAATCCTCGGCGCGAATCCCGCGGTGTCGAACGGGTCGATCACCACGATGCCCAACGCCAAGCAGCGCATCAAGGATGTGCGCGGTCGTGGCGGGCAGGTGGTGGTCATCGATCCGCGCCGGACCGAGACGGCCCGGCTGGCCGATCAGCATGTGGCGGTGAGCCCGGGCGGTGACGTCTACCTGCTGCTGGCGATGCTGCACGTCCTGGTGGCCGAGAACCTGTGTGACGACACGGCGATTCGCGCCCAGTGCAGCGGGTGGGAGCAGCTGCGGGAGCTGGTGGCCGAGGCGGCGCCGGAGCAGATGGCGGCGCACGCCGGCGTCGACGCCGATACCATTCGCGGGCTGGCTCGTGCTCATGCCGCGGCGCCCTCGGCGGTGCTCTACGCGCGGATCGGGGTGTGTCAGCAGGTGACGGGCACGCTCACGCATTGGCTGGTGAACACGATCAACGCGGTCACCGGGAATCTGGACCGCGCCGGTGGGCAGATGTTCGCGACACCGCCGATCGATGCGGCGCGATTCGCGAAGTATCTGCCGATGGGTTACGGGGCGTGGACGGATCGTTCCGGCGTCTACAAGTCGTTCCGCACCGAGTTGCCGGTCGCGGTGCTGGCCGATGAGATCCTGACCGAGGGCGACGGGCAGATCCGGGCGATGATCACCTACGCCGGTAACCCCGTGCTGTCCACGCCGCAGCGCGGGCGGCTCGGCGCGGCGTTGGATTCGCTGGATTTCTATGTCGCCGTGGACATGTACATCACCGAGACGACCCGGCACGCCGACATCATCCTGCCGCCGATCTCGCCGCTCGAACGCGACGACGTCAACATCCTGTTCCCGGTGTTCAGCGTGCGCAACAACCTGCGTTACGACGCGCGCGTGTTCGACCCGCCGGCCGACGGGCTCGAGGATTGGCAGATCATGGCGCGGTTGATCACCGAGATGGTGCCGATGCCTGCGCGCAGGTTCACCGGGCGGGCGCTCACCGCGTTGTTCGAGCAGTTCAGTCCGGTGCGGTTGGCGACGGCAGGCGTGGCCAGCGGTCCGTACGGGGTGCTGCGGCGTGGACGTCAGGGACTCACGGTGGCGAAGGCGCGGGCCTCGGCCGGTGGTATCGATCTGGGTCCGTTGCTGCCCAGGTTGGGTGCGCTGATCGGCACGAAGGACCGCAAGGTGCACCTGGCGCCCGCGGACTTCCTCGCCGCCGCCCGCACCGTGCTCGACGACGCCCGCGCGGGCAGCGCGCTCACCACCCCGGCCGACGGCTACGACCTCAAACTCATCGGCCGACGGCACCTGCGCAGCAACAACTCCTGGCTGCACAACGTCCCCGCGATGGTGAAGGGCCGTGACCGTTGCACCGTCCTCATGCACCCCGACGATGCGGCCGGCCGCGGGCTCACCCACGGCGAACCCGTCACGGTCACCTCACCCACCGGCTCGATCGTGGTACCCGTCGAGGTGAGCGACGACATCCGCGTGGGCACGGTCGCCATTCCGCACGGATGGGGCCACCGCGAACCCGGCGTCGGCTGGACCGTAGCCGCCGCGCTGCCCGGCGCGAACGTCAATCTGCTGCACGACCCCTCGCTCACCGACACGTTCTCGGGCAACTCCGCGGTCAACAACACCTGGGTGACCGTCACTCGCGTGCCCGCGGCGACCGCCGACCACGACAGCGTGCCGGTCGAGGCCCGCGGCGCCGGCTGAACGGTGAGCTGGGGACGCATGCCCCCGGGGTGCGCCGCTGCGCAAGCGGGCAAAGTCCTAGGCGGTCACGACGGTTACCCGATAGCCGAGGCGGATCTCGCGACCGATGTGGGCCGCGCCGCTGAGATAGAGCCAGCGGTCGGTGCCGCCGCGCGGGTCCGGCAGGAACATGGCCTGGACGTGTTCGACGCCGAACGGGAAGTTGCCCGAGATCGAGGTCGCGATGCCGGTCATCAGCGACGCCTCGGCCAGTAGGCGCGGCTCGGGTGTCGCCGCGGGCAGCGGGGTCGCGGTGGGGATGAAGAACCCGAACTGCTCGGGTGGGGCGCCGGAACCTTGGACCAGCATGCCGGTGACGAACAATCGCGCGATTCCGGTGTGCACCAAGCATTCCGGCGTCAACTGCAACGGTGGAGTCGGCCGCAGCTCGAGTTGGAACGCCATGCGCCGAACTTTACGGTCACCGAACACCGCTGTCCTCACGACGCATAAGCCCCGCATCATCGCCCCCATTCGGTCAAGTGCCGATGATCAACGGGGACCTCGTGCGGGCTGATGCCGACGCGCGGCCGATCGCATCGAGCAGCCCTCGCAGCCCACCAATCACCGACATGGCTGCTGGCGTAAACGCTCGCTTACTCCTGCTTCAGCACGGTGGCCTCGCCCGCGGACCACAGATCACCGGCGAGACACAATCTGTCCGCCAGCGGGCACTCGCCGGCAACACAGTCAGCGAATCTCGTTCGTTCGCGGTCCGCGACGGCAGGTGACGCAACATTGCGCACGGGCCTGTTCGTCTTGACCGGTCGGCCGCGCGCGGTGGAAAACGCACCGTCGCAGCCACATCGGACTCCAACGTTGCGGTCGATGCAGACATGCAGGCGACGCCGAAATCGGCTCGAACCACGTTGGTGCGCTTGATAATTCATCGCCTGCATCAGCGGTTCCACGTGAATCAGCGCCGCGCGATCCGGCCGCAGAACGTCGGTCTGTTCGCAAGGGGGGCGTGCTGCCCGATGACCGGTTGATGCGATCGGCAGGCGCGGGCCCGCGCGCGTTCGAGCCGGATCTCGCCGCGACCTGCCGGTGTTGTCCTACGCTTCCGCGCGCAGCTGGAAAAGGCCCTCATGGCAACGCACTTTCGGCGCGTCGGCGGATGACATCGCCGCCCTGACTCGAGGTGTCGGCATTCGTCCCGCGCGAGTGCCGCGTCTCAGCGCGCAATCCCTTCGACGCCTCGATCGCGCGCATCGTCACGGTTCGTCTCGCTGGCCGCGCTCCGCCCAGCAGCTCGTCATCATTGACGAAGGAGAAGTAGCGAGCCGACGAAGGGCTGCTGCATGAGGGGACCGGACAGGCCGAACTCGGCGGAGTCCACGTGACGCGACCGAACGCCCTCAGCTGTCGGTGCCCAGCGCCTCCCGGTAGCTGGTTTCGATCTTTTCGCGCAGATGTTTTTCGGTGTGCCGGATCGCCGGTCCGATGAATGCCTGGATCATCCGGTCGAGGGCGCGCCCGGCCAGTCCGCCGGGGACTCGATAGTCGGCGGTGGCGCTGACCGTCGTCCGTTCCGCGCCGAGCGCCTCGAAGTCCCAGCGAATGGTCCCTTCGATGCCCTTGATCGCGCGCATCGTCACCCGGGAACCGTCGATCCATTCGGTCGTGTCCGCGCGCAGCTTCAGCGTGGTCGGGCCCAGGTGCAGGGCGGTGTCGAAGACCGCGCCGACGCCGGAGGTCTGCTCCCCCACCGGGGTGAAGTGCCGGATGCCGAACATCCACTTCGGCACGTTCCGGTAGTCCGCGACGTAGGTGAACGCGAAGTCCACCGGCGCCGCACACGTCGCACTGTGCTCGACATGCCCCATGAGTACCCCTCCGGCCGCTGCGATCCTTCCCTCGACCCTAGGCCAGCTTCCCGGTCCTCGCCCCACCGAAGCCCGCTGCCCGCCAACCACTTACACCCTCGATCGCGCCCGCACGCGCTCAGACGGTCAGCACGATCTTGCCCCACAGGTGCCCACCATCGAGCAGCCGATGCGCGTCGGCGACGCGATCGAACGGGAACGTCTCCTGCACGTGAACCCGAAGCTTGCCCTGCTCGACCAGTCCGACCAGCCCATCGAGCCCCATCGGATCCGGGTCGACCGCGACACCACTGAACCGCATACCGGCCGCCGCGAACCGGGCGGCGAGCGCCGAATCCTGCTCGGCGACCGCGGTAACCAGATGCCCGCCCGGACGGAGCACCCCGAGCGACCGCTCCACGGTGTCGCCTCCGATGGTGTCGAGTACGACATCGATATCGCGGACCACCTCGGTGAAGTCCACCGTCGTGTAGTCGATCACCGCATCGGCGCCGAACCCCTCGACGAACTCCCGCTTACTCCGGCCTGCGGTCGCGATCACGTGCGCGCCCAGCGCTTTCGCGATCTGGATCGCCACGTGGCCGACCCCGCCGCCTCCGCCGTGGATCAGCACCCGATCTCCCTCGGTCACGCCGGCGAGGTCGACCAGGCCCTGCCATGCCGTCAGCCCGACGATCGGCAACGCCGCCGCTTCGATATGCGAGAGCGCGGCCGGTTTGCGCGCCAGATGCAGGGCAGGCGCCGACACGACCTCGGCATACGCGTTGGCCGCCCGGGGGAACAGCGGCATGCCGAACACTTCGTCGCCGGGCCGGAACCGCCAGGTTTGCGGCGCGTGGTCGACTACGCCGCTGATGTCCCAGCCGAGGATGAACGGCGGCCGGCCGAGCAACGGGAATTCGCCGGCGCGCAGCCGCGCCTCCAAGGGATTGAGCCCGATCGCCGCGACGCGGACCAGGACTTCGGTCGGAAGGGGTTGCGGCTCAGGCGTGTCCACGATGGTGAGGACTTCGGGACCGCCGAGTTCGTACTGGGTGATGACTCGCATGACACCGACGCTAGGTATCCGACAGGAACCGATAGGTACCTTAGGCGGGATGAGCGGTTTCGTTACCGGCGATTTCTTCCTCGCCGACTGCCCGGCCCGGCTGGCGGTCGAGCTGATCGCCGACAAGTGGACGGTGGTAGTGCTGGCCGGCCTCAGCAAGGGGCCGGTGCGCCACGGCGAGCTGGTCGAGCTGATCGGCGGCATCTCCCGCAAGGTGCTCACCCAGACGCTTCGCCGGCTCGAATCGCACGGGCTCGTCCGCCGGCAGGCCTACGCCGAGGTGCCGCCGCGGGTCGAGTACGAGCTCACCGCGTTGGGCGCGACGCTGATCGATCCGATCCACGCACTCACCGAGTGGGCCAGGGCGCACGGCGACGCGGTCCTCGACGCCCAGTCCGAGCTCGCCCAGCACGACTGAACCGAGCACGCGCCGGGCCGGGCCGGCCGCTAGGGTCGGGTGGTGACGTGGACGGTGGGTTTCGACCTGGATATGACGCTGATCGACTCGCGACCGGGCGTCAGCCGGGCCATCGACCAGCTCGCCGCGGAGTTCGAGGTGCCGGTGCGCGGCGCGGATTTCGCCGCACGGCTGGGGCCGCCGCTGGCCACGATGCTGGCCGAGGCGGGTGCGCCCGAGGAACTGGTGCCGGCGATGGTCATCCGGTACCGGCAACTGTATCCGGGCATCGTGTCGAGCATTCCCGCGATGCCGGGCGCGCAGGCCGCGCTGGCCGCGATCGAGGAACGCGGCGGGCGGGTGCTCGTGATCACCGGCAAGCACGAGCCGCTCGCGCGGTTGCACATCGATGAACTCGGTTGGCGGATAGACCGTCTCGCCGGTGATCTGTGGTCCGCGGACAAAGCCGGCGTGCTGACGCAGGAGCGGGCGAGCATCTACGTCGGCGATCATGTCGGTGACATGCGTGGCGCGCGAGCGGCGGGTGTCGTGGCGGTCGGGGTCACCACCGGGCCGTGTGACGCCGGGGAGTTGCGGGCCGCGGGTGCCGACGTGATCCTGGCCGACCTGACCGAGTTCCCGCAGTGGCTCGCCACCGAACTCGGACCGGTCGCCGACGCGGGCTGACCCGAATCCTCCCCGCGTCGAACCACTTTCGACCTCGCGGACTTGCACCGTGCGTTTCCGCGTCGCTAGCCTGCACACCAGCCGGTCGCGCCCGCCGCGCGCGCTGAGAGGAGAACGAACCCATGGACCGTTTCACCGACAAGGTTGCCGTGGTAACCGGCGCGGCGCAGGGCATCGGCGCGGCCACCGCACTGAAGTTCGCGGTCGAGGGAGCCCGCGTCGCGGTGTTCGACCGCAATACCCCCGACGCCACCCTCGAACAGATCAGCCGCGCCGGCGGCACCGCGCGCGGCTACGTCTGCGACGTCACCGACCGTGACTCCGTGCAGTCGGTCTTCGAGCAGATCGCCGCCGAGCTCGGCGACCCGCAGATCCTGGTGAACAACGCCGGCATCACCCGCGACAACCTGTTCTTCAAACTCTCCGACGAGGACTGGAACGCCGTGCTGTCGGTCAACCTGACCGGCGTCTATCACTGCTCGCAGGCCGCGCAGAAGTACATGGTCGCCCAGCGCTACGGCAAGATCGTCTCCCTGTCCAGCCGCTCGGCCCTGGGTAACCGCGGCCAAGCCAACTACGCCGCCGCCAAGGCGGGCATCCAGGGCCTGACCGCCACTCTCGCCATCGAGCTCGGCCAATACAACATCAACGTCAACGCCGTCGCCCCCGGCTACATCGCCACCGCCATGACCGACGCCACCGCCGAACGCGTCGGCATGTCCCCTGCGGACCTGCAACACTCCGTCGCCGAACGCACCCCCCTCGGCCGCGTCGGGCAACCCGACGAGGTCGCCGCCGTCATCGCCTTCCTCGCCAGCGACGAAGCCTCCTACGTCAGCGGCCAAACCCTCTACGTCAACGGCGGCGCCCGCTGACCGGGACATCACCGCGGCGAAATGCGCGCAGCACCACCGTGATATCCCGGTCGGCGACTCGATGATCAGCCACCGGGACATGGTGGCGGCGAAGTGCGAGAAGGTCCACCGTGGTGTCCCGTTGAGCCACGAGTTGGCACCTGCTCCTCGGCACGTGATCTGCCGACGGTCGCTGACCTATTGGTCGGGCTCGACGGCACTCTTCCACAAACTTGCGATCAAGACGGCGAAGTTGTCGTAGCGTTCGGGGTCGTCGCCGTCGCCCGGCCACCACTCGTACGCGGCCCACTCTCCGTCGGCCGCGACGTCGGCGGCGTGCAACAGCAGGTACTGACCGCTGCCGCCGTCGTCGTTCGACACCAGCAGGCACCGCTCGAGCAGGGGGAAGAGCTCTTCGAGGCTCGAATCCGACCACACCGCCATGAGTTCGGATTCCAGGGCGGGAAACCAGTCGATCTCGTCCGCGGTGAGCAGGTCGACGGCGTAGGAGATCGTATTCCAGCCGTTGCTGGTCGCCAGGAAGTTCCGGTAGGTCGGCGGGAGCACGACGCCGAGCCGCCGCTCGGCGGCCAGGATCTCGTCCTCACTCGCCGGTTCGTAGCCGAGCCACCCGGCGCTGCGCTGGGCCGCGCTGAGGAATTGGTCCGCGCGGCCGTCCTCGGCCATGTCGCGCATGAACTCCGAGTCCGGGAACTCGGCGCTGTAGCTGCGCAGGAATCCGTGCCACTGCGCGGCGGTCGACGGCGGGACGATATTCATGCCTGGTTCCTCCTGCGATGCACGACACAACGTCTGCACCCTACTGCTTCCGGAGTCATGGGCCGCTGCGCGCGCAACGAAACAGGCTCGGCCCCAACGGAGCCGAGCCTGCTACGACAGTGCTACTTCGTGTTCCCGACCAGTCCGTACTCCTCGAGCATGACCCCGATCTCGGTCGACTCCAGCTTCTTCATCAGTTTCTTGCGCACGATCTCCGGCCCGGGGATACGCACCTCGTCCCCGTCGCGTAGCCGGCTGGTCGCGGCCAGCAGTTTGCGCACGTCGAAGGTGGAGTTGTAGACCTCCGGCACGCCGCGCTCGATACCGAGCAGCTGATAGCTCGCCTCCATCGCCGTGCGCACCGAGTACTCGGTGGTGAAGATGCAGTCGCGGGTCGACTCGGCGAACTGGCCGATGAACGCGAAGTTCACCGCACCCTCCGGCACCACATTCGGGCGATCGCCGGCCTTGCGCGGCATGAAGAACGCCGTCACGTACGGCATCATCACCGGCACGCACTTGGCCGAATTCGCGGCCAGCTCGGCGATCTCCGCCTCCGGCACACCCAGGTGATACAGCCACTCCTGGGTGATCTCCTCGCCGGTGCATTCGCTCATCGGTTTGCGCACGTAATCGCCGGGCACGTCGACGAACAGCGAGTAGATCCAGACCACGATCTGGTCCTTGGGCTGCTGCTTGAAATGCGGCTGCCGGTTTACCGTCCAGCTCATCAGCCAGCTCGAATCCCGCACGGTCACGATGCCGCCGGTGACGACCTTGCCGCTGAACGGATCCCGCTTACAGATCTTCTGGATATAGCCGGGGATCTTCTCGTCGAGGGTGGTGACGGTCGCCGATTCCCATTTCGTCTGCTCGATGTGCCCGCCGAACACGTCGGGATGCCCGAATGCCGGGTCCTTGGCCGCGATCCGCCGCCACAGATCCCATGCCGGGGCCGGGCCGTCGAGCAGTTTCGCCGGGGTGTGGTGATCGCCGTCGTCGGAGTTCTCCGTCAGCGAACCGATCGTGGTGAACACCAGATCGTTCGCACCCAGCTCCACGGCGCCCGCGCTGCCTTCGGAAACATAGTGAATCCTGGTGGCCTGCTTGCGGTCACCGGTGAGGTCGAAATCGATATCGGTGATCTCGGTATCGAACCGGAAACTCACCCCCTGATCGAGCAGCCACCGATACAGCGGCAGCACCAGCGACTCGTACTGGTTGTACTTGGTGAACTTCAGCGCCGAGAAGTCCGGCAGCCCGCCGATGTGATGGATGAAGCGATGCAGATACAGCTTCATCTCCAGCGCGCTGTGCCATTCCTCGAACGCGAACATCGTGCGCCAGTACATCCAGAAATTGCTCTGCAAGAAGTCCTCGCCGAAGACCTCGTCGATGCGCTTGTTCTCCATCTCCTCCGGCGCGGCGAGGAACACCTTGACCATGTCCTTCTGCGCCTTGTTGCTCAGCGTGAACAGCCCGTCGGTGTGCGCGTCCTGACCGCGTTTCTCGGTGGCGCGCTGCAAGGAGAAATTCGGGTCGTCCTTGTTCAGCCAATAGAACTCGTCGAGCACGCTCGCGTCGTCGATCTCGATCGAGGGCACCGAGCGGAACAGATCCCAGAGGCATTCGAAATGGTTCTCCATCTCGCGCCCGCCGCGGATCACGAATCCCTTCTTCGGTTCCTTGATGCCGTCGAGCGCGCCGCCGGGCAGCTTCAACCGTTCGAACACGGTGATCCGATCACCGGGCATCTGGCCGTCGCGGATCAGGAACGCCGCCCCCGACATCGAGGCCAGCCCCGCCCCGACGAACCACGCCGTCTTGTCCTCCACGCCCTCCGGTTTGCGTGGCCGGGCGAAGGCCTCGTAGTTGCCGCTGCTGTAATACATGTGACTCCTCTCCTGGTGCTGGTTCGGAAGGCCTTGCCGCGCTTGCGGTTACGAGTACTTGTAGAAACCTTCACCGCTGGACACGCCGAGCTTGCCCTGGTCGATGTAGTTGTCCTTGAGCCACGCGGCCAGCTTCTTGCCCTCCGCGTCACCGTTGACCAGGATGTTGTAGGGGGTGTTGAGCCCGATCACGTCGATCATCTGGAACGGCCCGAACGGCGCGCCGGTGGCGATGCGCCAGGTCTTGTCCACCGACTCCGGGTCGGCGTACCCGCCCGCGCTCAGCCCCATCGCCGCGTTCAGCAGCGGCACCAGCAGCGAGTTGACCACGTAACCGGCCTTCTCCTTGTGCAATTCGATCGGGACCATGCCGATCGCGGCGGCGAACTCGGCGACCGCGTGGAAGACCTCCGGGTCGGTGTCCTTGGTGCCCATCACCTCGGCGGTGTTGTAGCGCCACACGTCGTTGGCGAAATGCAGGGCCAGGAAACGATCGGGGCGGCCGGTGGAATCCTTCAGGTCGCTCGGCAGCAGGGTCGAGGAGTTGGTGGCGAAGATGGTGCGCTGCGGGGCCAGCTCGGCCAGCTTCCGGTAGGTCTCCTGCTTGATCTTCAGCACCTCCGGCACCGCCTCGATGATCAGATCGGCGTCCTCGACCGCCGCGGCCAGATCCGACGTCGCCACGATCGAGTCGGCGGCCTTCTCGGCCGCGCCGTCACCGGCGCCCTCGACCTCGTCGCGGTAGATCCCGGCCAGCTTGGTGAAACGATCGTGCGCGGCCTGCACCGCGTCGTCATCGATGTCGTAGGCGGTGACCTCGAAACCGTGGAACGCGGTCTGGAATGCGATCTGCGAACCGAGCACACCGGTGCCGAGGACGGTCACCTTGCGGATGGTCATGATGATTTCCTTCCTGCCGGAGGCGAGGTTCGCCCCTCGGCGTCCACATCACTGGATCGAGGCGAAGAAACCCGCGACGATCTGGGCGATCTGAGCGCGCAGGTCATCGGCCGCGTCGCGGCCGGGATGCGCGCCCGTGGCTGGTTGGGCGAGGATGAGATGCAGCACAGCGAATACGCTGCGGCCGGTCAGCAATGCACGGGCGAATAGATCCTCCCGCTCCGCTTCGCCGGCCGAGACCGCCGCGGTGAGCCGTTCGGCGATCATCGACTCCAGCCGCGCGACCAGGGCGAGCCCCTCGGCGCGGTACTGCTCGGTCGGTGCGCCGAACAGCAGCTCGCGCTGATAGGCCACCGTGTTCTCGACGCGGCCGGCCGCCGCCTCGACGACCGGGGCCACCATGGCCAGCACCGCCCGCGCCGGATCGTCTTCCGAGCGGGAATCCCGTTCGCCCTGTTCGAGGGCGGTGCGGAATTCCTCGTTGTAGACCATCAGCAGCAGCTCGCCCTTGGACGAGGCGTACCGGAACAACGTCCCGGCCGCCACATCCGCGCGATCGGAGATCTGCTGAGTGGTCACGCTGTCGAACCCGCGCTCGGCGAACAACGCCGCCGCGGCCTCGAAGATCCGAGCCTGCTTGTCCCGCATATTGCGCAACCGGCGGCCGGCATGCACCGGCTCGGGCGTGGTCACCATCTCCAGCACCTCCCAATAATGAGTGGACTCATTTCTGAGCGTACTCCTAGTTACTCAGGAGGCAACCCCTGGCTGCGAGATACCCACTCCTCGCCTGATCACCGCGCGAACAGGTGCGGGATGTCGCGGTGATTGCGCCATGGGATCGATCTGTCGGTGCCGGGAGATCAAGCCGGAATTCCACGGTGCATCGGAGCGACGCCAGCGCGGAGGGGCTGGTCGCCAACCAGTTGATCAAGGAATGCGCGCGGGCTACGGGCGTCGCGGCGTGCTCATCCAACGGAACGTGGAGAAAAACGGGTCGGTGGTCATCCACCCCGACCGCTCAACCGATCGGCCTCGGAGGGGCATGTCATGGTCGAGGACGCGGCACGGACATGGACGAGGAATCCTCCTACGACGACACTCGCGGCCACTGCACATCGGATTCGGCGTGACCAAGCTCCCCGGGGCTCGATCTGCTGGCGCGGATCGAGCGCATCGACAAAGGCAAGCTCTACCGACCCGCTCCCGGGGAACCGGATCTACGCCGCCCTACGGCGAGATCGAGTTCAGCAGGCCGCTATTGCTGTGCCGCCTGCCACAGCGCCAGCGTCGCTCCGCCGGGCTCGTCGATCACGACCACCGACCCCGGCGGAAGGTCGATGCGGGGCTTGACGATTCGGCCGCCGAGCGCCACCGCCTGCCGGGCGGCGGCATCCACATCGGGCACCGGAACATACGGAATCCATTGCGGGCGGCGCGAATCGCCGTCGGCGAGCGGGGTGAATCCACCCCAGGGGCCATCGCCGTCGCCGAACATCGTGCCGGCGGAGGACTCGGTGATCGGCCAGCCGAACATTTCGGCGTAGAAGCGACGCGACGCGGCGAGGTCGGTGGTTCGGACATCGTGGAAAACAAAAACTTGGGACATGCGTCCTGACTTTAGGTCGAGTGTCCCAACTTGGCAACGGGATGGGTAGATTGGGTCGCATGACAGCGACGAGACCGGTGATCGAGGCGAACCGGCGCGGCAAGCGCGAGCAGATCATCGACGCGGCCAAACAGGTTCTCGCGCGCGACGGATTGGCCGCGTGCACCGCGCGGTCGGTCGCGCAGGCGAGCCCGCTCAGCAAGAGCGCGGTGCACTATTACTTCGACGATATTCATCAGATCGTGGATCTCGCCATGCGTGAACATGTCGCCGCTATGGTGGCCGAGCTGCGTCGCGCCGTCGACGCCGAAACCGATCCGGCCGAGCAGGTCTGGGCCGTGGTGGACACCTACCTGAGGACGTTCGCCGAGCAGCCCAACGCGGCCTTCCTGTGGTTCGAGTACTGGATCGACAGTGGCCGCCGGAGCGCCGCCGGAGCCGTCGGCGCCACCCTCGCCGACATGCACGCGGTGCTGAACGACGTCATCGCCCAACTCCCCGTCGCGGATTCCGCGGCGGCGGCGCGCAGCGTGTTGTCGTGGCTGCTGGGCACGGTTGTGCAACAGCAGGTGCAGCCGAGCCCGCCCTCCGTGATCCGGGAAGAACTGGACGCGATACTCCGGAGCGCCACCGTCCAACTCGATCGGTGACCGCAGCCGCGACGCGAATCCGCCGTCGGTGGTTTGCCGGTACGCGACTCGATTCCGCCGGCGCGTGATCCGAGGTTCCGGCGGGTTGCCGCCGCCGCGCGGTCCAGGGTTTCGGTAGCTTGCCCAAGGGCGAGTTCATCCGGTGGCCTGCTGCAACGCGATTCGAGTGTCACCGCCGGGCGCGGGCCATCGTCGAGGTGGGCTCGCGCCGGGCGGCTGGGGATCTCGCTAGGCCGCTTTGTATTTCCGCAGGTACTCGCCGGTGAGCGAGACCGGGTCGTCGAGCAGGGCGGCGGGGGTGCCGGTGAATACGACTTCGCCGCCTGCCTTGCCGCCGTCGGGGCCGAGGTCGATCACCCAGTCGGAGTGGGCGACGACGTCGAGGTTGTGTTCGATGACGATCACGGTGTTGCCGCGCTCGACCAGTCCGTCGAGCAGGGCGAGCAGGGTGTCCACGTCGGACATGTGCAGGCCGGTCGTCGGTTCGTCGAGCACGTAGACCGAACCCGTGTTGCCCAGCTGGGTGGCGAGTTTGATCCGCTGACGTTCGCCACCGGACAACGTGCTCATCGCCTGGCCGAGACTCAGGTAGTCCAGGCCGACCTCGTTCATCGTGCGCAACTTGGCATTGAGTGCCTTCTCCGGGAAGAACGCCAGCGCTTCCTCCGCGGTCATCTCCAGCACGTCGGCGATCGACTTGCCGCGCAACGTGAGTGCGAGCACGTCATCGGAGAAGCGGCGCCCGTCGCAGGCGTCGCAGTGGGTGGTCACCGGGTCCATGTAGGCGATCTCGGTGATGATCACCCCGCGCCCCTCGCACTGCTTGCACGCACCCGCGGAATTGAAACTGAACAACCCCGCCGACTCGCCGGTCGCCTTGGCGAACAGCTTCCGAATAGGCTCCATCAGCCCCAGATACGTCGCCGGCGTGGACCGCGAGGACGCGCCGATGGCCGATTGGTCGACGAAGATCGCCTCCGGATGCTCGACCACGAACACATCCCGGATCAGGCTGCTCTTGCCCGAACCCGCCACCCCGGTGATCGAGGTCAGCACCCCGGTTGGAATCGCGACGCTCACATCCTTGAGGTTGTGCACGCGCGCATGCTCGATCAGCAACTCACCCGTGCCCGTCCGGAAGGACTCCTTCACCGCGAACTGCCGCCGCAACCCGGCCCCGGTCGGCGTATCGGCGGCTCGCAGTTGCGCGAAACTGCCCTCGAACACCACCTGCCCGCCGTGTGCCCCGGCCCGCGGCCCCACATCGACGATGTGATCGGCGATCTGGATGACATCGGGATCGTGCTCGACCACCAGCACCGTGTTCCCCTTGTCCCGCAATGCCTTCAGCAGATCGTTCAACCGCCCCACATCGCGCGGATGCAGCCCGACGCTGGGTTCGTCGAAGATGTAGGTCATCCCGATCAACGTGCTCGACAGATGCTTGATCATCTTCAACCGCTGCCCCTCGCCACCGGACAACGTCGAGGTCGGCCGATCCAGGCTCAGATAGCCGAGGCCGATGTCGATCACCCGCTGCAACGAGGTCCGGATCGCCGCGGCCAGCCCGGCCGCCGCCGGATCGGTGATCTCCTCGAGCACCGCCAGCAGGTCCGTGATCTGCAATCCCGCCCAGTCGGCGATGTTGCGGTCGTTGATCTTCGTCGCCAGCGCCTGCGCGTTCAACCGGGCGCCGTGACAGGTCGGGCAGATCCCCTCGGTCAGGAACTGACGGATCTGCTCGCGCGTCTTCTCGCTCAACGCCGAGGTGTCGCGTTGCAGCCGAGTGCGGGTGAACTTCGCGGCGATGCCCTCGTAGTTCGCCTTCCAGGTCCCCTTCGCGAACGCCAGCTCGACCTTGCCGCCGGCGCCGTAGAGCAGATCCTGCAACTCCACCGGCGAGTAGTCCTCGATCTTCTTGTCCGGATCGAAACGCCCCGAACTGCCGTACATCTGCCACTCGCCGCCACCGACGCCGTACCCGGGCAACAGGATCGCACCCTCGTTGAGCGACTTGGTCCGATCCAGCAGCCGATCCGGGTCCGCGCGCACCGAGACGCCGAGTCCGTCGCAGTCCGGGCACATTCCCTGCGGCACGTTGAACGAGTAGTTGTAGACGAAACCGGCCGAGGGCGAACCGAATCGGGCGAACATCGCCCGCACCATCGAGAAGATGTCGGTCATCGTCCCGACCGTCGAGCGTGGCCCGCCGCCGACCGGCTGCTGATCGATGATCACCGGCGCGGTCAGGTTCTCCATCGCCTCGGCGTGCGGGCGTTCGTAGCGGGGCAGGAAGTTCAGGATGAACGCCGGGAACGTCGCGTAGAGCTGCCGCTGCGACTCCACCGCGATCGTGTCGAACACGATCGAGGACTTGCCCGAACCGGACACCCCGGTGAACACGGTGATCTTGTTCTTGGGGATCTCCAGCGACACGTTACGCAGGTTGTGCTCGCTGGCACCGAGGACTCGGATGACATCGGCGGGAACGGCGGATTCGGCGAAAGGCATAGGGACACCATGCCATCGGCCACCGACAAAATACCCACGGTGATGTGACGTAAATCACATGCGATCGGGGCGCTGACCTGCGCTGGGAGCAATACTGCCGTCGGGCGGCCGCTGGCTTGTGCGCTGGAGGAATTCACCTACATCACCACCGGCGGCGCAGATTCACGGGGCGTTGCCCCACGCCGCTGGGATGGACCGGCTCGGTGCTCTGGCGTAAGCCCGCGCTCGAGCGCGTCCACCCCGAACAACCCCTCGCTGGCGAAACGCAGCCGCGATACAGTCTTCCTATGCCGTCGCGGGAGCAGAAAACACGGAAAGTCACCGTCACGCTGCCCGAAGACCTGCTCGCGACCCTGGAGGCCTGGCGCGGGACCGGCCGGATCGACTCGGTGTCCGCGTTCGTCGCCGAAGCCGTGCAGGCGCGTATCAATCGCACGCAATCGCTGGCCAAGCTCGAACAGGTCCTCGGCGGCCGTCCGCCGCTGGACCTGATCAACCGGGCGCGCGCCGCGCAGAACTTGCCGCCGTTATCCGAGGAAGAGGCAGGCGGACCGCACGCCGGCGCCGCGTGATCACCGCGGCCCTCGGCGGTGTCGTGTTCGACACCGCCGCCGTCATCGGGTTCGCCAACCAAGCCAACTACGCCCAGGCCGTGGTCTGGGCAACGGTCAACGCGGGCAACACGATCGTCGTGCCCGCCACCGTCCTCGGCGTCGCCCGCGCCCACATCCCCGCCGACCGCCTCGACATCCTCGAGGCATTGCTGGAACTACCGCACACCATCGTCCCGATCCTGGATCGCGCCGCCGCCGAACGCCTCGGCACCACCCTCGCCGGCACCGCCAACGCCGAAGCACTCCTACCCGCCAGTCAAGCGACCCACGAGGCGATCACCCGCGACTGGCCGTGTCTCACCGCGCGCCCGAAGAAACTACGCCAACTCGACGCCCGCGTAATCATCGACCCACTGCCCTGACCGGCCCGACGGCGCCACCTTCACGCTGCGATTAGTCTGCCGCGCAAAGGTTGTCGACCGATTCCAGGCGACGCGCGCACTCGCCACGAGCAGATCCGTGCGTTCTCGCTGCCACCTCGACCGGCCGGATGGTCAGCTGAGCGCCGCCGCACGCCCTCTGATCTCCCGCACCGAAAATCGCATGCAAATCCCGGTGCGGGAAATCAGAAGGCGTGCGGCGTGACCCGACCATGCGGCGTGACCCGACCATGCGGCGCGACCCGACCATGCGGCGCGACCCGACCATGCGGCGCGACCCGACCACGGGTGGTCTAGAGGGACGGTCGAGGCACACGCAGGCAGGCGGGCCTGAATGGCTCGCCGGGTTGCCGTAATCGTGGCGCCGCATCGCAGGATCGTCGACGCATCGGGAAGCTGCGGTGCGGCGTCAGCCGACCTCAGCGCAGGAGTCCGATCACCGGGGCGAACTGTTCCATGGAGTGTTCGAGCACGGTGATGTAGGTGAAGCCGTAGCGGTCTCGGTGTGCGCGTACCCGGTCGGCGATCTCGTCGGGGGTGCCGATCAGCAGGGTCGGCAGGTCTTCGGGGGTGTCGGCGACGTCGTCGGGCAGGGCGGGGCCGAACAACTCCAGCACCGCGGTGCGTTCTTCCGGCGGCACCACGCGCTGGATCAGGATGTTGAATTCGACGTTGCCGGCCCGGGGGCCGAGCAGGTCGCGCACGTAGTCCACCTTCTCGCTCATCTCACCGACCCCGGCCAGATGCAGCGGCCCACCGTTCTCCGTGGCCGACGCGCCGGGAAACCCGATGATGTCGGCGTGTTCGGCGGCCAGCCGCAGGATCCGGTTGCCCCACCCCGCGATCAACAGCGGCGGCCCGGACGGCTGCGCCGGACGCGGCTGATACTCCGGATCGGAGAACAGCGTGCGCAACGTGGCCACCGTGCGTTCCAGATGCTCGACCCGTTTGCCGCCGCTCTCGAAAGGGATGCCCGCGGCCTCGAATTCGGCCTGCACGTACCCCGCGCCCAGCCCGATCTCCACCCGCCCGTCGGTGAGCTGGTCGGCCCCGGCGATGTCGCGGGCCAGCAACACCGGATTGTAGAACGGGGCATTGAGCACAAAGGTGTTCAATCGGACCCGCTCGGTGACCGCCGCGGCCAGGATCATCGACGGAAACGGGGCCGGGCAGCCCAGATGGTCGGCGACCCCGATGACGTCGAAGCCCAGTTCCTCGGCCCTGCGGCATTTTTCGATCCAGTTGTCCCTGGAGTCCGGGGTCACCATGTTGACACCGAACCGGAATGCACGCTGCGCGGTCACGGGCTCCTGTTTACCAGCAGGCGGCACGCGGCAACAGCACAGCCATCCCGGCGCCGGTCCGCGTTCTGCCCTACAGTGGACGCCAGGGATTTGCTGAACTATCGCCCATGCTCTGCCACCTGATCCGAAAGGAATAACCAGATGACTGAGCTAGACCCCGTGGTGCAGGAATTCGTCGACGCGCTCAACGCCAACGACCAGGAACGGCTCTTCGCCGCGCTCACCGACGACGCCACCATGTCCGACGACGGCGTGGAACGCAATGTCGGGCAGTGGACCGACTCGGAGGTCTTCGGCAGCAACGGGCACCTGAACGTCGAGTCCATCGACGACGGCGGCACCGCGTTGGTCGCCGACTACACCAACTCCCGCTGGGGTTCGATGCGCACCAGCTGGCGGTTCACCGTGCGCGACGGCAAGGTCGCCCGGTTCGAGACCGGGCAGGCGTAACGGACTTGCTTGCGCCGCACCGGACTTGACATCCTGAGCCTCGTGTTCGACGCGCCCCGTTACGGTACGGGTTCCCTGGCCGATGTGTTTCCCTCGCTGCTCGCCGGATTCGGGGTGCCCGGCGAGACGGACCGGCTCGGTCTGGGCATCACCGCCGAGCGGGTCTGTGTGCTGCTCATCGACGGGCTCGGCGCGCACGCGCTGGCCGCCAACTCCGGTGCGGCGCCGTTCTTGTCGGGCCTGACCTCGGCCACCCTCACGGCCGGATTCCCGAGCACCACCGCGACCAGCCTCAGCTCGCTCGGCGTGGGCGTTCCGCCCGGTGAGCACGGCATCGTCGGCTATCTGGTGCGCGTGCCGGGTCAGGATCGTCTGGTCAATACGCTGCGCTGGAGCCTGCACGGCGAAGGGCCGAAGGTCGATCTGCTGCACGCGCTGGTTCCCGAGCAATTCCAGCCCACCCCAACGGTATTCGAGCGCGCCGCCGCCCACGGGATCACCGTCACCCAGGTCGCGCCCGGCTATCAGAACGGATCCGGGCTCACCCGCGCCGCCCTGCGCGGCTGCGAATTCCGCCCCAACTTCTCCGTCGGCGACCTCATCGACGGCATCGGCATCGCCCTGCGCGCCGGCCCCCGCTCCCTCGTCTACGCCTACCACGCCGACCTCGACACCACCGGTCACGCCCGCGGACCGTCCTCGGACGCCTGGTTGCTGGAGCTGGCCCACGTCGACCGCATCGCCGCCGAGATCGCCGAACGCCTGCCACCCGGCGCCGCGCTGCTCGTCACCGCCGACCACGGCATGGTCGAACTCGCCGAACGCATCGACTACGACCACCGCCCAGAACTCCGCGACGGCATCCGCCAACTCGGCGGCGAACCCCGGGTGCGCCACGTCTACACCGAACCCGGCGCCACCCTCGATGTCGCCGCCGCCTGGGGCGAGATCCTCGGCGACGACTTCGCCATCCTGCCCCGCACGGAGGTGATCGAGCGTGGCTGGTTCGGCCCCACCGTCACCCCGCCCGTCGCCGACCGCATCGGCGACCTGGTCGTCGCCGCCCGCGGCGACCGCGGCATCATCCGCAGCGGCGCCGAACCCATCCAATCGATCATGATCGGCCACCACGGCTCCCTCACCCCCGACGAAGTAGACATCCCGCTGTGCACGTTCCGCTCGTGAACGTGCCGCCGGCGTAAGCGAACCCGGATCGTCTGCTGGATCAGCCCAAGTCGCCCAACTCGGCGGACTCCGTGGGAACTGCGCGCGCCTCCGCAAGCCGGCCCGCGCAAGTTTCGCCGCCAGCCGCCGATCCCACGAGCACCGCCGCACGCCTTCTGAT
>NZ_JBHTUR010000042.1:0-23591 GCF_042793755.1 Nocardia sp. NPDC056564
ACCACCGAACGCACCCCCGCCGGCCACGCGACCTCCTTGCTGCCGCGCGACACCGCCGTGACCTGCTGGCCCGCCGCGGCCAAGTCCCGCACGAGGTGCGCGCCGATGTTTCCCGTTGCCCCGGTAACCACGATCATGTTGTCCATCCCGCTTGAGTTAGTTGACTGACTAACAAGAACGTATCGAACGAACCCGCAGCGTGTCTATAGTTAGTTATGTGACTAACTCAGCATCCGCGGAGCGCCCAAAGGGTGGTAAACGCGAGCGGCTCGGCGCCGCGGCGGCGCGCGTGTTCCACGAGCAGGGGGTCGAGAAGACCACCATCGCCGACATCGCGCACGCCGCCGACATCCCGGTCGGCAACGTCTACTACTACTTCAAAACCAAGGATCAGCTGGTCCAGGCCGCGATCGGCGCCCATGAGCAGGCGCTGGACGCCCTCCTTGCCCAGCTCGACCAACTGCCTACCCCGCAGGATCGCCTCAAAGCGCTGATCGGCGGCTGGGTGGCCGAACGCGAAACGGCCGCCCGATTCGGTTGCCCGTCCGGCACCCTTGCCACCGAACTCGACAAGCGCGCCGACGGCCTCGACCGCGAACTCGCCGACGTCATGCGCAGGCTCGTCGACTGGGCCGAGGTTCAGTTCGGTGCCATGGGGCGCCCCGACGCGCGCGAACTCGCCGTCGCCCTGATCGCCGCTTACCAGGGAATTTCGTTGCTCACCAACACCTTCCGCGATCCGGAACTGATGGTGGCGGAAGGGGACCGGCTCGCGCGCTGGATCGACTCGCTCGCGTCGTGAACCCCCTGGTCTCTCCCGGGTCGAAAATTAACCCTTGCGTTCGATGCATTGCCGATATATCGTCGACAACATGATTCGAACACGAGAGCCTGAGGAGGCCATCATGGAACACCAAGAACAACGAGAATTCGGCCGGCGTGGCCGTCGGCAGCGCCCCGGCGGCGAGGATTTCGACCCGCGTCAGCGGTTCCGCCGCGGCGGACGGCACGGCCACGGTCCCGACTTCGGACCGGGCTTCGGCCCAGGCTTCGGGCCGGGTTTCGGACCGCACTTCGGTCGCGGTCGCGGCCGCGGCGGACGCGGCCGGCGCGGCGACGTGCGCGCGGCGGTCCTGCTGCTGCTCACCGAGCGGCCGATGCACGGCTACGAACTGATCCAGCAGATCCGCGAGCGCAGCGACGACGTCTGGCGTCCGAGCCCGGGGTCCATCTACCCCGCGCTGGCCCAGCTGGAAGACGAGGGCCTGGTCCTCATCGAAAAGGTCGCCGGGCGCAAGACGGCCCAGCTGACCGAAGCGGGCACCGCCTACGTCGCCGAGCACAAGGACGAGCTGGGCGACCCGTGGGCGGACGTCAAGGAGGACGTCGGCGCGCAGGCCATCGATCTGCGCGAACTCGTCGGTCAGCTGATGGGCGCGGTCGCCCAGGTCGCGGCGGCGGGCACGCCCGCACAGGCGGCCAAGGCGGCGGAGCTGCTCACCGAGACCAGGAAGTCGCTCTACCGAATCCTGGCCGAAGACGAGACCCCCGAAAAGTAACGGCAGGTGAAACACCGCGCTGGAGCGCGCATTTGGGGCGGGTTCAGTAGATCATTGTGAGATGCGACAGTTTCGGGGTTTGTGGGTTTGGGGAATTTCACACTTGGGTAAGGCGGTGCTGGTCGCCGCACTCGCCGTGGTAGCAATACTCGGCACCGGTGCGGCGCAGGCCGCGCCCTCCGGTTACCGCCCGCCCGAGGTCCCCACCCAGCCCGGCCCGCCGCAGACCGATCATCTCGGTGCGGCCGCCTATCTGAAGACCCACAAGAACGTGGTTCCGTTGGGCGCCAACAACTTCGACTGCAAGCCGAACGCCGGCCACCCGCGGCCGGTGGTGCTCGCGCACGGCACGGATTCCAGTGCCTACTCGGACTATTCGGCCATCGCGCCGCAGCTCGCCGCCGCCGGGTTCTGCGTCTTCGCGCTCAACTACGGCGGCAGCCCGGGGGCGGACAGCTACGGCACCGAGGACGTGGTGCTCAGCGCGTACCAGATCGGCGACTTCGTCGACCGCGTGCTGGCCGCCACCGGCGCCACCCAGGTCGACCTGGTCGGATTCTCCCAGGGCGCCTCGGTCACCCGGTTCTACACCAACAAGCTCGGCGGTGCGCCCAAGGTCGGCAAGTGGGTCGGCCTCGCGTCGCCGAGTTACGGCGGGGTGATGTACGGACTGGTGCCCGTGGTCGAGGCGGTGCCGGGCGGGTTGCAGGCGTTCGCGCGGGTGACCTCGCTCGCCGCGGTGCAGCAGGCGCAGGGCTCGGAGGTCATGACCGCGCTCAACGCCGGGGGTGACACCGTGCCCGGCCCGCAGTACACGACCATCGGCAGCAAGGTCGACGAGATGATCCAGCCGAACAGCAATATCGCGCTGCGCGGTCCCGGCGCGGAGAACATCTCCCTGCAGGATCGCTGCCCGGTCGACCTGACCGGGCACTTCCACATGGTCTACGACCCGTTCGTGCAGCAACTGCTGCTGAACGTGCTCGATCCGACCACCCCGGCGCCGATCTGCCGTCCGGTGATGCTCGGCACCGGTATCCCGGAAGTGATCATCGCCGGCAACTCCTGAACCGGGCGGCCGGACGGAGGACAACGCACCCCGTCCGACCGCATTGGAGTTCTACCAGCTCCGGGCTGGTGGATCGGGGACCTTCGGCCATCTCACTAGAATGAGACGACCGTGTTCGTCCGCTTCCGGGAGTTTGCCGTGACCATTCAGCCTGTTCGCCTGTTCGGCGATCCCATTCTGCGCGCCCGCGCAGCGGAGGTCACCGCGTTCGACCGGGAACTTCAGCAGCTGGTGACCGACCTGACCGACACCATGCACGACGATGGTGGCGTCGGCATGGCCGCACCGCAGATCGGAGTGGGGTTGCGTGTTTTCGTGTACGACACTCATGACGCGGCGGGACACCTGGTGAACCCGCAGTGGGAAGTGGTCGGCGACGAGGAGCAGGTCGGACCCGAGGGGTGCCTCTCGATTCCCGGGGTGCGCTACGACACTCGGCGGGCGCTGCGGGTGCGGGCGCGCGGGGTCGACATGCACGGTGCGCCGGTCGAGTTCGATGCCGAGGGGCTGTTGGCGCGCTGCGTGCAGCACGAGACCGATCATCTCGACGGCGTGTTGTTCATCGATCGGCTGGACCCCGCGGCGCGCAAGGACGCGATGCGGACCATCCGTGAATCCGATTGGTTCAGTGCGGGCGTGACGGCGCGGCCGTCGCGGTCGGTGACGGGAACGGGCCAGGCCGGTCCGTTCGGACGGGGTCGTTGATGCGCATCGTTTTCGCGGGCACGCCAGAGCCGGCCGTGCCGTCGCTGCGGCGATTGATCGAATCCGGGCGGCACGAGGTGGTCGCCGTGGTGACCAGGCCGGACGCGGTGGCCGGTCGCGGGCGCAAGGTGACTCGGTCGCCGGTCGGATTGCTGGCCGACGAGCACGGGATTCCGGTGCTGACGCCCCGGCGGCCCGCCGAGCCCGAGTTCATCGAAGAGCTCACCGCGCTGGCGCCGGACTGCTGCCCGGTCGTCGCCTACGGCGCGCTGCTGCCGCAGCGGGTGCTGGACATCCCGCGCTTCGGCTGGATCAACCTGCACTTCTCGCTGCTGCCCGCCTGGCGCGGCGCGGCGCCGGTGCAGGCCGCGATCGACGCGGGTGACGAGATCACCGGCGCGTCCACGTTCCAGATCGAGGCCGGGCTCGACACCGGTCCGGTGTTCGGCATGGTGACCGAGAAGATCGCCGTCACCGATACCGCGGGCGAACTGCTCGAACGGCTTTCGGTGAGCGGCGCCCAGTTGCTGGAGGCGACCCTCGACGGCGTGGAAGACGGGACCCTGCAAGCGGTTCCGCAGTCCACCGAGGGCATCTCGCACGCCCCCAAGATCACCGCGGAGGCCGCGCACATCCGCTGGGACCTGCCCGCGCTCGCCATCGGCCGCCGCATTCGCGCGGTGACCCCCGCCCCAGGAGCCTGGACCGAGGTCGACGGCAACCGCCTGAAGCTCGGTCCGGTCGAGCTGGTCGAGGAGGAGCTGCCGCCGCGGACCATCGAGGTCCGCAAGTCCGGTGTCTTCGTCGGCACCGCGACCACCGCTATCCGCCTGAATCAGGTTCAGCCGCAGGGCAAACGCATGATGGCCGCCCTCGACTGGGCCCGCGGTGCGCGATTGCAGCCCGGCGCGGTGTTCGAGTGACGGTCTTCGATCGTTGCGCTCGTACGCCTCTGCCGGAGCGCACGCTGGTTCGCGGTGAGTTCCCAATGCTGTTGTGGCGCAATGCGTTTGCCGCCGGGCGTAGGGGTGTCGCGTTGGTCTATCGCCCGAACCAGATGACCGCTGTGCCGCGGCAACCGGAGAGCGTGACTGCTGCGCTGTGCGAGCCGGACAGCGTGACTGCTGCGCTGTGCGAGCCGGACAGCGTGACTGCTGCGCTGTGCGAGCCGGACAGCGTGACTGCTGCGCTGCGCCAACCGGACAGCGTGACTGCTGCGCTGCGGGAATCGGGCCGCTGTGATGTCGTCGCAGTGGGTCTCAGGTCGCATACGCGGCTCGATGCGGCGGTTGCCTGGCGGCGCGGACCGCAGGATCCCTGCGCGGCCGCCGATGGTCGGAGTCCTTATACCCGTGGCCACGCGCCGCGACCTCAACGAGAGCGGTGGAGCATGACGGCACGGTACCCAGATTCACTACTCGACCGGGCCGCCGGTTTCGCGCAGGGTTCGGTGGTCGCATGACACCCCCGGAGCGCAAGCGCGGCAACGAGTCTCATGATTCGTCGCGGGCGAATGGCACGGCGGCGGGGCGCGGAAAGGCCAGCGCCCGAACGAACAGCGCACGCGCGGGCGACTCCGCGCGACAGTCCCCCGCCCGGCGCGACGACCCGCGCGGACGACCCACCAACGCGAACCAGCGCCCCGCACAAGCGAAGTGGAACCGGTCCGCCGAGTCGACAGGTGAGCGTCCGGCCCGCCGCGCGGCCTCATCGAACGCGGATGGATCCGGTGCGGGACGCCCGCAGTCCGGTCGAGGCGAGTCGCCACAGGGTCCACGGTCGGTAGATGGCACGATCGGTCGTTCGAATGCCGGTGGACCGCGGTCCGAGTCCGGTCGTAGTGCGGGGGCACAGGGCCGCCCGCGCGCGGTGAATGGCGCGATCGGCCGTTCGCCGCGCTCGAACACCGATGAGCCACGATCGGATTCGGGCCGCTACGGTTCGGGTCAGGATCGTCCACGATCGGCCGATGGTGCGAGTCGGCCGTCAGCGGCACGCGGTGGCGAGTCGGCGCGGGGTGGTTCGCGGTCGGCCGGGCGGTCAGACGTGGGGCGGGGTGCGGGATCGGCGAAGAGTTCCGGGGGAGCTAGCCCTGGTCGTTCGGCATCTCGTTCGAATGCCGGTGGGTCGCGGTCGGACTCCGGTCGCGAGGGTGCGGGGGAGGCGGGTGGCGACCGTTCTCCGCGGAGAGCGGGTTCGTCGAAATCTGCTGCGGGCGCACAGTTCGGGCGCGGCGGTTCGGCGCAGCGGGGTTCGCGGCCGGTCGATCGGGCCGGAACGCCGGGTGCGTCGTCGAAACGTGGTGGTGGGGCGAAGGATCGGGGACCGGCCGCGGGGGGACGCCCTGCCGCGGGGGATTCCGCCGACGCTCCTCGGCTGGTGGCGCGGGACGTGTTGCGGGCGGTGCGGGAGCGGGACGCGTATGCGAATCTTGTGCTGCCGGGGCTGCTTCGGGAGCGGCGGATCACCGGGCGGGACGCGGCGTTGGCGACCGAGCTCGCGTATGGGGCATGCCGTTCACTCGGGCTGCTCGATGCGGTGATCGAAGCGGGGGCCGGCCGGCCGATCGCGGAGATCGATGGTGCCCTGCTGGATGTGTTGCGGCTGGGCGTGTATCAGCTGCTGCGGACTCGGATCGGGGCGCACGCGGCGGTCGATACATCGGTGGCGCTCGCGCGGGCCGAATTCGGCGCGGGCAAAGCGGGATTCGTGAACGCGGTGCTGCGGCGCGCGGGGGAGAAGACGGTCGAGGAGTGGGTCGAGCAGCTCGCGCCGAAGGATCCGGTGGGGCGGCTGGCCTTCGAGTTCGCCCATCCGGTGTGGATCGCGCAGGCGTTCGCCGACGCGCTCGGCGCGCGGGCCGGGGAACTGCGCGACGCGTTGGCCGCCGATGACGCGCGGCCCGCGGTCCACCTGGTCGCCCGGCCCGGTGAGATCACCGCCGAGGAATTGGCGCTGGTCACCGGCGGCGAAGAGGGTCGCTGGTCGCCGTACGCGGTGTACCTGGACGGCGGCGACCCCGGCAAGCTCGAGCCGGTCCGCGACGGCATGGCCGGCGTGCAGGACGAGGGCAGTCAGCTCGTCGCGCTCGCACTGACCCGCGCCCCGTTGACCGGCTCGGACGGCGGCCGCTGGCTGGACCTGTGTGCGGGCCCGGGCGGCAAAGCGGCCCTGCTCGGTACGCTCGCCGCGATCGATGGGTTCCACGTCGACGCCGTCGAACCCGCCGAACACCGCGCCGAACTCGTCCGCAAGTCCGTGCAGGGCCTGCCGGTCGACGTCCACGTCACCGACGGCCGCGACAGCGGACTGACCCCCGGCTACGACCGCATCCTGGTCGACGCCCCGTGCACCGGCCTCGGCGCGCTGCGCCGCCGCCCGGAGGCCCGCTGGCGCCGCACCCCCGCCGACGTCGCCGAACTCGTCACTCTGCAACGTGAATTGCTCACCGCCGCATGGGATCTCCTGCGCCCAGGCGGCGTCCTCCTGTACTCCACCTGCTCACCCCACCTCCAGGAAACGGTAGTGGTGGTAGCCGACGCCGTCCGCCGCCTCGGCGCCGAGCAACTCGACACCCGGGAACTCCTCCCCGGCGTCACCGACATCGGCGACGGCCCCACCGCCCAACTCTGGCCCCACCGCCACGGCACCGACGCCATGTTCATGGCCGCCCTCCGCAAACCCTGACCAGTCGCCATTTGTCCAAGACTGCACGTCTCCGGTGGTGCAGACTGGGGAAATGGCGCTGACGTGGGAAGACGTGGTGAAGCTCGGGACGAAGTTGCCCGGTGTCGAGGAATCGACGTGGTGGCGTAGTCCGGCGTTGAAGGTCGGTGGGAAGGGGTTGTGCCGGTTGCGGGTGGAGGCCGAGGGCGGGTTGGCCCTGGTGTGCGATCTCGCCGAGAAGGAGGCGCTACTGGCCTCCGGCGATCCGGCGTTCTATACGACCCCGCACTACGACGGGCTCGGCTTCATCCTGATCGACCTGGAACGCGTTGCCCGCGAACAACTTCGGGAAATGCTGGACGACGCATGGTGGCTCACCGCCCCGGCGAGGATACGCGGGCAACGCGAGTTCCAGGCGTAATCACTCCCGGCTGGACTGTTCCCGCAGCCGGGCCAGGGTTTTCGCGAGGATGCGGGAGACGTGCATCTGCGAGATCCCCATCTGCTGTGCGATCTGGGTCTGCGTCATCGACTCGAAGAACCGCATGGTGAGGATGCGCCGCTCCCGCTCGGGCAGCCCGGCCAGCAGCGGCCGGATCGCGACATACTCTTCGACCCGGTCGAATTGGGTCTCCTCCTCGCCGAGCGTGTCCAGCAGCGAGGCGTCGGTGTCGCGCCCGAGGGTGGCCGCGTCGATGGAACTCGGCTGGTACGCGTTGCCGGCGATGACGGCCTGGGTGACCTCGTCCGGGTCCACGTCGAGTTCGGCGGCGATCTCCTTGGCGGTGGGTGATCGGCCGAGCCGCTGGGACAGCGCGTCGATCGCCGCACCGATCCGCAGGTGAGTCTCCTTGACCCGCCGCGGGACTCGCATCGCCCAGGTGTTGTCGCGGAAGTATCGGCGGACCTCGCCCATGATGGTGGGCACCGCGAAGGACAGGAAGTTCGACCCGCGCTCGACATCGAAACGATCGACCGCGTGCACCAGCCCGACCCGCGCGACCTGGGTCAGATCGTCGAACGGCTCACCGCGCCCGCTGAACTTGCGCGCGATGTGATCGGCCAGCGGAATGCAGCGACTGATCAGCTCGGCGCGAATCGCGGTGTGCCGCGCGGTCCCCGGCTTGCTCGCGCCCAGCTGTTCGAACAGCAACCCGACGTCGTCGTAGCCGGCGACGGTCTTCACGGCTTCGAGGGTCTCGGTCTCCTCGGCGGCGTCCTCGGTGGTGACGGTCTCCGCCTCGTCGGCGGGATTGTCCGCCTCGTCGGTGACGGTATCGGCGTTGTCGTCGCGATCAGAGTCGAACACGGTGTCCTCGTCCGGCACTACGCTTTCCCCCGGACCCGACGGAACTCGACCGTCGTCGGATATCCGGAAACCGTCGAATCGAACGAATCCTGGGTTGCCTGCACCTCATCGGTGAGCGTGCGCAGCACGTGCCAGCCGAAGCTGCGCTGATCCGGTAAGCCCTCCTTGCCGGCGATCCCACTGACGTGGACCAGCAGTTCGGTCTCGCCCACGGTGAATCGGCAGTTCAGGCTGCTGCCGGGCTTGGCGACGGCGATCAAGGTCGAGCAGACCTCATCGACGGCGAGCCGGATGTCTGCCACCTCGTCGAGCGTGAAATCGCTTAGTAGCACGAGAGTTTCGGCGAGCCCACGAACGATGGGCAGCTGTGTGACCGATGCGGCCACCCGAATCTCCACCGGGGTGCTGTACAGCCCCTGTTCCGCCGAAATGTTGATCACCCTCATCAGGCTACCCACTCGCGCGCTGGGCAACCCCCACTACCGATAGACTGCGGCGTTGTGTCCACCCCGACTTACGCGCGCCCGGCCGTCCCGATGATCGCCCCCTCCATCCTTTCCGCCGACTTCGCCCACCTCGCGGACGAGGCGCGCGCGGTCGCCGGCGCCGACTGGCTACACGTCGACGTGATGGACGCGCACTTCGTGCCGAACCTGACCCTCGGACTCCCGGTGGTCGAGAGCCTGCTGAAGGCGACCGACATTCCGCTCGACTGCCACCTGATGATCGAGGATCCGGGTCGCTGGGCGCCGCCGTACGCCGAGGCGGGCGCGTACAACGTGACCTTCCATGCCGAGGCGACCGACGATCCGGTCGCGGTGGCCCGCGATATCCGCGCGGCCGGCGCCAAGGCCGGCCTTTCGGTGAAACCGAACACACCGATCGAGCCGTACCTGGAGATTCTGCGGTCGTTCGACACGCTGCTGGTGATGAGCGTCGAGCCCGGCTTCGGCGGTCAGTCGTTCATCGCCGATGTATTGGACAAGGCGCGCATCGTGCGCAATCTGGTGGACGCGGGCGAGTTGCGGCTGCTGGTCGAGATCGACGGCGGCATCAATACCGACACGATCGAGGCCGCCGCGGAGGCGGGCATCGACTGCTTCGTCGCCGGGTCCGCGGTCTACAACACGGCCGATCCGGGTGCGGCCGTCGAGGCGCTGCGCAGGCAGGCCGCCGCGCTGCGTACCGTCTGATCCGCGAAAACGGTTACAGCGCGCGGACTTTGCGGGTGCCGACGGCCCTGGTCGCCTCGATCACCGCGTTGAGCGGCGGCCGGGTGGTCGCCGCCTCGGGCGGGCGGATCCAGGTGCGATAGCCGGTGTGCTCGTCCTCCGGCGAGGGCAAGACGACCTGGCTGCCGGTGCAGGCGACCGTCGCGTACAGCCGGAACAGCTCGGCGGAGACCGCGGCGGTGAGGGTGTCCGGCCGGTACGGACCGGTCAGGAAGGTCCAGCGCTTGGCGCGCGGATGATCGACGACCGGGCCGGCGATGGCGGCTTGCTCGAGTCGTTGCTGTACCCGTTCGCCGAGATCGGCAGGCATGGTGATGGCGCCGTAATGGGCGCCGATATGCAACAGAATGCGACGCGAGGTGGGATCGATCGAGGCGGGCAGGTGCAATTCCCGACGGTACTGCACGCAGCGAACTTCCAGCGTCGAATCGAGAAGAGTGGTCACTCCGCGCCCCCAACTGTGTCGAACTTGATTTGACCCACTGTGGTTATCTGACTTCCTCGAGTGGTGGACAATCCCTGGGTCGAACTTCCTGGCCGACGCAGGCGCGTCACCAGGTCGAACGGTTCCGCATCGAACCGTCCGGTGCGGAAGTCGAACGGAAGGAATCAGCTACATAACAATATTGCGTCTATTTCGGTCACGGCGCAAGCAAACGTTAAAAGTGTGTTGCCGATGGGTATGCCCAGGATTCGCGGGTTGCTAGAGGTCTGCAAACGCAATTATGCGGTATCCATAGTGCGAACAAACAATTCTTACCGGCAGTAAATGCGCGATATTTCCGCATGCTCGAACTCAATTGTGAATTGATTCGTTATTGGCCGTTTGCTCTGGCGGGGTGTCGCCCGGCTGACGGTTTGGTTCCCTCGGCGGTTGCCGGGAAGTGGTCCGATGGTTTCCTTCGGTGGAACCGTGGTGTCCCCTACGACGAGCCGTCGTTAAGCTGGGATCCAGCGGTACCGACCGGCGGGAATACCCGTCGCGGCCGGGCTGTTCCGCAACCGGGGACTACGACGCGACAGGGAGTCAGGCATGTTCACAGGCATCGTCGAGGAACTGGGCGAGATCGTCGCCACCGAGCGGCTGGCCGACGCCGCCCGGCTGACGATCCGGGGCGGGCTGGTGACCTCCGATGCCGGGCACGGCGACTCGATCGCGGTGAACGGCGTCTGCCTGACCGTCGTCGAGGTGATCGGCGGCGATTCGTTCACCGTCGACGTGATGCAGGAAACGCTGAACCGCTCCAGCATCGGCAAGCTGGACACCGGATCCAAGGTCAACCTGGAACGGGCCGCCGCGCTGAACAGCCGCCTCGGCGGACATCTCGTGCAGGGCCACGTCGACGGCACCGGCACCGTGCTCTCCCGCACCCCCTCGGAGAACTGGGAGGTCGTGCGCATCTCGCTGCCCGACTCGATCGCCCGCTACGTGGTGGAGAAGGGCTCGATCACCGTCGACGGCATCTCGCTCACCGTCTCCGGTCTCGGCGTCGCCGACGAGCCCGCCGAAGCGGGCAGCAAGGACTGGTTTGAGGTCTCACTCATCCCCACCACGCTCGCCCTCACCAATCTCGGCTTCGCCACCGTCGGCACGACGGTCAATCTGGAGGTGGACGTGATCGCCAAGTACGTCGAGCGTCTGCAGCAACGCGGGTGAACGGCCGGGCGGTCAACATCCGCGAGCGACGCCGTAGTGTAGGGGCGGACCTATTTCGAGATGGAGCACAACAGACGTGACCAGGTTCGACACCATCGAGCGCGCCGTCGCCGATATCGCCGCCGGTAAGGCGGTCGTCGTCGTCGACGACGAGGACCGCGAGAACGAGGGCGACCTCATCTTCGCGGCGGAGAAGGCCACCCCGGAGCTGGTGGCCTTCATGATCCGCTACACCTCCGGCTACATCTGCGTGCCCCTGACCGGAGACGACTGCGATCGCCTCGGCCTGCCGCCGATGTACGCGATGAACCAGGACAAGCACGGCACCGCCTACACCGTGTCGGTCGACGCCCGCGAGGGCATCACCACCGGCATCTCGGGCGCCGACCGCGCGACCACCATGCGTCTGCTCGCCTCCGACGAGGCCAAGGCCGACGACTTCACCCGCCCCGGCCACGTGGTGCCGCTGCGCGCGAAGGACGGCGGGGTGCTGCGCAGGCCCGGCCACACCGAGGCCGCGGTCGACCTGTCCCGGATGGCCGGGCTGCGTCCGGCCGGCGTGATCTGCGAGATCGTCAGCCAGAAGGACGAGGGCCACATGGCCCGCACCGAGGAGCTGCGCGTCTTCGCCGACGAGCACAACCTCGCGCTGATCTCCATCGCCGACATGATCGCCTGGCGGCGCAGGCACGAGAAGCACGTCATCCGGGTCGCCGAGGCGCGGATCCCCACGGCGCACGGCGAATTCATGGCCGTCGGCTACCAGAGCATCTACGACGAGGTCGAGCACGTCGCGCTGGTGCGCGGCGACCTGGCCGACGGCGAGGACGTGCTGGTGCGGGTGCATTCGGAGTGCCTCACCGGTGACGTGTTCGGCTCGCTGCGCTGCGACTGCGGTCCGCAGCTCGACGCCGCGCTGGAGATGGTGGCCCAGGAGGGCCGCGGCGTGGTGCTCTACATGCGCGGGCACGAGGGCCGCGGCATCGGGCTCATGCACAAGCTGCAGGCCTACCAGTTGCAGGACTCCGGCCACGACACGGTCGACGCGAACCTGGAGCTCGGGCTGCCCGCCGACGCGCGCGACTACGGCACCGGCGCGCAGATCCTGGTCGACCTCGGGATTCGGTCGATGCGGCTGCTCACCAACAATCCGGCCAAGCGGGTCGGCCTGGACGGATACGGGCTCAAGATCACCGACCGGGTGCCGATGCCGTTGCGCGCCAACGCCGAAAACCTGCGCTACCTGCGCACCAAGCGTGACCGGATGGGTCACGACCTGATCGGGCTCGACGACATCGATCTGGGCGAGACCGCCCGCTAATTCACCGAAGGGGAATCATCGATGAGCGGTACCGGCGTACCGACTTTCGCGCTCGCGGATGCCAAGGACCTGAAACTCGGCATCGTCGCGTCGCGCTGGCACACCACGATCTGCGACACCCTGGTGGCGAACGCCGAGCAGGTGGCCAAGGACGCCGGAGTCCTGCACGTCACGGTGGTGCGCTGCGCCGGTGCGATGGAGCTGCCCGTGGTGGCGCAGGAGCTGGCGCGCACGCACGACGCGGTGGTCGCGCTCGGCGTGGTGATTCGCGGTGGCACACCGCATTTCGAGTACGTGTGCGATGCGGTGACCGCCGGGCTCACCCGGGTGTCGCTGGACGCGGGCACGCCCGTCGCGAACGGGGTGCTCACCACCAACGACGAGGAGCAGGCGCTGGATCGGGCCGGGCTGCCCGGTTCGGCCGAGAACAAGGGCGAGCAGGCCTGCGCCGCCGCGCTGGATGCCGCACTCACCCTCCGGTCGCTGCGGCAGTCGGCCTAGTGGGCGGGCAGGGCCTGCTCAACCCGGTGGCACCGGCCGGCGGCGGGCGAGGCCCGGCTGGGCGGGGTCGGTCCTACCGTGCGGTGCCGCACTATGCGCGGAGGGGTGCGTAACTGATGCCGGTCGTCCGCATCTTTCGAAGGAGCGCCGAACCCGCTGCGGGGCAGGGGGATTCGCCTGAGTGGGAACTCGAGGTGCGCCCCCGGCGGGCCGTGCGCACGGCGCGGATCGTCGCCGCCGTGATCGCCGTCGCCTTCCTGGCCGGCGGTGTCTGGTTGCGCACCGGGTCCACGGGGGTGAACTTCCGCGTGGCCGATCAGCTCGCCATGATCGGCATCGGGTTGCTGATCGCCGCGGCCGTGCTGCTGCTCACCCGGCCCCGGGTGCGCGTCGGCGCCAGCGGGGTGTCTGTCCGAAACATCTTGGGCGACAGCGATTTCCCGTGGAACACCGTGCGTGGTGTCACGTTCCCGGACAAGAAGGCGTGGGCCCGGCTCGAACTCGTCAACGACGATTACGTGCCGATGCTGGCGATTCGTTCCAACGACAAGGAATACGCCGCGCTGGCGATGGACAGGCTCCGCGAACTGGGCGCGAAGTACACGGCCGACCAGGGGTGATCGGCGGCGGTGTTGCTGCTGTTTTGCGGATCGTCGCGCGCCGGCGCGCGTAGGTCCTCGAGCGAGTTTCGCCTTCAGTATCGATCGCCGTGCGCCCGTCGCCGCCCATCGTCGACCGGAACCGCTTGGTGTTGCGCTTGTGGATGATGTCCGGCGTCTGCCCTATGCGATCAGCCGATCGTTCGAGTACCCGCCGTCGATGAGCCGATGCCGAGAAGCCTTATGGCCCAATCGGTCCACGCGCTCCGCTCGGCCACGGCGGTGCGGGCGAGCACGGTGTCGCGGACTTCCGCGCTCGATGTGCGCCGGGCGAAGGTGGGTCAGCGCTTCCGCCGGCAACTCGACGCGGAGCGCGTGTCGGGCGTGCGTGGTGGGGTAGCGCTGCGTTTGCCGGTTAATCTTCAGGTATGCAGACCGGTGCGTTCGTCCTCGCGGCGGCCTTCGCCGAGGATCCGCTGATGACCTATCTCTGGCCGCGTCCGGCGATCCGGCAGCAGGCGTTGCCGTCGTTCTGGGATTCGCGCATCGCCTCGCGCGCCGAGACCGGCATGGTCGACTCGGCGTGCGACGAGAACGGGAACATCGTCAGCGTCGCGCTGTGGGAACCGGCCGGCATCGTGTCGTCGATCGCCAAGCCGTTCAGCCTGTTCCGGACCCTGAAGGGCAGCCTCCCGCGCGCCCTGGCGGCCTCGCGGCAGATGGAGGACATCCGCCCGGACACCCCGCACCTCTACCTGGCCGCCGTCGGCACCCACCCGGACGCCCAGCGCCGCGGCTTCGCGTCATCCCTGCTCGAACAGCGCCTGGCCACCTCCGCCGAACCCTGCTTCGTCGTCTCCAACACCCGCGCCAGTCTGTCCTTCTACCAACGCTTCGGCTTCGTTCAACAGGGTGAACTGCCCATCGACCACGGCCCCGTCGTCTACCCCATGCTCCTATCCCGCTGACCGCCCCAACGCCGCACCCCACTCGGGATCCGCACTTCGTCTCGGGATCCGAACACGGAATAGGGCCCTATTTCGAGTTCGGTCCGCGAGTGAGAGTGCGGCTCGCAAGAGGAGTGCGGATGCCGAGTATGGGTGCGGATCTGGCTGTTGCGGGGTTTCGTCAGCGGGTGTCGCCGAGGACCGCGCCCTCGCGGCGGGGGTCGGCGCCGCCGATCCAGCCGTCGGGTTCGCGTTGGAGGGCGCTGAGGCCGCTGGATTGGGGGGCGACCGAGACCTGGTGGCCTAGTTGGCGCAGACGGGTGACCAGGGCATCGTTGTTACCGTTGTCGGCGGTGTTGATGCTGGGGTGTTCGCCGCCGAGGCCGGTGGCGGGGGCGTTGCCCGCGCCGAAGGACAGCGCGGACACGGCCTGTTGCGGGTCGAGGCCCCAATCGAGCATGCCGATCAGGGTTTTCACGACGAACTGGATGATCACCGAGCCGCCGGGGGAGCCGGTGACGTGGGTGAGCTGGCCGCGGGTGCCGTCGGCGGCCTTGTCGAAGACCAGGGTGGGGGCCATCGAGCTGCGCGGGCGCTTGTTGGGCTGGATGCGATTCGCGACCGGCGCGCCATCGGTGCCGAGCGGGTCGGCGGAGAAGTCGGTGAGCTGGTTGTTCAGCACGAACCCGTCGACCAGGTGGAACGAGCCGAACGCGGATTCCACCGTGGTGGTCATCGACGCGGCGTTGCCGTATTTGTCCACGACGGAGATGTGGCTGGTGCCGTGCTCGGGCGGCTGCGGGCCGATGCCGACCGGGACCGGGCCGAAGTCGCCGGGCTGTGCGGTGCCCATGCTGTGACCGCGGTCGATCAGCGCGGCACGCTGCTTGAGGTAGTCCTTGTTCAGCAGGGTCTGGATCGAATTACCGGGCAGCGGAATGAAATCCGGGTCGGCCACGTACTTGTTGCGGTCGGCGTAGGCGAGTCGCTCGGCCTCCGCGATGAGGTGCACCGCGTCGGCCTTCGGCTTGCCGCCGTTGCGCGCGTCCGCGCCGGAACCGAGATTGTCCGGGGGCAACGCGGCGAGGTCGAAGTTCTCCAGGATGCCGAGGGTCGCGGCGACCGTGCTGCCGCCGGAGGACGGGGCGGGCATGCCGCAGATCTCGTGGGTGCGGTAGGTGGTGCAGAGGGCGGTGCGCTTCTTGGCCTGGTAGTTCGCCAGGTCGGCGGTGGTGATCAGGCTCGGGGTGCGGCCGCCGGAGGTCGTGGTGGCGGCGTCGACGATGTCGCGGGCGATGGCGCCGGTGTAGAACGCGTTGGCGCCCTCGGCGGCGATGGCGCTCAGGGTCTTCGACATGGCCGGGTTGGTCAGCACGGTGTCGGCGGTCTTGGCGGTGCCGTCCGGATTGAGGAAGTAGGCCTTCGCGGCGTCGTCGAGGGCGAGATCCTTGGCCGACTCCGCGATCTGCCCGGCGAATCGGGGACTGATCGGGAAACCGCGATCGGCGAGGCCGATGGCCGGATCGAACAGCTCACGCCAGCCGGTCTTGCCGTGGTCGCGATGTGCCATCTCCAGCATTCGCAGCACCCCGGGCACGCCGATGGACCGGCCGCTGGCGCGCGCGTTCGGCTTCGGCTCGGTCCGGTTGGCGTCGTCGACCCAGCGCAGATAGTTCTCGGTCGCCGCCGCGGGCGCGACCTCGCGCCCGTCATACGCGTCGACGGTCTTCGCCGCGGCGTCGTAGTACACCAGGAACGAGCCGCCGCCGATGCCCGAGGCCTGCGGTTCCACCAGGCCGAGCACGGCCTGCGCCGCGATCAGCGCGTCCGCGGCGGTGCCGCCGTCGCGCAGCACCGCGCACGCCGCCTTGGTCGACACCGGATTCGCCGTGGACACCGCGAACGTCTTCGTGTGCACGGGGGTCATCGCGGACCGGTAGCCGGTGGCGATCTCCGGGTTGGTGCTGATGTCCGGCGTCTTGCCGGCCGGCGCGCCGGGTGACGTCGCGGCCACCGGCGTGCCGTTCGGCACCGTGTCGCAGACGTTGCTCGCCTTGTCCTCGTCGGACGAACAAGCCGTCACCGTCCCGAGGGTGAGCAGCAACGCCGCCGCCACACCCGTCCACGTACCTCGCGTGCGCTTCATGGGGGGACTCTAGCGCTCGGCACCGACCGCGCGGGAGAGTTTGTCGCACCAACGCGGCGCCCGGGCCCGCGGCCGCCGTCGGCGCGAGTTGCACGGGCCGGGCTGGTCGACGACCCGCGCCCACGGTGTCGAAGGGGCGGGCCGGATCCGGACGAACTCGGTTGCGCGCCATCGGTTGTCGCACAGGTGCGCCGAGACACCGCGCTGGCCTGCGACGACCTCGTCCGCGACGGACCCGTCGGTACGCTGGTGCGGTGACCATCGAGGCGGTGCTCTTCGACTATTCCGGGACGTTGTTTCGACTGGAGGAGAAGGATTGGTGGGGTGACGAGCTGGTCACGGCCGAGGGCCGCGCCTTCGACGTGCACGAGGAGGCCGAGCTGCTGCGCCGGATGACGGCGCCGGTCGAGCAGCTCGTGGAGTTCGGTCCGGCGGGCCAGTACGCGTGGGACAACCGCGACCTGGACCCGAAGTTGCACCGGCAGGCCTACCTCGAGGTCCTCACCAAGTCCGGGGTGCCGACCGCGGATCAGGCGGAGTTCCTCTACCGCCGCCTGATCGATCCGCTGGCCTGGACCCCCTACCCGGACGTCGGCGAGGTGCTGACTCTGCTTGCGGGCCAAGGCATTCAGGTCGCCGTCGTGAGCAATATCGCCTTCGACATCCGCCCGGCCTTCGTCTCCCGCGACTGGGACCGCTACGTCGACGCCTTCGCCCTCTCCTTCGAGATCGGCGCGGTCAAACCCGATCCGCGCATCTTCGCCGCCACCCTCGCCAAACTCGGCGTCGAACCCGACGCCGCCCTGATGATCGGCGACAGTGCCGAGGCGGACGGCGGCGCGACCGCGCTCGGCTGCCGATTCGCCCTGGTGGACCCGGTCCCGACCGAGCAACGCCCGACCGGCCTGCTGGACGCGCTACGCGAGCACGGGCTTTCGCGCGGCGAATGAACGGCTGATCACTCTCGGATAAACGGTTACCTCGTCCGGGTTGTCCGACTCGTCCCGGTGCTCTACCGTTCTGCCCGCGCCCGTTGATCCGGGCCGAGAGCGTGTGGATCGGGAAGTGGGGGGCGCCGTGGGCGCTGAGTCTTCGGACGATGATTTAGCCGTAGCCGAGCGATTATGGGCGCTCACCGCGCTGCCCGAACCGGCAAGGGAGGCGCGCGAGGCCGCCTGGGGACTGGCGGGATTCGGCCTCGCCTACACGATCCTCATGGGCCTGATGCTCGGCGCCGAAGCCGCAGGTGGCGCGGCCATTCAGTTCTTGTGCAGCTGGCTGCTCGCGCTCGTCGTCGGCGGATTCACCCGCGGCGCGAGCGGCGTGCGCGTGCTGGCGATCAGCCTGGCGCTCGCCCAAGCCGTGGTCGGCTGGCAAACCCATCCGTTGGACGTGCCCTTCGCGCAATGGATTGTCGCGGTGCTGTATTCGCTCGGCGCATCGATCGTCGTCGTCTTCCAGCTCACCCGCCCCGAAGCGAAGCACTGGTTCGGCATCCAGTCGTAGGCCGGCGGATGTCCGAGTTGGTGACGGGTGCGGCCGGGCGCAGCGCGTCGATCGTCCGGTCCGCCGCGAACCGTATGTCCCGCAGTGCGTTTCGGTGGCCCACCGCGACCGCACCTACCGCGCGACGCCGCGAACGCGCCGAACCCGGCGCTGTGGCGGACCTGTCGGACCTGCTCGATAGGCTTGACGGGTGGCAGATCCAGCGACGTACCGGCCCAAGCCGGGCACGATTCCCGTCGAACCCGGGGTGTACAAGTTCCGGGACGCACATCGGCAGGTCATCTATGTCGGCAAGGCAAAGAGCCTGCGCAGCAGGCTGAACTCGTACTTCGCCGACGTCGCTTCCCTGCATCCGCGCACCCGGCAGATGGTGACCACCGCCGCGAGCGTGGAGTGGACGGTCGTCTCCACCGAGGTGGAGGCGCTCCAGCTCGAATACAACTGGATCAAGGAATTCGACCCCCGCTTCAACGTGCGCTACCGCGACGACAAGTCGTACCCGGTGCTCGCGGTGACGTTGAACGAGGAGTTCCCGCGCCTGTTCGTCTACCGCGGCGCGCGCAAGAAGGGCGTGCGCTACTTCGGCCCGTACGCGCACGCCTGGGCGATCCGGGAAACCCTGGACCTGCTGCTGCGCGTGTTCCCCGCGCGCACCTGCTCCAACGGAGTGTTCAAGCGGCACAATCAGATCGGCCGCCCCTGCCTGCTCGGCTACATCGACAAGTGCTCGGCGCCGTGCATCGGCCGGGTCAGCGCGGACGAGCACCGCCAGATCGTCGAGGACTTCTGCGACTTCCTGGCCGGCCGCACCGACCGGATGGTGCGCCAGCTGGAACGCCGCATGCAGGAGGCCGCCGAAGACCTGGACTTCGAGAACGCCGCCCGGCTGCGCGACGACGTGCAGGCCCTGCGCCGCGCGCTGGAGAAGCAGGCGGTCGTGCTCGGCACCGGCACCGACGCCGACGTGATCGCCTTCGCCACCGATGAGCTGGAGGCGGCGGTGCAGATCTTCCACGTCCGCGACGGCCGGGTTCGCGGTCAGCGCGGCTGGGTGGTGGACAAATCCGGCGACGCCATCGACGCGCCCGAGGCGGGCGGCGAGCTGGGCGTGCTGGTCGAGCAGTTCCTCACCCAGTTCTACGGCGAGCAGGTCGCGGTGGCCGAACTCGGCGAGTCCGAGCAGCCCGCCACCGTGGTCCCGCGCGAGGTGCTGGTCCCCGAACTCCCGGCCGACGCCGACCAGCTCCAGGAGTGGCTGTCCAACCTGCGCGGCTCGGCCGTGCAGCTGCGCGTGCCGCAGCGCGGCGACAAGAAGGCGCTCGCCGAGACCGTGCAGCGCAACGCGATGGAGGCGCTGCAACAGCACAAGCTCAAGCGTGCGGGCGATCTCACCTCGAGATCGGCTGCGCTGCAAGCGATTCAGGACGCGCTCGAACTCGACAGCGCCCCGCTGCGGATCGAATGCGTGGACATCAGCCACGTGCAGGGCACCGACGTGGTCGCCTCGCTGGTGGTGTTCGAGGACGGCCTGGCCCGCAAGTCGGAGTACCGGCACTACACGATCAAGGAGGCGGCCGGCGACGGCCGCTCCGACGACGTCGGCAGCATCCGCGAGGTGACCAGGCGGCGGTTCTACAAGTTGCAGAAGGAACGCGACCTGCTGGCCGCCGAGGACCTGGAGGCCGAAAACGCCGACGACACAGCGGATCTCGTGTCCCGCCCGGGCATCGACCCGAACACGGGCCGCCCGCGCAAGTTCGCGTACCCGCCCAACCTGTATGTGGTCGACGGCGGCGCGCCCCAGGTCGCGGCGGCGGCCGAGGTGCTCGACGAACTCGGCATCACCGACGTCGCGGTGATCGGCCTGGCCAAACGTCTCGAAGAGGTCTGGGTGCCGGGGGAGAGCGACCCGGTGATCATGCCGCGCAACAGCGAGGCCCTGTTTCTGCTGCAACGGGTCCGCGACGAGGCGCACCGCTTCGCCATCACCTTCCACCGCAGCAAACGTTCCCGCCGGATGACCGCATCGGCGCTGGACTCGGTCCCCGGGCTCGGTGCGGCGCGCCGAACCGCACTGGTTACCCATTTCGGTTCGGTCGCGAAGCTGAAACAGGCCACGGTGGAGGAGATCACCGAGGTCCCCGGCATCGGGCTGGCGACCGCCAAAGCCGTACTCGACGCCCTGCAAGGAGGCTGAGAAACATCGGAATCATCTGCTTCCCTGCCATCCCCCTATATCCTCGGTACCGTTCCATCACATGTTTGTGAACCGTCCAGCTGCTCCACGGAAGGTAATCACGCATGTCTGCGCCCGATACCGGGACCGGTGCGGGATGATTCGAGAGGTACCCAAGAGACGGATCCCATAGGACATGACACGCGTCGAATCGAACAACACTGCGGGTAATCCGCGACAGACCGAGGGGCGGGCCGGCCCCTCGAGCGCTGTCGCAGCGGCGAACCCGCAGGTCGAAGTCGTCATCGTGACCGGACTATCCGGCGCGGGCCGTGGCACCGCGGCCCGCGTGCTCGAGGATCTCGGCTGGTATGTGGCCGACAACCTGCCGCCGGAGCTGATCGGCCGGATGGTCGAACTCGGCGCCTCCGCCGAGCCGCCGATCCGCAGCCTCGCCCTGGTGATGGACGTGCGCAGCCGGTTCTTCACCGGCGATCTCTCGGTGGTCACCGATCAACTGCACAGGCTCGGCATCGAAACCAAGGTGCTGTTCCTCGAAGCCTCCGACGACGTGCTCATCCGGCGCTTCGGTTTCGCCCGGCGCAGGCATCCGTTGCAGAGCGAGAGCAAGGACGGCACGCTCTCGGCGGGCATCGCCGCCGAACGGATCCGGCTCTCGGCCGTGAAAACCGCGGCGGACCTGGTCATCGACACCACCGAACTGTCCATCCACCAGCTGCACCGCAAGCTGGAGGAGGCCTTCGGCGGCGGCGTGCCGAGCGCCTTGCAGCTCACCGTGCAGTCCTTCGGCTTCAAGCATGGGGTTCCACTCGACGCCGACATGGTGTTGGATGTGCGTTTTCTACCTAATCCACATTGGATACCGGAATTGCGGGAACACACTGGTCAGGAATCAGTGGTGAGCGAGTACGTATTGTCGCGCCCCGGCGCGGACGACTATTTGCGTACCTGCCACCACCTGGTCGAGCTGACCATGAACGGGTACCGCCAAGAGGGGAAGCGATACATGACGGTGGCAGTGGGCTGCACCGGAGGCAAGCACCGCAGCGTGGCGATCGCCGAGGCGCTCGGCGAACTGATCAGCGAGGGCACCGGCGTGCCCGAGGGATCCGCCGACGTGGTACGGGTCGTGCATCGGGATCTGGGGCGCGAATGACCGGTTGGGAATCCGACCCCGCGATCGTCGCGCTGGGTGGCGGGCACGGCCTGTACGCGACGTTGACCGCGGTCCGGCGGTTGACCAGGAAGATCAGCGCGGTCGTCACGGTCGCCGACGACGGCGGCTCGTCCGGTCGCTTACGCGCCGAGCTAGGCGTGCTGCCGCCCGGCGACCTGCGGATGGCGCTGGCCGCCCTGGCCGCGGACGCCGACGGCGTCTGGACCCAGACCGTGCAGCACCGCTTCGGCGGCACCGGCGCGCTCGCCGGTCACTCGGTCGGCAACCTCATCCTGGCCGGGCTGACCGAGGTGCTCGGCGACCCGGTCGCCGCGCTCGACGAGGTCGCGAAGATGTTGCGCATCACCGGACGGGTGCTGCCGATGTCGCCGATCGCGCTCGACATCGAAGCGGATGTGGCTGGGCTGGAAGCGGATCCGCGGGTCAGCCGCTGCATTCGCGGCCAGGTCGCGATCGCGACCACGCCCGGTAAAGTCCGGCGGGTGCGGCTGATCCCGTCCGATCCGCCGGCCAGTCAGGAAGCCACCTCGGCCATCGAACACGCCGATGTGGTCGTTCTCGGACCAGGTTCCTGGTTCACCAGCGTCATCCCCCATGTGCTCGTCCCCGAACTACGAGAGGCGCTGGTGTACACCCGAGCCAGAAAAGTTCTGGTGCTGAATCTCGCCGCCGAGCCCGGCGAAACGGCGGGTTTCTCCGCCGAACGGCACCTGCATGTATTGTCCCAGCACGCACCGGAATTCGTGGTCGACGAAGTTTTGGTCGATTCGGGGTCGGTGCCCGAGGGTCGCGAAAGAGAACATGTGGCGAGAGCCGCCGAACAGCTGCGCGCACGGGTAACCTTCTCCGATGTCGCCGAGGCGGGGACGGACCGGCATCACCCCGGAAAGCTTGCCGCCGCACTGGATCAACTGATCCGGCAACCTCGGCCGCAAATGGCAGGGCTTCGAGTCGAGGGACGGCACATGGGTCAGGATGTGCGTTCCGGGTTGGGTGGAAAGGAGCGCGTCTCGTGGCGATGACAGCCGATGTGAAAGACGAGCTGAGCAGGCTCACGGTGTCGCAAGTCAGTTCCCGCAAGGCGGAACTGTCCGCGTTGCTGCGTTTTGCGGGCGGGTTGCACATCGTCGGCGGGCGGGTGATCGTCGAGGCCGAGGTGGACATGGGTTCCATCGCCCGCAGGCTGCGCCGGGAGATCTTCGAGCTATACGGCTACGGCTCCGATGTGCACGTGCTCGGCGCGGGCGGTCTGCGTAAGACCTCCCGCTACGTGGTGCGCGTGTCCAAGGAGGGCGAGGCGCTGGCCCGGCAGACCGGGCTGCTCGATGTCCGCGGTCGTCCGGTGCGCGGCCTGCCCGCCCAGGTGGTCGGCGGCAGCATCGCGGACGCCGAAGCCGCTTGGCGCGGAGCGTTTCTCGCGCACGGCTCGCTCACCGAGCCGGGTCGTTCGTCCGCGCTGGAGGTCAGCTGCCCGGGTCCGGAGGCGGCGCTCGCGCTCGTCGGCGCGGCCCGCAGGCTGGGCATCACCGCCAAGGCGCGGGAGGTGCGCGGCACCGACCGGGTCGTGGTGCGCGACGGCGAGGCGATCGGCGCGCTGCTCACCCGGATGGGCGCGCACGGCACCCGGATCGTCTGGGAGGAGCGCAGGCTGCGCCGCGAGGTGCGGGCCACCGCGAACCGGCTGGCCAACTTCGACGACGCCAACCTGCGCCGCTCGGCCAGGGCCGCGGTCGCCGCGGCCGCCAGGGTGGAGCGCGCGCTGGAGATCCTCAGCGACGACGTGCCCGACCATCTCGCCGCCGCGGGCAAGCTGCGCGTGCAGCACCGGCAGGCGTCGCTGGAGGAGCTCGGCCAGCTGGCCGACCCGCCGATGACGAAAGACGCTGTGGCGGGCCGGATTCGGCGTCTGCTGTCGATGGCGGACCGGCGCGCCAAGGAGCTCGGCATCCCCGACACCGAGTCGGCCGTCACCGCCGAGCTACTCGACGAGGCCTGACCAG
>NZ_JBHTUR010000043.1:0-18503 GCF_042793755.1 Nocardia sp. NPDC056564
GTTCCGCTCAGCCGAGCGGAACGGCCCTTTTTCGCGTCGGTCAGCTACCGAGCTTGTTGACTCCGGCAATCATCGCGCGAACCGTCGATTCGGCGCTGTCGTCGGCCAGGGCCGCGCCCCAGCCGCGCCTGCCGTTGCATTCGCACTGGACGAAGGTCGCGGTGCCTTCGCCGGTGCGGCGCTGGTGGAACTGCAGGATCTCGACGTGGTAGCCCTCTTCGTAGAGGGCCGAGGTCATCGCCGCCACCAGGCTGCCGGACGCGACGACCGTGCGCAGGTGATCGGCGAATTCCAGCGTCACCGCGAACTCGGCGTTGCGGCTACCCGCCGGCGACCAGTCGCCGAGCCGAATCGGCCCGGTGTGCTCGCAGTAGCGGTCGTGGAATTGCGCCGGGGTGAGTTCGGCGCTTTCGTGCCGCAGGCCCTTGGGCGCGGCGGCATGGAAGGCATGGGTATCGAGCGTGAGGATTGTCATTTGAAAGTAGGTCTTCCCGAGGAATGTCGTGGCTCAGTTGACAGAGGGGACCAGCACTAACAAGTCGTTCAGCCCGCAGCGAGGGGGCCGGTCCGAATCAGACCCCGCTACGGCGGGTTACTACGAGGAGAAGTCGCCGCTGCGCCACCATCGCGGTAAGCGGAATTAGCGCAACGCCGTCGCGGTCTGCGACATTGAGCGCTGCGCTGTGGCGGGCGGCGGGAATCGACACGCGCTTGAGGATAGGGACATCCGAGCGCAATAGCAACCATATTCGGTGCCCGATTTGTCTACCGGCGGGTAGCGTTCGTGCAGCTCAGGACGCCCTGGGTGGCGGTTCGGCCGATCACAGCGGTGCCGTGCGGCACATGTTCGGGCGCGTGTCGTCTAACCGACAGGTCGGCAGTGTGGGTCGGGACGGCGTGTCGGGTGACGAAACGACGAGATCCGGGCCGCGCGGGCCCGGATCTCGTGACGTGCGTGCGGTCAGTCGGCGAGCACCTCGTTCAGCTTGCCGGTGGCCACGTCGAAGATGAAGCCGCGGATAGAGTCCTTGTGCGGCACGAACGGGCTGGCGACGATGCGGGCAATCGATTGCCGCACATCGGTTTCCAGATCGGAGAACGCTTCCGCCGCCCACTCCGGCTTGATCCCGACGTCCTGCTGGATCGAGGACTTGAAGTCGTCGTCGGTGAACGTCAGCATGCCGCAGTCGGTGTGGTGGATCAGGATGATCTCCCGGGTGCCGAGCAGGCGCTGACTGATCGCCAGCGACCGGATCTCGTCGGCGGTGATCACGCCGCCCGCATTGCGGATGACGTGCGACTCGCCCTCCTTGATGCCAAGCGCGCCATAGACATTCAGTCTGGCGTCCATGCACGCGACCACCGCGACCTGCTTGGCCGGCGGCAAGGGCAGCGGGCCGGTGAAGGTGCTCGCGTAGGTTGCGTTGTTCTGCAGGTACTCATCGGTCACAGTCATTGGGTGGTCCCCTGCGCTAGTCATGCGTGGCTGCTTATATGTGGCGTGGCCCACGATAGAAGCGCCCCCGCCATTGCGGACCGTTCCTGCTCACCGTGATTCGTTTACTGGCGTGGTGAGAGCGACACAAGCTCGCCTCACATTTGTCACTGCCGGATCGCGTCCGCCGTGACCGCCAGGTGCCGTGATGCGTCGAGCCGACCGCGGCTCGACGCACACTCAGCGGTTAGTCAACCTCAGCAAGGGATCGCCTGCCAGCTGTTATCGATAAAGTTCGAGAACAAGGCGACCGTTTCACCGGGCACAATCCAGTGGCACGAGGTGTCTCTATCGAGGTTGTACAGGTGGACCTTGACCTGGATATTGGCGGAGCAATCGTTCCGAACGAAGTACGCCCACTGCGTTCCGGAATTGGATGGGCCTTCGACGGAGACCCCACAGCGACCGGGATCCGCCTGGGCGATCGTCGGTGCGGCGATGCCGAAGATTCCCGCGATCGCCGTGACCCCGGCGATCGATGCTGCTACGCGCTTGATGTTGTTCACGTCATTCCTTCTGGGGTGGATCGGTTTCAGCAGCTGAGCGGTTGCCAGGTCTGGTCGCCGACCGGATCCCAGAAGGTCGCCGTGTCATGGGCGTTGACCCACTGGCAGGTCTGACCGTTCCCGGCCTGGGCGTCACGGCCGAGCGTGTACTGGTAGACCCGGAAGTTCGCCCCCGCCGAGCAGTCGTTGCGCATGAGGTAGATGAAACTCGGAACCTGCTTCCCCGTGTCGATCCCACTCGTTACGGAAACTCCGCAGCGTCCCGGATCAGCGGTAGCGGTGGGAAAACTCAAGGTAATCGCCGACGCCGCAATGACAATGGCCGACAGCGCGAGCCGCCGAGCTTTGATATGCATATAAACCCTCCCGATGGACCGCGGAAACATCGAAACTCCAGCGTCTTCCGCGGCAGATCCGCTGTAATACAACGGACTTTATCCCCCGCGTGTTGCGGCAAATAGCAGCGAGGGAACGTTGGCAGTCACTGCCCACTGCTTGGCAGTACGCCAGGCGTTCTCCAGCCAACCTGGGCCGCGCCGGCGAGGACCGATGGCGCGGTGGAACCGCCTGAGCGATCGGATTCTGTTCAGCGGTGGCCGATTTCGGCCGACCGATCAGTCGACCCGGATCACGATGGCGGACGCGTTGTCGTTTCCGCCCGCTCTCTCACAGGCTTTCAGCAGATCGGTGATGACCGCTTGCGGTGCTACGTCGCGACCGAGGAAGAGCCGGAGGTCGTCATAGCCGACCTGCTCGGACACTCCGTCGCTGCACAGTAGATAGCGGTCGCCGGGGCGCAGAGTCACGCTGAGCACATCCGGCTCCGGAGCGCCACCACGTCCGACGTATCGGGTCAGGTGGTAGCGCGCCGACGCGGCCTGCTGCGAATCGAACGGATACCAGCCGTGCACGGCGCCGAGCCAGGCCATCGTGTGGTCCGTCGTCAGCAGTTCGAGCAGTCCGTCGCGCAGCCGGTACACGCGCGAGTCGCCGATCTGCACGATGCTGTAGCCGTGCGGCGTGGCCACCATGGCAGTCAATGTGCAGCCCGCCAAATTCCGCAACTCCTGGCCAATTCGGTTCACCCTGGCATCAGCGGCGGCCACCGCGGCCCGGAAGGTGTCCGGCCCCGGGTCTTTCGCGCGGGCGACGTGATCGATGAACATGTCGACAGCGGTGCGACCCGCGGCCGCGCTACCCGGCCCATCCCCCATCCCATCCGCCACCACCGCCAGCAGCGGCTGCGCGCGCAGATAGGTGACATCGAAGTTCGCCGAATAGCGGTTGCCGATGTCGCTACCCACGGCGACGTCGATCACGGGATCACCCATCCGCGAATTCTGACACACCGAGTCCGCGCGTCGATCGGACAATTCCCGCTGCGCGACAGCGTCATCGGCCCGTCACCCGAGACGCCCACGCAAGATGTCGACGCCCGCGCCGTCGAGGTCGGTCAACGCGGCGGGCCGCCCCGCCACGGCCAAGACGATCGCCTCGCCCGGGCCTTCGACGGCCGGCCCGCTCCCGCGCTCCCAGTCCACATCGGTTGCGGTGAAACGCAATCCGCGCATGCGCGCCCAGGGCCGCAGGAACGGGTCGGGATGGCGCAGCAACGTCAGCAGGTGCGGCGCGGGCACCGTCCTGCGCAGACCAAGCGGCCGCCGGATGTCCTGGTGATGAATCAACGTGTCGGCAAGGGCAATTCGGGGCGCGAATCGAGTCGGGAATCCGCCGCGGCGAGTCTTCCGGAAGGCCGCGAGCAGTTCGTCGATCGGCCGGTCTCGCCAACGCTCGACATAGCGAGCGTTGATCCGGTCGAAGGATCCGCCGGCCCGCAGCGTCTCCAGCGTGTAGGTGAGCGGCGGCGTCACCTCGTAGAGCAGATGCGCGGCGACATCGCGAACCCGCCACCCGGCGCACAGCGATTCGGAATTCCACTGCTCGTCGGTGAGCGTGCCCAGCAGTTCCGCCAGATCCGCCCGCTCCCGCGCCACCATCGCGCGCACGTCTTCGTGCACAGCACCCCTTCCCACCTGCTTGATAGCTCTCGGACTCGGATAAATGCGATCACTGATCACATAGCGTACAGTGATCACTGTACATGTCCGCGATCATGCCTCCCGAGGAAGGACAACCGTGCCGGAGACCACCGCCGATCAGGCGCCGACCAGGCGGGCGCAACGCCGGGCCGCGACGATCGCCGAGATCAAATCTCTTGCGCGGCAACAACTCGCGACCGCCGGAACGGGCGGACTGTCGCTGCGCGGCATCGCCAGGGAGATGCGCATGTCCCCCGCCGCGCTGTTCCGCTATTTCGACTGCCAGTCGGCGCTGATCACCGCGCTGTGCGTCGACTCGTACGACGCGCTCACGGCGGCGATGACCGGCGCACAGGACCCCGGCGCCGAGCCCGCCGAACAGTGGAGCGCCGGATGCGCGGCAGCGCGGCGCTGGGCGCTGGCCAACCCCGCCGAGTTCGCCCTGATCAACGGAACCCCGATCCCCGGATACCAAGCCCGACCCGAGGAGACCGGCCCGGCCGCGGGCCGGCTGATGGCCGCCGTCGCGACGCCGTATTTGGCCGCGGTCGCGCAGGGCACCGCTGACCCGACGGCCACCCTGGTGCCGGCGCTGGCGGCGGGCCGGCTCCTCGGCGGCGACTCGACGGCGCCGAGCCCGGTTCCCGGCATCCTGATCAACGCCTGGGCCGGCATCCTCGGCTTCATCGCCGGCGAAACATTCGGCAGCATCGCCGCGCTGATCGCCGACCCGGACGAACTCTTCCGCGGCCACGTGCGAACCGTCATGCACGGCATGGGTTTTCGCGATCCATCCTGACCATCCGGGGAGACCACCATGGCAGAGCTCAGTACCCGCGCCCGCGCGATCCGGCATCGGATCATGGACCAGGTCCGGCGCACCGGAACCGCGCCGACGATCGCCGAACTGCGTGCGGAGTTCGCGGTGTCCGGCCCGGAGCTCGACGCGGACCTGCGTGATCTGGAAGGCGCGATATGCGTGGCGCGCCAAGATGAAGAGCATGCAGGCAGTCCCGTTTTCCAGGACGAACCGCTGCCCACCCCGCAGCCGCCCGCGGGCGAACTCGTCTACGCGCGCCCCTTCGCCACCTTCGAGAACCACTACCGGATAACCGTCGACGGCGCCCAACACTGGTTCGCCGAATGCGCGGTCGAGGCCTGCGCGATATCCGGCCAATTCCCCGGAGCGGAGGTGATCGTCGACTCGGTGTGCCGGCAGACCGGACAACCCGTTCGCCTGCTCGGGCGCGACGGGATCCTGCTGGACTACGAACCGAAAACCCTTCGCGTGCACCTCGGTTACCCGCTGCGCGAGATGCCCCACCGGGTCGTCGGCTGGTGCGACTTCAACAGCTTCTTCGCCGCCGAGGAGGCCGCCGACCGGTGGCGCGGCGAGCATCCAGAGATCAAGGGCACGACCCGTTCGCCCGAACAGATGTCGCACCTGATCACCGAACTCCTCGGCCGGAAGCGCCTGGAGTACGACTACCAACCCGAGTTCCCGCTGCTGCGGATAGCCCGCAACCTTCGTCGCTTCGGCCTCATCGACACGACGCGATCCGGGCTTCCCCGAGTGGAGCCGTTCTGGCTTCCGACACCGACGATGATTCGCGACTGGCGGCGCAACGGCCTCGGCAACTTCTTCCGCTTCCGCTGGCACTGACCACGCTGCGCGCGAGAACCTATATCCGCCCGAGTGTCTCAGCGCCGAGCGAGTTCAACCGCTGACGCGTCGGTGGCGTCGCCCGCCGCAAATTCGGAGTCGGCGCCGACCGGCATCGCACCGCCCGCGAAGGGCATCCGGCGACGCACGGAAATCGTCGCGCCGGAACAGCTTTGGCACGCCTCCTCGGAGTCGAGTTCACCTCGCGAGCGCGCGGAGGGCTCGGGCGCATGGCACGCGAAGTCCCGGCAGAATGGGCTCGGTGAGTCTAGATCTGGATCTCCTGCAATGGCTTTCCCAGCAGCGGACATCGGCGTTGACCACGCTTGCGAGATGGGCGATGGATATGGGGGCGAACGTCGCGGTCGTCGCGGCCGTCGGCGTGATCGGGCTGGTCCTCATCGTCACGAAACGCTGGTGGTGGCAGGGATTCACCATCGGAGCCGCGGTCGTGGCGGCGACGGCGCTGGCGGCCGCGGCCAAGCAGATCATTCGGCGAGCACGACCGTCGACGGACCTCGCGGTGGTCGAGATCGGCGGGTGGTCGATGCCGTCCACCGTCGCGGCCATGACGGCGGCCGCAGCGGTCGCCACCTATCTGGTCCTGCCTCGGCCGCCGCGATACCGGCGCTGGATCGCCGCCGTGCTCACCCTGATCGTCGCGCTGATCGGCAGCGCGATGGTCTATCTCGGCGCACACTGGCCGACCGACGTCCTCGTCGGATGGATACTGGGCGCCGGCGTCGGTGCCGCAGTCGTGCACCTGGCCCGAATTGCCCTCCGCCAGTATCGGTCCCGCTGATCCTGGACCACCTGGTTCACCCCGATGCCCGCCGCCGCAACGAACCGCCGCGGCGAGACCGTTGGCTCAGGAGGTGCGTGGCAGGTGGAGTGCGGTGATCCCGGCCAGAATGAGGTCGATGCCGGCGAGGAACTGGGCGCGGTCGTCGTGTTCGCGGGCTTGTTCGGCAATCGCTCGGGTGAACGGGTAGGCGTCGGGATCTAGTTCGGCCCAGGCGTTCGCGACGGTGGTGAGGAATTCGGCGCGGTCTACGTCGGCGTCGAGGACGCGGGCGTTCGCGGTGTATTGGCCTGCGGCGCCGAAGATGTAGTGCACCAACGCGGTTGCGGTGCTGAACCAGCTGTCCTCGGGGACGCCGAGAGCGCGCACCTGGCGACCGATGCTTTCGAGAATCTGCGGGGTCACCGGGCCGGCCGGACTACGGGACAGCTGCAGGCCGAGTTGCGTTGCCAGCCAAGGGTGTTCGTCGATCGCGTCGAACAGGCCGAGGGCAACGGCGCGGATCGCGGCCGGCGGCGAGTCGGGTGACTCGGCGGGTTCGGCGGCCAGCGCGGTGGCGACGACGGCCTCGGTGGCGGCGGCGAGCAACTCGCCCTTGTTCGCGACGTGCCAGTAGATCGCCCCCGGTCCGGTGGCGAGGCGCTCGGTCAGGGCGCGGAAGGTCAGCCCGCCCTCACCGGTCGCGTCGAGCAGCTCGATGCCCGCCTCCACGATCCGCTCTTTCGAGAGCGCGTCGGTCCGTCGTTCGGTGCGCTGTTTGCCGGTCGCCACGAGGTCCATCTTGACACGTCTGGAATGTTGTTCCAACATGGACGCCATGGAACGTCGTTCCATAGCTATTCCGGGAAAGGATCCACCATGACGACACCGGTCACGATCATCGGGGCGGGGCTCGGCGGACTCACGCTGGCCCGCGTCCTGCACGTCCACGGCATTCCGGCGACGGTCTACGAGGCCGAGCCCTCCCCGACCACCCGCAGGCAGGGCGGCATGCTCGACATCCACGACTACAACGGCCAGCTCGCGGTCGAGGCGGCCGACCTGATGGACGAGTTCCGCGGGATCATCCTGGCGGGCCGCCAGGCGATCCGGGTCCTCGATCAGCACGGGGCGGTCCTGCTCGACAAGCCCGACGACGGCTCGGGCGGACGCCCCGAGGTGCAGCGCGGCGAGCTACGCCAGCTGCTGCTCGACTCGCTCCCCGCGGGCACCGTCCAATGGGACCGCAAGGTCAGCGGTACCCGCGCGCTTGGCGACGGCCGCCATGCGGTGACCTTCGCCGACGGCAGCTCCGTCGTCACCGATCTGCTGGTCGGCGCGGACGGCGCATGGTCCCGGGTCCGGCCACTGGTCTCCGCTGCCACGCCGGAATACACCGGCACGTCCTTCGTCGAGACCTACCTGTTCGAAGCCGACACCCGCCACCCGGCCGCCGCGAAAGCCGTTGGCGGCGGCGGGATGTTCGCGCCCACCCAGGGCACGGAGATCCACGCGCACCGCGAAAAGGGCGACACCGTCCACACTTACGCGGTGCTGGCCCGGCCGTTGGAATGGTTCACCGCCATCGACTTCACCGACGCGGCCGCGGCCACCGCCCGGATCGCACGCGAATACGACGGCTGGGCACCGGAACTCACCGCCCTGATCACCGATACCGACACCGCGCCGGTGCACCGCCCGCACTACGCGCTGCCGCTCGACCATCGATGGGATCGGGTGCCGGGCGTGACCCTGATCGGTGACGCCGCCCACGTCGCCGCCCCCAACGGCGAGGGCGCCAACCTGGCCATGCTCGACGGCGCCGACCTCGGCAAAGCGCTTGCCGCGCATCCCGATAACGTCGAGGCCGCGCTCGCCCAGTACGAGCAGGCCATGTTCGCCCGCAGCACCGAGGTCGCCACCGAGGCCGTCGAGTTCTTCGCGGGCCTGTTCGACGGCGACGACCCGGCCCAGCGCATGACCGACGTGTTCAGCGGTGCCGCCGGAACGGCGAACCCGCATGCATGACGTGGTGATCGTGGGCGCCGGGCCGGTCGGTCTGCTGCCGGCCGGCGCGGGCTGTTCGGTGCTGATGCTGGAGCGGGAGGCGGAGCCGCGCGACCCGTTCAAAGCGAATCCCCTAGGGACGCGCGGATTGTCCGCCGCCTCGGTCGAGATGTTCCATCGCCGCGGGATGTTGTCTCCGTTGCCGGCGGCGTCGGGCGCCGAACCCTTCGATCGACCGGGTTCTGCGCGATTCAGCCATGCGCTGGGAGAAGCAGATTCGATCTGTGGCCGGAACGGCGCAGGATGATCTCGGGGCGGGCGCCGTGCTCGTCCGACCCGACGGCATCGTTGCCTGGGTGGGCGATCACGACCCTGATCGTGCCGAGTTCGGGCAGACCGCCGGCCGGTGGTTCGGCAGTCCGGCAAGCCGAAAGCGGCTGAGCGTCTCCGGTTACGTTGCCGCCGGACACTTCCGGTCCTCCGCCAGGCCCCAGGAGGGCACGTGGCGACTCACTCCCGATCGGCGGATCCGTGCGGCCCATTGGAGACTCGACCACCGACGGCACGCGGCGAAGTCCAGCACGGATTCGGCCGTTCACTGCCGGGCGTTGGCGAATTCGATCTACCGAGGGTGGATGGGTTCCATTAGGGTTCAACGCTTTCCGCTGAGTCCCGCAGCCCGGTAGCGACCCGGCGTGGTGCCGATGACGTCGGTGAAGGCCGCGATGAATCCGCTCGGGTTCGCCCAGCCGCACGCGTGGGCGACCCGGGTCGTGTCGTGGCCGTCGGCGAGCAGGATGAGTGCGTGATAGACGCGCAGCTGGGTGCGCCATTCGTAGAAGGTCATGCCGAGTTCGTCGCGCAGGAGCCGGCTGAGCGTGCGCCCGCTGGCCCCGATCGTGTGTCCGAGTTCTGCCAATGGCGTGTTGTCCGAGGGGTTTTCGTACAGCAGCCGGGCGACGGCGCGCAAGCGGTCGTCGTGCGGTTCGGGTAGCTGTAGCGGCTGCTCGTCGGCCTCGCGCAGTTCGTCGACGAGCACGCGGCGCAATCGGGCGCGGGCGGCACGGTCGTCGTCGCGGTCGTCATTGCGCGGGCCGGTGAGGTTCAGCAGCAGCGCGCGGGCCAGGTCGGAGGCCAGGAACACGGCAGGACGGTCCGGCACGAACCGCGCCAGCGAGCCGGGCAGGAACTCGATCCGCATATCGGTGTCGCCGTGCGCGCGGTGGTAGTGCGTAACTCCGGCGGGCGTCCATGCGACTCGATTGGCCGGCACGATCGACGTGCCGCGTTCGGTGTGCACGGAGAGGACGCCGCGAGCGGCATACACCAGATGCCCACGGGGATGCGAATGCGCGGAACTGGTTCCGCCCGACGGCCACAGGTGCGCCCCACCGGACGGCCACAGCCGGGACGTCCGCGGAGCTTGGCGGCCAACGGGCATAACTTGGCATCCTATCGGTGGCCCGCCGCACCGCCCGCCCAGGACAGTGAAGGCATGCGCGATAGAACGATGAAAGCCGCGGTCTGTGTCGGAGCGGGCGGCCCGGAGGTATTGGAACTCCGCGAATTGCCAGTGCCTGCGGTTCGGCCGGGGTGGAGTCTGGTGCAGGTGAAAGGCGCGGGCTTGAACCGCTCGGAATTGCGGACCAGGCAGGGACATTCCCCGTCCGTGCGGTTTCCGCGCGTGCTCGGCATCGAATGCGTGGGCGTCCTCGCCGCCTCGACCGACCATCGGCTGTCGGAAGGGACGACAGTCGCGGCGGTGATGGGCGAGATGGGCCGAGCGTTCGACGGCGGTTACGCCGAGTACGCGTTGCTGCCGAATTCCTTACTGATGCCGGTCGATTCGACCTTGCCCTGGGACGTGCTGGCCGCGCTGCCCGAAACCTACCTGACCGCCCACGGGGCGCTGGACACCTTGGGCATAGGGAGAAACGACCGGCTCCTGATTCGCGGCGGGACCTCGTCGGTGGGACTGGCGGCCGCGTCGATCGCGTCCGCGCGCGGCATCGAGACCGCCGCGACGACCCGTCGGCCGGACCGGGTGGACGCGCTGACCGGCGTCGACCACCCGCTCGTCGACGACGGCGAATCGCTGGCCGCCGACCTGCGCGCGATCTGGCCGGAGGGCCCCGACTACGTGCTCGACCTGGTCGGCGCAAGCACGGCGGTGGACTCGCTGCGCCTGGTCCGGCCCGGCGGAACGGTCTGCGTGGCGGGCTCGCTCAGCGGATGGTCCATCCGGGATTTCGAACCGATAGCGATGATCCCGTCCGGCACCAGGTTCACCGCATTCCACAGCGACAGCGTGAAAGGCAACGCGGCGGTGTTGCAGCGAATTGTCGACGAGGTCGAGGCGGGCCGCTATCGACCCCATATCGACCAGGTATTCGGATTGGCCGATATCGTCGCGGCCCATCGATATATGGAGAACGATCAGGCCACCGGCAAGCTCGTCGTGCTGCCCTCGGGAATTCGATCCAGTTGATGACCTCGGATTCGCTCTGCTAGCGTGACCTTTTGCCGAAAGATAGCTGTATTCGCACCGTATGCGTGGTCCGATCGATCCACTGCTGATCCACCCGAAGACGGGAGTCATCATGCGAGGCGTTCTGAAGGTTGCGGCGATATCGTTCCTGCCGATGGTCACGATCGCGATGTCCGCAGGCCCCGCGTCCGCGGACCCGATGCATTTCGACGCGGCCCACACCGACGTGGGACCCGGCTGCGCGGGCACGGTCAATGCCGAGGTATCCGCCAATCAGGGGCAGCAAGCGCGTGAGTTCGCGAATTTCATCGACAGCTCGGCCACGGTCAGCGTGAATTTCACCCCCGATGCCGCCAACAATCCGCTCGGGTCGATGTCGGCCGCGCCGGGCGGCGGAAACGACTGCCAGGTTTCCACCACGGTCACCATGCGCAATCTGGATTCCGGTGCCGGCATCACCGAGACCAAGACAACCGTGCACGACGGACATTACGGCTGGAACGCCGCCGTCTTCACCCTCCCCGGTTCGGGTCGGGTCGCGGTCCAGGTGAGCACGAACCCCAGCCCGTCCGAACTCGTCATCGACGTGCCCGCACCGTACTGACCCACCCCCGACCGGTGTCAGTCGCCGTGTCAGGTCAGCGTCAGGCCGGTATCAGCCGGGCTCGCGACAGTACACCCATGACCAACACAGCGAACACCTCGAGCACCTCGACCTGGTCCGGCATGGTCGCGGTCGACGACACCGCACTGGCGGTGACCGATACCCGCGGCCCCGGCCAGGCCGTCATCTACCTCAACGGCTCCTACGCCGACCAGCGCCCGTGGCGGCCGGTGATCGCCGAGCTCGGCGGCGACTACCGCCACATCACCTTCGACGAGCGGGCACGCGGTAAGTCGAAGCGGTCCGCGGACTACTCCTTCGAAGCCTGTCTGCGCGATATCGATGCCGTGCTCGCGGCGACCGGCGTGGACCGGCCGATCATCGTGGGCTGGTCCTACGGCGCGCTGCTCGCGGCGCACTGGGCCGAACGCAATCCGGATCGCGTGCTGGGCGTCGTGTCGGTGGACGGCGCGCTGCCCTACGGCCTGACCGGCGCGGAAGGCCGCGAGCGGATCCGGAAGCTGTTCCACAAGATGCGTTTCCTGCTGCCGCTGGCCCGCCCGTTCGGCCTGGCCGCGCGCATGTCCGCCGAGCAGCACGCCGACATCAACATCGAGGCCAACGAGCTGCACGCCGCGCTCGCCCCGGTGCTCGACCACGTGACCTGCCCGATGCGCTATGTCCTGGCCACCGGCGCCAACCTCGGCGGCGGCGAAGAAGAGATGGAGGCGGCCCGGGCCGCGCTCGACCCTGTGCTGGAGCGCAACCCGAACATCCAGGTCAGCGCGAAGGTGCCGAGCAACCACTCGCACATTCTGCGCAAGGATTTCCGGGCCGTCGCCGACGCCGTCCGGGCGACCGCGCTGGATCCGTCGAACCGATGACCCAGGCGCGGCGACGGCGCGACCGTCCCCGCCCGTAGGGTCGGCCCGGTGGAATTGCGTCAACTCCGGTACTTCGTCACCGTCGCCGAGGAACTGCACTTCGGGCGGGCGGCCGAGCGGCTGCACATCGTGCAATCGGCGGTCAGCCAGCAGGTTCGTCAGCTGGAACGCGAGCTGGGGGTCGAGTTGTTCGATCGGTCGCCGCGCCGGGTCGTGCTGACCGATGCCGGCGCGCAATTCCTGCCCGGCGCGCGGGACGCGCTGGCCGCGGCCGCCCGCGCGAAGGCCTCGATCACCGGGTTCGTCGCGGGCGCGACGCTGCGCCTCGGCACCAGCACCGGCCTGGGCGATCATCTCGATCGCATCATGGAACGCCTGGTACCGCAGGTGCGGGTCGAGACGGTGTCCGCGTCCACCCGGGCACGCGTCGAACAGGTGCTGGACGGGCGGCTCGACGCCGCGTTCATCCGCGGCCGGATCGAGCACCCGGGGCTGCGGCGCATCCCGGTGTGGGACGACCCGCTGCTGGTCGCGATCTCCGCGCGACATCCGCTGGCCGGCGCCGGGGAACTCGCGCTGGCCGATCTGGCGCCATACCCGTTGCGGCTCACCGAACGTCGCACCAACGCGCCGCTGGTCGACCTCGTCGTGGACGCCTGTCACGCGGCCGGATTCGAGCCGGTGCCGGGACCGGTCAGCTCCGCGCTGTCGGACACCCTGGCGATGATCGGCTCGGACACCAGCTGGACCGTCGTCTACGCCGCCCACGCGCGGCAACTCCGCAGCACCAGGGTGGTGTTCAATTCGCTTGCCGCGCCCGGCCTTTCGCTGGAAACCGCACTCATCGTGCGGGCCGCGGCCGCACCGCCCGCGCTGGAGATCCTGCTCGCCGCCTGCGAATTCGACGATCACGATCGGTGATCGCTGCGTGCGCGAACTCGGTCTTGGACCGGGCGGCGCTCTGCAGCAGATTTGTCGGTAGGCCCGCTCGACACGGTGAGCGGGCACCGAGAAAGGGACCCGCAATGCCGAACGTCATTGTCCAGCAACTGCCCAAGACCGATGCGGCCAAGCGCGAGCTGGTTCGCCGGATCACCGACGCCTTCGTCGACGCCTACAAGTCGCCTGCCGAATCGGTGCACGTCTGGATCGAGGAGTACCCCGCCGACGGGTACGCGGTCGGCGGAAAGCTCATTGCCGACAAGTAGTTTCGCGTTCGCCGGGGTGACCCGGCCCCGCCGGGTACTCGGCGGGGCCGGTCACCGGACCGTCAATGGGCGGTCAGGCCGCCGTCCACGACGAGTTCCGCGCCTGTCACATAAGCGGATTCGGGACCGGCGAGGAACAGCATGACGGACGCGACCTCACTGGCGAGGCCGGCGCGGCGCATGGGTGTGCGCACGATATCGGGTTGCTCGTCTCCTTGTTCGTCGAGGATCTGTTGAATCATGGGGGTGGCAATGACGCCGGGGTGCACGGAATTGACCCGGACGCCGCGGGTCGCGTATTCGACGGCGGCGGTCTTGGTCAGCAGCCGGACCGCGCCCTTCGACGCGTGATATGCGGCGGCTCCGCCACTACCGATCAGCCCCAACACCGAGGACGTGTTGACGATCGAGGCGGCGCCGGACGCGCGCAGCAGCGGCATGGCTGTCTTCATGCCGAGCCAGGTCCCGGTCTGGTTGACCGCGATCACGCGATCCCAGGACTCCTGCTCGGCGTCCTCGACCCCGGCCCAGTCCACGACGCCGGCGACATTGATCAGGATGTCGAGGCCGCCGAAGCGCAGGCGGGTCGACTCGATCACCCGCTTCCATTGCTCGGGTGAGGAAACATCCAGCTCAGCGCCCATCACGTCGGCATCGTCGGCCCGAAGCCGCGTGGCGAGCGCCTCGACGGCGTCCCCATCGCGGTCGGTGACGACCAGCTGCGCGTCCTCGCGGGCGAACAGTTCGGCGGTGGCGCGACCGATGCCGCCGGTCGCGCCGGTGATCAGCGCGACCCGGCCGGCCAGCCGTCCGGCCTGCGCGTTCACTGAGCTGTCCAGCCGCCGTCGACGGCGAGCAGCGCACCGGTGATGAAGCTCGCCGCGTCGGAGCAGAGGAACGCCACGGTCTCGGCGATCTCCTCGGGCTTGCCGATCCGGCCGATCGGGTGCGCCGATCCGAACGAGGCGAGCATCTCGCGGCCGTTGTCGACCACGCCCTCCATGATGTCGGTATCGATCACGCCCGGCAGCACGGCGTTGGAACGAATTCCTTTGGGGCCGCCCTCGATTGCGAGCACCCGGGTGATCTGCGCCAGTGCGCCCTTCGACGCGGCGTAGGCGGTCTGGGTCGCGAAGGCGACGACCGAGGAGACCGACGCGATCGACACGATCGCCCCGCCGCTCCCCTGCTCCATCACCCGGAAGGCCTCACGGGCCTGCACGAAATTGCCGCGTGCGTTGATCCGGAGGATGGTGTCGAACTCCTCGACGCTGGTTTCGGTGACCGGCTTGTTCAAGGTGCGGCCCGCGTTGTTGACCAGGATGTCTAGTCGTCCGAACCGTTCGACCGCCAATCGCATTGTGGCGCGGGCCAATTCCTCGTCGGAGACATCGCCGACCAGGGCGGCCACGTGCTCCGGGTCGTGCTGGGCGAGTTGCTCGACCGCGTCGAGGCGGTCGGTGACGACCAGCTGGGCGCCCCGGGCACGCAACAGTGCGGCCGTGGCGTGGCCGATGCCGCGGGCCGCGCCGGTGACGACGGCGACGCGGCCGGTCAGGTCCCAGCTGGATGGGATGGTTTCGTTTCGCTGTTTCTCCACGTCGACCATCGTGTGCGGATCGTGGTCGCGGTGGCAGGCAGCCGCTCTCGTGGGAGTAACGCACCCAGGGACGGCACCGCGATCCGGCCTACGATGCGGACATGGCATCAACCGAGCTAGGCGACTACCTGCGCGCCCGCCGCGCACAGGTACGACCCGACGAGGTGAACCTCGCGACCACCGGACTGCGGCGGGTACCCGGCCTACGCCGCGAAGAGGTCGCGCTGCTGGCCGGGCTGAGCGTCGACTATTACGTGCGGCTCGAGCAAGGACGCGAACGCGGTCCGTCGGCACAGGTCGTCGACGCCTTGGCCGCGGCGCTGCGCCTGGACGAGGACGGCCGCGGGCACCTGTTCCGGCTGGCCGGGCTCAGTCCCCGTGCCCTCGCGGCCGCCGTGCCCGTCCGCGTCGACCCGAGCCTGCTCCAACTCATGGATGCCTGGCCGGACAACCCCGCCATCGTCTACAACCGCGCCTACGACGTCCTGGCCTCCAACGAGATCGCCGACGCGCTCTTCCACGACTGGACCCATTCCCGCAACCTGATGCACGTCGTCTTCACCGACCCGGCCGCGAAATCCTTCTACGTCGATTGGCACACCGTCGCCCGCAATTCCGTCGCCGGGTTCCGTCTCGGCTACGGCGAGGCGCCCAACGATCCGCGGATCCAGCAGGTGCTCACCGAATTGCTCGACCGGAGTCCTGAATTCGCCGAACTGTGGACCACGCACGACGCTCGAGGAAAGGCCTTGGAAAGCAAACGCTTCACCCACCATGCCGTCGGCCCGATCACCCTCACAATGCAGACCTTCGACGTTCGCTCCAGCCCCGGGCAAGCATTGGTCGTTTACCACGCCGACCCTGGCTCGCCCAGTCTCGAAGCCTTGGCCCTGCTCGGGTCGCTGGCCGCCACGACGCGTGACGGTTCCTGACCTGTTCGTATAACGCCAAACCTCAAGGGAGACAGCAGACCTGCGTCTCCCCCTTCGCCGAAACGAAATACCCCGCCGAGTAGCCGCGGCCGACGCACACTTCTTTATCCGTCTTACCGCTCTGCTGGAAATACACGTCGCCACCGTCCTGCCCGCAATACTCGGCGGCAGGAAGCTTCGCCGGCTCGGCCGACGCGGGAGCCACCAGCAGCCCGCTCGCAATCGCCACTCCGATGACAGCCGCGACACGTCGCTTCATGACGCTCGGCATACCCGTTCTCCATCCGTCCAGGTGGATCAATCAGCGGTTCACCGTTCAGCTGATTATTCGAAGCAGCGCTCGGCACGGATGGGATCGCGTTATTCCGAGGGTGCCGGTTCTAGGTGGGTGGGGTCGCGGGGCGGCTGTCGTATTCGGCTCGGGCGGCATCGATGCGTTCGAGGTGGGCGATGCTCCACTCGAGCAGGGGTGCGGTGGCTTCGCGGAGGGTCCGGCCCATTGGGGTGAGTTCGTAGCTGACGTGCGGGGGCATGACGTTGTGGACGGTGCGGGTCAGGATTCCGTCGCGTTCGAGGCTGCGCAGGGTGACCGTGAGCATGCGCTGGCTGATTCCGTCGATCTCGCGTTTGAGTTCGGTGAAGCGGCGCGGGCCGTTTCGGAGGTTGCGCACGACCAGCAGCGACCATTTGTCGCCGACGATGCCGAGCACTACCCGTGCCCGGCATGCGTTGTCCGGCTCGGTCATCGGTTACCTCCAAGGAACCCGAGCACAAAAATGTGCCTTATTGCCCGGGACGGGTCGAGCGATCACCATTGGTCATGGTTCTCAAAGAGTACTGAGTTATGAATAGTGACCGCCAGTCCGCTGGTGTGCCCGGCGAAGGAGAACGTTTCGACCATGTCAACATTTCTGCTGGTACACGGCGCTTGGCACAGCGGACGCTGCTGGGAACGGGTGGTTCCGCTGCTCGAGTCGGCGGGGCATCGAGTGCTCGCGCCGTCGCTGACCGGCTACGGCGACAAGGCGCATCTGCTCGGCCCGGAGGTCGGGCTGGACACCCACGTCGACGACATCGTCGCGCTGATCGGCGAGCACGACCTCAGCGAGGTGATCCTGGTGGGTCACAGCTATGCGGGCCTGGTCATTTCGGCTGTGGCGAACCAGGTTCCGGACCGTATCGGGCATCTGGTCTACCTCGACGCGATGGTCCCGGAGGACGGAGAAACCGCCGTCGACGTCCAACCCATCAGTCAAACCCTGATCGACCTCGCCGCCAGCTCCGGCAGCGGCTGGCGCATCCCCCCACTCCCCGAGCACCCTTCGGCCCTCGGCCTGTTCGGAGTCACCGACCCCGCGGACATCGCCTGGCTGCGCACGATGCTCTCCGACCAACCCGTCCGCTGCCTCCAACAACCAGTCCGACTGAACAACCCTGCCGCACAATCGATCCCACGCACCCACATCCATTGCGTCGGCGCTCGACCGTCCGGCATCACCCGCCGCCCCGTCCCAGCCGTCCAACCCAACGGCGCGCCGGCCCGGATCCGAGAACTACCCACCGGCCACGACTGCATGATCACCATGCCCGTCGAACTCAGCAACCTGCTCCTCGACCTCAGCCCGTCGAGTCCTCGAAGCAGTTGGACCACAGCCTCGTGACGACGCGGGCGAGGAGAATGAGCCGATGATTGATCCATGTCTGGGGATCACGAAATAGTCAGCCGTCGAGTCGAAAGCGACGAGGTCAAGGTGCTCGCCCTCGGTCCTGGCCGGCGATTGGCTTGCCTGTCCGCTCCAACTCGCACTACCGGCCGGTCGGTTTATAGACGTTTCATCCGCTATTATTCGAACATGGGTTCGAGTGATGGGCCGCAGCGTACCGAGGGCACCGAGCCGGAGTTGGCGTATCCGAACGCGATGGGTCATTACTACCGGACGGCGGTCGAGCAGCCTAAGCCGGTATGGGTTCGGTTGGACGCCATTGTTATTCGGGATCCGGGCACGCCTAAGCATGTCAATGGATCAGGGGTGATCATGCGGGGTGAGCGCCCGGGTTTGCTCACGCATTGGGTGCCGACCGTGGATGGCGACTGGCTGGGCAAGGTGACGTTCACCGTGCAGTACGCCGATGGGCGGCCGGATCTCCGGGTGCCGGATCAGCTGGTGCCGGCCTACGCTCTTCGCCCGCGGAGAACAGACCCCTAAACGCAAGAAGACCCCCAACAGTGTTGGGGGTCTTCTGCAATGATGTTCCGGCGGTGTCCTACTCTCCCACACCCTGTCGAGTGCAGTAC
>NZ_JBHTUR010000044.1:0-8607 GCF_042793755.1 Nocardia sp. NPDC056564
GAACCTCTCCTGCGGGGAGTACCTAAACACGGGCGACGTTGTTTCTCCCGACGACCGATATTCGGACACACCAATTGGCCACCCGCGGTTAACCATCGACCGGCGGCGGCGCGTCACTGTTGTTCACCGAATCCGAAGTCTCGTCTCGGCCGCCCAACACGACCCGCCTGGGGCATACGTCGACGACGTGTGCCCCAGGCCGGTCGCACCCCGATCGTGCCCGTGGTCCAGTAGGCGGAGATCTGAGTCAGCAGCTATTCAGGAGTGAAAGCGCTTTCTTCGGAACAGGATTCGAACTTCTCGGTAATCCATTCTGCGAGATCGCTGACGAGTCGTGCGGGAGCCATGAGCGTTCGCGTGTCTGGTGCACCGCAAAATTCGGTTCAGGTGTTGCGCCGCAAGGCTTTCCGCGACACCGTCGCCAACGTTGCCGACGGACCACGTGTGTCGCGAGGGGCAGAGCGTCCGCGGCGATCTTCGCGGCCCTATGCCGTCAACTCGCCGTGACCGTGACCTTGACCTCCCAGGGCAAAAGCGTTGTGGGGCAGGCCTTATCCGAGCTGGGCCGGCAGTTTCGTTGCGCGGTGAGGGTGACAGTGCCCGGCTGATTCGCCTCGAAAACCGCTGACGCTCCGCCGCTGGGAGTTGTGGAACCTTGGGAGCGGGCCAGGATCGTCGCATCACTGGATACCGGAACTCCCCAGCTGTAGCTGAGTCCGTGATCGCGGGAGGCAGTGAGTCGCACCTCGACAGTGCCGCCGACCTCGATCGTCGGCGACCGTCCGTCATCGACATTGGTGAGGATACTGCGCCCGGCCGACGCCGGGCCCGCAGCGTGGGTGATAACAGCGGCCAACGCCAGCCCCACACTCCAGGTCGCGGCAAACCGCTTGGTTCCCTGCACGATTCCTCCTTGGCGATCCCGTCGGAAGCTTCCGCGAGCAGAGTAGTCGCGCGGCCTCGACAACGGGGCTTGGCGGACTGACGGCGTGTCGCGCGCGAATCAGCCCCCTCGTTACGCCAGTCCACCCAGGACCAGGACATGCCCGGTCCGGGAGGCGGCATACCTGATTCAGCAACGCCGGTCGCGCGATACCGCGACAGGGCCAGCCGACCCTCGTCGTCGTAGGTGAAATCATCGAGCCGGATGGCCGACTTATCCGGGTAGTAGGTGTAATGCGCCTGTTCTTCGGGGCCGTGCCCACCGTGGGTCAAGAACGTCTCGTAGTGCTGTCCCGCAATCGACGCGGCCCGGCGCTCCACCCCATATCCGGCCGGTGTCGTCCTGCCCGTACCAGCAGGTGGCGCCCTCGTTGCTGATCAGACGTTCGCCGACCTGTCGGGCATCGGCCCATCGTGCCAGGCCACCCGTCTCTCCGATCTCCGTGCGCGCTCGATCATTCCGGGCACGAATGTCCCTTCAGCAGCGACATGTCGTCGGCCTGGATTCTCTTGGGACTCATGGGCGGTGGGCCGTTGAAGGCGAGTTCGAACCATCTCCGCACATCGTCTTTTGTCGGCGTTCGTCTCGAATCAAGCTCTCACGCAGAAGTTTTGGGCAATCAGCACCGGTGGCGGAGATGACAGGCGCCAGATCCTCGACTCGATGCGGGTAGCCACGAGACCGGCAAGCCTTGGTGATCAACGCACGGCGGGTTCGGGCGGAGCCGTCCGTGTCGCAAGCCGGCGAACAGCGATCAGGCAGATCGCGAGCCAGAGTCCGCCGATCAACCAGCCCGCGAGGATGTCGGTGGGCCAGTGCACGCCCAGATACAGCCGCGACCAGCCGATGGCTACGACGAGAACGGCGGCGGCGAGCGGCAGCGCCACGCGCAGCGCGGAGGCGCGCACGTGAGTGAACGCGATGGCGACCACCACGCCGAGGACGACGATCGATCCCAGGCTGTGTCCCGACGGGAAGGACTGATTGGTTTCGTTGACCAGGTGGTCGGCCGCCGGTGGTCGCGCACGGCCCACCAGATGCTTTCCCGCGGTAACCAGCACACCCGCCCCGGCGGTGGCGATGGCCACCGTGACAGCGTCGGGCCAGAATCTCCGCCACAGCAGAATCGCGCACGCCACGGCCGCGAGGGCCAGCATGGAGATCGTCTCGCCGGCATCGCTGAGCACACGGGCGATCGCGGTCAGGTCGGTGGCCCGGTGCGCGATTACCCAGCCCAGCCAACCCGGATCAATACGGGTGAGACCGTCGTGATCGACGACATTATCGGTCAGCTCACTCACCGCCCCGACCCACACCACCAGCACAATCACTGCCGCAACCAACGACGCCCTCGGCCTCGGCGCAACCATTCGCATAACGTCGACGATGCCACGAGCGAACGACGCTGTCCCTGGGAGTTCGCTGGGAACTCCTACCGCGGCCACTCCCTCCCATTGCAACCATGGCCGTCGAAACCAGTGTGTCGTTCGGTTCTGCCGTGGGCGTCGACTACCGACTGTCACGCTGTGTCGGTCGGGCAGCCTGAACTGCTGCTGGCACTTCCTGGAGATAGAGCCGAAACCCCTCTGCTTCCGCCTCGAATCCCAGCGAAGTGTAGAGCCGATGCGCGCCGTCGCAGGCGTGGCGTTTGTGGGACAGCAGCTGCACCTTGTTGCATCCGGCTGTGCGCGAATCATCGAGAAGCTGTCGCAAGATCGCGGTGGCTATCCCCTGCCGGCGATGCTTGTCAGCCACCACGACGGCCTCGATGAATGCGGTTGGCGCACAGCGATAGGTGATATTCGGCATGATCATCAGGGTCGCCGTCCCTACGACCTCATCGTCGATCTGGGCAAGGTAGACCGTGAGATCTTCCGACCGTTGCATACGGGACCAGGTGCGCTGTTGAAGATCGGTGGCAGCCTTGGCCGATACAGCTGGGGATGCGGTCTGATCGTGGATTGCCAAGACTGCCATAAGATCTCCGGGACCGGCGGTCCGAATCACAAGGTTCCCCATGTGAGTGAGTATCACGCAGCCTTAAGTTCATCACGGATCGAGTAGACCGGCAGTCGCATCAATCAACAGATGCCCGTGGCGCGCTGACCATTGGGTCAGCACTTCCCGTACCGATCCACCAGCAGCTGCTCGGCCTGGCTGGGCGGGCGGTCGCGAGATTGGCAGTCGCCGATGATGATGCGCAGACCCTGGTCCGGTTCATCGCCACCGAAGCGGTCGGTGGTAGCCAGGTAGTCGACGGCGGGCGGACCTAATTCCGCGACAATGGGGATGTGCTTCTCGGCCAGGAGTTTCGCGTCGTCGAACGTCGACGAACGGAGTAGCTCGCCGACATACGGCTTCGTCGGATACGAACGTTCCTCGGGCCGCGCCACCATATGCACGCTGTGCGGCGGTGCCTGATCCTCGTTGAGTCGTTGCCATACCGAGAATTCGAGCTCGGTCGGATAACGGTTGTCCATGCGCAGAAATCCGCTCCCGCGACCCCACGCTCCGATCTCCCAATCAGCCCCCGCCAGCTCAGGGAACTCCCGCATCAAACGCGTATATGCCTGGCTGACCGCACGGAAGTCGTTCTCGTTCAGCGGCTTCAATGAAATGTCACCGATGCCCTCATAACCTTTGATGACGAGGTCACCCGGACCGAACCCATCACAGCAGTAGGAGGTCCACTTGTAGATCCATGCCACCTCGTCCTCGGGGAAGGCATGGCTCAGGGTATGCCACTGGACGGCGCGTTCCGATGCAGTAGCCAGCCCATCTTTCCCGCTTTTGAATGAGCTGCTCAACTCACCCCAACGGATTTCGATATCTATCCGCCGCCGCTGCTGTAAGCCTGGTGCGGCCGCTATCTTGTCGCGGAAGGCCTCGACAACCGCCTTGGTCTCCTCGGCTGACGCATTCTCGGTCAGGACGACCACCGTCGAGAAGTGTCTGTCGAAATTGGTCGAAACCTGGTGAACGCCAGGCAATCGGCCGAGCGCGGCTGCGAGGTCCCTCGACTCCTCGGTTCCGCGGACGCAGGAGCAGACGAAGACCCCGACCAGAAGAACCGCAGCGCGCCCGAACCACGGCCGACCCCGACGTCTCACACGGCACAGCATCGCCGCACAGACCAGGTATAGGTTGCGCATCCGGTGACGATAGCGGGACCGCGATGAACTTACATGCCCCCAATTCGCCGTCCATGGGACGCCCGCGAGCGAGGCTGCCCGGCACCGCTGTTCGATCGGGGGGTCGCACGCGCGTTGAGCCAGCGGCACAGGCGTCGAAAGCCCGACAAGCGCATCAGGAGGACGTTGACCCGCCAGCGCCGGTAGGCGGATTCGCCGGTCAGATCTCCTCGGTGTCCAGCCCTTCAGGACTCGTCCGATGCAAGACGAGCAGTTGTCCTGGACTGTCGATCGCCGTCAGCAGCTCGAAGTCGAGCCGGATTTCGCCGAGGTCGTTGTGCCGGAACAGTTTTTGCTTGTGTTCGCGTACATCGATCTCGTGGGTGTTCCACAGCCGGCTGAATTCCGGGCTCCGCTCGGACATCTCCGCGATCAGCGCGGCGATATCCGGATAGTTATCCAGGTCAGGGCCGAGATTCCGGCGAATTCCACCCACCAGGAAGCGCGCGAATGCCTCCCAGTCGCCCCACTTCCGCCGCGCCAGCGGGTCCAGGAACAGCATGCGCAGCATGTTGTCCGAGATCTCGAAGCACTCGAGGATCTCCTGCGCGTGCCGATTGCTCGCCAGAATGTCGCCGCGATGATTGACCACATAGGCGGGGCCCAATTCCCACGAGCGCGTGACCAGCCGCAGGAATTCGTTGGGCACGGTGTCGGCGAAGGTCCGCGACGGCCCGGATGGGGCGACCAGACCGCGCAGATAACCCGCCTCGGCACTCGACAGTTCGAGCGCTGCGGCGAGGGCGTCGAGCACCTGCGGAGACGGATGGCGTTCCCGGCCCTGTTCCAGCCGGGTGTAGTAATCGGTGCTGACCGCGGCCCGCGCGGCCACCTCCTCCCGGCGCAGCCCCGGCGTCCGCCGCCGCTGGTGCGCGGATCCGTTCTGCGCGGGGGCCGCTTCACGACGAGCGCGGAGGAACTCTCCCAACCTGTTCGCGGCCACCTGGCCATGGTAGGGCGCGCCGCTCACATCCTGGGTGACATACACCCTGGCTAGCGCGCCGGGCGCGGGGTGAGCCTGGAATCGGCGCCAGAAAATACGGGCGCACGTGCGAGATTCGGAGAAGGGGCACCATGAGCGAGGTCAAGGTCGCGATCGTAGGGGCCGGAATCGGCGGGCTGACTGCGGGTATCGCGCTACACCGGCACGGCGTGGACGTGACGATCTACGAAAAAGCGAGCGAGCTAAGGGAATTGGGCGCGGGCGTGGCCATCGGCGCGAACGGCGCGCGCGTCTACGAGGGGCTGGGCCTGCTGGACTCGATCGCCTCGATCGCCGGAAAGCTCTCGAACGTGACGATGCAGAACTGGCAGGGCGAGCCGATCCCCGGCTACCGACCGCCGTATCCGGTGGAGCGCACATTCCCGCTGCACCGGGCGGAATTCCAGAACCTGCTCGTCTCCGCACTGCCGTCCGGCACGGTGCGCCTGGGACACCAGTGCGTGGGCGCGGTCGAAGACCCCGATGGGGTGCGGCTCGACTTCGCCGACGGCGCACACGCGCGAGCGGACGTGCTGGTCGGCGCCGACGGCATCCACTCGGCCGTCCAGCCGCTGGTGGGCCCGAAATCCGTGCCGGTCAGCGAGGGAATCATGGCCTATCGCGGCCTGATACCCACCGATCGCGTGGCCGGAATCACCGACCCCGATGTCATGGCGATGTGGGTCGGGCCGAATCAGAGTTTCCTGGTGTATCCGGTCTCCGCCGGTGCGCTGCTGAACCTCGTCGCGTTCGTCCCCACGGACCTGGACGTCGAGGAGTCCTGGAGCGCTCCGGGCAAGGTCAGCGCGCTGGCGGCCGCCTTCGACACCTGGGACACGCCGGTGCGCGACCTCATCGGAACCATGGAGAACACCTTCCGCTGGGGCATCTACGACCGCGCTCCCATGCCGACCTGGTCGACCGACCGGATCACCCTGCTGGGTGACGCGGCCCATGCGGTCACCCCGCACCTGGGCCAGGGCGCCAACCAGGCCGTCGAGGACGCCATCACCCTGGCCATACTCCTGCGCGACGCCCGCCCCGCCGACATCCCCGCCCGTCTGCGCCGCTACCAGAACCTGCGCATCGACCGCGGCCGCCGGGTCCGCGAGGGTGCCCGTGCGGCTGGCTCGCTGTACCGTTCGACCGATGTTCCCCCCGACCAGCAGGGCGAGCGAATCGTAGCCATCTACGACAGCCTGGAACTCGACACCTACGACCCCGAGCACATCGCCGCCGCGGCCCGGTAACCCCGTAGCGTGATGTCCGGTCGCCCCGAGGCGATGGCATATTCAACAAGACTGTGCGCATACGGATTCGATGCGGGAAGGGTGATAGAGGATGTGCGATTCCGAAGGTCGGGTCGTTCAGGAGTTCGCTGTGGTCGACGCGGCGGCCGGTCCGTACGGAATCACCACCGGTACCGACGGCGCGCTCTGGCTCACGTTGGTCCATAGCGGCGAGATCGCGCGCCTGACCGTGGATGGTGCGCTGCACCGATATTCGGCGGGGTCGGCCGAGTGCCGACCGTCCATCATCGCCGCGGGCACGGACGATGCGTTGTGGTTCACCCGATCCGGAGACGACCACATCGGGCGTGTCACCATGGACGGCATCGTGACCGCGTTCGAATTACCTTCGGGCAGTGGCCCTTATGGGATCTGCCACGGTCCGGACGGGGCCATGTGGTTCACCGAGATGAACACCGGCCGGGTCGGCCGCATCACTGCTGACGGGCAGATCACCCATTTCGAGATACCTGTGCGGGTTGCGTTTCCCGCCATGATCACTCGTGGGCCGGATGACGCGCTGTGGTTCGCCCTCAACCAGGCCAACGCCATCGCACGCCTCGACACCGACGGCAACACCACCCTCTACCCGCTTCCCGACCAAGGCGCACCGGTTGGTATCACCAGCGGCCCGGACGCCGTGTGGTTCGTCGACATCGCCGCAGGCCGAATCGGCAGTGTCGACCCCGATGGCACGATGCGGATGTTCCCGTTGCCGGACCCGACGGCGAAACCGCACGCCATCACCGCGCTCGCCTCCGGCGACTGCTGGTTCACCGAATGGGGAGCAAACCGGCTCGGCCGGATCAGCACCGACGGCACCATCACCGAATATGACCTGCCCACAACGGCATCCGAACCCCACGGCATCACGTTCGGCCCCGACGGCGCGGTGTGGGCGGCGTTGGAAACCGGAGCGGTGGCCCGAATCGCCTTGTAGGACAGACGGTGCGCCGCCGATACCCTTTATTGCGACGGCCGATCACTCGCGCCGATGTCGTTGCGGCGCTTGCGGCCGGCGGTGATATCGACACCACCTGTGCCATCATCGGCGGGATTCTCGGTGCCCGCGCAACCTCCGACCGCATACCGCCCGACTGGCTCGCATGCTGCGAACCCTGCGTCATCCGCTGATGGCCGAACGGGGTGCGTAGCCGCCGATTCTCAGATCCGATAGAGAATTCCGATTTCGTCGGCGACGAACGTCGAGCCGCGGTTGCGGGCAACCCACATTTGGCCGAGGTTGAGATTGCCCATGTGCACGAGACCGGCCTTCTCACCGTACGCGGCGGCGAAACTCGGGACCTCGAGCTGCATACCCGTCAATTTCAGGTCGCCCTTGGGGTGCTTGCCGATATAGGGCCAGCCGACGGCGGTGATCAGGATCCGCCCCTTCGGGTTCAGGATCTTTCGGGAGTTCGCCAGCGCCGCCATCAGCAGCTGCTGATTGGTGGTGCTCGACTCCAGATACGACGACATGCCGGGATCCCGACTGCTGCCGTATGTCCCGGTGTGCGGATTGCGGAAGATGATCAGATCGAAGCTCCCGATGGAGTAGTGGCCGGTAGCGTCCGTTTCGAAGCCGACCGCGATACCGGCTTCTCCGAGTGCCTTGACATTGGTGTCGAACACTTCGCCGTACACCCTGTGCAGTTCGCTCTCGCTGCGTAGCTCGGTGGCCAGTACATCGTCACTGGGCTTCTCGTGCTCCGCATCGACCGGCTGGAAGGCCCCGTACCCCAGCTCCTTCTTGATGAAGGACAGGGATTCGATCACATTGGAGAAGTCGCCGCAGCCGTAGAGAAGGATGCGCATGGTGGTTCACCCGCAATTCTGCATATCGTGCACGCTCCGGCACCGCGCCGGAAACCGCCCGCTAATTGTAGAAATGAATCATGTTGTGCCGCAGAGAATTCGATGCCACAGAGCATAACGTCCAGTCGGAATGTCGACACCACGATTCGACCCCGTATGCTCCCGCATGCCTGGCGTTCGGAACCGGGCCGCGGGGTGACCGAGTCTCATCATGCTGGTGTCGGTGACACTGGGCTCTGCCGTGGGTCTCCTTGATCGCGTTACCTGATATTCGTTTCGGCGCGCTGGTTCGGTGAACAGACGGTGTACTGATGTGTCGGGTGTGGCCGCGTGCTGCGCCGGTCCGGAAAGACCCTGCTAGAAACTCACTGCGACGCAATGGAGTTG
>NZ_JBHTUR010000045.1:0-6586 GCF_042793755.1 Nocardia sp. NPDC056564
CGAGCCAACTGCCGTCGACGCCGCCATTGGCCCCGTTCAGTAGATACAGCGTGGGTGCGGGAGCTTCCGGGTCGACCGCCCGCAGGACCCGCACGCGGACAACGGAGTTCATCGCCGCCGAGTAGACCCCGGCATCGATCAGGCGTGGTTGTTCGAAGCGCAGGTGGTCGATGTGCGGCGCGGGAGAGACCGGATCGGCCGACGCGCCAACGGGATTTGTCGCAGCCAGCAGCACGCCGACGATCAGTGCCATCCACCGGCCGGTGCCGCGGCGAGTGCGTGCCGAAATCGCCGGTGCCATCAGCGGACCTCGATCTCACGGGCGACCATGACGCCGGAATCGATCAGCTCGGCCAGCGGCGGGCGATCGAGCAGCGAGAGCTCCGTCTCGGCGGTCCGCCAGCTCGATCCGTGCGGAAGGTATTGCCGCAGTGCCACTCCCGAATCCGGGATACCGATTCGCGCGAGCAGGGTGGCGACGACCTGCCTGCTCATCACGGCGAGTTCGTGCGTCGGGCGATTACGGTGCGCGCGAATGCCGAGATCGACCTGCCCGATCGCCTCGGCGCCGTGCAGTTTCCAGGCGTCCAGCAGGATCCCGATCTCGACGCCGTAGCCGGGGGCGAACGGGATGGCGGTCAGAAACTCCCTGGTGGCGGCGTATTCCCCGCCGAGCGGCTGGATCAGCGCCGCGAGTTCGGGGACCAGCGCGGTGAGCAGCGGCCGAGCCAGCAGCTCGGTGACCCGCCCGCCACCGAAATCCGCCCGGCCCGTGCCGGACAGCGGGCGTCGATAGAAGCCCTTCACCAGGCGTAATTCGTCATCGAGCAGGAGCGGCGCGAGCAGGGACGGCACGAACAGCGGGCTCGGCGCGATCAGGTCGGAGTCGACGAACACGATCAGGTCACCGGTCGTCACCGCCAGCGAGCGCCACAGCACCTCGCCCTTGCCCGGCCGCGGTTCGACCGCGGGCAGCGCCTGTTCGCGGGTGTAGACGGTGGCTCCCGCGGCACGGGCATCGGCGACGGTGTGGTCGGTGGAGCCGGAGTCGATCACGATCAGCTCGTCGATCAAGGTGCCGAGCAGCCCGCGCATCGAGGCGATGACGCCGGCGATGGTGTCCTGCTCGTTCAACGCGGGCAGCACGACCGAAACGGTGCGGCTGCCTTTGCGTTCGAGCAACTCTTCTTGGGACCAGGTGGGGTGGAACACGGTAGCTCCGAGCGGCGAGGGGACCATGTGGCGGTCCTTTCAGATCAGACCGGAGTCGAGGGTGAATGTGCGGAGGTGGGGCCAGGTTTCGGACCAGGGGCGGGTCGGGTCGTCGCAGCGCCATACCGTGACGCCGCGGGAGATGCCGGGGAAGCCGAGCGGGTCGTCGGCGCGGGTCAGCGCGCGCAGCCGGGAAAACAGCGGGCGCAGTGCGGGTTCGGCGTCGCCGACCGTGACGTAGAGGATCGTGGTCGCGGTGTCCGGTGGGGCGGCGAAGTAGCCGAAGCCGCGGTTCGGGCTGTAGACCGGTGGGCGACCGGTACCGCCGAGCCGGTCGATCGCGGCTGCCTGCCAATAGGTCTGGGTGATGATCGCGGTCCGGCCGCGTTCGGCCGGATCGATCCGGGTGTAGGCGTCGGTGACAGCGGCGATCAGCTCCGGCCAGCCGGTTGGGCCGTAGACCCGGAGCCGCGTGGACAGCTCACGGTGATCGGCCGTCGGCTCGGACAACCGCGAAACCTGTTGCGGCAGTGCCAGGACCACCACCGCCGCGATAGTCACCGTCACCGCCGTGAGTGCGACCGCACTGCCGCGCCACCAGCGCTGGGCAACGGTGTCCTGTGTCGTCACCGCCCCCGCGGCGAACAGCACCGGCAACAGTGCCGCCAGGTAGTACGGCCGTCCGCCGCTGACCAGCACGAACCCGAGTTGGGTGAGGACGACGACGATGAGGAACCGGTATCGCGCCAGGGCCGGGTGGTGTAGCAGCCCCCATGACCCGTACAGCGCCAGCACAGTGCCGAGCAGTCCCGTGAGCATCGCGAATTGGACCGGCAGGCCGATCGATCCACCGGTGGCGGCCAACTGCTCGGCACGGATGACCGTGCCCATCTCCAGCTGTGGCCAGCCATGCGCGGACTGCCACAGCAGACCGGGCGTCGCGGCGACCACGACAAGCGATGCCGCGAGCCAGGCCGCGGGCCGACGCGCCACCTCGCGCGGTCCGGACAGCGCGACGCCGAACGCAATGCCCGCCAACAACACCGGCAGCAGCAACTTGACCTGCATGTCGACGGCCGCGACCACGGCGGCGGCGAGCACGAGGCCGTCGCGCCGGCGCCGGACCCACGCCACGACGAGCCACAGCACAGCCGCCGAGAGCGTCGCGTCGAACGCGAAGGTGGACAACGTCGCCGACTGCGTGATCGCGAACGGGCACGCGGCGTAGGCGACGCACGCCAGCAGCTGAGCGCCGGCCCGGCCGCCGAATTCGCGCGCGAAGGCCGCCGCCACGAGGATGCCGCCCGCGGCCATCACGATCGAGGGAAGGCGCAGCACCACAAGGGAATCCGGTGCGAGGACATCCGCGAGCCTGGCCACGAGCGGAACCAACGGCCCCTGATCGACGTACCCGACCGCGAGCCGACGCCCCGCCGCGAGAAAATACAGCTCGTCGCCGAAGTAGCCGTACCGACTCGCCCTGGCGATCAGGAATACCGCTGTCGTCACCGCCACCACGATGACCGGTACGGTGGCGAACTCCGGAACCTGTCCGGCAGGCAGTCGCACGGCGCGGCGGCCGGAATCGGAACGGACGGATGCACTGTCCGCCGCGGTGCTGCGTGCGGCCGCGGATTCCGGACCCGGCTTCGACGGCAGGACGGCGAATCTCGCCGCGCGCCGGCTCAATGCGGAGGCACTCGATATCCCGCCGGCGTCGCCGTTCATCGGTCGTCCCGGACCGGGCGACGGGGCAGTGCGAAGGTGATCGCCGTCAGCGCGAGAGCGGTGGCGGCGACCACCCACAGCACCGTGAGGTAGGCGCTGAGATAGGAGTGGGCTGTAGCGACGTCGGTTGCCGAGTCCAGCGCGGGACCGAAGATGTCCCGGCCGGTTGTGCAGGTATGCCTGCCGAGAGCCGGGGTCGGGGAGGTCAATACGCGTTCGGTGCAGTCGGCGAAGCTCGCGAGGATCGGCTGCTGCCGGTCCGTGGGCACGCCGGCGGTCGTGAGCTGTTCGGCCAGTACGGCTTCCGACCGAACCGTCGCCGCCGACGCGGTGCCGCCGACCCGGTGCAGGAACAACCCGCCGAGCGTGACCACCCCGGCCGAGGTACCGAGTTGTTGCAGGGTGGGCACGGTGCCGGAGGCGGAACCGGTGACGCGGTCGGCGACGCCGGCCAGCATGAGGGCGGGCAGGGGAGCGGCGAAGCAGCCCATGCCGGTACCCGCGAGGAACACCGGGCCGCCCAGCAGCGGGATGTCGACGGCTGCCCGACTCGGGTCGATCAGCACCGCGATGCCGACGACGGCGACCGCGAACACCAGCATGCCGACGGTCAGCGCGCGCGACCCGCAGCGGGCCACCAGCAGCGGTGAGATCAGCGCGCCGAGCGCGCCGCCGAGCGCGAACGGCACCATCAGCCATGCCGTCTGCATCGCGGTCATGCCGAGCCCGGATTGGGCCGCGACCGAGACGCTGAACAGGAACCCGCCGAAGACACCGAAGAATCCCACGGTCAGCACCGCACCGAGGGCGAAACCGCGATCGGCGAACAGTTCGACGCGCACCAGCGGACTACCCCCGCGGCGGGCCAGACGGTACTGGCGGAGTGCGAAGAGCGTCAGGACCACGCATCCACTCAGCACGAGCACGAGCAGCGCGGGCGGCCAGCCGCGTTCACGCCCGATCGTCGCGGGGCAGATCACCAGGAACAGTCCGAGCGTCGACAGCACCGCGCCGGGCAGGTCGAGTCCTTCCTGATCCTCCGAGAAGTCGTGCCGCAGATACCGATACGCCAGGGCGAGTCCGACCGTGCCGAGCGGAACGTTGATCAGGAAGATGGCGTGCCAGCCCGCCCCGAACGGATCGATCGCCACCAGCACACCGCCCGCCAGCGGCCCCGCGATCGCCGCCAGACCGGCTGCGGCACCGTAGATTCCGAATGCCAGGGCGCGCCGGGCCCGCGGGAACGACGCGGTGATGATCGCGATAGTCTGCGCCGACATCGCCGCCGCCGCCAGCCCCTGGATACCCCGCGCCACGATCAGTTCCGTGCCGTACTGCGACAACCCGCACCACAGCGACGCCGCCACGAACACGGTGAGCGCGGGCAAGAACACGCGCCGTCGTCCGAGGATCGCGCCCACCCTGGCCGCGGTGAGCAAGGTGCAGGCGAAGGTCAGGCTGTAGATCGAGACCACGAGCACCTGGGCGGCGCCCGAGGCGGTGAGGTCATCGGCGATCTCCGGCAGCGCGGTGTTGACGATGGTCAGATCCAGCATCTGCAAGAACACGGCGAGCAGGCACGCACCGAGAGAACCCCACGCGGACAAGGTGATTGCGGTGGGCTCCGCCTCGACCGGCAGCGAAGTCGAGGCGGTCACGACAACGCGTCGACGCGCGGCGCGTAGTCGCCGTCGGTGACGACGGCCGCGAAAACCGTTCTGGTCGCGGCGATGTAGCGATCGATCGCGGCGTGCGCCTCCGGTGTGTCCGGGAAGAGCAGGCTCAACTGGGTTACGTCGGTGAACCGGTTGATCCAGATGTAGACGTCGCTCGACCGGCCGCGACTGGCGTACATGCCGCCGTTGATCTGATCGAACATCTCGACGCCGGGGATCTTGCGCACGTCGACGTAGGACAGCATCCGCGCCGTCCAGCCGAGCCGTGTGCGGATACCGAGTTCGGGCGAAGCGAGCTCCAACGCGCGATGCAGGGACACATCGGTGAGCTCCTTGCCGCGGTCGTATGCCGCCTGTGCCCGCGCCGCTATCGTGGCGAAGGTGTCGGCGCGATCGACCTCGAACTCGACCGGAATCAGGCTGGTGTACCAGCCGATCGAACTCGTCTCACCCGCCGTGCTGCGGGTATTGACCGGCGTGAGGCCGAAATACCAATCCCCGCCCGACATTTCGGCCTCCACCAAGGCCGCCGCGGCGAACAGGCCGCCGGTGAAGCGGGCGCCGTTGGCCTGGCAGATCTCCTCGAAGCGTAGCGCGTCGGCCTCGTCGATCAGGTGCACCGTGCGTTGCGCGCCGCGCTCGGCGCCGGCGGACAGTTCCGCGGGAAAATGCGGCACGTCGCCGTCATTACGGCGCAGCAGCTCCAGCCAGGTGCGGATCCGCGGTGACTGTGCGGTCAATTCGGCGCTGCCGAAGCGTTCGCGCTCGCAATAGGTGAGGTGCCCGTCCACCGGCTGCGGTTCGAGTTTGCCGCCGGACAATTCATTGCCGTAGAGCAGCAACAGGTCGACGCAGGTCAATGCCTGCCCGACCCCGTCGGTGTGCAAATGGTCGACGCCCGCGTACACGGTGAACGAATCCGTGTGCTGGATAACGCCGAAACCGAAGCAATCCCACCACAGGGCGCTCGGCGTCCGCATCTCCACGTGGGCGCGAATTGCCGCGCTATCCGGGAAGTCGCCGTGCTCGGTCGGCTGGAAGTCGATGTCCGCGGGGGACATCACGTGGCGTCGGACGTTGCCGTCGTCCGCGACGGAAAACCAGCTGCGGAAGGTGTCGTGGCGGCGCAGGAACGCGGTGAATGCGCTGGTCCAGGCGGCGTAGTCGGGCGATCCCGGTATCGTGAACGAAATCATGCACAGGCGTGATCCGCCGAATCCGGCCTCCGCGTCGCGATGTAAGACGCGCAGATATTGCTCCTGCTGGTGGGAGGGCGGTATCGGATGGATCGGCGCGCGCCGGGCCGCGTCCAGCGATTGTGGCGTCGCGGTCCAACTGGTGAGCCGTCCCGGCGCTGGAACCCATTCCTCGATGAACCCGAAACCAACCACAGGTACCCTCAATTCGTGCCGTGGGGAATCCCCAGAAAAGGCGGTGCAACCGCCGTCGCAGTTACCGAGTTAACGATATGAACCACACGGTGGTCCATGAAGAACGGCCGATTCTGTGAAGTGCACCAGCCGCGAGCCCGCGCGACTGGTCCGCTGTCCAAACAACCCGCGGACACCTTGTCGGTGCTCACCAGCGCGTCTTACGTTCGGTGTCACACCAGCACAACCATCGATCGGCCAGGAGGTACCAGGTGGCCACCTTCGCTGCGAATATGCCGGTGCGGCAACGCATTCGCCGCGTCGCGTGCCGCCTGACCGCCGCCCTCGTGCTCTCGATCGCCGGGGCGACGCCGGTCGCGGTCGCCGATCCGGCGGCCGGTACTGCCGAATCGGACGGGTCACATATCGTCTCGGTGCGCCCGGGCGTGGGCCGGCAGTTGTTGGTGACGGTGTACTCGACCGCGATGGCGGCGCCTGTCGATCTGGAAGTGTATGCGGCGCAAGATGGTTCGCGTCCCGCGCCGACCCTGTATCTGCTCAACGGCGCCAGCGGCGGGAGTGAGGGCAGCAGCTGGACGA
>NZ_JBHTUR010000046.1:0-5662 GCF_042793755.1 Nocardia sp. NPDC056564
TCCGGGGGCGGGGGGGCATCACCCTCCCGACCCTGTCTGTCGACCTGTAACAAAAATGGTTTTGGCATGGGGTTTGGACCCCGATTAGCAACACCGGTGAAAGGGCCCCGACCGGTTTGGGTGGCGGGCCGCTTCCCATGTGCCCGGGAGCGTGGCCTTACGCTCGACCAGGCGCGCGGTCTACTGCCCAGCCGCGCCGTTCGTATCCACCGCCGGCGGCTCGATGCCGAGCTCGCGCAGGCCGTTTCGGTACACCTCCACGTTCGCCAGCTTGATGTCCTCGTAGCCACGCACGGTGTCGGCGAGCGCCGCGGCCCGCACCGCACGGTCGTAGCCCGCCGGGTCGAGCGTGTCCGCGAGGGTCGTCACCATGTCGGTGTAGTGCGCGAGCAGGGCCCGCTCGACCCGGCGGACGTGGGCGTAACCGAAGAGGTCGAACTTGGTGCCGCGCAACCGCTTTCCCTTGGCCAGCAGCTTCAGCGCGAGATGCCCGCGCGGTCCGATGCCGATCTTCTTCTTGCGGCCCATGGCCCGCAGCACCGGCGGGTGCAGCTTGTAGGTGAGGTTCGACCCCTCGGGCAGCTGACCCGCGACCTCGTCCAGGAAGGCCGGGTCGACCAGGCGACGGGCCACCTCGTACTCGTCCTTGTAGGCGGTGAACTTGTACAGGCCACGCGCGACCTGCTCGCTGAACTCGGTGCGGTCGGTGACGCGCTGCTGCGCGACCCAGATGTGTTGCACCGTGCGGACATAGTCGCGGGCGACCCGAACACCCTGGAACCCGATCAGCTCTCCGGCCCGCAGTTCGACGAGCCGCCTGGTCTCACCCGTCGCGGTCAGGCCGTCGAAAAGATCGGCCGGAAGCTGGATTTCAGTGCGCTTACGCTCCGGGCGGCCCGCGGCGGCGGCGAACTCGTCCGGTCGGGCGACCGCGACCCGGCCCCAGCGGAACGCCGCGATATTGGCGTTCACCGCAACACCGTTGATCTCGATGGCCTCCTCGATCGACGCCGCAGGAATGCGCAGGCCGCCGAGTTCGTATGCGGCGCCGACCATCAGGAAGTTGGCGGCCGCGGTGTTGCCGAACAGCACCTCGGCGGCGCCGAGCGCGTCGAACGAGCGCACCTCGCGCGAGGCCTGCTCGAGCCGCGCCAGCAGCGCGGGCGTCTCCGGGTACTCGACGGCCTTGTCGTACACCATGTCCCCGGTCGGGGTCTTGCTGGTGGAGGCGACCGACAGCGTGTTCGTCTTCGAGCCGTAGGCCAGGTTCTTGTTGTCCGTGGCGGTCAGCAGGTCGAACGCCACGATGCAGTCCGCCGAACCCGGGGTCAGCCGGTTCGCGGGCTCCAATTCCCCACTGGCGAAACGCAAATGCGAGACGACCGGTCCGGCCTTCTGGCTCAGGCCGATCTGGTCCAGGCTCGCCACCTCGTAACCGGCCCGCAGCGCGGCGGTGGCCAGCACCTGGTTCACGGTGACGATGCCGGTGCCGCCGATGCCGGCCAGGAAGACGTTCTGCGTCGTGGTCAGCGCGGGCTGCGGGAGATCGGGCAGCACCGGCGGGGTCGGACGCTGGATCGCCTTGCGCTTCTTGGCCTTCGCCGTCGCCGGGTCCGGCAGTTCCACCGTGACGAAGGACGGGCAGTCGCCGTCCATGCAGGTGTAGTCGGTGTTGCAGGAGGTCTGATCGATGCGGGTCTTGCGGCCGAACTCGGTGTCCACCGGCTGCACGGACAGGCAGTTGCTCTTGACGCCGCAGTCGCCGCAGCCCTCGCACACCGCCTCGTTGATCACGACCCGGGTCCGTCGGGTCGGCAGGGTGCCGCGCTTGCGCTGCCTGCGCGCGTCGGCGGCGCAGTGCTGGTCGTAGATGAGCACGGTGACGCCGGGTACCTCGCGCAGGGCGCGCTGGGCCTCGTCGAGCCGATCGCGGTGCCACAGGCGGGTGCCGGGGGCCAGGTCGCGCTTGCGGTACTTCTTCGGCTCGTCGGCGCAGATGATGATCTGCGCGACGCCCTCGGTGGTCAGCTTGTGGGTCAGCCTCGGCACGGCGAGCGCGCCCTCCGCGTCCTGGGCGCCGGTCATCGCGACGACGTCGTTGTAGAGCAGCTTGTAGGTGATGTTCACCCCCGCGGCGACGCAGGCCTGCACGGCGAGCTGGCCGGAGTGGAAAAACGTTCCGTCGCCGATGTTCTGGAACAGGTGCGGCACGTCGGTGAACGGCGCCTGGCCGATCCACTGCGCGCCCTCGCCGCCCATCTGGGTCAGGCCGGTGACCTGGCTGTCTTCCCGGCCGGACATGGTCACCATGGTGTGGCAGCCGATGCCGCCGCCGGCCAGCGAACCCTCCGGCACCGCGGTGGAGCGGTTGTGCGGGCAGCCGCTGCAGAAGTAGGCGGCGCGCTTGGCGGGCAGCACGGACAGGGTCAGCGGCTGCGGCAGTGGACGTTTCGTGTCCAGGTAGCCGTGCAGCGCGCGGCTCAGCGGCTTGGTGATCCGGCCGGTGGTGAGCTCGCCGTCCTGGCCGAACAGCGGGCGGCCCGCGGCGTCGCGCTTGCCGATGATCTCCGGGGCGTCGGCGGTGCCGTAGAGGATCTCCCGGATCTGGGTCTCGATGAACGCGGTCTTGTCCTCGACCACGACCAGGCGGGTCAGGCCCTTGGCGAACTGCCGAACCCGTTCGGGCGCAATCGGAAACGGCATGCCGATGCGCAGCAGCCGGACGCCCGCGCGCATCAGATCGTCGTCGTCCACACCGAGGTCGATCAGCGCCTGCCGGACCGCGTCGAACGTGGTTCCGGTGGCGGCGATGCCGAGGGTGGCGTGCGGCGGGTTCAGCTCGATCACATCGAGATCGTTGAGCGTGCTGTAGGCCTTGACCATCTCCCAGCGCGGGCCGTACAGGTCCGCCTCGGCGATCACGCTGTCCGTCGGCGCGGCCATCGGGCGCTGCAGGTAGCGGAACGGGCGTCCCTCCCAGGTGATCTCGGGAACGACGATGTCGATATCGCCCACGTCGCCGTCCACCGACCAGGCCCCGTCGGCGACGTCGGCCACGATCTTCAGGGCGACCAGGCAACCCGAGGCGCGCGAGAGCGCGACGCCGTGCAGGCCCATGGTGATGATCTCGCGCGCGTTGCGCGGGAACAGGACCGGGATGTTCATCGCGGCCAGCGAGCGCTCACTCACCGCGGGCACCGTCGAGGACTTCGACGCAGGGTCGTCGCCGACCAGCAGGAGCACGCCGCCGTTGGCGTTCGCGCCGTACATGTTGGCGTGCCGCAACGCATCCGTGGCGCGGTCGAGACCGGGGCCCTTGCCGTACCAGACGCCGACCACCCCGTCGTGCGTGGCGCTGCCCTTGGGCAGATCGGCCTGACTCCCCCACACCGAGGTCGCGGCCAGTTCCTCGTTCAACCCGGGGACGAACGAAATGTCGTGCTCGGTCAGCACGTTCGGCATCCCGGCCAGCATCTTGTCCACGCCGCCGAGCGGACTGCCCTGATATCCGGACACGAAGGTCCCGACGCGCCGACCGGCGCGCAGGTCGCGCACGTGCTGTTCCACCAGTTGACGCGCGATCGCCTGGACCCCGGTGAGGACAACGGTGCCTGCGCCGACGCGGTAGCGGTCGGCAAGGTCGTACGGCGCCGGAATCAGATCGTGATCCGCGAGCTCGGTCATACATCCACCCGTTCCGGCCGGCACCGATCGGGCGCCGCCTTAGTTGAGCACTTGATGCCTTTTACCCTGCCCTCGAAGCGCGAATTGAACAATAGGCGCTCTACAAATTGAGCATACTGCGCAATTTGCCTTCCTGTGAATGGGCACACACTATGCAGGATGTGAGGTGGACTGTGACCGCCACCACCGGCCGCCGAATCGGACAGTTCGCCGATCTTGTCCAGCAAACGGGACCAAGCCGAGGCAAACGTCGAGTGACGGCTCCGCCCGGTCCCGTTCGACGGCCGTGGCCGGGTGGGATGGGGGCCGGTTCTAGAGCTTGGGGCTATGACGCGGCGTGGGCGGGGGTTGGGGGTAGTGATCTTGGTCAAACGCACAGGAAATGCGTTGTGAATTGTCCAATATGCCGGACCCGGTTGCGCGGTGCCGAAGGCGCGGCGCTACGTTCGCTGCGGACGGTGCCACTTTTGTGGCAACCCACAGTCGTCGAGCCGAAAGGTGGTGTGCCGGTCCGATCTTCGGTTCGGCTGTGAGTGCATGTCCCACCGTCCGCGTGGCGAACGATGACGTTCGCCACGGTTTCCAGTGCAGTGGTGGTCCGTTCGAGTTGCCGAGGCGTGTCGGGGTCGGCAGGTCGACAGGGGCCGAGATTCGAAGGAAAACCGTGCAGAGAGTTCCATTCAGGATCGCGATCCTGTTGTTGAGCGTCGTCTCGGTCGGCCTGCTTGGCCTGCCCGCGAACGCTCAACCGCTCTATCCCACACCGGATCCGGACGTGTTCTACGCCCCGCCCGCCGACCTAGCCGAGCTGAAGCCGGGCGATGTCGTGCGCGCCCGCAAGATCGACACCGGCCTGTATGTCGGCACCACCGGCTGGCAGGTCGCCTTCCGGTCCACCAACTCACAGAACAAGCCGGTTATGGGCGTGACCACCGTCTTGCTGCCCAACGGCGTCGAGCACCCACCGCTCGTCTCCTACCAGGCGCTGATCAACTCCCTTGGCACCCAGTGCAACCCGTCGCGCTCGCTGTTCAACGGCGAACTGCAGGACGCGGTCGGCGCGATGCTGCCGATCGGGCGCGGCTGGGCGGTCTCGCTGCCCGACTACCTCGGCCCCACCTCGGCCTACGGCGCGGCGCGGCTCAGCGGCATGATGACCCTGGACAGCGTCAAGGCCGTGCAAAAGGTATCGGAGCTCGGTCTCGCCAATTCGCCTGTCGCACTGGCCGGTTACTCCGGCGGCGGGATGGCCACCGCCTGGGCGGCTGCGTTGCAGCCGACCTACGCGCCCGACCTGAAGATCACCGCGTCGATCGCCGGCGGCATCCCCGCCGATCTCGAGGAGATGGCGATGGCGCTCGGCTTCGCGCCGCACCCCGGTTTCGGGCTGGCGTTCGCCGCGGCGATGGGCCTGGAGCGCGAATACCCGGACCGGCTGCCGGTGTCAGACCAGCTCAACGAAAACGGTTTGTGGTTCCGCGAATTCACCCATGACGCGTGCCGCCGGTTCCTGCTGTTCCACGGCGCGTTCCGCAACGCCGAGCAGATGGCCGCGTCGAAGAGCCTGATGGACAGCCCGGTCGCCCATCAGGTGCTGCGGGAGAACAGCCTGCGCTACTTCGACGGCGTTCCCTCCGTGCCCACCTACATCTGGCAGGGGCGCTTCGACGAGATGACCTTCTTCCCGCCGGTGGCGGAGGTGGTCGACCGCTATTGCAAGGCGGGCGCCAAGGTCGAGTTCCACCCCTACGAGATAGCGGAGCACTTGACCACGGCCGCAGCGGGTTTCGTCCAGGCCTGGAACTACGTGGAGGCCCGTTTCCGCGGCGAACCGGCACCGACCACCTGCTGACCCACGACGGAAAAGTGGGCCCCGCGGACAACACCCGGGGCCCCTCCCCGTGGTGAGGGGGTCGAACGGGCCGGCGCCGCGGATTCGGCGCGGGGCTTGTCGTCGGCGGGGTGGGGGGCGCGGTCG
>NZ_JBHTUR010000047.1:0-1214 GCF_042793755.1 Nocardia sp. NPDC056564
GTGTGTTGTTTCAGATACTGCACAGTGGACGCGTAGCTTCTTTGTTGGTAAGTCCTCGGCCGATTAGTACCAGTCACCTGCACCCGTTACCGGGCTTCCAGTTCTGGCCTATCAACCCCATGGTCTGTGGGGGGCCTTAACCCCTCGAAGGGGGAGAGAAACCTCATCTTGGAACAGGCTTCCCGCTTAGATGCTTTCAGCGGTTATCCCTTCCGAACGTAGCTAACCAGCAGTGCACTTGGCAGTACAACTGGCACACCAGAGGTTCGTCCGTCCCGGTCCTCTCGTACTAGGGACAGCCTTCCTCAAGTTTCTTAACGCGCGCGGCGGATAGAGACCGAACTGTCTCACGACGTTCTAAACCCAGCTCGCGTGCCGCTTTAATGGGCGAACAGCCCAACCCTTGGGACCTACTCCAGCCCCAGGATGCGACGAGCCGACATCGAGGTGCCAAACCATCCCGTCGATATGGACTCTTGGGGAAGATCAGCCTGTTATCCCCGGGGTACCTTTTATCCGTTGAGCGACACCGCTTCCACTTGCCGGTGCCGGATCACTAGTCCCGACTTTCGTCCCTGCTCGAGCTGTCGCTCTCACAGTCAAGCTCCCTTGTGCACTTGCACTCGACACCTGATTGCCAACCAGGCTGAGGGAACCTTTGGGCGCCTCCGTTACATTTTAGGAGGCAACCGCCCCAGTTAAACTACCCACCAGGCACTGTCCCTGAACCAGATCATGGTCCGAGGTTAGAAGTCCAATACGATCAGAGTGGTATTTCAACGACGACTCCACGAACACTGGCGTGCCCGCTTCACAGTCTCCCACCTATCCTACACAAACCGTACCGAACACCAATACCAAGCTATAGTGAAGGTCCCGGGGTCTTTTCGTCCTGCCGCGCGTAACGAGCATCTTTACTCGTAATGCAATTTCGCCGAGTCTGTGGTTGAGACAGCTGAGAAGTCGTTACGCCATTCGTGCAGGTCGGAACTTACCCGACAAGGAATTTCGCTACCTTAGGATGGTTATAGTTACCACCGCCGTTTACCGGGGCTTAAATTCTCAGCTTCGCGCCCGAAAGCGCTAACCGGTCCTCTTAACCTTCCGGCACCGGGCAGGCGTCAGTCCGTATACATCGTCTTACGACTTCGCACGGACCTGTGTTTTTAGTAAACAGTCGCTTCTCACTGGTCTCTGCGACCACCCCCAGCTCC
>NZ_JBHTUR010000047.1:1313-2621 GCF_042793755.1 Nocardia sp. NPDC056564
TCACCGGTTGTGGTCCCCCTTCTCCCGAAGTTACGGGGGCATTTTGCCGAGTTCCTTAACCACAGTTCTCTCGATCGCCTTAGTATTCTCTACCTGACCACCTGTGTCGGTTTGGGGTACGGGCCGTGTACCAACTCACTAGAGGCTTTTCTCGGCAGCATAGGATCACTGAATTCGCCTCAATCGGCTACGCATCACCTCTCAGGCTTCATGCGGTGCGGATTTGCCTACACCACGCCCTACAGGCTTACACCAGTACAACCACTGACTGGCCCAGCTACCTTCCTGCGTCACCCCATCGCTTACCTACTACAACCCGGGTCCCGTGCAGCAATCCTCCCTCTCACCCGAAGGCTCGATAAGAGAACATTTGGACGGTTAGCAAAGCTGATTCGATATTTGGCGCGGATACACGGGTACGGGAATATCAACCCGTTGTCCATCGACTACGCCTGTCGGCCTCGCCTTAGGTCCCGACTCACCCTGGGCGGATTAACCTGGCCCAGGAACCCTTGGTCATTCGGCGGACGAGTTTCTCACTCGTCTTTCGCTACTCATGCCTGCATTCTCACTCGCATGGCCTCCACGGCTGGATCACTCCGCCGCTTCCATGGCCATACGACGCTCCCCTACCCACCCCAACCACTGCACACCGTCCCATAGAACGATGCGGATGTATTGTTGGAGTGCCGCGGCTTCGGCGGTGTACTTGAGCCCCGCTACATTGTCGGCGCAAAATCACTTGACCAGTGAGCTATTACGCACTCTTTCAAGGGTGGCTGCTTCTAAGCCAACCTCCTGGTTGTCTTCGCGACTTCACATCCTTTTCCACTTAGTACACGCTTAGGGGCCTTAGCCGGCGATCTGGGCTGTTTCCCTCTCGACTACGAAGCTTATCCCCCGCAGTCTCACTGCCACGCTCTCACACACCGGCATTCGGAGTTTGGCTGATTTCGGTAAGCTTGTAGGCCCCCTAGACCATCCAGTAGCTCTACCTCCGATGTGAAACACGTGACGCTGCACCTAAATGCATTTCGGGGAGAACCAGCTATCACGGAGTTTGATTGGCCTTTCACCCCTACCCACAGCTCATCCCCTCAGTTTTCAACCTAAGTGGGTTCGGGCCTCCACGACGTCTTACCGTCGCTTCACCCTGGCCATGGGTAGATCACTCCGCTTCGGGTCTAGAACATGCGACTCCAGCGCCCTATTCGGACTCGCTTTCGCTACGGCTACCCCACACGGGTTAACCTCGCCACATGCCACTAACTCGCAGGCTCATTCTTCAAAAGGCACGCCATCACCCAC
>NZ_JBHTUR010000048.1:0-2561 GCF_042793755.1 Nocardia sp. NPDC056564
TCCGAGGTTAGAAGTCCAATACGATCAGAGTGGTATTTCAACGACGACTCCACAAACACTGGCGTGCCTGCTTCAAAGTCTCCCAGCTATCCTACACAAGCCGAACCGAACACCAATATCAAACTGTAGTAAAGGTCCCGGGGTCTTTCCGTCCTGCTGCGCGAAACGAGCATCTTTACTCGTAGTGCAATTTCACCGGGCCTATGGTTGAGACAGTCGAGAAGTCGTTACGCCATTCGTGCAGGTCGGAACTTACCCGACAAGGAATTTCGCTACCTTAGGATGGTTATAGTTACCACCGCCGTTTACTGGCGCTTAAGTTCTCAGCTTCGCCGACCCGAAAGTGAACTAACCGGTCCCCTTAACGTTCCAGCACCGGGCAGGCGTCAGTCCGTATACATCGCCTTACGGCTTCGCACGGACCTGTGTTTTTAGTAAACAGTCGCTTCTCGCTGGTCTCTGCGGCCACCCCCAGCTCACGGAGTAAATCCGATCACCAGTGATGGCCCCCCTTCTCCCGAAGTTACGGGGGCATTTTGCCGAGTTCCTTAACCATAGTTCACCCGAACGCCTCGGTATTCTCTACCTGACCACCTGAGTCGGTTTAGGGTACGGGCCGCCATGAAACTCGCTAGAGGCTTTTCTCGACAGCATAGGATCATCCACTTCACCACAATCGGCTCGGCATCAGGTCTCAGCCTAAATGTGTGACGGATTTGCCTATCACACGGCCTACACCCTTACCCCGGGACAACCACCGCCCGGGCTGGACTACCTTCCTGCGTCACCCCATCGCTTACCTACTACCAGCTTGGTTCAGCGGCTCCACCACTTTCCTTTCCCCGAAGGGTCCGGAACGGCTTCACGGACTTAGCATTAATGGTCGATATTGGGCGTTTCAAAGCGGGTACCGGAATATCAACCGGTTGTCCATCGACTACGCCTGTCGGCCTCGCCTTAGGTCCCGACTTACCCTGGGCAGATCAGCTTGACCCAGGAACCCTTAGTCAATCGGCGCACACGTTTCTCACGTGTGTATCGCTACTCATGCCTGCATTCTCACTCGTGAACCGTCCACAACTCGCTTCCGCGGCTGCTTCACCCGGCACACGACGCTCCCCTACCCATCACAGCGGGCGTTGGCCCTATTGCTGCAATGACACGACTTCGGCGGTACGCTTGAGCCCCGCTACATTGTCGGCGCGGAATCACTTGACCAGTGAGCTATTACGCACTCTTTCAAGGGTGGCTGCTTCTAAGCCAACCTCCTGGTTGTCTCTGCGACTCCACATCCTTTCCCACTTAGCGTACGCTTAGGGGCCTTAGTCGATGCTCTGGGCTGTTTCCCTCTCGACCATGGAGCTTATCCCCCACAGTCTCACTGCCGTGCTCTCACTTACCGGCATTCGGAGTTTGGCTAAGGTCAGTAACCCGGTAGGGCCCATCGCCTATCCAGTGCTCTACCTCCGGCAAGAAACACACGACGCTGCACCTAAATGCATTTCGGGGAGAACCAGCTATCACGGAGTTTGATTGGCCTTTCACCCCTAACCACAGGTCATCCCCCAGGTTTTCAACCCTGGTGGGTTCGGTCCTCCACGAAGTCTTACCTCCGCTTCAACCTGCCCATGGCTAGATCACTCCGCTTCGGGTCTTGAGCGTGCTACTCAACCGCCCTATTCGGACTCGCTTTCGCTACGGCTTCCCCACACGGGTTAACCTCGCAACACACCGCAAACTCGCAGGCTCATTCTTCAAAAGGCACGCAGTCACGAGAACAAGGCAAGCCTTGCTCCGACGCTCCCACGGCTTGTAGGCACACGGTTTCAGGTACTATTTCACTCCGCTCCCGCGGTACTTTTCACCATTCCCTCACGGTACTATCCGCTATCGGTCACCAGGGAATATTTAGGCTTAGCGGGTGGTCCCGCCAGATTCACACGGGATTTCTCGGGCCCCGTGCTACTTGGGTGTCTCTCAAACGAGCCGCTGATGTTTCGACTACGGGGGTCTTACCCTCTACGCCGGACCTTTCGCATGTCCTTCGCCTACATCAACGGTTTCTGACTCGTCCCACGGCCGGCAGACCGTGGAAGAGAGATCCCACAACCCCGCATGCGCAACCCCTGCCGGGTCTCACACGCATACGGTTTGGCCTCATCCGGTTTCGCTCGCCACTACTCCCGGAATCACGGTTGTTTTCTCTTCCTGCGGGTACTGAGATGTTTCACTTCCCCGCGTTCCCTCCACACTGCCTATGTGTTCAGCAGCGGGTGACAGCCCATGACGACTGCCGGGTTTCCCCATTCGGAAACCCCCGGATCAAAGCTTGGTTGACAGCTCCCCGGGGACTATCGTGGCCTCCCACGTCCTTCATCGGTTCCTGGTGCCAAGGCATCCACCGTGCGCCCTTAAAAACTTGGCCACAGATGCTCGCGTCCACTGTGCAGTTCTCAAACAACGACCAGCCACCCATCACCCCGTTCTTACGAACGAGTGCACTGGGGCCGGCAACAGAAGGCAGCCTTACGGCCATACCTTCAGATACCCAACAGCGTGCC
>NZ_JBHTUR010000050.1:0-1170 GCF_042793755.1 Nocardia sp. NPDC056564
GTCGTTTCCGCTGGTTTCGTTGTTGTTTCCGGTGGGTGTGGTGTGGGTGGCGGGGGCGAGGGTGTTGGGGTCGGGGAGGGTGGGGATGAGGGTGGCGAGTTGTTTGATGCCGGTGACGTAGCCTTTGCTGGCGGAGGTGTCGTCGCCGGTGTTCCAGAAGGTTTGGACGCGGGGTAGGTGGGAGGTGGCTTGTTTGTTGTTGACGTATTTGACGGTGTGGTCGGTGTTGTAGGTGAATTGGTCGTAGCGGGGTAGGTGGGACCAGATGAAGGCGTTGAAGTTGGCGGTGTTGCCGATGACGTGGGACATGTCGAGCATGGCGCGGTGCAGGGTTTGGGTGGCGGTGTTGTATTTGTCGAGGAATCCGATGGCGTTGTCGGCGCCGGTGCCTTGCCAGTAGCCGTTGGTGAAGACGTGGCCGATGGTGTCGGTGAATTTCTGGGCCGAGCGTCGCCAGATCTCGGCGAAGGCGTTCCATTCCCCGGCGATCCAGAAGGTGGTGCCGCCGTTCTTGGCGATCATTTCGGCGATGTTGGCGAAGGCCAGGAGCCCGAAGTAGTTCCCGGATTCGATCAGTGACTCGATGTCGGTTTTGGCGCGGGTGTCGAAGCTGACGCCCGAGCCGGCGGTGGTGGGCAGGCCGGGGCCTTCTTTCCAGTCCGCGGCCGGGGTGGAGTTGTAGGTGGCGATGGTGTCCCACCAGGGTGTGCCGGTGGTGGGGGGCTGGAAGGTGTTCGCGTTCGCGCCTTCGGTGCTGGCGTAGCGTTTGTTGGCCGCGGTGAAGGTGTTACCCATGTCGGTGACGATGGCCCGATGGTTTTGCAGGACCCCGACCAGTTCGATGGTGAGTTTACGGTCGAACTTCTCGAACAGCATCGCCATACTGGCCAGGCTCGTGCGGCACGGCGCCGGGGTGATGCCCCCGCGCGCGTGGTCACCGGTGGTGTTGTCGTATTCCCACCCGAACACCTTGGGCACATGCTTGCCGACCGCGTCGATCAACCCCATGATATCGGCCACGAACACCTCACACCCGCTCGTGAGCCGCCCCAGCCCCTCCCCATCGACCCGCAACAACCGCAACTTCCCGTCCTGCGCACTCCGCAACAACCCAGACCAATCAGTCCGATCACTACCAGGCACACCCGACGTCATCCCACTCCTACCACT